>MKSO01000001.1 GCA_001897305.1 Candidatus Saccharibacteria bacterium 47-87 | reverse complement strand
GCCGTCTAGATTCTCGAAGTGCCAACCAGTTGCATTAGCCCAAGCATGACGTAAGTTGCCGTTAGACTTGTCGTAGTAGTAGAGCTGGAGAGAATCTTGATACACAACCGCTGACGGATTCATACCTGCCGATCCACTATATTTTGATATTGAACCCGAACCGCCTCCGTCGAGTGTCTCAAATTGCCAACTACCATTGGTCATCCAAGCGTGACGCAAATCACCGTTTGTACGATCGTAGTAGAATACTTGAAGCGATCCTCCATACTCTAATGCTGTCAGGCCCTCACCAACGTCAGCCATAATCCTTCCGCCACTCGAGCTACTTCCGTCGAGCATTATGTCGCTAGATGTACCATTCGCGTCCATTTTGACATATGAAATGTTTCGGTTAATTTTATCGTAGTAGAAGCTATAGGTGCTTGTGCCGTAACTTATAGTTTCTGTTCGTGAAGAAACACCCTCAAACTTATCCTCGGATGTATCAAGTGGATTGCCAAACCAGTTTGTAAAGTAACGATAAAAATTTAAGTTTCCATAAGCACCACAATTAACCGTCGTTCCCATTTGTGCAGCTAGGGCTGCATCATTGGGTTGGTAGGGGGTGTAGTTGTAAAGTGCTTGTGTGGCCCGGTTCTCTATAATAACCGTTGAACTTCCACAGCTACTTGAAGGGTTATATTGTATAACATTAGAGCCTAAAATGTATGGCGTGTACCAAGTAGGGGAATTATTCATAATTGCCCTAAACATTTTAGAGGCCCACCTTACTTGGTTGGTAAATCCGTAGTACTGGCCATCGCATACCCCAGGGGTACTGTCGGGACAGCCGTAGCCAGTGGCACTTCTGTACTGTGTTGGTAATGGCCAGTCATCGGTTATGAGACCTTGTTCTTTTTGGATAAGAACAAGGAGTACCTTTGGGCTAATCTTAAATTCCTGAGCAGTGTCATAAATAATTTGTGCCGCGCTCTTACCATTCTCATTAAAGTCGGCTATACAAGTAAGGGGTACATCAAAGCCCTTGCTTCTGACATAGTCACGCCTTGCTGTTGTGGTGCTACCACCTGTTGCCCAGTTATCACACTTAGGTACTTTGCTTTTAAGAAAGAGCTGAATTTGATCTGCTGTCATAGAGTTGTAGTCAGTAAAGACGGCATCGTCAATAATGCGCCCTGGATTCCAGGAAGCTTCTGCTGCATCGACTTTATGGCTAAGGTATAATGAAAAACCTGAAGCAATAGAGCTTATAGAAAAAACTAGAGCAATCAAGAAGATGATTCTCTTATTTCTCCGTAACTTGAGTGTTCCCATGGTACCTATACCCTGAAAGTTCCTGTTAAGTGAGCCGCTTTGGCGTCGGTTGAAATATCAATAGTAAACGACCAGTCGCCGCTTGTAAATTCAGTTGTTGGTATAGTGAATCCTTGACATGTTGAGCTACTTGCAAGGGGCTGGATTTTGGCGGTCTTTACAACCTGTTTTTGGCCTTGTGTGGCAGTAAATGTACAGTCTCCTGTGCCGACTACTTCTCCGATGAGCACTCGTACCTGCACTGATCCATCTGAAACACCGGAAGATGTAATCGAAGCTGGCAGTTGGTCCTTCGGTGTTGTAGTGTCGGATGGTTGCGAATCATTGGTGTCTGGCTTTGTGTCTACATTTGTAGCTGTGCTTGTGTTAGTATCAAGATTTACTTGGGGTTTAGACTCGGTTTGGGATCGGGTTTCTTGATTATTAGACACATAGGCATATACAGCCGTGCCAGCACCCAGAAGAATAATGATCGCCGTAACGATAATGAGTATTTTTTTTGAGCTCTTGCGAGAAGGGTTGTTGTTCGTTTTCATTTTTGTGTAACCAGCTTATGCTTATGTACACTATTATACTATAAAAATAGCAGGAAATTGTCATATTTCCTAATATATGACCCTACTTGAAAATCACCTTAGAATAAACCACATAATTCCATATTGTTGTAATCACAAGGGCGATGGTTCGAGCAATGAGCACTCCTGCAACTGGACTACATAGCTGAACAAATACCAGAGTAAATATGAAATTGAAAGCAACAAGAAGTGCGTAACTTATGCTTTGCCATGCTATTTTCTTTACAGAGCGCTGACGGTCTTCAAACGTAACTATTTTTTGTAACACAAAAGCAACCAGGAACCCAAACCAGAAACTAATACTGACCGACACAACAGTAGGGATGTATAGCCCATATTCTAAATATGCCAGTAACCCAATTTCAAGGATGTATGACGTACCGCCAACAAAAATGTAGCGGATGAACTGTGAGTTACGAGCGTTTCTTAGTAGCCTTTTTGCGTTCTTCATTAACCTTAATTGATCCTTTTGGATTTATGACGAATAAAGGTCGAGCCTGGGTTTGACCATGTACGTGCGAAAGATAAACAGCAATGATACCTTGTGACACAAGAACGATACCAACAAGAAATGAAATAAATATCCCCAGCAGGGCAGAGCCAGTAATGTTTAGTTTTAAAGGATCACCTAAGATAAATTGTTCTATAAAGACACTTATACCTAAAATGAGTGATGCAAGGGTAATGAAAGCGCCGGCCCACCCAACCAAAAACAGGGGACGAAGAGACAAAGAGACGAAACTATTAAAAGCTAATTTGAATAACTGGTTGATCGAGTATGATGCTGAGCCGGCAATACGCTCGGGGGATTGGAAAACAACATATTCTTTATCGAATCCAAGCCAGTCTATAAGCCCACGGGTTATACGGTTGCGTTCGTCAAAACTTATAAACTCTTGCTGGACAACTTTGTCGATCAAACGGTAGTCGGTTGATCTTGGTATAATTTCATGGCCGGCTGTTGCATTAAATAGTTTGTAAAAGAGTTTTGAGCCGTACTTCTTTACAACACCCTCTTTTTCGTTGCTCGAGCGTATTCCGACCACAACTTGAGCACCCTTTTGCCAATGAGCGATAAATTCACCTATTTTTTCAGGCGGGTGCTGCCCGTCTCCGTCCATGATTACAAGTGCATCTCCATTAGCATGAAAAATGCCAGCAGTGGTTGCGATTTCTTTGCCAAAGTTTCTTGATAGGTTAATAACGCGAACAGACAAGTCTTCTTTAGCAATTTTATGGACTTTACTAAGAGTATCATCGCTACTTCCGTCGTTGACGTATATAACTTCAAAAGATAACCCGGTTTGTTTTTTTAAGGCGGGCGCTAGATGTTTGCTGTGAAATGTTTCAATTCCTTCCGACTCGTTGTAAAGCGGGACGACAACTGAAATTAACATAGGACTCTCCAAACTATTATATCCCTTGTAGTATAAAGGTATTTTGCCTAACTTTAAACAGGTAATTGTAATGCTATAATGGTTTTATGATTACTGTAATAATTGCCGGTGGCTCTGGCACCCGCCTGTGGCCCCTCTCAACGAGTGACTACCCGAAGCATCTATTAAAATTAACTGGTGAACGAAGTTTGCTGCAATCCGCCTATGACCGCGCTGTTCGCGTAGGTGAAACGGTATATGTGGTTACCGAAGCAAGCCATGCTCATCATGTAAAAGACCAACTCCCTGAATTAGCCGAGGACCATTTCTTAATTGAGCCTGGTCGTCGTGGCACGGGTAACTGTATTGTTTTCGCTCTCGATATTATTTCCCGTAATCATAGCCATAATGAGCCGGTTGCATTTGTACACTCGGATCACAATATTCGCGATGTTGAAGGGTATGTAAAATCACTCCAGACTGCCGCTAAGGCTTCATCCGAAACACATAAGGTAACTCTTATTGGTATCGAACCAACCTTCCCGGCCACGGGCTTTGGGTATATCGAACGTGATGGTGAGTTGCAAGGTACTGGTGCGTACAGTATAGAGTCGTTTAAAGAAAAGCCTGACTTTACTACTGCGCAAGAGTATCTTCAGGCTGGTAATTATCTCTGGAATTGCGGGTACTTTGTAGGGTCGGTCGACACCTTCCTGTCGGAAATCCGTGCGGTTGCAACTGACCTTCAAGAGAGTTACGACCGACTAGCTGCCATCCACGCTCCCTTATCCGAAGAATACAATCAAACCTATCTGTCTTTCCCTGAACTTGTTATTGACTATTCCTTAGCTGAGCGCTCGCAAAACCTAGCCGTCGTGCCGGCAAGTTTTGACTGGATGGATATAGGTTCGTTTAAAGATCTTCACGAAGCTAATAGTTCTGACGAGAACGGCAATTTCACAAAAGGAAAAGCTATTTACACTATTGATAGTGAAAATATTTATGTTCAAAACGATGAAGAAAAACCTGTTGTAACAATTGGACTCGACAATATTGTTGTTATCAATACACCAAACGGCATACTTGTAGCTCGTAAGGACTTAAGCCAAAAAGTAAAAGATGCTGTGGCGCAAATTAAAGCTGACAAAGGAGAGTAAAAAATGAAAAAAGTTCTTGCCTTTGATCTTGATGACACGTTAGCTATTACTAAATCTCCTATTAGTGACCAAATGGCTGAAACACTTGGTAACATACTAGAGCATTTTGAAGTTTGTATTATTTCTGGTGGAAAGTTTGAACAATTCAAAACTCAAGTTGTTGATCGTTTGCACATTGAGCCTCACAAGTTGAATCGACTCCACCTAATGCCTACTTGTGGAACCAGGTACTATCGCTATGATGAACTCGACGATGAATGGCAGCTGCAGTATGCGGAGGATCTTACGGATGAACAGAAACAGCAAGTTATTGATGTACTCGAAGTATCTGCAAAAGAGTTAGGTCTATGGGAGGCACACCCGGCTGGTGATATTATTGAAGATCGTGGTAGTCAAATTACTTTCTCGGCTTTAGGACAAAAAGCAACACCGGAAGATAAGTATGCCTGGGACCCAGAGGGGACCAAAAAGGCTGCTTTGCGTGACCTTGCTTCACGGTCGCTGCCTGGCTTAGAGGTGCGCGCTGGTGGCTCAACTTCAATTGATGTTACCAGAGAGGGTATTGATAAAGCATATGGCATGCAAAAATTAATTGATGCAATTGATATTAGTAAAGATGATATTCTCTTTTTTGGAGACCGTCTTCAAGAAGGTGGCAATGACTATCCTGTTAAGGCTTTTGGTATTGACTGTCTAGATGTCGACAAATGGGAAGATACTGTTCATCGACTTGAAACGATTCTAGCGGTCATCAGGTAGACCTTTGTCTTAAGCGGCGTCTACTGTAGAATAATTCTTGCATGAGTGTGCAAGAAGGTGAGAGGTTACAAGCTCTCGAGGGCTTAAGAGGAGTTGCGGCAATTATAGTCGTTCTTTTCCATGGTCTTAGTATGTTCTATCCTTCATTGGTGTATGGAACAACTCTTGGTATGTCCGCATTGCACCACTCCCGCATAGAGGACGTTATGTACGGTAACCCTTTGAGTGTATTTACATCTGGTGCATTTGCGGTTGCTATCTTCTTTGTACTAAGCGGCTTCGTGTTGTCTACAGGCTACTTTAATGGTAAGGGTGACGGGTTGGTTATGCGTATAGCTGGGAAAAGGTATTTACGTCTTATGCTTCCGGCCTTTTCATCCATTGTAATAACTTTTTTGGTCGTTGGGTTTGGTTTATCCTGGTTAAAGAATGATACAGCCACAATTACCGGGTCGTTGTGGTTGGCGCACCTTTGGCCGCAAACTGTTTCGATTGAACAGGTTTTTAGTGAGGGGCTGTGGAATATTTTCTTTGGTACGCTCGGTGCAGAGGCTTATAACCCTGTACTATGGACAATGCGCTACGAACTACTAGGTTCTTTATTGGTGTTTGCGGTCATTTTATTGTTTGGAAAGGCTAAAAATCGTTGGGCTATATATAGCCTGCTTATATTTGCTACTTTTCAAACCTGGTACCTTGCGTTTGTCACCGGTATGATACTTGCCGACCTATATAGCCATAAGAAGTTTCCTTTCGTTGAAACCAAGGCTCAAGGTTGGCTCGTGCTTATTTTACTAATCGGTCTTTTCCTTGGCGGGTATCCTTACAGTATTCCAGAAGGAAGTATCTACGCAGCCTTGCAAATACCGTGGCTTAGTGTTGGCGCAAATCAAATAATGTATCTGTCACTGGGTGCTACGGCAGTGCTTATTGCAGTTATTTCACTTAGAAGAGTATCAAGCTTCTTTGCTAGTAAGAGAATATATATATTGGGTAAATATAGTTTTTCAATCTACCTTGTTCATATGGCGGTACTTTTTACTGTTGCCGCTGGGGTATTCTTGCTACTACACTCACATATGTACTATGGCCTGGCTGTAGCGCTTGCGCTACTTGCCGCTTGCATTGTACTTGTTCCAGCGGTGTATATATTTGAGCGGTATGTCGATACGCCATCGATACGTGTCTCTGGTTTGTTTGCTAATTGGCTCTTTGGTGAAGCGGTTGCTTCAAAAAATACCTCTTTGAACAAAAAAGATAAGTCGTTGTAATTTTTGATTTTATAAGAAATTATAATATTTTTATGGATTTTCTATATCGATTACGTTTTAATAGAATGTATTGGGCTTGTCTGATAGGGCTCAAGAAAGGTACTACCCATGTGTGGAATTGTCGGATACATTGGACATAAAGAAGCGCAGCAAATTTTAATTGGTGGCTTAAAGCGTCTGGAATATAGAGGTTATGATAGTGCGGGTGTTGCAACTATGGATAAAAATGCAAAAACTACCCTCCTGCGGTCAAAGGGTAAAGTTACCGAACTAGAAGCCAGGGCGCAGACACATAAAACCAAAGATACCGTAGGTATTGGACACACTCGTTGGGCAACCCATGGAGAGCCGAGTAAGCGTAACGCACACCCACATCACGTTGGGGATATCTATCTTGTACACAATGGAATTATTGAGAATTATCAAGATCTAAAGCACATGCTTGCCAAGCATGACTATATTTTTAAGAGTGATACTGATAGCGAAGTGCTTGCGGCATTAATTGATTACCTCAACAAAGATACAAGCACGCTCCTTGAGGCTGTTACGGGTGCTCTGAAGATGGTGGTAGGGGCATATGGGATTGCACTTTTTAGTGTTAAAGACCCAAACGAAATTATTATTGCCCGAAAAGGCAGCCCACTCATTGTAGGTATAGCTGAGGGTGAGGTTTTTATCGCAAGTGATGCCTCGGCGCTGGTTGGTCATACTGACCGAGTTATTTACCTACACGACAGTGAAATTGGCGTGTGTAGTCGTGAGGGTATTCAGTTGTATGATCTTGATGCGCAAGTGGTTGATGCTGAGGTAGAGAAATTGGAACTCGATTTACAAGCCATTCAAAAAGAAGGTTTTGATCACTTTTTGCTTAAGGAAATATACGAACAACCAGCCAGTCTTCGCTCGACTTTAAGTGGTCGTATTAATGTCAAAACAAACAGTGTAAAGCTTGGTGGGGTCAACATGAGCGACGATGAGTTGCGAGATATTCGTAACATCATGATTGTTGGCTGCGGCACGGCCTATTACGCAGGCATGATGGCGGGGTACTTTATCGAACAATTTACAGACGATATCACTATTCGTTCTGAAGTAGCCAGCGAGTTGCGGTATAGATCTTTTCATGTGCCCGATAATACTGTTGCGCTGATTGTTTCCCAGTCTGGAGAGACCGCCGATACGCTGGCTTGTTTACAAGAACTGAAACGCCGGGGTGTAAAATGCTTGGGCATTGTTAATGCAGTTGGGAGTACTATTGCGCGAGAGGTTGATGGTGGAGTTTACGTGCATGTTGGTGCTGAAATTAGCGTGGCAAGTACTAAAGCTTTTACATCACAAGTCGCTGCTATTACTATGTTTGGTCTTATGGTCGCGCAGGCCAAAGGAGCGAGTGTCAAAGCATTAAATACCTACGTTAAAGAGCTATATCTGTTACCAGGCGAGATTGAAGCGGTCTTAGAAAATACATCAACCGAAATTAAGAAGATAGCCAAGGAGTATGCTCGCTTTGAACATGCATTATATGTTGGTCGAGATACCCAATTCCCTATAGCGCTTGAGGGTGCTCTAAAACTCAAGGAAGTCGGATATATTCAAGCCGAGGGGTATGCGGCTGGCGAACTTAAGCATGGTCCAATAGCTTTGATTGATGATCGTTTCTTTGAAGTATATTTCTTGCAAGATAATTGGCTGTATGAGAAGTCACAAAGCAACCTTATTGAAATGAACGCTAGAGGTGCCCATGCTGTAGTTATTACCAACACCGACAAGCGAATAAGTGCCGAAAAAGTTGTTCGTATAAAAACAAAACTAGAGATTCTGACACCTATGGTTTTTAATGTGGTGTCGCAATTGCTCGCCTACTATATTGCTGTCGCAAGAGGTAATGACGTGGATCAGCCTCGTAACTTAGCAAAGAGTGTCACTGTTGAATAGTTATAAGTCTTTTGGGGTATAGTCACTAACAATTTTCTGCATTTTTGTTGCAAAAAAACCTCTGTCGAACCGCTTAGCCTTGCGGTGAAGTGTAGCAGGAAGGAAAGCACGTGAGTCTTCTGTGGTCTGTTGTTCAAACTTTTGCATAGCTTCCACGAGGCTCTCAACAGTTTGTTTCTCAAAAAAGACACCTGTTTCGCCGTCTTGTACGATGTCTAATGCGCCACCTTTTTTATAGGCGATGACGGGGGTGCCGGCGGCTAATGCTTCCACGGCTGAAATGCCAAAATCTTCTTCATTTGGGAAAAGAAAAGCTTTCGACGATTGCGCTAGTTTTACGAGTTCTTCGTCACTAATGCGCCCTACAAAAGTAACGGTTGGGCCAGCCAGGCTTTTGAGCCGCTCGGTGTCGGGGCCGGTACCGGCGATAGTAAGCTGAGCACCCAGTTTGTTGGCGGCTTTGATAGCAAGGTCGAAACGCTTGTAGGGGACGTGCCTCCCCCATACCACGTACCCAGAGCGTTCACCTTTTGGCGGCGGGGTAAATCGGTCGACGTTTACGGGTGGGTAAATAATAGTACTTGGCTTATTGTAATACTCTTTAATACGCTGTTGGGTAACAGTGGAGTTGGCAATAAAGACGTCGATATCTTTAGTAGACTCGAGGTCTAGTTGGCGCATTTTTTTTACAAAGTAGGGAATGACTGGACGAATAAAAGGGGTGAACGGGCCGAAGGTAAATTCGTTCTTAAACTCTTCATAGTGGCTCCAGTAGTAACGAGGCGGGGTGTGGATATAGGCGATGTGGACTTGCCCAGGCCGGGTTTTGCGAATAGCCTTTGCCTCTGCGCTTGAACTGGAAATAATAATATCGAATTCCGACAGGTCGAGTTGGCGAAAGGCTTTGGCGCGCAGGGTAGGCCAAAGGATGTGTTTGAAGCGAAGCTTCTTGGGGAGCTTTGTTTGCAGATTGGTAGTACGTACGTCGATGTCTTTAAAGGCGGTCATTTTGTCGGCGTCAAATACCGACGTATACATAGGGGCTTTTGGGAAGAGCTTATGAATCTCTAATACGAGCGGCTCGGCGCCACCCATGTTGGTGAGCCAGTCATGAATAATAGCTATCTTAGGCGCTCGACGACTAGGCATGATTATTTTGCTCCTTTGCCGCGAACAACCACCCAGAATGTCTTGAATAGAATTTTAATATCAAGCCAAAAAGTCCAGTTTTGGGCATAAAAGAGCTCGAGTTCAATGCGGTCCTCAAAAATCAGCTCGCTACGCCCAGATACTTGCCATAGCCCTGTCATACCCGACTTAACACTATGAAGAAGAGCGGTGCGGCCTTTAGCGAGTTTTACTTCTTGGGGAAGGATTGGACGCGGCCCAACCAAACTGATATCGCCACGCAGAACGTTGAAAATTTGAGGCAACTCGTCGATTGAGGTTTTGCGCAGCCAATTGCCGAAACGGGTAACGCGAGGGTCGTTGTCGACTTTGCGGTTGGTTTCGTACTCTAATGCTAGGTCTTCCCTGCCCATGCTGCGGAATTCATCGGCGGCATCGCGGCTGCCGTATTGCGCGCCCATACTGCGGAATTTGATAAGACCAATTGGCTCGGAGAAACGGCTCAGTCGAGGGCTGATGTAGAATGCCGGGCCACGATCGACCAGTTTTTTAATGATGAAGATAACGATGAGGAGGGGTGATAACACTAGGGTAATTAGTGACCCTGCTACAAGGTCAAAAATGCGTTTAATAATTGCGCCCCAACCCACAAGGGGTGTTTGGTAAACGGTAATCATCGGGTAGCCAAGGAAGACATCAACAGTATTTTTACCAGAGTAAAATTCAGACTCGCCGGGGATAAAATTATAATCAATGTGCTGTGCTTGGGCTGCCCCAAGGATGTGTTGATTGCGTGCAGTGTCCTCGTAAAGATCAGTTTGAATAATAGTTGAGATGCCTAATGCTTCAATTTCTTTTAAAGCCGCCTCGGGGGTAGAAAAATGTACAGCATGTTCAATAGTGCCGAGTAGCCGTTTTGGCCCAGCCACAGCGACGATACGATGCCCACTATGTTTGGTGTCGGCTAGGGTTTCGGCAATATCCACGGCGGCATCGGACGACCCAATAAGCAGGACGCGACGAACGCCTCGGCCGTAGCGGTAGCTTAAGGTCCGGACTAAGCGCATTGCTTCGCGCTCAATAACAATAAGGATAAATGACGCCACTAGGGCATAGGCCGCAACCAAGCGGGCGGGGAATAGTTCCTTAGTGCTGACGTATTCCCAACCAATAATAAGAAGAATACCCAAAAATGAGCCAATCGCGATCTTACCCCACTCAATGAGGCGGCGGTTATAGGTTTTAGGCTGATACAGGCCAATGAGGCCAAAAATAGCAATCCAGAAGGGGATAATGAGTAAGAACGCAAACAGGTAGTCGTAGGCGTAAATATTATGTAGAAGCGGGCGTGGGTCGTACTGAACACGAGCGATGTAGGCGATAACAAAGGAAACAATCAACACTAGTGCATCAACGAGCATAAGGATAAAGCTATACAGCTTAGAATTTCGGCGGCTCATAAGTACTATTCATTGTACCATTTTCTGGGGTAAACTAGGGGATATGGCTAAAACCACTTCGCTACTCGAAAAAGTATACATTGCTATTTTGCTGGTTATTTTCGGGGGTATTGTATTGCACGCGCCATTGACGGTGGCGCTTTCAACACTGTGGCCGGACGCTTCGCTGCTTGTAAAGTCGTGGAAAGAAATACTTATGGGCGTAGCTTTACTGATAGGCTGCATTATTTTGTACAGGCGTAAGCAGTGGGATATCCTTCGTAGCCCTATTATTTACGGTATTACGGCTTTTACGGCGCTGTGTTTGGTGCTCATCCCCTTCTTTTACACCGGCTTCGAGGCGACAGTAGCGGGTATACTGGCAAATTTGCGCTTTTTCCTTTTCTTTGGGTTGGTATATGTAGCCCTACGGTTATTCCCACAGTATTACGGATTATTTGTGAAGGTGTTTATTGCCGGCGCTTTCGTAGTGATTGGGTTCGCCGTATTGCAGGCTACGGTATTGCCACATGATATTTTGAAGTACTTGGGATACAGCAAGGCAACAATAGCACCCTTCCTGACGGTTGATGAAAATATGGACTACATTCGTATTAATAGTACGCTGCGTGGACCGAACCCGCTGGGTGTGTATGCGGTTATTGTTTTGGCGGTGGCATTGTCGGTGCTGTGGCGAAAACCGCGACAGCTCGCTAAGAAAGAGGCCTGGGGACTCGCCTTTTTGGTGATTGGTTCTGTAGTGGCGCTGTGGGCAAGCTATTCGCGCAGCGCTCTCTTGGCAGCGATTGTAGCGGTAGTGTTGCTGGCGGTGGTGGTATTTGGCAAAAAAGTGTCGGTTTGGGTATGGGCTGGACTAGCGGTGCTGGTAGTACTGGTGGGTGTGGGCGCAGTGGTATTTCGTGACACCACGTTTGTGTCGCAGGTTATTCTGCACGAGGACCCTAACCAGGGAAATAACGTTAACTCAAATGACGGCCATGCCGAATCGCTAGCAGATGGCACCGCTCGGTTGCTGCGCCAGCCGTTTGGAGCGGGTATTGGCAGCACCGGCTCGGCATCGCTTCTGTCTGATAAGGGTGTTATTATCGAGAACCACTATTTGTTTATTGCCCATGAAACTGGTTGGCTGGGGCTTGCCTTATTCATTGCCATTACTATTATGGTGCTTAAGGCCTTATGGAAGCGGCGGGCGCAATGGTTTGCGTTAGCAGTATTTGCTTCGGGTATTGGGTTGGCAGTGGCGAGTTTTGTTTTGCCGGTGTGGGCAGACGATACAGTCTCGATTATTTGGTGGGGTATGGCGGCAATTGCTTTAGCGGTACCACTAGCTAAGACGACAAAGCCTAAAAAGAAAGCGAGGCGCTAAATGGCTGAACGGTCTACCAGGCGACAAAAAGAACTGCTTGATTTTGTCGATGCATTTATTAAAGAGCATGGCTACGGCCCAAGTTACCGTGAAATTATGAGCGGTTTAGGGTATAAGTCCGTCTCGACAGTGGCGATTCATATTGATGGGCTGATTGCCAAGGGCTATGTACGCAAACGGGATAATTCGGCTCGTTCATTAGAGGTTGTGTCGTCTCAATACACGGCGAGTGAACCAGTAAAGTCTGTTGACCCCGCCAAGGAAAAATGGCTGGTGGATGCGGTAGAGGAACGATTTGGCCGTTATCGTAGTGCCCCAAGCTCCCAGCTGCTTGATGAACTGTACGTGTTAATCGGAGCCTTGAAGGTGCTTGGGTTCGAGAGCGCTTACGATGCGATGCGTATAAAGCTGGCCCGGGAGATGAAGTAGGGGTGAAGAAACACACCCTGGTTTTTGTTATTGGTATAGCGGTTATTGTTGCTGGCATAGCAGGCTTTATTGCATACGACTAATGGGCTGTTGAACAAAAAACGACCAGTCTATTAAAAGCACCGTAAAGTACACGGTGGTGAAGACCGAAACGGTCCCCCCTTGCAGGCGTTGATATGCGTGCTGCGCTACTGCCCTACGAGGGCGTGTCGCGCGGCTTAACACTGATGACCTGCACCGGCGCATGGGTGAAAGACCGCGAGACCCTTGATCACCGTGTGGTGGTGTATGCCCGGCAAGTAGAGTAATTGGGTGAGGGTGTTTTAGGCGCTTGACTACCCCTGATAAGAGCGGTATAATACGGCCTAGCGTTTTAATAAACGTGCCACTATTCCGGCGTGGCGCAGCGGTAGCGCAAGAAGCTGTTAACTTCGAGGTCGCTGGTTCGAATCCAGCCGCCGGAGCCAGACTCAGCAGGTAAATACCCAGACCGGGTTCCCTGACCAAAAGTCAGATTTACCCCTTGAGTCAGACAAGAGTACCAATTGTTATCAAAAGGTACAGAAACCGATAGAACCGTCCGAAAGGGCGGTTTTTTCGTGTTCACCCTTGATGTTTAGTCCTGAAATTGACTGGTTTCTCCTAGGGCGACTGGACAGCCGAAATACTGACCGAGTTCCTTGACCAGTGATAAGATATTTTATATGGCTCAGGTAACAAATAACTACTCTCAATTTGTCGAGGAATACATGGAGGTTTTTGAACCTCTTTTCAAGAAAGCCTTCGATGTGTCGGAATTTAACGTAATTATGACGATACTCGCGATGCGCGGGATGAGTGATGATGGATGGGACCCGTTCGAGAATACGCAGAATGTTTTCGAAGAGATTTATAAGCAACAGCGCAAATTCAGGGGATCATTGGGATTTAACATCAACTTGTGGACCTACCTCCATCTAATTGAGAGTTCTGAGCACTATGAAATTATCGCTAACCTAGTTAACACGGTGAAGGGCGAAGATTACATAATTGCAAACCATAGAAATAAGAAGTTTGCAAATCTAAAAGTTGAGCAAAAAATCGATAGACTCAAGTCGATTGCGCGGGGAACGGATTTTGAAAATGTATATCAACCTTTCGAATCGGCTTTCGATGCAAGGTTTAGAAATGCAATCGCACATGGTGACTATGCAATTAAGAGTACTGGCAGGTCGGGGGTTACTATTGCTGATGATGCCGGATACCCGACAATATACGAATTGCAAAGAACAAATGATTTAATTAATCGTGCGGTTGCACTGCATGTCGTGATCCGTTCGCTGATAAAACACTATAGATCATATTATAAGAGATCTACTGTCATAAAGAGCAGTGCCTCATTCGGTCATGGGACGCCGATCGACGTAACTCTCATAGTTCGTAAGAGGTATGGTGTGATAGGATTTAGATGTATTGGTGGTTACGATGCTGGCACACCCTTTGAGACATTGATCGCGATGCCTTTCGGTTATGAGCAAAAACTTATTGACGCGGGGTTCAATAACCTTCCACCTTCAAGAATTGATAAGGCTAATAATGTGCTTAAGTTTATACCCCGAAAGCTGGCGCCGCGTGTCGCAAAGAAGCTGAAGTCCTTCTACGGAATCGACTCAAATTAGTCGTCTGCTACGGATCGGTCCGTTCATGGGTGATTTTTAATTCACCATTCCTTACGGCTATCTTATTCATGATCCCATTGGCGAAGGCGGTTTTTTCTGTTTCGCTACCGCTTCGCAGTACGTATCTAGAGTATTCGACGAGCGGAGTTGCTGGCGGCCGTTCCACTCCGTACTGATGTAGGATATTTTGTGCGACGGCGTAGTGTCGATCTATCTTTGCTTGTAGTTTAGGGGTTACGCGGATCTTTTTTACCTGTTTTTCGATTAGCGGTTCAAGTAGCTCGCATAGTACGTCTTCGTTAATGTATTTCTCTTTACAGTTCGGATCTATCTTGCGGGTGCAGTTATAGTAGACGAACCTTTTATGCACGCCTTTTTTCTTGAGTAGCTTTATCTTTTCCTGTGCCGTTACTTCAGCCCCGCACCGACCGCATTTTAGTAGACCGCGGAAGGCAAACTGCTTCGATCCCCACACGCCTTTATTTACTCCACGTGTCTGCTGTACTTCATCCCACAACTCCTTGGAAATGAGTGGTTTATGCGCTCCTTTGTACCATGGATTTCCTGGACCTTCGGGGTACTGGAACTCACCGTAGTAGAAGGGGTTTATAAGCATCGCGAGGACACTACTCACTGGCACGGTTCGTCCACTTCTGGTCGTAATACCTTGCTCATCAAGCCAGGCCTTTAGCCTCCTGCCGCTCCAGCCCTGAGCGGCTTTATGAAACATCTCGGTGATGATATCGGAACGGTCAGGGTCAGGGATGATGTCAGTGACGCCGCCGAATGATCTATTTATATAGCCGAGTGGAGCGGTGCCAGGTCGCCACCCCATTTCGCACTTAGTTCGGATGCCACGCTTTACATTGATGCTTTTGTTGTCATTCTCAAGCTTTGCTTGTGAGCAGAGGATCATGAGAAGGAATTTCTCATTCGGGCTATTGGTAAATGTTTGTGAATAGGTACGTATGTGAAGTAGCTTGTGCTGATCCATCAAGTCGACTACTGACCCTAAGTCGCCAGCATTTCGACTGAGCCGATCCGGCGCCCAAGTAAGCACGGCATTATATTCCTCGTTCGCGATTCCAGCGAGCATTTGGTTATATACCGGGCGTTTGCCTGAGTCTTTTGCTGAGTGGCTCTCCTGTAGCTCGCAGACGACGTTTAATCCTTCGTTTACTGCGAGGGCTCGCATCTCGGCCAGCTGTGAATCAATGCTCATAGCCTGACGTTCGTCCGATTCAGACGATTTTCGTGCGTAGAGGCAATATTTTAGTTGAGGTGCTTGTGTTTCCATTGCAAGCACCAACATACCGCCTAACAGTAGTAAAGTCTAGCGAAAAGTGAGATAATATATGAAATTATGAGTTTATTTAAAGTATCTAACAATAACGCCTCTCGACTGAAGCCAATCACAAACTTAAACGGCAAACGAATCCTTGAACGCGATGTTCAGCGTATCTTCGAAGCTAGTCTTCATGAACTGCTTGGCGTTCACTTTTTAGCGAGCGAATATTCAACGAGTTTTGGTGGGCGTATGGATACGCTTGGTATCGATGACGAAGGTAATCCGTGCATTATCGAATACAAAAAGGGGCATAACGAGAACGTAATCAACCAGGGCCTGTCATATCTTCGTTGGCTGCTTGATCATAAAGATAGTTTTGAGAAGCTTTGCAATGAAAAGAATATTACGATAGCTATTCAATGGGCCGCTCCGCGAGTGATTTGCGTTGCCGAGAGTTATAACAAGTTCGACACAGACACCGCCGACTTATTGCCTATTAACATCGAACTGTATCGGTACAAGCTATATGAAGATGGTTTGCTAACACTGGATACTGAAAACTATCAAAAGGTGAAGCTGCAAGACGTACCGAAGTTCACCACTGACTCTGGCAAGCCAGAGAAGCTGCAGGAAACGTTCACACTTGAGTATCACTTAGCAATGGCAAATGAAGAGACCAAAGCGCTATTTGCATCACTGAAAGAGCGGATCTTGGCTATCGATACGGAAATTATCGAGGATCCAAAGAAGATGTACGTAGCCTACAAAACGACACGAAACTTTGTTGATGTCGTCTTCAAGAAGTCTAAGCTAAAACTTTATATCAACATGAAGACCGGCACGCTAGATGACCCGCGGGGACTTGCTCGTGACGTTGAGTCACCTGTGCACATAGGCCATTGGGGCAATGGTGACTATGAAGTTGAAGTCACGTCCGCTACTGATTTAGATTATGTGATGAATCTCATCCAACAGAGTTACGATATCAACCAGTAGTGATTTTTTCTACGATCCACTCGTAGCTTTGCTTATTTCTGCCACCAACGTGCCACTCATTCATCTCTTCGAGCTTTAATCCGCTAAGTCCTAAATATGAGAAGCCATTCTTGTAATTGTAGATCGTGGCTGGGCCGTATGGAGTAGCGACGATCCATTCAGCATCCGTCTTATGATTATTGGTATCGGTAAACGGCTCACCGAATAGTTCAACCAGTTTGTCATACTGGGCATTGATATAGCTCCGGAAACTGGTTCCATTTCGCATCTTCATCGCATCATCTGTCATTTTCATCTGTAATTCCTTTCTTCAGCAACACAACATACCGCCAAGCGGGGTATAAGTCTAGCGATCATCCTGCTCGCAATCTTCTTGCTGCTTTTTCTTATCGTATTCGTATAGTTGATCGTCGATTATATCCTTGGCGTGAGGAAACGCCTGATAGAACTCTTCGGCGAACATCTTACCTAGTTTTTCGGGGCGAATTGGCCTGTTAGGGTCGTAACCTTCGGTCTTCAGCTTTACCTCATTCATAGCACGACGAAGTTCCATTCGTTCGGCGAGCTTGTCCAGTATGTCGATTTCGCCGCTGTAATACATCGGGTCGATGCCAACAGGCAAGTGGGTAATTCGCCCAGCACCACGTTTATCGAAGTACTCGGTTTCGACACGAGTAGAGGCGTACTTCGGGCTGTTATGGCGCAGGTAGAACTCAATCGAGCGCTGCGTGTTGTTTTGGATGTTTTCCATAAGCTTAGCCTCGACGTAATCATTCATGGTATCTTGGCCGATTTCTTGAGCATCGCGGATGTCATCACGAAACTCGATATCGTCTTCCATCCAGCGATAGAGCGTACTTCGAGCGATGCCTGCTTTTTTGCAGGCACGCTGAAGGTTTGGATTCTCCCGGAGGAGACCGAGGATCTTATTCCTGTACGCTCGACTGAACTTCGTCATCGCTACCTCGTACAATCAGCTTGCGCTTCAAGCCAGTTTCTTTTTCCCAGCGCCGCAAGATCACTTCGGCGTAGGTTGGCACTTTTTCCATGATGTAGCAGCGGCGATTAAGCTTGATCGATGCGATGAGCGTACTCCCTGACCCGCCGAACGGTTCCACTACGAGGTCACCACGCCGCGTCAGGACCTTGATGTAGGGAATAAGGATATCAAGTGGCTTCGTGCCGAACACGACGCCCTGGCCGGAGCCTTTCAGGTCATCGGCATTGAACTCGATGAAGTCGGTCGGCATGTATTTCTTGCCTTTTTCGTAACCCTCCCACTGTGGCTTACCGGAGATGGCGAACAGAGCGGTTTCGTACATTTCCTGTAGCGGGCCCTCTTCGTCATCGGTGTTATATGGTACGTCGCCAGAGCCACCCACAACGGCAATATCGTGCTTCGAGAAGAATTTGTATTTCGATGAAAAACCTTGGTGGCGGTTCGGCAAGTGCCAGACGATCATGTTTTTAACTTTCCAGTACTTCTCCATCGCGTTCCACATTTCACGCAGGTTCTTCCAGTTCTCATACGAGATGATGCTGAAGTCCGGCTTGGCATGTTTGGCGACATTAGCCATCCAGAGCTCGATGAAGTTATCTGGTAACGTTTCAGTTTCGAGGTAAATGCGGTCACGCTTAGCACCAAAGCCTTTGACAGGTTTACCGCCGCGCTTGGCGTGCAGGTAGTCCAGGATATACGGCTCGTCGGTCATGCACATATCAGCTTTTTCGCCGTCCATCAGTTTGTCGAAATCAGCTTCGACGGTGGAATCACCGCACATTAACCGTGATTCGCCTAGTTGGTAAACATCGCCTTTTTGAACGGTGATTTTCTTGATATCAAGCTTCTTCAGCTCCTTTTTCAGGTCGAATGAAGCCTTTTCTTCGGTATCCTCGATAGCGAAAACGTCATCGAGCTCTTCGGATTCAAAGCCGACGTCGGCTAGTAGATCTTCGTCGAACTCTTTTAGTAGAGCGTAATCCCAGTCGCCTCCGGTTTTATTAAGACGTAGGTTGAGTTCACGCTCTTTCCGCTCGGTTAGGTGTAGCTCAACGACGGGCACTTCGGTGTGACCGATCTCCCGGAGTACCTCGAGCCGCATATTGCCACCGATCACAATATTTTTGCGCGATGGGTGAGCGTTGACGATGAGTGGGTCAACTACACCAAACTTTTTGATGCTTTCACGCAGCTTCGCCAGCTGGTGATCCGACCAAGTGCGCGGGTTGAACTCGCTGGCTTTCAGTTCGTTGATGTTGATGTGCTGCACGTGCAGCTGAGAGGTTGAGGAGGTCATAAGACGCTTCCTTTCTTATGCTCTCCAAATAAAAAGAGCATAGATTTAGTTGATAGAAATGGATGCACAAACAATTTACCTCGGTTGAGATAAAAGGTTCGCCTCCTTTCGATCAACTCTTTCTATGCCGTATATAGCCTTGAATGAATTGGGACTTGTGATCCGGTAAGGTGCTAGCCATGTGGCTATATTTAGGATAGCATTACGCAACGTGAACAGTCAATATTAAAAAATCATTTACAATTCTCGTCAATTCTTGACAATTCTCGTACGTTCTCGACTATGGAGAGTGATTTCTTGAGGTAATTAAGGTATAATGTTGTGTAATATGTCTTCGCTATCAAAAGAGAAAATCATCAAATCTAAAAATCGTGTACGTGATCAGGGCGAAGTTTTTACTCGGGAGCGTGAAGTAAAAAATATTCTGGCTCTCACCCAAGCAACCGACAATATATTTTGGAAGTTTCTTGAACCCGCATGTGGGGATGGTAATTTTTTGGTAGAAATTGTTCGACAACGACTCATGCGGATCAAGCAAACACCTACCTATCGCCCGGCTGACAAACGTGAGTACGCAATCGTTAAGATGATATCTACTATTTATGGTGTCGATATCGCTGACGATAATATCGCTGAATGCAAAAAACGCATTATGGACGAAATCTTTATGTTCGCCCCAAAGAAGTCATCGGCAGCGTTTTTACTTGCGGTAAAAAACATCCTCGATACAAATATTCAGCTCGGTGATATGTTGAATGGTAAAGATAAAGTTTTTTTTGTTGAATACGGCTTTCATGGCGCCGAATACATTACAAAAGCCAGCGTTAAGCGCAAGGTCTATGCACTAACAAGCATGGAAAATGGTGATGATTCAGTTTCGGAAGAATTTCCACTGGTTAAGTTATCAGCGATGGAGCCTATCAATTTAGCAAAATATCACCCAAAGCCATTTGGTAATATCGATTTAATGAGCGGCCAAGCTACACTATTTTATAAGGAGTCTGGAAATGTCTAATATTGTCACACGTATTCTAAATGAAGTTGATCACCGACCAGATATTCTTGACTGTATTGCCAATCTATCGAGTGACGAAGTCTTCACGCCGCCGAATATGGTAGATAAGGTGCTTGACGCGCTACCCGAAGAGGTCTGGAGCAATCCAAGCCTAAAGTGGCTCGATCCTGCAACCAAAACTGGTGTCTTTTTACGCCAAATTACTTATCGTTTAATGATCGGCCTGAAGGATAAATTTCCTGACGAGGAAGAGCGACGCCAGCATATCTTCCAAAATATGATATACGGCATTGGTATTACTGAGCTTACGGCTTTGATGGCTCGAAGAAGCTTATATACAAGCAAGAACGCAAGTAGCGAAGAATCCGTCGCGCACTTCCAGAGCCCAAACGGCAACATTGATTACGAAAACCGCACACACACATACGTAAACGGAAATTGTAAATACTGTGGCAATAAAGAAACCGACGCACAGCTCGGTGGTCGCGGTGAAGACCAAGAACGTCACGCATATAAATTTATTCATTTAACAGCAGAGGAGGCGAGCAATATGAAGTTTGATGTTATCGTAGGAAACCCGCCGTATCAACTGAAGGATGGCGGTCACGGATCGAGTGCCGCGCCTATTTACCAGCTATTTGTTCAGCAGGCAAAAAGACTTCAGCCGAGATATATGTCATTTATTATACCGTCGCGCTGGTTCTCCGGAGGAAAAGGTTTAGATAAGTTTAGGGCTGAGATGCTGGCTGATAAGCGGATCAAGGTTATGTACGACTATCCGCGCGCGAGTGACTGCTTCCCTGGCGTAGAGATAAAAGGCGGAGTGATGTATTTCGTATGGGAAGCTGAATATTCAGGTGACTGTGAAGTCCATACTTTAATTGGAGAAGAGGAGCTTCCTGTTACGAAGCGCCCACTGAATGAATTCGATGTATTTATTCGTTACAACCAAGCAGTACCAATTTATGAAAAAGTTAAGGATAGGAACGAGGAGACGTTAGATAAAATAGTGTCATCTCGCAAGCCTTTCGGTCTCGCAACTAATTTTGCGGATTATGATCAAATAAATAATCCAGACAAGGTCAAGATTTATGCAAATAAAAAGACAGGCTACATTAGGCGTGAGCGGGTACAAGTTAACTCTTCATGGATCAATTCCTGGAAAATATTCACCGCAAAAGCTAACAATATTGGTACAGAGTCACCCGATGATAATCTAAACGTTATAATTGGCGAGCCGGGAACATGCTGTACGGAAACGTATGTTGTAATAGGTGCTGGACAACTTCACTCAAAGGAGCAGGCTGAGAACTTAAAAAAATATCTGCAGACGAGATTTGTAAGGTTCTTGATATCTCTCAAAAAAGTCACACATGATGCTACGGCTAGAGTTTACGGATTTGTACCGAACCTTCCGATGGACCAGACGTGGACAGACGAAAAGTTATATGAACGTTACGAAATAACACAGGCAGAACAAAAGTTTATTGAGTCCGTTATTGCGGAGATGAAGTAATATGGCCGAACTTCTTGATTACCGAAAAAAGCCTCAAATCTATGTATACTCCGTGCCGAATCAACCTGGCGTTAAAGTCGGCGACACGTCACGTCGAACAAAATCCGACCGGGATGTTGACGCTGTGGTTGCTCGCATTGAGGAAGGGCTAGTCAATACACCGAACAAACAGTATAAGCTTGAATATTTTACTGAAGCAATTACAAATGATGGTGCATATTTCCGCGATCATGCGATTCATAAGATACTCCTAAACCGCGGTATTCGCCGACTTGCTACGGAGTGGTTTGACTGTAGCGTTGAAGATGTAAAGGCTGCAATTCTAGAGATGAAAACTGGCATACGTACCGATCGCAATCGTCTCGGCACCTTTCCGATGCGTCCTGAGCAAAAAAATGCGGTAGAGAAGACATCTCTTTATTTTTCTAAGTATCCAAAAACACACGAAGGTCGCGCGCCGCACTTTTTGTGGAATGCGAAAATGCGATTCGGAAAAACCTTCACCTCGTACCAGCTTGCAAAAGAAATGGGGTGGAAACGCATATTGGTACTCACCTACAAGCCGGCTACCGAGAAGCAATGGCGCGAAGACTTAGACGGTCATGTTGATTTTGAGGGATGGCAGTTTATTGGTGGCAAGCAGGGCTGGGAAAACATAGATGAAGAAAAGCCTGTAGTTTGGTTTGCCAGCTTCCAAGATGTCATGGGCAAAGACAAAGAGTCGGGTGCCCTGAAAGAACGTCACAAGCGCATGCGTCAGGAAGATTGGGACTGCCTAGTAATTGATGAATACCACTTTGGTGCCTGGCGAGATAGTGCGAAAGAGCTTACCTCAGAAGATAAAGATGAAAAAGATCCGCTCACAGACCTAGAAGAAGGCCAAATCGAGGAAATACTACCGTTTAAGATCGGTTCCTATCTTTACCTATCGGGTACTCCGTTCCGAGCCTTGGCTGGTGGTGAGTTTAGCGAAGACCAAATATTCAACTGGACTTACGCAGACGAGCAGCGTGAAAAAAAGAACTGGCAAGGCAGAGATGAGGATAATCCGTATGCTGAACTGCCGCAGATTGTCATGATGACATATCAGATGCCAGATAGTTTGCGAGAAATCGCCAAACAGGGTGAATTTAATGAGTTTGATCTCAATAAGTTTTTTAGTGCTAAGAAAAATGATGAAGGTGAATATGTTTTTGAGCGTGAAAACGACGTTCAGAAGTTTTTGAATATTCTTCGCGGCATGGACCTTGATGTCGCTATAGAGAATAAGATGGACCACCAAAAACCAGCACTACCCTTTGAGGACGCTCGGCTTCTATCTACACTTAAGCATACCTTTTGGTTCCTGCCGCGTGTCTCAAGCTGTAAAGCAATGAAGCGGCTTCTCGATAATGATCCGTTCTTTGGCGAGTATGAAATTATCAATGCGGCCGGTAAAGATGCCGGAATTGGCAAAGAGGCACTCGACCCAGTGCTGGATAAAATAGGAGATCCATTCAAGACAAGGACGATTACTCTTTCGTGTGGCAAGCTTACTACTGGTGTTACGGTCAAGCCTTGGAGCGGCGTATTCTTCCTTAGAAATACGGACAGTCCGGAGACTTATTTTCAGACCGCGTTTCGTGCGCAAAGCCCTTGGTCAATCACGAATGCAGAGAATCCAAACGAAAAAGAGATCATAAAGCCTACTTGCTATCTATTGGACTTTGCGCCGAGCCGCGCTTTGAAACTCATGGCAAATTACAGCAATGAACTTGGTGGTGTGAGCGATAACCGGACTACCGAAAAGCGACTTGAGGAGTTTATCGAGTTCTTGCCTGTCCTGTGTTATGACGGCGTATCGATGACGAAACTAGATGCTACGGCAATTCTTGATATATCAACCTACGGTACGGCCAGTACGATGCTCGCGAAGCGCTGGCAGTCGGCACGGCTCGTAGATGTCACGACGATTGTACTTGAGAAAGTATTGAATGCTCCTGATGTTCTCGCGGCGTTAGAGAAAATCGAGGATTTCCGTAATTTACGGCAAGATATCACCAAGACTATCAATAGTGAGAAGTCTTTGAACGAGAAAAAGAAGGAGCGTGCCGAAACTGGCGACGAGCCTACGAAAGAAGAGAAAAAGAAAGAAGATGCTGAAGAAAAAGAGAATAAAGGGTTCAAGCGCCAGCTGCGCGAGAAGTTATTGAAGTTTATAACTCGTATCCCAGTTTTCATGTATCTTACTGATTATCGTGAGGAGACCTTGATTGATGTCATTCGAAACCTAGAGCCCGAATTGTTCACGAAAGTTACCGGTTTGTCAGTGCGTGACTTCGATCGTATGTGCGAGATCGGTGTATTCAATCAGAATGAACTTAACCAAGCGATCTTTATGTTTAAGAGGTTTGAAGATTCAAGCTTGATTTACGCTGGCGGTCGCAGCTTGTCTGGTGATGAAAAGATCGGTGGCTTTGACACTACTCTTACGCGCGATGAAATTGACGAGGTTATCTTAAGCGAGGTGATTTAAATGGGCATTCGCTACTCTTACTCCGACTACACAACAAAGGGTCATGGCGTAATAGAAACTGGTGGAGAGGGTCGTAATGGCTAAATCAAAAGACTACACAAACAACAAACAGGGATACCGTTTCAAAAAACTTCCTGCCTATGGTGTTCTTAACATTAATCACACGAGCAACACCATCACTCCAAATGATATTTATGCTTATGCCGTAGCTTTTAGAGACGTATATGAAAAATCAAAAGCGCTATCAAAAAAGGTATCAGTTCCAGGGGGCTACCCGATTCCAGTAGATGATTGGAAATTTGTTTATTCTATTCCTCAGGCACTGGTTGTGCAGCTAGCTCTGTCAAACGAGCTGCTCCTAAAAGCAGTTCTACTAGGGAGCACAGGCAAACTCGAAAGAGGTCATGGGATGAAAGCTCTTTTGAGCAAACTTGATCCAAGATACAGAAACTATATAGAGAAGCATCTTGTGGACAATGGATTAAAGCCGGGTAAATGGTCAGAGGTTATTAAGTCCTCCGATAATATCTTTGTCACTGCACGTTATGGATATGAAAACGGTGGTTATAAGGTCGATTTTTTGACACTACAGCTCATTAATGAAGCTCTCGATGATATATTTAACTTCAAACTGCCAGACTGGTCCAATGTAAAAGAAATTGTGGACAAGGGAGCTTCGTCGGTAAATACAGAAATAAAAGAAAGAATTGATTTGATTTTTGATGAAAAGTATCAAAAATGGCTTAAAGGTGAGCTCGAAGAATTTGAACGCATATTTAACGCTGAAGATTAGGATTGTCCTTCCGTAGAATCATGTATGGCCCATTCGGAATTCTTCGCCCAATTATCTTTCCTTCATGAATCTGCTTGCGAATCGTTCGCACGCTTATATTAAGCTTTGAAGCAAGCATCGTATCGGGAATAGACTTCTCGTGTCGATAATCGCTACACAAAGATCCTGGTATTTTTCGCTTGTTCACTGCATCCTGGCAATTAGAGCATTTAAAGCCCCATTTATCGAACCAGCCAGCAATATCATATACAGGCCTGAAACATAGTCCACACTCTCGACCTTCGCCGTCCATAGCAAATCCTTTCGGGAAATCTTTGAGTTTGGCATATCGTGCTTTTTCTCGTTGATCTATCTCAATTAGTAAGTTAAAGTAGTCGACTAACCTACGGCGCTCTTCATCCGTAAATTCGCGCTTTAAATGCTCGTTTTCGCTCATAACCATACCTCCTTGCGGCTTATTGTTGCCGCAGTCTAATTCTATACACGCCGTGTCCGATTTGTAGCGTTCTACCCCTGTTAAAGAGTTCGTGACCTGTAAGCGGAGCCAGACTAGACACCCAAATAGTGCGAGACCAGTCCTTGTGGCTGGTCTTTGCTTTACCTCTGATAAAGGCGTCAGCTACCCAGATCAAGGTATTTTATCTAAACTACTAAATACATGATGGCAGTTAGGAACTCATAGCGACCTCTGGAAAAATAGTTCTAGACCGGTATGCCCCTATCTAAAATTTGCGATAATGTTCGAGACCGCAACCCTGCTATACTCATAACATGAGATTACTACAATTGAATGCGTGGACAATTCGCCTTGCGACTCGTATTGAAGATATGGTGATGAAAGAGGCTCCGGACATAATCGCGTTACAAGAGGTATTTGAGTCTGTTGCCGACTTAGGTTTCTTCCCCACTTTAACTGAACTTGCGGATAATCTACGTTTTCATCATAGATACCACTCGCCGGTCTACGCAATTCAACTGATGACAAGCAAACCTGAGTTTGGTAATGCGATTGTGAGTAATCTTGCGCTTGAGGATAAGCAGACTTATTTCACAAACCTCGAATACAATCCAAGCATGTCGCTTGAAAATGATGACTACAATGTACGGAATTTTCAGCACGTTACCATTAAGGACCAAGATGGACGACAGATTCATATTATCAATCACCACGGCTATCATGTTCCAGGTCATAAGAACGGCAATGATTTCACCATGAAGGCGTGTCAACAGATAGCTGATTACGCAAGGCAACTCGATGGCCCGGTGATTATTACGGGCGACTTCAATCTTCTCCCGGATAGCGAATCGATAGAGATTCTGAACAAAGATTTCCGTAATCTGACGAAAGAGTACGGTTTACAAACGACACGTACCGACCTGACGCATAAAAGCGAGCCCTGCGACTTTATCTTTGTGAATGACAAGGTCGCGGTGAATGATTTCTATGCCTCAGAAGTTGTAGCATCCGACCACCAGGGGTTGGTGCTCGATTTCGAAGTTAAATAATCAAGACCGGCAAGCTGAGCCAAGAGCATATATTTTACAGGTTATCCAGTAAGCATTCACGCTACTGGATTTTGCTATAGTTAGAGTATGTACAAGTTTAAGACTGATAAGTATCAAAAGTCGCGCGGCGGCCGCTCACGGGTCCTGGATATTACCTGTGAAGGCTGTAATGCTCATATAACGTTTTATCAAAAAGATGGACCGGGAGTCTTAAAGCGGATGTATACAGACCGTTTTATTGACAGTAGACCGAATGGAAGTGAACTAACTTGTACAGTATGCAACAGGATCTTAGGTAACCTCATTAATTACAAGAAGGAAGACAGACCAGCTTATCGGCTATATGTTGGATCGGTCAAGAAAAGGGTCGTGAGCTCTCGTGATATAACTGCGTCTATTTAAGGTCCGTGACCGGCCTGCTGAGCCAAACTAGACACCCGAATAGTTCGAGACCAGTCTTTCTGACTGGTCTTTAATTTACCGCTGTTAAAAGTGCTGGCCATTTAAGTGGGAGCGTCTTTTGCTGAGCGGTTGATTTAAGAAGCTAGCTGATTTTTATAGACACCTCTTTAGATTTGGTTCTAGACCTGTGTGCTTTCCCTGAAACTATGAGTTAAAGTTCAAGACCGGAATGTATGATATGCTATCATTATGAAACTGATATTTATATATGGCCCGCCTGCCTCTGGTAAGCTTACGGTAGCCGAGAAATTAGCTGAGCGTACTGGCATCCCCCTGTTTCATAACCATCTATCTCGTGACCTGGTAAAGGATATTTATAAAGATAAACTGAGAGAAAATTATGCCTTGGTAGATCGTATACGATTTGATGTTTTAGATTATTGCTCAAAGAACGACACGGATCTTATATTTACATACGTATACGAGGGTTCGGACGACGACGATAATGTCCGCGAATTCATAAAGACGGTTGAGGACAATAAAGGAGAGATATTCTTTGTTGAATTAAGTGCTAATAGGGATGATTTAATTGCTCGCGTTGGTAATGAATCACGTAAGAGATATAAAAAGCTTACAGACCCAGAGATTATGAAAACTATCACAGAGGATATGGATATCTATTCTATTCCTTTTGTAAAGTCGCTTAAAATTGACACATCCGCCCTATCTCCCTATAAGGCAGCAGATGCTATCGTTGAAAATTTGTGAATTAAGTTCAAGACCGCGAAGTTGAGCCAAGAGCGCATATCTTAAAGTGTACCCAGTAAGCATTCACGCTACTGGGTATTTTGATAACAACTAAATCATCTGAATTAGCACTCTTGACATGTAAGTGCTAATTTTCTATACTAAATTCAGAAGCTTCTATGCTTCTCCAGGAAACCATTAATGCAATGATGAAAGGAGAAAATTATGAGCAATCTTGTAAAGTGGGATCCCTTTGCGGAACTTTCTGCATTACAAAAACAATTCTTTGGTGATGACTGGATGTCGCCCCTAAAAGGCGTTAACATTCCGACGACTGATGTCTTTACTAAAGATAATAACCTTGTGGTTGAGGCGCATCTGCCTAACTTTGAGCAGAAAGATGTCAATATCGAAGTGGAGAACGGTACACTCGTGATTAGTGCCGAACGTCACGAAAAAGAGGAAGATAAGGGTAAGCAGTACGTGGTGCGTGAAAGCTCAAGTAGTTTCTATCGACGAATTGCACTGCCAAAGCAGGCTGATACCGACAAGATCGAAGCGCACCTGGATGATGGCGTTTTGAAGGTCAGTATTCCGCTCGCACCACTGCCTGAACCAAAGAAAATTACTATCGCATCAAAAAAGAAGTAGCATTTCTAGGGGTTAGATCTGACGGGTGTTCGCCATATATCGAGAGCGTAGGCGGGGCAATTTTCCTGAAGTGCCGATCTATAGGCGGCCCCGCCCCTCGATCAAAGATGGTGGTATAATGGAGTTAGATGATTAGATTGATTCAATGGGGTAACTACAGACTCGCGATAATTGCCGAAGGCAATGCAATTGTATCTCTCGATGATGATGTATATTCGCTATACCCTGAGTTTTTGAACCGTATCGACGACATCGTGATATTCGATCGCATCAAGCAGGACGATATGCAACAGATTGTCGATGTGCAGCTATCGGCCCTCGCTCGCCACATTGAAGCATCAAAGAACATTAGGCTGGAATTTGCCGACTCCACAAAAAAAGCGCTAGCAACAGAAGGTTACGACCTGGCATTTGGCGCTCGCCCGCTCAAACGCGTCATACAAAATCGCAAATTGAATGCACTAGCAAAAAACATCATTGATGGTTCGATAAAACAGGGAAGCGAGGTAATTGTTAAATACGACAATAACAAATACAGCTTTGATACAAAGCAGAGGGTAACTTTATGGTAGATGATCAGAACAAAATCAGTCGAAGAACACCGTATCCCGCGCAGATACAAAGCGGCAGGGTTGAATCTAGCAATCTACCCTCAACCAAAAAACGTAACCGCGAACTGTTTAGGGTAAAGGCCCATTGGATTACTGACATATTCCCTGACGAGTTAGTTATTCAGGAAAAGACCATTTCGGTTGTCCATAATGATTTCTTGTTTTCGTATGTAGAAACCATGCCTGTAAAAGATATAGGGCGGATTGTTTACGTAAACACACCAATTTTTGGTGGCTTGCGAATCATTGGCAAAAATACGGCTCACGAACTAAATATAAAAGGCTTAAACAAGAAAGTAGCAGTTGAAGCGAAAGAGATTATTGAAGGGCTGCTTCTCGAGGACTCGGGAGTAGTAGACGTGCCTCATTGGATACAGACAGAAAAACGGCGTGATATGTTAGCTGACGCCGGACGTAACCCCGATCATCGTGACGAACTAACAGACAGAGCGGGTTAATCACCATAAGTCATCTAAACAAACCTTTCTATAAGAAGAGTTAATCTAAGTGCGGATTATGTTCGTAAAAATCTATTAAATCCGTAAAAACGAGACATTTCAAGTATATGTGTTTCGTGTCTCATTTGTCTCATCTCGTGCCCCACCCCCGCCGTGATTATTCCGTGACTCGTATGCTGAGCCAAAATTATATTTTAGAGAATCCAGTAGTATGAGTGCTACTGGATTCCCTTTGTTAGTAAATGACGAGATATCTTTTAGATTCTGTATAGCCTCTAGGTTGTAGTGGGATTGGGTTGCCTTCACCACGCATCCATTACACAGAGTATAATGAAAGTAATGAGAAAAGATGACTTTGCATGGCTCAATGTGCCGGCCGAGGTAGCGGCACGGCGGTTGCTGGGTTGTGAGCTGGTGCGAGAAATTGGGGGTAGGGAGATTCGTGTGCGGATTGTGGAGACAGAGGCGTACGACCAAGGAGACGAAGCCAGCCATACATTCAATGGGCGGACGGGACGCAATGACGCGATGTTTAAAAGCGCCGGGCATATGTATGTATACTTTACCTACGGTATGCACCATTGCTGCAATGTGGTGTGCGGGCCGGAAGGGTATGGCTCGGGCGTGCTGATACGGGCGGTCGAGCCGTTGGAGGGAATAGAGGCTATTGAAGCGCGGCGGGGCATGACGGGTGTGAATGTAACCAATGGCCCGGGTAAAATATGCGCGGCGCTGGATATCGATCGGCGCTACAGCGGCCATGATTTAGCCGAGCCGCCTGTGCAATTAATTAAAAAGCCGGCACTGCCGGATAGCGCAGTTACTACCGGCAAGCGCATTGGCATTTCAAAGGCTGTGCATGAGCTGCGGCGGTTTTATGTCACAAATAATCCATATGTATCGAAAAAGTAGGAGGAAACTAGAGGTATGACCCAGTTTGTTATAAAACGGATATATGAACCAGCCAATCCGAATGACGGCTACCGCGTGCTGGTAGACCGGCTGTGGCCGCGCGGCGTGAGTAAGGAGCGAGCCGCACTGGACGAATGGGCTAAGGATATTGCACCCAGCACCGACCTGCGCAAGTGGTTCGCGCACGACCCAGCCAAGTTTGCGGCATTTACCAAGCGGTATATTGATGAAGTAAAGCAGAACCCCGAAGCTGCCGGAATCATTAGCAATTGGCGCAAGCACGATAAGGTAACATTACTATATGGCGCACGGGATAGTGCGAATAATGAAGCTGAAGTGCTGCGGCAATATTTGCTGAAGTAATAGCAGTTAGTTCTGTATGCCATAGTACAATGGGTATAACATGAAGCATTGGCCGTAGCAATCGTCAGCACAGCACCCATGCGTTTACTAGGTATCTATGCTTTCATGCTGGAAGCGTCGGTTTCCATGGATGCGAAATGCAGTAATAAGCATAAGGTTGGCCACCACGCCAATCGCAACGAGTATAAGTAGGCTAGACCAATAGACCCCAGCACCAAGACCCGAGGAAATTGCTTCTCGGAAACCATAAATTGAATACGTCATTGGCATCAAAGGGTTCACTGCCTGGAAGAAGCCAGATGAAAGGAGAATGGGGAAGACGCCACCGGCCGCGCTAAGCTGTAATACCAGTAGTAACATGGCAAGGAAGCGGCCGATGTTATCGAGCGCAATTGCTAGAAATGAAACAATTGACATGTAGGTCATTGACGTAACGATGCTCAGCAGTATAAATTTGCCGGGCTGGTCGGGGTGGAGGCCAAGGCCTATCACCATAATGGCATCAAGCACGAGCGCCTGACCAATTGCCACGGCAAAGGCAACGGACATTTTGGCGTACCACCATGAACGAGAGTTTCGAGGGTTTGCGTATAAGCGACGTACCGGGTAGATAACGTTAAACACCAACGCACCTACGTAAAGACCGAGGGATAGAACATAGGGCGACAGTGCGTAGCCATAATTAGGCACGTGGGCGGTTTCGCTGTGATGAGTATCGACTGGTTGGGCGAGCTGTTTGGCTGTGGCCTCACCTGTCGGCTGAACAGATACCTGCTGTGCGGCGCTTGTTAGGGCGCTTGCAAGCCTTGCCGATCCATCGCTGATCTGGGTGGCACCGTCATTCAACGCGGCTGACGAAGCGGACAGCTGGTTCGTACCAGCCAGAAGTTGCGAGCTGCCAGAAGCCAGCGTCGTATACCCATCGACAGCACTTAGGAGACCGGGAGTAAGCGTGTTGACACCGGTATTAAGGGTTGCTACCGAACTTTTCAGGGTAGCCTGCTGCGCAGTGAGCATGGCAGTGAGCGTATTTAGGTTTGTGAGTAGGCTCGCAGACTTCTGTGTAATGGTTTGCGAGGCACTCACTATCTGAAGTGCTGCAGATATATCGCTCGAATTGACGGTCACTGTTGAAGTGCCTGCCGCTAGCGCCGTTTGCAAGGCAGCCAAGCTTGGTTGGGCGCTTGAGGCGGCTGTTTGATAGTTCACAAGTGCCGCTTGCAGAGCGGCCGCATCACTTTGCACGAGTGTTTGCTGAGCAACCAAAGCTCCACTAGGTGTAGACACGGCATTGTTTAGGGCATTTACGCCCGACTGTACGCTTTTAACCCCATCTGAAAGTTGTGCAATTTGTGACGCTGTAGGTAGCCCGGCTGAGAGCTGCTCTATGCCATTATGCACCTTAGCAACACCACCGGTGTAGGTACGGATGCCCGACTGCAGCTGTGCCGAACCGTTACTCAACTGAGTAGCACCGTCCGCGGCCGTATTCAAGCCAGTCTTCAGTTCGCCGATTTGCTCAAGAATAGATTGAGCGTAGGCGGTTGTGATTTTGGTCGAAACACTTTGAGCGATGGTTTGGGCTGCTTGGTTTGTTAAAAGTGAAGCAATATAGTTACGCGATGGAGTTGTCGTGTAGGCGATGGTTGTTTTTGATGGTGTATCAGAGGTAATAGTTGTGACATTTTCTGACGCGTTCTCTGGGATGACGATTTTCATATAGTAACTGCCGTTATCCAGGCCTTTGTCGGCTTTATCCTCAGATACAAAATGCCATTCAAACGAGTGTTCGTCCTTGAGTGTATTGACGAGCTCGTCTCCCACCGCAACCTTCTTGTCTTTAAGGGTTGCGCCTTTATCGTTATTGACAACCGCAACAGGAAGGTTTTTCGTATTACCATATGGATCCCAAATAGAGCCCAGGAAAAAACCTCCGTACATGATAGGAATGAATAGCATTACAATGACCGATACTATTAATATGCGGCTTGTCTTAAGATGGTACCACTCGTTGTAGAGTGCTGTATCTCGCAGAGTTTTCTTCGTGGTGCGGTTTTGTTTAGTCATTATCGTGTAGTCTTTGCCTTGCTAATTAGTTGCTCCATTGTCGTAAGGTTCAGCTCATCAAACCATTTTTGTTCAGCTTGCGTAAAGGCGTCGTGCAATAGTTTAACGCCCTTGCGGGTTATGTACTCTCGGGCGGGAAAAGCTTGTTTTATAAGGTTTGTTGGTCGAAAGAATGGCGCTGAGCCATCGGTAGCTTTGACGACATCGCCAAGTGTAATAGAAGTCATCGGTCGTGCGAGTATAAAGCCACCTTTGACGCCCTGTGCGGATGTAATAATGCCCGCGATAACCAATTTGCGAGTTATTTTGGTAAGGTATGATTGCGATACATTCATGCGCTCGTTCAACTCAACGTTTGTCACGGGTTGACCGTGATGCTCGGCAAGAATAGATAGTATGCAACACGCCTGTTCGACTGTTTTCGATAACCTCATATGTCATCTATTATATACATTCAATGTCTATAATTCAACCTCTTTTACAAAACGATATTTGCGTATAATACGCTAAGGTCATCGATAAGAAAAACTCAAACGAAGGAAGCAATAACCTCGTAATGGGTATCGTATTAGGACTCTGCCTAGGCGCTGGATTTTGGACTGGCGCTACTAGATAATGTTGCAATAGGAATCCCTATCGGTCTGTTGTTGGGTCCCCTCATCGGAAAAGCACTAAGCAAAAAGAGAAATGTTTAGTAATTTATTTTATTTTAAAGTCCGTGACCTGTAAGCGGAGCCAAACATAGGCACTATGATGAAAGTCATGGTGTTTTTGTTTTGCTATACTTAAGAATAGGAGAAATCCATGTAAGTCTCGTTGAGTATCTAATCTAGGTCGAGACTATCTTGTTAAAAGGTTGACAAAGGAGAGTATTGAAGGCTGCATTATCTCAACTCAAACCACAATGGAAGAACAAAAGCGCATATCGATAATATTACCCTGGACTCTGATGTGAAAGTAGGTTTTAATGCTCAAGCGTATATTGTGGCACTTTTGCCTGAACATAAGTTAGATGAAAGCGCAAGGGAGCTTAATGAGCGGCTTGATGAGCACGGCTCGGAATTCATATTTAACGATAAGGTCGTCCCTCATATGAGCCTTTATATGCTGCAAATTCATTCACAACATCTCGACGAAATCGTGATTGAGCTATCTGGCATAGCTAAGCGGTATGATGGTATTGATCTGAGTTTTTTGGGTTGGAGAATACGGAACCGTTATTTGGCAGCGATGTTTGCGAGGACTAGAGAGGTGACTCGTTTACAGCGAGAAGTCGTTGATAGACTTAATCCACTAAGGGCGGAAACTCATCCGGATAGCTTTATTGGAGTAAAGAGCGCAACTGTAATAGAGCAGCGAAATGTAGAGCAGTATGGCTGGAAGTCTATTGGTGATGCATATGACCCTCATATGACAGTTGCTCGATTTATAGAAGAAGACTCAAGTGTCTCTTGTTCGGATTCTTACGGAAAAGGGTTTGACGGTAGTTTTAATAGGATTGCTCTTTTTGAGATGGGTAGTAGCGGTACGACGTCGAGCCAAGTTGCTAATTTTGCGCTAAAACCTCTACGTGAGATGCCAGGTGCCGTTGAATAGGTCGGCTTCGATACCCTTACCTTTGCTTGCACCGCTCTTGTAAGATGCGGCGAGAAGTGCAATACCTACGCCGTGTTTAGATATTTCTGATCGTAAATCTTTCTTTTGAATACTTCCTCTACAGAACGCTACAAATTCTTGGCACATAATTTGTTTCGATCCTTCAGTGATGAGTTTACCTTCTGTATCTATTTTTTCATTAGCATTAATTATTTCGTACGGTAATCCACCGCATAATGCCGAGTTCTTGAATACGTGAATCTCAAAGTGACTGTCGGTGCCTACTCCTGTGCCTTCGGAGAATGGGTCGTCATGATCACTTTTTGACTGGAATGAATGAACTTGAATATTTTGTAGTGGGCCTTGGTGTATATTGAAGAATTCATGTTTTATGCGGCCATTCTTCTTATACAGGTCCTTGCGCGACTGAATCCAGTGGCGATCGCTTACACTATTGTGAAGCAGGCTAATTGTAAATAGTGTTCGAGTCTCTTCTTTGTACGAGAATTGCCCGCTTACGGTAGCGTCGTGTTCGCCGTAGCGAGTAAAATCTGCTATATGGTCAAGTCGTACGTTTTCTTCAAATATTTTACTATAGTCGAGCTGATTGATAATATGCTCTGGTTTTGTAAAGTAAGCGCTTGCAATAATCTTCTCAACTGAGCGATGAGACTTTTTATATGAATCTTCAACAATTTGCGAGAGACTATCGAAAAGGTGGTAGCCACTATGAGAAAGCTTTCCATTACCGTCGGTAAATCCGTGATAGGCCATCGTCTCTAGCTCACTTGGCATACGCCACTGTCCGTCTGAGTGATGAGCGCTAATTGATGTTACGGGAATGTTAAATCTTTCTGAGACGTCGTTTACAAGACCTCGTACGATATCGTTAAAACCTGCTTTTATAGCATCTCTTTTAGGGGTCGAGCACAAGCAATTTTGGGGGGAGGCGAAGCGCTCATATATAATAGAAGTATGAGTACGAACTGTAAGCTGATAGTGGCCGGTGGGTGCTTCTGGGGTATGGAAGAACTCTTCCGTGAACAACCAGGAGTTATTGATACTGAAGTAGGGTATGCGGGCGGTGAAAACGATCATCCTACATACGAAAACCACCCCGGGCATGCTGAAAGCCTTGAAATATTCTACGATCCCTCTCAGACAAATGTCGGTACACTTCTCGATTATTTCTTTCAAATTCACGACCCAACCACTATGAACCGTCAAGGTAATGACATAGGGTCAAGCTACCGCTCAACTATTTTCTTTGAAGATGCCGAGACTGCCAGCGCCGCAAAGCAAGCGGTTGATCGTAATCAGCAGTACTGGAAAAGCCCAATCGTTACGAGTATAGAACCCCTCACGACCTTTTGGCCTGCCGAGGACTATCATCAAGATTATCTTCGTAAGCACCCGGGCGGCTATACCTGCCACTACGAACGTTCGCGGTAGCGAGTTGCTATAAAATGAGCGTTAAAACGTTGGCTAGTACAATACAGCAGCCCAAAATGACGGCCCCTATGCCTAGCACTGTCTTATAATTAAACCGGTCAAGCTGTTTATTTATGTACTCTACTGTGCGCGTAACCTTTTTATCTTCTCGTCTCATTAGGATGGCAATACCTCCAAATGGGGTTATTGCTGCGGCAAGAAAGAGAAGGGTATAGAGTAGCTGTTCAATAAAATGTACGCTTGAGTTAGCAATAATAGTACCTGCCAGGAAGGTTGCGGCGATGCCACTTACACTGGTGAGGGTTCTAAAGAAACCAAAACTAAACATTGCCGAGACGCCCCCGGTTTTTTTAAGCGCATGCCGGCCGGAGCGTTTTGTGGCTACATTTCTATGTGTCAGATACCAAGCGCCGCCTGCAATAAGCAATAGTCCAACGATGCCGTTAAAGATCACTGATATAACAATTGTTCGAACGGTTGTGTTGAAAAAATGCCGTAAGACTCCAGGCTGAATAAACTGAAATAATACAATAAGTAACACTATAGCCAAAGCGACGCCTACTACAAGCCCAATGGTATAAGGGGATATTTTTTTGGTTGATTTTACGTCAACCGTTGCTTGGGTAATGAACAACGTTGGGCTAAAACCGGCAACAATACCAAGTAGCACAACTGCTAGCAGTGTGGTAAGTAAAGAGAGGATAACTGAGGCTATATCGGCCATAGCATTATTGTAGTACACTGCATGTATGGAAACACACCCACTTACTGCGAAAAACTGGCTTGTTGTTGCTTTGGTTGCGCTGGTACTGGGTGCGTGGTTTGTTCTCCCTTATATAGGTGTCATTGCGCTGGCCGCTTTAATGGCGTTTTTGTTTTTTGGTACCTACGAACGGCTAAGTCGTAAAATGCGCTCAGGTGCTGCTGCAACCCTAACATTTCTTTTTTCGCTTGCTGTCGTGTTGGTACCTGTTATTATTGTTGGCACATTCACCGCATTTCAGCTGACACTTCTTGTGAATCAGGTAACGAGTACATTTGGGTCTAACTTCACAACTGTACCAGCGGCACTCCAAGAGCTAATTACGACTGTTAACACTATCTCACGCTCGTTTACTGGCGCCGAGCACCTCATAACGACACAGGGTGTGCTTGATTTCCTTCAGTCAACTATCCCGGGTGTCCTCAAAACCTTAACCGGCTTTCTCACTGGTGTGGTCGGTGGAGTGCCTATGGCTATTATTCTCGTCATCATGTATATGTTCCTGTTCTATGAATTTCTTGTATATGGCAAGAAGATCACGCAGTCTATTGTGGCATTGAGCCCCTTCCAACCAGAAGTGACTCGCCTGTACCTTGCTCGTGTGGGGCTGATGGCGAATGCTATGGCGAAGGGACAGTTGGTTATGTCGGTTATTATTGCCGTACTGGAAGCGCTTACGCTAGCCTTCTTCTTTAACTTCTGGGATTACTTCTTCCTTATGGCGGTGGCTTTCTCGTTTTTCAACCTTATTCCACTTGGCGCTGGCATTATTATTTACCCGATTATTTTTATTGTTATGCTGCTTGGTCAAGTATGGCCTGGGGTGGGCGCGCTCATTGTTATTACGGCTGTCAGCAATTTAGAGTCGGTATTAAGGCCTCGCTTTATTCCTAAGTCGATTACCCTTACGAATGGCTTAACTATGTTGGCGGCCTTTGGGGGTATTGCCTTGTATGGGTTGCTTGGGGTTATATATGGGCCAATTATTATGATCATTATCGTGACATCAATCCAGATGTATCTCGATTATTACCAAGAACTACCTAGTTGGAAAAAGAAGGCCAATAAAACCGCAGTATGATAAATCATACTTGACATACTTATCGCACAAGAGCATACTGTGTGTTGATATGCACGACAAAAAACTTTTTGGCACAGCCACGGTAGGGTCAAAGGGTCAGGTAGTTATACCGGCCGATGCCCGTGAAACACTCGATATAAAGCCGGGTGACCGTTTGTATGTTATGGGCTCACCCTCTAAAAAAATTGTTGCCTTTATTCCAGAAGATCAAATGCGAGAACTCTTGGACCACCTAACGGACAGCGTCGAGCAATATAAAGACATGCTAAATAAATAATCATCGATTGGAGACATAATACATGCATCACCATTTAACTTTGCGTAGCAAGTTGATCATTATGATCTCGGTTATGGCGAGTTTGTTTTTGGTTGCCCTCGACCAGACAATTATTGCTACCGCCCTCGGAAAGATTGTTGAAGATTTCAACGCTTTCAGTTCATTAAGCTGGATTGTTACGGCCTACCTTATTACAACAACGATGACGGTGCCTATTGCTGGTAAGTTGTCTGACCTTTTTGGTCGCCGAACTATCTTACTGATTGGTGTCGCGGTCTTCGTGGCCGGCTCGCTGCTTAGTGGCCTCAGTGGTAATATTACCGAGCTGATCGCCTGGCGAGCCTTACAAGGTATTGGTGGTGGTATTATTACAGCCAACGCCTTTACAATTGTTGGTGACCTTTTTGCTGCGCGTGAACGCGGACGCTGGCAGGGCTTGATTGGTGCGGTGTTTGGTCTCAGCTCTGTTATTGGTCCACTACTCGGTGGTTGGTTGACTGACGGTGCACATTTCTTTGGTCTTACCACCGACTGGCGTTGGACGTTCTTTATTAACGTGCCAGTAGGCATCGTCGCCTTCATTTTGATTGCTATTTATTGTCCGGCATTGCGCCATGCTACAAAAGTAAAAATCGACTATTGGGGTGCAGCACTGCTTTCAATAGCTACGGCCGTGCTTATTCTGGCTGTTGATAATACCGAAACCATCTTTGCTGATGTTATGACCAGCACTGGCCTTACGCTTGTATGGCTCCGTGTCATTATGTTTGCTGTTGTGGCGGCAGCTATTGCAGGGTTTATCTATGTTGAGCGTAAAGCCGATGAGCCGATTCTTCCGTTGCGCTTCTTTAAGAACCGTAACTTCGTGACAGTTCTTGCAATTGCCACTTTCTTTGGTGCGGCTTTCATGGGGTCAATTTTGTACCTTACGCAATTTAACCAACAAGTCTTTGGTGCCACCCCAACTCAGTCTGGTCTCATGCTCTTGCCAATGGTAGCGGGTATCATGATTTCAAGTATTGGGTCGGGTCAGATTATTTCTCGAACTGGTCGTTACAAGATATTCATGCAGATAGGCTTCTTGGTAGCGACGGCTTCGATGGTGGCGCTCACATTCTTAACGCCTGAAACACCGTACCTCTATGAGGCAGTGGTTATGACGATCCTTGGCCTTGGTATGGGTGTGGCTATGCCGGTGTTGAACTTAGCTATTCAGAACGAAGTCGAGCAAAAGGATCTTGGTGTAGCAACGAGCTCAAGTCAGCTGTTCCGTAGTCTAGGGTCGACAATTGGTACCGCTGTATTCGGTGCTATGCTCACTGCTGGTATCGTGTCGCAAGTCGCTGCCATGAAGAATACAGAGTATATTAAGTCTCTTGGCCAAAGTAGTCAGGTGTCGGCCATCGGCAACCTTGACGATGCTAATACGCTCCTTACGCTCAATACGCCAGATATTAAGCAAAAGATTACTGACGCAGCTGATGCTCAATTTAGTAAGTTACCTGATGCTTACGCGACTAAGGCTCGTGAGCAGTTTAATACAAACCAGCAAGAGTTTGCGAGTATCGTAACTCACGCTTTCTCTGATAGCTTACAGCGCATCTTTATTGTTGCTTCAAGCTTAGTAGGCTTCTCGGCAGTAATGGTGTTCACATTGAAAGAGCGTACCTTGCGTTCCGCCAAGCCTGACGCGACGCCCGGCGAAGCCTAAAATAGACGTAGTAAAAAATACTATACAAATAGTGCTTGTACTTATTGCAAGCACTATTCTTTTTACGGTACTATAGGTGTATAGCCGTCAATTCGACGAGTATTTCTTGACTGTGTCATGGCAGTTTGTTATTATGGTTGATGTGTCCTGGACCAAAGCTAACAATTAAAGGTCGGAGTGTCTAGGGCTGTACATAGTACAAGGAGTGTATAATCACATGCCAATAGCCATCGAATTTGTGCCTTCACGGCGCAAAAAGATAGCAGTGGATGTGGTGCCCGCCGAATGGCGAATTTTTATCGCCCACTAGTATGCGCCTGCGGCTTCGCCGCTCGCAGTCAGTGTCGCGACTTCACTACGAAAAACAACAAAAAACACCCCAAGGCACCGGGGTGTTTTTACTTTGTGCGGTTCTTCTACTTCTTAATTAAACTATCGAGCTTTGCCTTAATGTCTGTAAGGTCGCTTTGAACAATGCCGCTTGAGGTCTTATCGTCAAGTTTTTCGCCGTTCAAGAAGAAGGTAGGGGTAGCGTTTACGTCAACAGCTTTACCAACGGCTAGGTCGAAGTTTATCTTCTGTGTGACTTGCTTGGCGCTTAAGTCACTCTCGAACTTGCTTACATCAAGTCCTAAGCTGGTAGCATATGTTTTGAACATATTGGTACGTTTTGTACCATCAAGGTTTTCCCAGTCCGACTGGCCTTCATAGAGTTTATCGTGCATTTCCCAGAACTTGCCCTGCAAGCCAGCCGCTTCAGCCGCAGCTGCAGCTGCACGAGCGTTAGGGTGAACGGTAGTAAGAGGGAAGTTGCGGAAGATGAAGGTTATGTCGTTGCCGTATTCCTCTAGAATGCTCTTTACGTTAGTGTAGGCACCGCCACAGCTTGGGCATTGGTAGTCACCGTATTCGATGAAGAGTATTTTCCCTGACGCATTGCCAGTAACATGATCCGCGATGTTACCATTTTGCTCAGACGCGGCGATAATACTATTATTTTTTACATTAGACACGTCGAGCGGGGGGTTTGTGGTGCGGGTCCAGACGACGAGTCCGCCAAGAAGTACCACAACGATCGCACCAAAAATAATCCAACCAGTTTTGTTCATAGTTCCTCCGAAAATTACTAGTACTAGTATAGCAGATAGATGCTGTACAATAGTCTTACGATGACTATATTTCTTATGCTTCTTGCGGTAGTAGTATTTTTTTGTCTTTTGCTTGCAACAGCTATGCAGCCACTGCGTTCGCAGTATAGCCTGGCCGAGCTGAAGCGCCGCGCCAAGCACTCTGAGGCTTTTGTGTTAGAGCTCGATCGCCATGAATTATATCCTGCGCTGACCACACTTCTTCGTAGTGTACGAGCCGTGTTGATTGTGCTTGTGGTGTGTTTATCTATTGGGGCGTTTGGTTGGTGGTTGGGGATTGTCCTAGCCCTCGTAGTAGCCGTAATCTATCCATCACTAGCTCGTCTTCCTTTTATTAAAAAACTGGCAAAAAAAATCTATGCTCGTCTTGAACATGGCTTGCTTGATTTTGTAGTTCGTTTCGAAAGGTTATTGCATGGCTTCCGCGAGCCATCGGCGACTAGCGATAAGCCAGTAGAGGTCCATTCATTAGAAGATTTGACCGAGTTGGTTGAGCGGTCTAAAGAGGCTATAGGGGAGCGAGAGCGTCGACTACTAGTATCAGCACTCCAATTCCCTACAAAAACGGTAGCAGAAATTATGACCCCGCGGGCAAATATCGACTATATTAAAAGTTCGGAGTTTCTCGGTCCGCTCGTATTGGATGAGTTGCATAAGTTGGGTCATAGCCGCTTGGTAGTGATCGAGAAAGATCTCGACAGTATTGTCGGTATTTTGCACCTGCGCGACCTACTGTCACTTGATGTTAAGCAGTCATCGTCGGCCGAACATGTAATGGATAAAAAGGTAGTTGCTATCGCCCCAGAAGTCACCTTAGAAGAGGCGCTTCGGAGTTTTGTAAAGCATCGCTGTAGCCTTTTGATTGTACGAGATGAGGATTCAAACACCGTAGGTCTGGTAACCCTGGATGACCTTTGCATTCAGCTACTAGGCTATCCGGCTAGCGTTTAGCGGTGTCCTTGCTAGTCAACAGGGGCGTCATCTGCTACAATGACCCCAGTATGATACGACGCATTACATGTGACAGTAATATACGGGTCAGTGGTGAGTAGGCGAACTCAATCACAACTGACCCTTTTAAGCCGTATATCTAGTTAAAATTACAATCTTGGAGTATATCTTATGGCTCGAACACTCACCCATGAACTGTCTGCTCACGTAGGCGAAACAGTTACTATTGAAGGCTGGTTGCATAAAAAACGGCTTCTTGGTGGCTTAAACTTTATTACCTTGCGCGATCGCGGTGGCTTAGCGCAAACAAAAATAGACAACAAAGATGAACTTGAAAAGCTGCGTGGGCTTCAAGTTGGGACAGTATTGGCATTAACTGGTACTGTTGTTGCCGACGAACGAGCACCGGGCGGCGCTGAACTGCACGATGTATCGGTGAGTGTCTTAGTTCCAGTCACTGACGAACCGCCCATTGAAATCGATAAGCCGCTTGATCATAAATCGGAAAACCTGGATACCCTTTTTGAACACCGTGTTCTTGGGCTACGTAACTTGCAAGAAACAGCGATTTTTAAAATTCAGGCTGCTGTTAAAGAGGCGGCTCGTGTCTACCTGCGCGGACAAGATTTTACCGAATTCAACTCGCCAAAGCTACTACCCGGTGCTACGGAAGGTGGCGCTGAGGTATTTCGCTTAGATTACTTTGGGAAAGAGGCAACCTTGGCTCAGAGCGCGCAGTTCTATAAGCAAATAATGGTAGGGGTATTCGAGCGGGCTTTTGAAATCAACCCAACTTATCGCGCCGAGCCATCAGCCACAACTCGCCATATGACGGAGTTTATTCATATTGACGCTGAAATGGGCTTTACCAACTTCGATGAACTACTTAACACTGTTGGTGGCTTAATTAAGTCGGTAACTGAAAGTGTTTGGCAGACAAACGAAGCTGACCTGAAAAAGTGGAACGCACAGCCCGTTGTTTTACCTGAGTCAATTCCACGTCTTGGCCTCGAACAAGTTCACGAGCTGTACACTAAAGCAACCGGTGAAAGTACACTTGGTGAAAAAGACCTTCGACCAGATGAGGAGCGCTGGATTACCGAATATGCCAAGAAAAACCTTGGCAGTGAAGCGGTGTTTGTGACCGAATGGCCGGTCAGCGAAATGAAGTTTTACCACAAGAAATCCGAAGAGAACCCAGACTTCGCAGAACGAGCCGACCTTATTTTCCGCGGCGTAGAGATTGCAACCATTAGTATGCGCGAAAACCGCTACGATGTATTGCTAGAGCAGCTTCGTACGATTGCCGGTGGTGACCCAGATGCTGAAGGCTTTAAGTACTACCTGCAAGCCTTTAAGTACGGTTTGCCGGCGCACGGCGGCTTCGGTATGGGCCTTGAGCGTTTGACGCAAAAGATTATTGGCCTTGCCAACGTTAAAGAAGCTTCGCTATTTCCACGTGATATTAACCGCTTGAACCCGTAATAGTATGTTGTTCAGGCCTCGTTTTGAAGTATCGGTTAAACTGGCGCTTTATGATACGGTCAACCGGAAGGTTTTAGTTATGTGCTATCCCTTGCATAGCGAAGGTTTGACTTACGGATTGCCTGGTGGGCATGTCGAAAAAGGAGAGTACCCAGACGATGCTTTGCGACGGGAGCTAGAAGAAGAACTTGGTCTTACATTGGCGGATGTTTCTCGTAGGGATTTTTTCCGACGAGAGGGCGTTAACAGCCTTATAATTCTTGCATACACAGCACAGACAGCGGGGGATGTTGTGCTTCAACCACCCCGACCTGCTGTTGAGTATGGTGAGTGGGTCGACCGTGTCACGATTGAGAACGGCTCTATGTTGAAAGGTGAATATAAACGATTCGTCTTGGAGAATTGGCCGACTCATTAAACATGAGCGTATAATGAAGCCATGCAACTCAAAACAAAAAAGTTTCCCCGGCAACGACATTTTCTAGCAGTATTTTTCATAAGCTTTTTGTGGGGTGTTTTTGGGGCTGACCGTATGTATCTTGGAAAATGGTGGACTGGCCTAGCTAAACTGGTCACCTTGGGCGGGTTGGGTATATGGGCCTTGGTCGACCTCATTCTTATCATGAATGGGGCAATGCGTGATGCCCAGGGGCGTGAAATGCTTCAATTTGCCGAATACAAAACGTTCGCGTATAAAACGATACTTTATTTTGCCATCGCCCTCGGGGTTATTATTTTGGTGACGGGTATTAGTCTCATTTTGACAATCGAACAACTCATAGAAAATTACCAAAATGGTACATTGCCAGGTTTGGATGGTATTACAAAGCAGCTGCAGGGTAGCGGCATGTCTCCGGACCAACTGAAGAGCCTAGGGTTATAAGATTATAGCGCTGGTTTGTTATCAAGTGAGTGCCATATATACCAACTGGCAATAGATTCGTACGGATGCCAGTGTTGTTGAATGGCCAAGGCTTCTATGTCAGCTTCTGTTGGGCGGGTATCAAGGTCGTAGAGCTTTTGAATACCATTCTTAATACCCAGATCACCTGTTGGAAGTACATTCAAGCGTCCCATACAAAAGAGTAAAAACATATGGACCGTCCACACGCCAACTCCCTTAATAGCGGCAAGCTCTTTGATAACCTGTTGGTTGGTTAGGGCATCTAAATGATTAAACTGAACCGAGCCGTCTAGTACTTTCTGCGCAAGGTCGCTAATGTAGGTGGCTTTTTGTCGCGATAATCCGACACTTCTATATACTTCAATATCTTTGGTTAAAATGTCTTCGGGGCTTGGAAAAGCATCACCGAATAAATCTCTAAATCGTTTTAAGATAGTCGCAGCTGCTTTAACGCTTAGCTGTTGCGATATGATGCTTTCTACCAGTTCTTGGTAGTAGTTACCATGCGGTACAAATGAAGGGAGGGGTGCATTTGTAATAACCGAGCCCAAAATGGGATCGGCAGCAATAAGGTGCTCTCTGCCGGCTTTTAAGGTATCCGGCCACTGTTCTTGTTTCATGATATAACAACCGAACTGCCGTCGAGCCGTATGTAATGAGTATTTTGACCGGTTGCGGTTGCCCCTACCATTCGATCGACAATGGTTTTGCCGTCATTACTTAAAATGCCATCGTGGGTAGGGAAGGCTATCTCGGGTTTAACCTGAGACAGGAAAGCGAGTACCTCGCTTAATTTGAGCCACGGCGCACTAACAGGAAGGGCGAGCGCCTTTACGGAAACGTTTTCTGGTACAACAAATGAATCGCCGGGGTAATACAACGATTCGTCAACAAGGACGCCGAAGTTTACCGGAACAGGAATTGTTTCAGCAATTTGGGCATGCTGTCCACCAAAGAATCGTAGCGAAAAGGCACTGATAGTATACACTTGGCCAACTTGTGGTGCTATAACGCTATGATCGGTAAATTGCCCACTTATTTCTTCGTGGGCAATAAGTGTCGCCTTGGAGTGGTGGTCAAGGATGTGTCGAACTAATTGCGGGTCAAAATGGTCCGGGTGGTTGTGGGTAATAATAATCGCATCGACACGTTTTGGCATAATAAAGTCGTGCGAGAAAGAGCCTGGGTCAATAATAATAGTTGAAGACTCTTTTTCCAGCACGAGGCAGGCATGTTGATACTTTGTAAGTTTCATATATCTAGTATAGCTCCGTTATACTAAGGTGTGAATGGAAACGGCCGAATTTCAAGAACGAGTATGGCAGCAGGCGAAAGAGCTTTTCCGCGACATGCCATGGCGACGCGACACACAACCCTATTATGTATTAGTGAGCGAAATCATGTTGCAGCAAACGCAGGTCGATAGGGTAACTCCAAAATTCGAAGCATTTATTGAGGCCTTCCCCACAATTAAAGCTCTGGCTGAGGCCGACTTGGCGGATGTGTTACTACTGTGGAGTGGGCTCGGGTACAACAGGCGGGCTAAGTTTTTACACCAGGCTGCTCGGATGATCCAAGATGAGTTTGGTGGCGTATTTCCTACGACGCGCGATGGACTGATTAAGTTACCGGGTGTCGGAGAAAACACCGCCGGTGCGCTCTTGGCCTACAGTTTTAACGAGCCGGTTGTTTTTATAGAAACGAACATTCGAACGGTTTATTTCCATCATTTTTTTGCCGACGATACACTGGTAAGTGATAAGCAATTACGCGAGGTTGTTGCTGCTACGGTCGACCAAGAACACCCGCGCGAGTGGTATTGGGGGTTGATGGATTACGGGACGTATTTGAAAAAACAAGGTGTCGGCCGTAACGATAAAAGTAGCCATTACAAGCGTCAAGCTCCCTTGAAAGGAAGTATTCGTGAGGTGCGTGGGCAGATTCTCCGTAGTTTAAGTGGTGGCGAACGTACCCTTAGTGAACTACGGGCTGACGTTTTGGCAGACGAGCGGTTTGACCGTGCTTTAGCGGGCCTACAAAAAGATGGTCTTGTTGCTCAGACAAGTAACCGATTACATTTAGCGCGCTAAGACGGTATAATAAGGGTATATGCGCCGCGCACTGTCTATTATTTCGTTAAGTGTCCTGATGACCGGATTTTTATTCGCATTTACAGATGTCAAAGTTGGGGCGGAAGACCTTACGCCGGATCAATCTGCTCAAATTAAGGCTAACTGCGTATCAATCAAGAACAGCGTAAGCCAGCTCCATGCCAGCGATGCTTTGTTACGGGTAAACCGTGGCCAAACCTACGAAGCGGTAGCGGGCAAGCTCATGGACCCTTTCAATAGTCGCTTGGCAAGTAATCAACTGGATAACCGCGCTATGACGGCTGTTACCTCCGACTATCGTACTAGCCTTGATGCCTTCCGTAACGACTACATTGCCTATGAGCAGAAACTATCAGCAACCCTGCGCATCGATTGCACCGCCAAGCCTAATAGTTTTCATGCATCGCTTGTTGAAGCCCGAGAACTACGCGCGAAAGTACATGCGGACGTTTTGCGTTTGCATCAGCTCCTTGACGATTACCACTCATCTGTCAGTGATTTCCTCCTCAATTATGAAAGGGTTTCTCAGTAATGGAAGAAAAGATTTCATTTTGGGATCGACACCGCCTATCGCTACTACTTGTTATTACGGTAGGTATCGCCACTGTTCTTACATGCGTAAGTGTGGCTATTTACAATATGAGCGGCGCTGCGCAGCTTGACCTAAGTCGACCGGGCTATCTTTCTGTCAGCAGCCAAGCAGAAAAGACAGACAGCATTAATGGCTATAGCTCGACAGGTTCGGTCAATAAGCAGACTATTCAGTCTTTCTTGAAGCAATACGACGAACAAATACAAAAGGCTAAGAGTGTCGACGCTTTTAGTGGCGACCCTCTTAACCCGGATGTATTAGAGTTCGGGACTCCTGCGAGCGAATAGTCGCCTACTTACTGCTGGCTACGTAATAGTTCAAGCATAAAGGCTCGTTCGGCCATTGGCCGTATGCTTTCGCTAAAACGCTCCTTTTCTGGGTACTCTTGGCTTAAAAAGGCAGGAATCACTTGCTCCATAAGGTAAGCAAACCTCTTCTTTCGAGTCGGGAAAGGTCCCTCGGCTCGACTTTTTTCAATGCCCATTCGAACAAGATCCCTGCCCACGCAAGTTGCCGGGCCAGTAGGGAGGATACGGTGGAGAGTGCGGACATCGGCAAGGTCTGGACTGCCGGCGAATAAGCCTTCAACAATGACAAATGGGGATGGAGGCACTTCTTCATCAAAGACTGGCTCCTGACTAGAGAAGTCGAAGTGCCGCTTAATGAGAGGAATACCTTCAGCAAGTCGCGCAAGATCTGCTGCCATCTCGGCTATATTGTATGTCCTGTGGTGATCCCAGTCACTGTAAGGAGCTCCATATTCTTTTTCAAGGTAGGTTTTGCCAAAGTGGTAATCATCAGTGGATATGACGATAGGGCGGAATTTTTCTCCGAATAGTTTACCAATGTAGTCGCTCATAGCTTGTGACGCAGTTGTCTTGCCGGAGCCTGACATACCGCTAAGGCCAACTACCACCTGGTTTTTACCAGTAACGTATTGGGCGATCATTTCGTGGGCTGTTTTTTTGGCAAATACCTCAAGTGGTTCGCCATTATAACGACGTTCAAAATTGGCATGTTTGTGGGCGATATAGTTTTTATTTAAGGTGTGATCTCCGGTCCTATCGATGACCTTGCCTTCCACTAATGACATCAATGCGGCACGCTCGATGTTATTACTTGTTTCAAGTTCAATTTGTGGGTCTTCACCTCCGACAAAATCAACGGTTAGTCCGGGTGCAATTTGTGCACGTAGTTGACGGAGCTTCGGGAAGTGGGGTTGAGAGGAGTAGAAAGTGTACGCTGACTCACTGATGGGAACTTCTAGTTCAAGCCGGTCAAGTACTGTCTGTCCTTCAATTTCACGTATAACACCCTTATCCTTAATGGCCGCTGTATAGACGGGACCATCAGGAGTATATTCGCAACGCACGCGTAGTTGAAAATCTTCGCCGTATTCATCCAGGCTCACCTGTTCAATAGGGGTTGCCCCGCTTCGATAGGCTTCAAAGTCGGCTGGGTTAATAGGAACGAGAGTCTTCTCGATTTCGTGGTTTTCTACAAGTTCAGGGTCGTCCTGTGTTTGCTCAAAATTTTTCTTTGCCAATTCTTTTTCGACTAAAGTCATACTAGTTTCTCCTTGTTGTTGACTGATGACAAGGCTAGTATATGGTGCTATTATGCAAGTATCTAGAAAGTTTAATTTGAGTCAAATATGGTTGAGTTTATATCTGTTAATCATCACATACAAAAGCATATTCTTGACGTTTTAATGTACCAAAAAGCTGCTCGGTTTCGTGACCTCCGCCCGCCTCGTACTGATACGAACCTATTTACCTATCACTTAAATAATCTTGTAAAAATGGGTATGGTCAATAAGATCGACGGTGGCTATACGCTTAGTGCCGACGGGCTTGCCTACGTAGACCGGGTCAGTACTGAAAAGAAGGTCATTCGGTCTCAGCCCAAAATCATTACCATGCTTGTTGTACAAAATAGCGACGGCGACATATTATTGCAGCGTCGGACTAAGCAGCCTTATATAGAGACTTGGACCCTGCCATACGGCAAGCTGCACATTGAAGATACTTCTGTGAAAAGTGCCGCCCAGCGTGAGGCTTTCGAAAAATTAGGCTTACAAAACCAGGCCGTCGAGCATGCTGGCGATTGTTATATACGAGTCATAGCAAGCGACGAGTTACTTTCGAGTACTTTGGCGCACGTCTTTCGTTTTTACAGAGATGACATTACATTGGGTGATGACTTAGTGTGGGCGCGGCCTCACAGGCTTGGTGACGTTACGCTCGCTCCAGCTGTAGAAGAAATTATGGCTCGAACTTTTTTCAAAGACGACTTTTTCTTTGAGGAGTTTGTGGTGGAATGGAGCAATTAGGCAAGGTGTTGCCGAACCCAAGGGTCAATACTGCCTGCACCCATACAGAGCACTAGATGGTTAGCTTCTCGGTGTGTTTGAATAAGTGACCACAAATCGTCATCTAGTTCGGCATAGTGAAGGCTTTCTTGGTTGGTGATGCTTTGGGTAAGTTCCTGGGGGCTCAGTACGGGCTGGTCGGGGTTTTCCCGCGTTAAGTAGGTAGGAAGCCAATAAATAGCCTCGGCCAATTCAAACTGATTAGTATACTGGTCGCGCACAAAGTGTTGTCGCCAGTTCTGGTGTGGTTGATATACCAGTACGACATGCTCTGATAGTTCGCGAGCAAGCTGCAAGGTTGCGGCAATCTCTTCCGGGTGGTGGCCATAGTCGGTATAAAGGTTATCGGCTAACTTTTCGAAGCGTCGATCTGTACCTGGGAAATTGGCAAGTAGATCTACGGTTTCAGCTACCGAACTAATATGTAAATATTCGAGCGCTTTAACAACCAGGGTACCGTTGCGGCGATTGTGCTCTCCGGCTAGTTTTATGTTTGCCGTCTCGGTGTCTGCGAGGGCCCATATGGCGTTGCTTGCTGGCTGTTCTATGTATGTAAGATCTTTTTGCCAGGCAATAGTATGTTCAGATTGGCCGATGTACTGACGAAAAGTGGCCTTATATTCTTGTTCGGTTGGGTATGTATCTGGATGGTCATAATCGATAGAAGTAAGGAGCGATAAGAAAGGGTTGAAGTTGAGTAGGTTTTTATCGTACTCATCACATTCGTAGATGAAGAATTCGCTCGCTGGGTCATAGGCACCACTTGGTCCGAACGACACTGTTGTTCCGATTGAATAACTCACCGGTATGCCGAGTTGTTTGAGCGCCCAGACCGCCATTCCCGTGGTGGTTGTTTTGCCGTGAGTACCAGAAATGGCAATTAGTTTCAAATTATGCACTTGAAGGAATTCGGCTAAAAAGGCATCGCGTTTAGCAGTGCGTATGCCCAGCTCCTTAGCGGCAGTGAGTTCTGGATGACCAGGGGGGAGGGCCGAGGTGTGAACGAACCAGTCGATTGGTGTACTGGCGTGTACTTGTCGTACATAGGTGCCATCCTGACCTATGGTTACTGGTATGCCACGTGCTTGTAGTTCTTTGGTAACCAAGCCTTCGGCAAGGTCCGAACCCGTAACGGTATGGCCAGCATCGTAAGCAATTTCGGCTAACGGTCCAATACCAACCCCGCCCATACCAGAGAAATAAATATTCATGTGTTCAGTATATCATTTGCGATATGCTTTGGATGACTTGCTTGTGGTTACTGAGTATGATGTAATTAAAACAAAGTAATAGTGGGCACCTCCTCAAAGAAACAGTATGATTCAAAAAGCTTTACACGCCATTTTGCTGCGGCGCCATTTCTGGCGGCACGCAACCTTCAGCGAAGTCTCTGAGCTGTATGTTTCGCGTATGCTACGAATGGCGGCTCTTTATATTGCTAATTCATTTATTTCCATTTACCTCTTTCAGCTAGGGTATAGTATCGCATTCATTGGGTTCTTTTGGGCGGTTTTCTTTCTGTTCAAAGCGGTTGTTGCATTACCTCTGGCCCGTTTAGTAGCGTGGGTAGGCCCAAAGCACGCGATCCTTATTTCCAATTTGCTCTACATCCCGGCAATGATGACTTTTGCTTTTTTGGGTACCCTAGGGCCTTGGGCGTTGCTTCTTACTTTGGTATTGCAAGGAACTTCAGCGGCTATGTATTCAATCGCGTACAGTATCGACTTCTCTAAGGTAAAAAGTGCCGAGCATGCTGGTAAAGAAATCGCGTACATGAATATATTTGAGAAAATAACAACCGGTCTTAGCCCTTTACTAGGGGGTATTATGGCGTTCTTTTGGGGCCCTGAGGTTGTCATGCTTATAGCAGCGGGTATTTTTACTTTAGCGGCGGCGCCTTTATTTAGAACGGGTGAACAAGTGAGGGTTAATCAAAAGCTTACATTTAGAGGATTCCCGTGGAAATTATTGCGCGGCCATGCTGTTGCGCAATTTGCCTATGGCTTTGATGTATTTGCTTCTGGAACCGTTTGGTCACTCTATACAGCGGTGATTATTCTTAATATCGCTACGAATGGTAATAGCGTCTATGCCACGAGCGGTGCATTGCTATCGGTAGTCTTTTTGGTAGCAATTCTCGCTTCGTATACATATGGCAAAATTATAGATCGTCGTCGCGGCAAGGAATTGATGAGGGCTGGAGTAATAGCAAATGCGGTTACTCATGCAGTGCGGCCTTTCGTGGTGTCCCCAGTGACCGTTGCTGGCTTGAATGCTGCGAATGAGCTTGCTACTACAGGCTATACATTGCCATATACACGGGCGGTATTTGATAATGCCGACTTATCCGGTGCTCGTACAACCTATCTCGGCGTTTTAGAGGCTATTGCAAACTTTGGAGCGGGGGTGGGAGCATTATTTCTTGCCACGGTAGCTTTGACGATTGGCGATGAATTCTCTTTACGGAGCTTTTTCTTTGTAACCGCAGCCGTGGTTTTGCTTGTACTAACGGCTCGTTTTCCTCTCTATAAATCGTAAGGTGCTCATGCTACAATAGACAGCAGTTATAAGGTGTGGGGTTCCTACGAGACGTGGCTGATAAAAGTCGGATCCAAAATAGTATTAAAGGGTTGCAAAAGGTCAGAACTTGGCAGCTTGTTGTTTTGTTGCTAATTGTCGGTTTCGTAGCGGCAACTTTTTTGCGTTTAAATAACATTGGTATGGTACAGCGCAGGGAGGCTGTTATTAATGCCGATAGCCAAGGTGACGAACAGGCTATTATCAATAGGTTGTACGATCTACAACGGTATGTTACAAGCCACATGAACACCGATTTAGGCCGTGGTGTCTACCTAGAACAAAGCTATAATCGTGACCTTCAAGATTGGCAATCGAACTCGTATGGCGACGCCAACCCTAACGGTAATATCTACGAAAAGGCCCAACAGGTTTGTGCGCCACAATTTAAGTATTATTCGTACGCGTACCTGCAGTGTACCACTAATGAATTGGCCAAATACCCCGCTGCGGCTAACCCGGCCAGTGACACTAGCAAGCCTCGCCAAGAAGCATATATCCACAACTTCTCCTCACCAATCTGGAGCCCTGATTTTGCCGGTTGGTCAGTGGTAGCTTGCGCGGTTATTTTGCTGCTTATTGTGGTGCGCCTGATAAGCATTGGGGTGCTTCAGTTGCTGCTGCGACGTCGCTATAAGCGAATTTAATGTTGACAGCACCCCTAGTCAGGCTGTACGATTACCCTCGTATAGCACTAATAGGAGGTATATACTCAATCATGGCTTACAGTCACACAAACTCAAAAGGCGTTACTTACTACTTGCACAGCACCGAGGTTACTCTCCGTGGTGGCAAGCCACAAACTATCTACTTCTTCGCCAAGGTAGAAAAGAACGACAAGGGTACCCCAGTAGACCTACCTGCAGATCGTATTGTTAAAGAAAACCCACGCAACGGTTTCTTGACCGTTTCAAAGAAAAAATAGTTTTTTACATCAAAAAGACTATTGCGCCATAAGCGGTTTGTTCCTATACTAAGGGCAAACAAACAGGTGCCAGAACACCCCCCTTCCCCGGGGGTGTTTTTTGTTACTACAGTTTTATTTCAACATGAGAGCAGCCCCGGCGGATACATCCGACGAGGCTGTGCTCTTGAGCTCCATGGAAGGGGCGGTTGGTCAGCGACTACGCGGCCAGACGACTGGCCAGCTCGTCGATCTTGCCTTCATCATAACCCGACCAGTGATTTTCGTCGGTTACGACGACCGGTGCCTCTAGGTAGCCGAGGGTCTTCGTGACGTACTCAAGCGCCTTGGCGTCGGTGAGTACGTTCACCACTTCGTAGTCGATGCCCCGAGCGTCGAGCGCCCTGTAGGTCTTGTCGCACTTCGGGCAGTGTGGCTTGCTATAGACCGTGATTGCCATGATTGTTTCTCCTTCGGTGTGTTCTAGCCAGCGGCTAGATGGGTGTGTGCCAGGCGGCGAGCAGAAGGGTTCCATGTCCAAGAGCGATTAGCTTTTGGCGCAAGGAATACTACCCCACAAAGGGGGTGTACTCTACTTTTCCAGTAAAGCGAATCTATCTACAGTGTATGCCCGTTTTATGCTTTATGCTAGTGCTTTTTTGGTGTAAAAAATACTTTATGACACACTATATATAGCGTTTTCAAATAATGCTTGTTCTTGAGACGGTACAGAGATACAATAAGGCCATATGACTCACATGGTAGAAGTGAAGAACTTAAAGAAACGCTACGGCGACAAGCAAGCTGTTGATGGCGTTAGTTTTACTGTTAAGAAGGGTGAAATATTCGGTATCCTTGGGCCTAATGGTGCCGGTAAGACCACGACGCTGGAGATGATGGAGACGCTTCGTCCTATCGATGGCGGCTCGGTAAAAATTGATGGTATTGATGTGGCGAAACATCCTCAAAAAGTAAAATACCTTATCGGTGTACAACCCCAGTCGCCGGCCTTTCAAGATAAAACACGCCTTACAGAAGTGATCGAATTATTTGCTGCTGCGTATGGCGAAAAAGTCGACCCTATGGAATTCTTGCGCGACGTTAACCTTGAAGAGAAAGCCAAAAACTATGTCGAAGATCTTTCTGGTGGTCAAAAACAGCGCCTAAGTATTACGACAGCGCTCGTACACGGGCCTAAAGTGTTCTTCCTCGACGAGCCAACAACAGGGCTTGACCCGCAGGCTCGCCGCAACCTCTGGGACCTTATCGAACAAGTGCGCGATAAGGGTATTAGTGTCATTCTCACCACCCACTATATGGACGAAGCAGAAGTTTTGTGTGACCGCATTGCTGTTATGGATAACGGTAAGATTGTCGCCATTGATACTCCACGCAATCTTATTCAGCAGTTGTTGGACCGTGGTTTTAAGAAGAAGCAAGAAGTGCAGCAAGCTAGCCTTGAGGATGTTTTCATCGACCTTACAGGTAAGGCGCTAAGGGATGGTTCATAATGAAGAGCGATTGGCAAAAAAGTTGGTTTACTGTCTGGACATTTGTTCGCATCAACACCAAGCGCTTCTTCCGAGACCGTACGGCAATCTTCTTTACAATTGGCTTCCCGCTTATTTTCTTATTCGTCTTCGGAAGTCTTAATAGTAACAACTCCAGTGTATCGTTCAATGTTGCCCTTATTAACAACTCTTCATCGGAGTTTTCGAAAGAATTTACGAAGAACCTTCAAGAGAGTAAAACTATCAAGGTAAATAAAGAGGTAACTAGCCTTGATGACGCTAAAGATAGGATGAGCCGCTCCGAGCTAGACGCTGCCATTATATTGCCCGACGATTTTGGAAAAGTACAAGGCAATAATACATACCCAAGTGGCCAGGCGCAGGTTGTCTACACTCAAAACAACCAATCATCTGGCGCTGCTTTGACCTCTGTGTTACAAAGCCAATTCCAGCAAATTAATCAAGGCCTTGTACCGACGGTGAGTCCTTTCACCGTTAAGAGCGAGCAGCTCAACGAGAATAGCCTATCGGCCTTCGACTACACCTTCGCTGGCCTACTTGGCTTTGCTATTATTGGTATGGGCATTTTCGGGCCTATTAATGTTTTCCCCGAGCTAAAGAAAATGGGTATTTTGCGTCGTCTTAGCACAACACCACTAAGGGTGTGGCAGTACTTCGTTTCTACCATGATTGGGCAAGCGGTTATTGGCCTGCTTTCCATTGCCATTATGTTCGTTATTGCTATTCTTGTATTCCACCTCGAGGTGGTGGGGAACTGGCTGGAGCTTGCCGTCTTTATTATCTTTAGTATCGCCATGATTCTGGGTATTGGTTTGGCGCTTGGTGGATGGGCTAAGAATGAGCGACAAGTAGCGCCGCTAGCTAATATTGTCGTCTTCCCAATGATGTTCCTTTCAGGTACTTTCTTCCCTCGCTTCCTGATGCCGGAATGGTTGCAAAATATTTCTGCTTTCTTGCCGCTGACGCCGGTTATTGATGGTATCCGCCTTATTACGACTGAAGGTGCGCACCTTATTAACATTCTGCCACAAGTAGGTTTGGTTGCCGGTTGGATGGTTATTATCTATATTATTGCTTTTAAGGTATTCCGCTGGGAGTAGTATGTCTCGTATTGCTGAGGATTTTCTAGAAAACCGGGTCAATCCTCCACTTCAAAGTGAACCGGTTCTTGATTGGCCTGTCGTAAAAATACCAGATGCCATAGCCGAGACGATCGGTGAAGCTGCTGCTCGTACTGTTGATTTGCTCGAGGCGAAAGAACAGAGGATAAAGTCTTTAACCGAAGCTCAGCTAGAAATCGCCCGGAAATACGGCGTGCGTTTTGAGGAGTTCGATAACGATATCATAGCAATTAGAACGGATATATCAGCACATCGCACGCCCCGCGATGATATAGGCCACTATTTTGGGAGCGATATCATGAATGCGCTCAATAAACCTGATAGTGTGTATAATTTGGGGTTACTGGAACTTACTCGTGAGGGGTACAAAACTCTATGCAATCGATACAACCCCGAAGCATATGGCGAACGTGGACAAACCATACCAACTGCGCCTGTTGATAAGCCCATTTTCCATGGAGAAAAGACAGATTCCGGGAAAATTAAAGTGATAATGTCTGGTCGAAAAATATATCCCGATTGGCAGCGAGCGGCAAGTAATGACCCGATTGAAGAGGGTGACGATGAATAAAAAAAGAACCGCAATCATGGCGGTTCTTTTTGTATGAGATGAAAGGCTACTTCCTACGAGGAGATTCTTCCTTAACCGTAAGGTCAACACCTCCGCTAACGCCAACCACAACGTTGAAGATGAAGGCGACGAGTACGCCGTAAAGCCAGCCAAAAGCAAACATGACGAGCGGGTAAAGAATAACTGCTGAGAGGATGATCGCTAATGAAGCGAGGAGGCCATCAACAACTGTTGGCGTGGTATTTGTAAGGTACGAGATTGTCCCAGCGATGGCGGTGATAAGGCCAACGGCCAAACCAATAATTAGGTTAACGGTACCAATAAGTTTACCGATTGATAGAACGCCCACACGTGTCACAGTGATATTGCTCATAGCAAAACTCCTCACTAAGGTTATCGTGAGGCAATAATACCACTTATGTGTAAAATATGCAAATAGCAGCAGCCGACGAATGAGGCTCATGTTCAAAGCTGCCATTCGTGACAAGTAGAGTGTGTTCCGTGCTATAGTATCAGATATGACTCCTGTAGCTTTCGCGACTGATCTTAGGAAAACGAGAGACCTCATCAACGCTCGCCTGGAAGCATATTGTCTCGAGCGCACTGCAGAAGCGGCTAACCATGGTAGCGGCTATGTAACGCTGTGGCACTTTATAACAAAACTTCTGCTTGCGGGTGGTAAAAGGTTTCGACCCTATATTCTACTGACCGTGTACCAGGCCTACGCCAAGGATGGTAATAACGAAACAGTACTTTCTGCAGCACTTGCTCAAGAACTGATTCATTTTGCCATGCTGGTACACGACGACATTATTGATCGTGATTTAACTCGGTATGGTGTACGCAATGTTATGGGACAATACGAAGATTTCTACACTTCGTTTATTGATGACGCATCGGAAAAAACTCATATGGCCCGCAGTGCGGCCATGTTGGCTGGTGATATTTTACTATCTGATGCCTACCGGCTTATGGGTCGGGTCGATGTGTCAAAGCAGCTGGTAGCTGAAGCAACCGAGATTATGTCCCGGGCCGTATTTGAGGTAATTGGCGGCGAATTATTAGACACCGAGGCGGCTTTTATTCAAGACCCGCTCATTAGCGCCAAAAGTATTGCGCTTCATAAAACAGCTAGCTACTCGTTTGTCGGCCCTATTACTATGGGAGCGGTTTTAGCCGGCGCATCAAAAGAAGAGGTTAAAATACTGCAAGCAATAGCCGAACGGCTTGGCGTAGGGTACCAACTACGCGATGACTTATTAGGTGTTTTTGGCAGTGAGGAAAAGACGGGTAAAAGTGTATCTTCGGACATTACCGAAGGAAAGCGCACGTATTTGGTGGAGCAGTTTGAACAGTGTGCTTCGTCCCAGCAGCACGAAGAATTCTTTAAAGTCTTTCACAATATCCACGCTTCGGAACGCGATATTGCTCACGCGCGAAAGTTACTCATCGCCTCTGGTGCTAAGGCGGCCGTAGAAACAGAAATTGCTCATTTGGTGGATGATACTACAGGGCTTATTGAAACACTATGCCTTACGGAAAGCGACAAACAGACCTTCTACGCCTTAGTTGACCACTGCTTACAGAGGGAGGGGTAGCCATGGAATTGTATACCTCGACGAGCTACCAGCTTAGCCGTCAACTAACGATGCGCTATTCAACCTCTTTTAGCAAAAGTAGCGAACTATTTGCTACTCGGATTCGCCCACACATTTTTGCTATTTATGGTCTGGTGCGTATTGCTGACGAAATTGTTGATACCTACCAGGGTAAGAAAACTGCAACGCTTCTTGATGCGCTCGAGCAAGAAACATATGCGGCTATACAGCTGCAGTACAGCACCAATCCAATTGTGCATGCCTTCGCGCATACAGCTGCAAAATACGGCATTAATAAAAGTATAATAGCTCCTTTTTTTGAAAGTATGCGTATGGATTTGAAGAAAAAGCGGTTCAATCAAAAAGAGTACGAGCGCTATATTTACGGGTCGGCCGAAGTGATTGGCTTAATGTGCCTGCGAGTATTTGTCGAGGGCAACGATCATGCCTATAAAAAACTAGAAGTGGGTGCTAGAGCACTTGGTTCTGCTTATCAAAAAGTGAATTTTCTGCGTGATATGGCTAGTGACTTTAGTGATAGGGGACGGGTGTATTTTCCTACTGTTACGTACGATGCGTTTAGCGATACTCAAAAACAAGCGATCGTTACTGATATTCGACACGATTTTGAAACGGCACGTCAGTACTTAAGCCAGCTTCCTAAGACCGCCCGAAAGGCGGTCCGATTGAGCTATAGTTACTACTCGGAGCTACTGCGTATATTAGACCGCGCGTCAGTGGATACTATTAAGCAACGGAGGCTACGTGTTTCGGCAGCACGAAAAGCGGCGCTCTATGTTAAAAAGGTGGCCGCATGAGTCGTGATAATTCTAAAAAAGTAGTCATTATTGGGGCTGGTATTGGTGGTTTAGCGACGGCTAATTTGTTGGCACAAAGTGGCTATGAGGTGCACGTATATGAAAAAAATAAGCAACTTGGTGGTCGGGCTGGGCAGTTTACTAAAAAAGGTTTCACGTTTGATACTGGGCCATCGTGGTACCTTATGGCCGAGGTGTTCGAGCGGTATTATAACCTTCTTGGGACTTCAACTAAAAAAGAATTAGACCTTATCAAATTGAAACCGGCTTATAAAATTTATTCGGGTGATGAGGCGTTGACTATTTTTGGTGATCGAAAGCGCGATATGAAAACCTTCGACAAACTTGAGCCGGGCGCTGGCCAAAAACTCATTCAGTATGTTGATCGCAGTCGGGAAATATACCAATTGGCGTTGCGTCATTTTTTGTATACAAACTTTGATTCCACTCGGCAGTTGCTCCACAAGGATGTCGTGAAAAACCTTGGCTCAATGGTAGTTCTTGCCACTACACCACTACATCACTACGTCAAAAAATATATCCAGCATCCGCGCTTACAGCAAATTCTTGAGTATCCAACGGTTTTTCTGGGAAGTTCACCCTACTCGGCGCCGGCTCTCTATAGCCTGATGAGCGCGCTTGATTTTGATGAAGGGGTGTATTACCCAAAGGGTACAATGTACGCTGTGGTAGAATCGTTGGTAAAGATTGGCAAAAAAGCGGGTGTTCATTACCACGCGAACGCTGGTGTAAAGCGCATTATCACCAAAGAGGGGAGAGCAAAAGGTATCTTGCTTGAGTCTGGCGAAAAAATTGAAGCGGATATTGTAATTTCTAACGCCGACCTTCACTTTACCGAAACGAAACTTTTAAAACCAAGTGAGCAAACCTACCCTATGGCCTATTGGGATAAGCGCGAACCCAGCCCCAGCGCCCTTTTGATGTACCTAGGCATTAAAGGCAAGGTGCCAGAATTTGAGCACCATACCTTGCTATTTACCGAAAACTGGAAAGAAAACTTCCATAACATTTTTGCCAAGAAAGCTATTCCAAACCCAGCATCGCTGTATATCTCGAAGACTAGCCAGTCTGATGCCACCGCGCCAAAGGGTGATGAAAATATCTTTGTGCTAGTGCCATTACCGGCCGGTAAAACCATCTCTCCAACTGCTTTGGAGAAGTTAGCCGATACTTACATAGAACAAATTCATCAAACAACTGGCGTCGACCTTAAGGGCCGTACTATAACTCGAACGTTATTTGGCCCGGGTGATTTTTCGTCAAAATATAATGCGTGGCAATCTACAATGTTGGGGCCTTCGCATAGGCTAACGCAGAGTGCTTTTTTCCGCACGCCAAACAAAAGCAAAAAGGTTTCCAACCTTTATTACGTCGGCGCTAGTACAGTACCGGGTATTGGTGTGCCGATGTGCCTTATTAGTGCCGAATTGGTGCATAAAAGGATTGTCGGCTGATGCAGTGGTTCTATTTACTTGGGCTGTTGATCAGCATTACAGGCATGGCAATTATTGACTGGCGCCATAAGCTAGCTTTTTGGAAAGATGCTCGACGCACTGGCGTGACACTGTTACTGGCAGTCCTCATTTTTATTTTGTGGGATTTCTTTGGCATCTTTTTAGGTATTTTTTTCCATGGCGGCAGTAACTATAGTCTGCCTTTTACAATTGCACCAGAATTTCCACTTGAAGAATTATTCTTCTTATTCTTACTTTGCTACAGTACGCTGGTTATTTATAACGGAGTTTCAAAATGGCGTTCACGTATCTAATTCTTAACGTCGTTTTTTTGGCGATTATCGTCTTTTTGCTGGTGCAAACCTACAGGAAACCTTCAAAGGCGTGGTATATAACACTAGTTATTCTTTTGGGTCTGACCTTAGTATTTGATAACGTCATTATTATCGCCGGTATTGTCGGGTACGACCCAGCGAAACTGCTTGGTATCTACCTTGGCAAGGCGCCGATTGAAGATTTCTTCTATGCTATTTTGGCAGTCATTATCGTGCCTGTGTTATGGAAAAGAGTAGGGTCGAGTGCTAAGCAGGGGGATGAGGACTAATGAAGCTATTCGAAACGGTAAAAAAACTTTTTTGGGTATCGCGCCCTATTTCATGGCCTAATACGAGTTATCCGTTTTTAGTTGGCTTTTTGTTAGCAAGTGTTTGGCCACTGTCATCGTTAGATATTGCTACGCTGGTTGTCGGCACGTTGTATTTTATTGGTCCGTATAATCTTTTAATGTATGGCGTGAATGACGTGTTTGACTACGAGTCGGATATTCGCAACCCACGCAAAGGCGGCATTGAGGGCATGAAAGAATCCCGTCAATTCCACCCGACTATTTTAAAGGCCGTGCTTGTTACTAATGTACCTTTTTTGGTCTACCTATTCGCAGTTGGTTCATGGCCGGCTCGGATTGTGCTTGCCTTTGTAGTGTTTGCTGCGCTGGCGTACTCACTGAAAGGTTTGCGGTTTAAAGAAATCCCTTTTTTTGATTCCGTTACCAGTAGCTTCCATTTTGTCAGCCCGCTGGTATTCGCATTGGCTTTGGTTGGTTTCCAGCCAGATGCCTGGCCGTGGATATTGGCTTTCTTTGCCTGGGGTATGGCATCGCACGCTTTTGGCGCAGTGCAAGATATCATTCCCGATAGGGAGGGCAAGTTGCATTCAATCGCCACCTTTTTGGGTGCGCGCAAAACAGTCTGGCTAACACTCGCGCTTTATATCTATGCATCCATTGTTGTGGCGCTACAGGGTGTGCAGTATTGGGCCGTGGCTTTGGCGGGGTTTGCGTATGTCATTAACTGCACCCCCTATTTATTAATTACGGATGCTACTTCGGCAAAAAGTAATAAAGGCTGGAAGCGATTTTTGTGGCTTAATTATGCCAGTGGGGCGATTGTGACTGTGACTATTTTAGTCCTCAGTACTAACCTGTTGTTCTTCCGCTAATTTGCGGTTCATGAGCACATCGTAGCCATCAAAAACTTCGTCGGCTTTATCGACACCTAGTTTGATCAGTTCTTGCCATAAGTCGGCAGCGATGGTCGTGCCATCGGCATCGTCTTCGGCGAGTTTCTCAGCCTCAATAAACGAACCCAGGCCATCAACAACATCAACGCAAATTTCAATGCCACCATAGTGGGCCTTGCGCCGAGTTTTTGTTAGGTCGGAATAAAGCGTAAAGCCGAGCGTTGCGATAATCGCAGCCAGCTCAGCTGCATCGCTTACTTCGGTTTCATGTTCTTTACTGTCGAGACCACCCGAGTGTTGCTGCTTTAAAGTGAATATCACTCGAGCATCATTTTCAGTGCGTATACGTAGCCAAGTGGAACCAGGTGCATTGTCGGCTGCCCCGGGTTGCCCATACACGACATCGTGTTGCTTAATAGGTTCGGAAAGTGTTATGCCGGCACGTTCAATCGCACTAAGTAGTGATGACATATCGGAAACTTTAGCCTTGATTTCAATTTCTCTCATGCACCTATAGTAGCACGGTATACCTATCCGCAACGCTTGTATAACAATAAGCACATTGACTTGTTATAGCTGATGTGCTATAATAAGAATTAGCCATTGTAAGTAGCTCTATAGCCAACTGCAAGCTTCTTGTCACTATGTCTTCATCTTGAGCAAATGTATAGCAGATCTACTATCTGTTGCGATTTGGCCAAGATATCTATTTTGAGCTAATCTCAAACAATCTAATACGCACCGAACTCTTTTGGTGTTATGGGTATATCCCAGGAGAAAAAATGAAAAAATATAACAATATAAATGCTGCTCAAGTATCTCAGCAATTAAATGATAAGATTGATCGAGAATTACGCAACTATCGAGTAAAGCTGGGAAAAGTTGAGAATGTGCCACCTCAAACTGTTCGAGTAGTACCACTTGGTGGTCAAAATGGTATTGGTGAAAAGAATATGATCGTCGTCGAATATGAGGACGACGCCCTTATTCTTGACTGTGGTTTCGACCTTGGTGTCGATTTACCGGGCGTAAATTATGCCATCCCAGTACTGGATTATTTAGAAACTATTAAACACAAAATACGTGCATACGTTATTAGTCATGGCCATATGGATCATATAGGTGCACTCACGCATGTTGTACCGAAGTATCCTGCGCCAATTTATGGCAGCGGCTTTACGATAGGTATGATAGATGTTCATTTCAGTAAGGTGCAAGAACAAGGCGAAGTATATCAGCCCGAGCTGATCGTGCTTGATATGGATACGCACGAGAGCGTCTCTATTGGTGTGTTTACGGTTGAGTTGGTAAGGGTGACGCACTCAATTCCGGAATCGTCGGCTATCATTATCGATACACCTTTGGGACGTCTCATTAATACCGGCGACTTTCGGCTTGACCCAGAGCCTCTTGATGCCATGCCAAGTGACGTAAAGCGACTCGCAGAGCTAGGAAGGCAAGGGGTACTCCTTCTTATGAGTGAAAGTACAAACACGACAAGGGTAGGGCGCACCCCGACTGAACATACCCTGCAGGATAGTTTTGATGACTTAGTTGGTAAAACAAAAGGACGTTTAATAATTGCGATGTTCTCGTCGAATATGAACCGTATTCAGATGATTATCAATGCAGCCAACCATTACGGACGCAAAGTTGCACTTGATGGAAGGAGCATGCTTACTGTTGCCGAGTTGGCAGCTCGGCTCGGAAAGCTAAAGATACCGAAGGGTACACTCATACCGCTATCGACCGTAGAGACCCTGCCTGATAACGAAGTGCTTGTAATATGTACTGGTGGTCAAGGTGAACCCGGGGCGGCATTGAGTCGCATGGCTGTCGGTGAACACAAGGCGGTGACACTTACCTCTTCTGACACGGTGGTCATTAGCAGCACGCCCATTCCCGGCAACGAAAGGAGTTATGCAAAAATTGGAGATCTTCTATCGGCCATTGGAGTAAAGCAATACCGGCACCCAACCCATGAAATTGACGGTTCAGGACCGCTCCATGTTTCAGGGCATGCTGCCAGGGACGAGCACGCCGAGATGATAGCATTAACTAATCCGGATTACGTCATGCCTATATATGGAGGAGCATTGAATCGCGCCTATCATAAAGATATTGCGTTACAGAGTGGTGTAAAGGCCAGCCATATACTCATGGTAGAAAATGGTGCTGTTATTGAGTTTGGAACGGACAAAAAACCAGGCATTATAGGTCGGGTGTCGAGTGGCGATCGATTCGTTGATCAAACGGGCGCTGTGGTTCCGGAAATTGTTACCCGTGACCGCCTGCAATTAACAGAAACAGGTTTTCTTATCATCGTTGCAACTATCGATAGGCATGCGAAATTGGTTTCCAGCCTAGACATAGTAACGAGAGGGTTTATTGCTTCCAAGACAAACGTACAAACAATGAACGGTATTCGAGCTGAAATTCGCAAAATACTTAGTGCTAAAAAAGAAGTCCGTTCGAAAACGGCCATTGAACTTTTGAAACGTTCCATCCAAATGTCGGTCGGGTCGTATCTGCTTCACGAGACGGGTGGTTTACCCATAATTATTCCGGTCGTTAACGTAATCGGTGTGACACGGAATCATCGAAAGCCAGCTGACGAGGTGCATTAAGGGAGCTAAGGCTGCCGGGCAACGTACTTATCGTTAGCTGATATTTTTCTGGATTGCATTGATATACGCATCCCCTGTATTATTTTTTCGATAGTCACGAGAATTGATATCTTTTTAATAATCAGAGACGAACAGGACTTTTCGTGTTTGCAGTATGACAACAAAAAGTCAGAAAGCTTGCGCAGATAGCCTAAGGGGTGCTATTGTTCTAGTAATGATAAAGAGTTCAAATACAGCACTAATTTCTTCGCACTCTTTTGCCTTTGCCTTTTTTGCTGCTTAAGCAGCATATTTAATTCTCACCATTTTCATCTATATACCAACCTACCCACGGGAGAATTACATAATGCGTACCAATACTATAAAAGTAGCCATTCAAGGCGATAAAGCTTCTTTCCATGAAATTGCGGCCTTACGTTACTATAAGCAACCTATCGATATCGTCTACTGCCAGTCTTTTGGCGAAGTATTCTTACGCTTGAAAAATGGAGAAGTCGACAGGGCGCTGGTTGCCGTCAGCAACAGTAATCACGGAATAATTAGCGAGGTTGAAGCTTTACTAGAAGAGAACGACGTACAAACAGAGGGTGAGTACGCGCTTCCTATTGAACAACACATTATTGGGTTGCCACAGACGAAACCAGAAGGCATAAAGAAAGTAATCTCCCACCCCGTTGCGTTATCTCAATGTAGTGGCTACCTTGCCGGGCGTTTTCCAAATGCAGAGCTAGAAGAGTATTACGACACATCCGCGGCGGTTGCTTTGGTGGCCCAGGAGCTGGATCCGTCAATGGTTGCCATTGGCAGCGAGAGGGCTGCGCAGGTGCATAACCTTGCTATACTACATCGGGCAGTTCAGGATGATGCTGATAATACGACGTTATTTAGGTCTTTTCTCGATAATGGGAATTAGAACTTCACTCTACCTCGAAGAATATGTTCACCCCTTGTGAGGAACTCTCGAGTGACCCATGCTGTTTTATTGCGTACGTGCGGTTGCGTTGAATAGTGATCAAAGGGGATGTCTGCATCAATAGGGTCTGCGATAACACCTTGTTTAGTAATGATTCCGAGCGCACGTACCATCATATCGCCATGCGCTAGCTCTGCAGGGTTGTACGCACCGACCACATCCATGGCCTTGATTGAGTCGCTCTTCACCTCAAAGGTAGGATAAAAGTCTCTGTTGGGCCACAGCACGTGAAGGTAGTCCTTGAATCGTTGGTATGTATCGGGGCGGTTTTTCCATAACGAATAGGCGACTTCCCATTGGATCATTTGCTCATTGGGGTTTTCGCTGGTCAGGATAGTATGTACCGACTCGGCAAGAGCGTCATTTGACGGACCCGGTTTAAAGTCGATCGAATCAAGGTAGTACATCATGGCCGTATCGTCTGCTAGTTGCAGCCGCATATCCTTGATGTCTACTAACTCTTTGTCAGTAACACTGTCTCTGCCAAAAGCTTGTGTAAAGGTCGCGTCATTGTTGGCAATTGGTGCAATAGTATGCGGCTTTTTGGGGAACGTCCCTGGGACTATGTTTGCGTAAGAAAGCATTAATTCTAAACGGTCGCTAAGTGATATGTTTGCCGTTCGCGATCTGTATACCCACTCACGAGTTTCTTTGTGAGAAATGGGCGAGAGGGGGTCGGCGGCACTATTTAAAAGTAGGAGTCCTTGTTTATCTTGATTTGTATCTCTGGCTGCTGTTGCGTAGTTGCTTGCCAGGATGTGAATGACATCTGTTTGTTCTTATTCTTGTAGATCTACAAATGGTATGACGTTCGGGGTGTAAAATGATGCCATAGCTAGCCTTGTTGCCATACTGCCAGCGGTTCTTGCTATAGCAAGGCGCTTTTGTTCAGGGGACAGGATTTCTATAGGTAAGAGATGTTCCTGTGCCTGAAAGGCCTCTTGGGCGAGAGGTGACGTGCGGAGATCCAGCGCATGTCCAACGATATCAGTAGGAATAGGCTGACTATATTTGCCAGTCTTTTCTTTAAAGTTTTTTACGTTTTCGACGTAATTCATTGATTATATTATACTATAAAAGTATGAATATATCAAATTCTAAAGAGAGCTGATAGGTATCTGCTTCATTCAGATATAATAGATAAAATCTTTTCGACAGTCTCATCAACCGTTAGATCAGAATTATCGATAATAGACCCAAAGCTAGGCGATGCGATACCTGTATCGTAATGATATTGAATGCGTGACTTTTCCCAGTCGCTAAGGACTCTATCACCACGCTGGCTTTGGGCGATTTGAATTCTTGGCGCAAGGGTGATAATGAATTGCGGAGAAGCGATGATTTCATCGTTAAAGCGTTTCCAGTCTTTTTCCCTAATAACGTAATTAGCAACCACATCCTTACCCTTGGCGGTGTGTTTGTTAATTGTAGCGATGGCCAAGTCCATAGACTTATCGAGGTCGGTGGCTAAATTAAAGTCAGGAATTGTGTCGTTTAAATCATCGACGTTAACATATGCGGCATTCAAACGCTTGGCAAGTACACGCGAAGTAGTAGTTTTTCCAGAGTTGATGCTGCCGCTAATGAAAACTAACATGGTTCTATCATAGCAAAAGAAACAGCTATATTTGCATTTATAAAAGTACTGTGTTATAAAAAAATTATGATTAAATACGTAACAACAACCGGTTATTGGTTTCATGGCTACCAACCTCTGGCGGCTTGTTCCGTGTTTTTAAGCTAAACACACTTCATTGAAAATATCGATCAGGCCGCCAACGGGCGGTTTTTTGATTATTTAAATGGAGTGACGACGATGAATATAATAAAAAGTAGTGAACTGGGTTTACAGCGGGTGCGTTTTGGTGAGCAAACAGGCTCACTGACAATATACGACGGATTATCCACGCCGTTTAGTGATGACACTATCCTACTTACCAAAGAGAATAGGGAACAAATAGCGCAGTTCACAGAACAGGCAGCCGCGGCCTTTGGACCCGACGAGGGTCCCGAACCAACGTACGTGCAGAATGAATTAGGTCTTCCCTCGTTAGTTGTGCGAACGGATTGCACGATTATTGATGGCAAGATCGTTCCATATGAAATGGAAGATAGTCCGTCGGGGCAAGGTATTACCGATAAGATTCACCGAGGGATTGGCGGTGTTGGGATTCGTGACGCTATCCTTAACCACTACCTCGATCAGGTTGGCCAGACCCCATTAGTTATTGTGTCTGGTGCTCGTGGGCACGGCACCGATGACGACCAAGTGTTTGGACGGAGTGATTACTTATTTAACACGAATAACCAACCGGTCGAGACGGATCGCTTAGTAATCGTCAAAGCGATTCCAGGCGACGAAGGCAGTCGACGTCCGTACATGAACTTACAGTCTCGGGCACTTATGCCACTTGTGAGCGAAGGGGACAAAACATATCTCCGCCGTCTTGGACTGATGAAATCGACAAGAGCTGCTAGTGATTTGCTTGTCGATGATCAGGGGAATCGTGCATCGCAGGTGGTCAAAGCCCAAATTGGTTCAATGGCTATGGGTGTTTCAATTTATTTGTCAAATGCCGACAAAAAACGTTTTACAAGTGCAAGTACGGTGAGCGCGAGCCGTTTGGAGCGAGATATGCATTCATATGTCGATCAAATGGGCGGTGCACTTGTGCAGCCATTTTACCCGCCAGTTGCGATTGAAAACCCAGAGGGCAGAAAGAACGCTATACTTCGCGTCTTCTCACTCTTGAGTCGTGAAAATGGTGAAATAAAAGCGGATGTTATTGGCGGATGTTACGTCGCACGTCCAGAGTTGATTGTGCACGGAGCAAGTAACGCCGTTTCTGGTGCAGTTATTGTAGAGTCAGGAGATATATAATGGAAAGTTATTTAGAGAAATTAGTTTCGTTTTACTCGGTTACCGATGATCAGCAAGCGGTTTGCCGACTGCTTGATTACACAGAAGCATTCTTCAAAGAAAGAGGCTTAAAAGTGACACGATACGAATTTGATGGCGTAAATAGTCTTGTAGCCTCGGTGTTCGATACAAAAACACCAAAACTCATGCTTCAGGGTCACGTGGATGTCGTTCCCGGCGCCAACCAACCGTTTCAACGTGCCGAGGGTATTGTTAAGGGGAGAGGAGTATTTGATATGCTCTTTGGTGTCGCAGCTTTTATGCAGTTAGTCGATGAGCTAGACCCGGTTAAGAACGGCAATGACATCGCTATAATGTTGGTCGGCGATGAAGAACATGGAGGCATGAGCGGTGCTCGGCTTTTGCTAGAAAGAGAAGGCTATAAGCCGGCACTTTGTATTCTACCCGATGCTGGCAATGGCTTCGGTTCGATGAGTATCGCAGCAAAAGGTACATTCCACCCGTATATTCGTATTAATGGGCGTTCCCACCACGGTTCGCGTCCGTGGGAAGGTGATGGGGCGGCTGGGAAGCTGGTGCGATTTATTACAGAGATGGAGCAACTATTCGATCCGTCGGATCAGCAGAATTCAACCATGACCGTTGCAATGGTGCAGTCGGGAAGTGCTAGCAATCAGGGCCCCGCAACAGCAGAAGCGAAGTTAGATATTCGGTATAAGGATAAAACCGACCTTGATCGTATTAAGGAAACGTTTTATGCACTTTTGAATAAATATAACGGTGAAGTTATCGATCTACTTATTGGAAGCGACTTTCAACTTGATTTACAAGATGAACGTATTGTGATGTTTGTAGATATGTACAAACAGGCAACAGGCACGGGCATTTCGTTTATCAAGGCACACGGTTCATCTGACGCACGATTCTTCGCAGAGAGGGGTATTCCCGTGATTATGTTCCGCCCCGACGGTGGTGGAGCCCACGGTGATGATGAGTGGTTATCGCTGGAAAGTTTTGATGCGTTTTATGGTTTATTGCGAGGGTACGTGCAAGTTCTGTTGTCGGCCTAGGTTGTGCGGTGGGATGTTGCTGCGAGGTCAGGACTAAACGAGCAAGTCGTCGGCTATCAATTTAGGCAGTAAGATCTTAGCAAAGCCGTTTGATGGGGTGATCTCTGATCTGCTTGAATACCACACGTAGCCTGTAATTTCTTCACCAACTTGAATGTCACCATTTATGGTAATAAGAAAGGTATCGACTTTTTGATCTTCGTAGGCGTATGAATAGTAGGGTGCGTGACTGCTTACTTTGACACCTAATTCTTCCTGGATCTCCCGACGTAATGTATCAATAATGGATTCGCCATCCTCTACACCACCGCCAGGCGTCCAGTAAAAATCCGCGCCGTGTCCTGTTACTAGCAGGATATGATGATCTTTTAGTATTATTCCGCGCGCAGTGTGTCTCATGCGTTCATTTTATAATAAAAAAGAACTCTGCGTGGAGTCCCTTTAAGTATAAGCTCTATGGTGGGGCTGGAAGGAGTTGAACCTTCTACCAAGTGGTTATGAGCCGCCTGCTCTGACCGATGAGCTACAGCCCCGCTTACGACATTATAGCGTATTTCAATCTGTTGAGCTATGCATAAATCACGACGCCCAAAGAGGTGCTATAATAACCCTATAAGCCATAAGCTTCATACCTATGCAAAAAATCAACATTCGCAAATTTGTGTACAGTCTGCGTCATCGTTATTTGACGTTTAATAACCTGGTTATTTTAACGGCCTTTTTGATTGCAGCTGGTTGGGTGTGGGGGTCGCTACAGGTGATGCAACGTAACTATGGGTTGCAACGTGAAGTAGACCAAAAGAAGCGTGAGTTGCAACTTGCACAGCTCCAAACCGAGAGCCTGCAACTCCAAAAACGCTACTATGAAACCGATGAATACAAAGAGCTAGCTGCGCGCGAAAGTTTAGGATTGGTTATGCCTGGTGAAAGTGTGCTTATTTTGCCTGAAAATTCCGATGCCGCCAAAAATGCCGACAAAACCGCTAGCCCTGCCGCACCAACACCATCCACAAGTAATCAAACCAGTAATTTGGAGCAATGGCTCAACTTCTTATTTGGTGGGTATAGCAAGAGTATTAACTCGAATGACAAATCATAGATAAACATATGGTATTCTAGTGCCATGAGCAAACGTAGTTCTCAGGCTAAAACGAGAGTTATTGTAGCAATTTCTATTCTTGTCGTGCTTATAATGTGCGCTGTGGGGTATATTGTATGGCGGGTTGCGTCTACTACAGATCAGCAGACGGATTCGGCCAACAAAAGCACCTCAACCGAACCTATCCCGGAAAAAACCATTAAACTACCGAATGGCACAACGGCTACTTATCCCGATATTAAAACCTATCGGGATATCGTGTTTGCTGTGCATGATGGCGACGAGCGCTCAGAGTATGTAGTGATTAGCCACAAAGCCTATCAAGACTACCTTACGTATGTAGGAGCTAATGCCGATGATGTTTGTGGCACGGACGACGCGCCCAAAGCGATTAAGCAAGATATTATTATCTATGGCATACTGAATACCTCTACGAAAGCTATTACCTATCCACAAAATTCAAATTGTATAGACCTTATGGCCGCTGACGACACTCCGCTTCCGCAGTTTAAGCAGGGTGCTAAGGATGTCTTAGCTCGAGTGAAGGGCGATATACAGTCTTTCTTGCAAGTAGTAACTATTAAATAAAACAATTTAGTTTACAAAACAAAAAAGGCTTCGAATAACTTCGAAGTCTTTCTTGGTAGCGGGGGCAGGATTTGAACCTGCGACCTTGTGGTTATGAGCCACACGAGCTAACCGGGCTGCTCCACCCCGCGATACATTCACTATCTTAACAGATGTGAAGGTGTATTTCAAGTGCAGTATGCCGCGAAAGTGGCAGGCGTTTTAGCTTAACTTTTGTGCTGCTACACGAATCGCTTCAGCCCACGCAAGAAAAGCGTGTGGTGTATCGGCAACCTGCTTGGCGGTAAGGCCGTATTTTACGGCGAGGGCAAGTTCATGAATAAGTTCGGCGGCGTGGGGTGCCATAATAGTGCCACCTAAAATAACACCTTTTTTATCGGTAATGATTTTTACAAAGCCATCACGAAAATCGGCGGTGTTACTGCGCGCTATAATGCTAAGCGGCGCTACTGCTTTATTTATAGCAAGGTCGCGGCGGCGGCTATCGTCTTCACTTAATCCAACGTGAGCAATCTCGGGGTTGGTAAAGATGACATCTGGTGTAGCTGTGTAGTCGGGTGCAAGTTTGGTACGCTCCAAAATATTATGGGCTACAACTCGGCTTTCCAGTAGCGCCGAGTGGGTGTGGCTGTCGCGGCCTAGTACGTCGCCGGCGGCGTAAATGTGCTTCACGCTCGTTTGCAGGAACTCATTCACTTCGATGCCTTTGGGGGTGTAGTGTACCGAGGCGTTTTCGAGGCCAAAATCAACTTCAGGCGCGCGGCCGGCGGCCACAAGTAGTTCATCGGCTTTGATTATTTTTTCGGTACCGCCACGCGAAATTAGGATTTTCTTGGTTAAACCTTCTTTGCTCACAGATAATACACGGCTATGTGTCAAAACAGTCACGCCTTTTTGTTCGCTTAGAAGTTGTTCGAGGGCAACGCCCACTTCTTCGTCGTAATGGGGCAAAAGCCGACCGGCTTGCTCGGCAATATATACTTTCGTGCCAAAGGTTGCCATGAGTTGGGCGATCTCAATACCATAGCGGCCACCACCAATAATAAACAGACTTTTTGGTGGACGAAGTGCTTCGAGAATAGTGCGTGGGGTAAAGAAATCAACGCCACTAAGCCCCTGGATGTTGGGCGTAACCCAAGATGAACCGGTGGCGATCAAGAAATGCGCTGCCGATAAATGCCGACGGTTAACGGTAATTTCATGTGGGGTTAAAAAGTGAGCCCGGCCATTAAAAGCGCTAATACCGTGGTTTTCGTAGAAGCGGCGGTTATTGGCGGCGCCGGTACGTTTTACAACCGTCTCTTTCCAGGCGCGAATGGAGGGGTAGTTATACCCCAAAGTTGACGTACGTAACCCAAACTTGCCAGCATGACGAGCTTCATCGTACACATGCGCCACGTGAAGGAGTGCTTTGGTTGGCACGTCGCTCCAGTTGGGCGAGTCGCCGCCAAAAGTGTCTTCTTCAATAATAGCGACCCGTTGGCCAGCACGTGCGGCAATAGTTGCCGCAGCGCTTCCGCCGGCGCCGCTGCCGATTACAATGAGGTCATAGTCGAATGTATGTTTTGGCACGGTGAATCTCCTTATAATGTCCCGCGGTGGTGTTCGTATAAATAACTTGCGTCTGGGTGGTAGGTTTTTAAATATTTTGCAGCAACACGCCGAAGGTCGTTACTGGTTACTTCGGGGCGGCTTTCTAGCCAAATCAGGACTTCGTCAACTACGCGCCGGGCAATACTTTCAGCGTGGCCCGTTGGCGCGCCGCTGCTAAGGCAGGTGCTTACGAGGCTGGAGTGGAGCTTTTCTTTGTTAAATTCTTCAGGATGACGCCGTGCGCCGTTTTTCACAACCAGTGTAATAGGCCCACCCTCACTCATCAGAAAGCCCCTGTAACTGTCGCGACGACTTTACTGACGTAAACGAAAAAGCCAAGCACAAGTAAGGCGCTGCCGCCGCTAAATTGCAAAAAGTGCTTATTTTCAACCCGCCACTTTTGAATGCGCGCGAGTGAAGCACCACTGCCTATGAGTGCCCACACAATAAACAGACCAAGTGACGATACGACCGTGTAAATGGCTATGCCGGCCAGCTGCCAAGCGCCAGGAAGGCCTAGTAGAGTAAGTGCGGCAATAACGATAGTGGGGATAATAAACACCAGCTCGGCAATAACACTGGTCAGCCCAAGGCTAAAGGCCTCGGCGCTATCGTGGGTTGCTTTGCTACGGTTATGTAAATGCGTCGCCAGTGAGCGGGGAATCCACAATTCTGTAGTTGCGCTGCGACGGCGGTAGTAAAACAGCCATACTGCAATGCCAATACCCGCCACTAGGCCGCAGGCAAGTGCCCAGACCAACAGGGGAACAGTAGTGCCGAAAATGTGAAGCACTATCAGGCAGACAAAACAGAGGACAAGCAAGGTCATCACGGCTGCACCGAGCGTATAACTGCTGGTCATACGCAGTACGCGGCCTTGTGATTTCTTGGCACCAATAGCATGCCCACTGAGGAGCGTAAGGACACTTACGCTCAATTGAAAGCTGGCATGAATAAGGCCGGCAAATGCCACAATTGCGAGTGAAGTAAGTATGTCCATTTGTTTCTTTTTTAGAGTACCTCTACTGTAGGTTATACCATAAGCATAACAGGGACGTCAAAAGGGTTTATGAGGCTTGCCCCTGTAGGGTATTGACATTTCATTAAGCTTATGCTAGTATAAGCATATCAAGCAACAAAAACAAAAAAAGGCCAGCACCACATGGAATCAACACAATCCACCATCGAACCCGTCACTATAAGTGAAGTACTTTCACTTGCAAGTTGGGATCGTCCTCGTACTAATGAAGAACTGCGTGACTTTGTCAGTCACCGCGCCAGCCTGCTCGGCCTTTAATTGTTGTCTATAATTCCATCGGCTTTTAAGCGGTCCACCAGTAAGTGGATCGCTTTACTTCTGTGGCTTAGGCTATTCTTCTTTTCTTCGCTCATTTCAGCCAAGGTCTCGGTTTCGCCCTCAGGTACGAAGGTAATATTGAAGCCAAAGCCTTCAGTGACGCGCGGGGCAACTACTGTACCGGAAACCTCACCCTTTACGGTAATCAGGTTAGTCCCATCGTGGTACGCGATCGAACAGGCAATAGTGGCTTTTTCACCTTCTTTGCCGGCCAGTTGGTACAAGACATCGCTACCGACGTTTTTAATAAAGAATTTAATAAATGGGCCAGGTAGTCCATTTAATTTAGCCAGCCCAGCTTCGACATCTTCCACGATGACCGGCTTGCCGACAGCTTCAAATGCGCGTTGTACTTTGTCGGTAATAATTTCCTGCGAATCCGCGCTCTGGATTTCTATAAGATCGACATCAACAATATCTAGTTCAATCTCTGGGGGTAGTATTTGCCTCCATTCTTGGGCTTTATTAGGGTTGCCGGTTACGAGGTACATTTTTTTCATTATTCTATCTCCTTTGTAATTGCAGTGGTGTTCACAATAAAACAGGTGCGGTCGTAGTCTATGAAGCCGGCTTTGCGCAGTTCGTTCAGGGCTAGTGAAGTGGTTTCGCGGGTTGAGCTGATCATGCCGGCAAGTTCTTGGTGAGTGATACGTAGGCCGATGTCGTACAGGTTAACACTATCCCCTGCGCTCAGTCGTCGGGCAATATAGAGCTGACTTTAATAAAACCTTCTCGTATAGCCATCACAGAAGTAATGGGTTCGTCCTTGCTCAGCAAGATAGCCCCCTGAGAAAAGGTTCGAAGGGGGAATTGCTTGATATATTCAACATTATCCACTACCTATCAGTGTAGCAGGTGATGTGTAAGATTGCTTACATACGGTTGCTGAGAAAGGGTTTACTATATGCCCATAACGTAAACGAAAGGAATACTATGAATTACAAATTTATCCCCACGAAAGTACACGGTGCCCTCGACTATATCGTCGCCATTGCATTGCTGTTTGCGCCAATGATCTTTGGTTTTTTGCAAGTCGGCGGCGCCGCAGTCATCATCCCCGTTGTACTTGGTATAGGTTTGTTCTTATACAGTCTGTTTACCAAGTATGAATGGGGTGCTATTAGGGTGCTCGGTATGCCCTACCACCTTATCTTTGATGTTCTAGCGTCGTTGTTTCTGGCAGCTTCGCCATTCATCTTTGGCTTCTACACCGAAGCGTTGAATGTATGGTTGCCACACGTTGTGGTCGGTTTAACCGTTATTCTCGTAGTGATCTTTTCGAAGACACAACCAGGTGAGACGGTTGAGCGATAGGAGGGTTACTCATATAAAAAAAGACTTCCCATATGGGAAGTCTTTTTTTGTGATCATTTCTTGGTAGCAGCGACTGGGATTGAACCAGTGACCTTAGGCTTATGAGTCCTACGCTCTAACCAACTGAGCTACGCTGCCACGCTATGGTTTTGCCTTGCACGGGTTTGTTTCGCGCAAGGTACAGAGATGATTCTAGCAAATTTTACAGCGTTTTTCTAGAGCTAGCTGCTAGTAACTGCCGCGAAGTCGGACGATTTGGTCGTTAATGCGGTTTGCTTCACTATCTTTACTAGCGATAATGGCATCGCGCTGCTGCTCCATTTTAATGATCTCTTGTTCAACTTGCTGGCGTTCGTCGTTAAGCGTGTCAATTTCATCCTGCAAGTTGGTGGCCTTTTGTTGGTCGTTCATAGCAGCATGGGCTTCGGCTTCGGCCTGGTTAATTTGTTCGCTGTTACGAAATTGGTCGGCACGGTCACGTTCTTTATCGGCCTGGGCTTGGGTGGCATCCATTTGGCGTTGCTTTACTTGAATTTGGGCATCGATTTCTTTGATACTGCGCATAAGCACCTCCTCTATATAGTATAATGGAAATAACCACACGATACACACTAACTCGCCCCGCGCGGCTAAAGCGTCCCTCGTGCTACGGTCATTCATTTTTCGTCTTCGGTTCCAAATGCTAGAAACGGGCAGGGGAAACGGGCGAGCCATTCACGAAACGTTTCTCGAACTACTTAAACGAGAATTTTTGAACATGAATGACGAAACTTTTTTAAACGAACCCGTAGAGGTTATAGCACTCTTTAAAGCTGGGCATCATCCTTGTCAGCCGGTTCGTTTTAAGCGGCCCAACGGTAAAGAGGTGAGTGTGACTGAACTTGGCCTGCGCCATCCCCTGCCTAATGGCTTAAAAACGGTGCACGCTTTTGATGTGACCGACGGCGGAACTGACTACCGTCTTATATTTGATAGCGAGCGGTTAACCTGGCGCCTGACTATGGAGGCCGACCACTATGAATGAATTCAACCAAGAGAGGCCGCTCATTATGCACATCGACTTAAATAGCTGTTTCGCTACTGTTGAGCAGCAAGCCCGCCCAATGCTGCGCGGTAAGCCCGTAGCTATTGTGAATAGACGCACCGATAAAACCGCCATTGTAACGGCGAGTTATGAGGCGAAGGCGATGGGCGTAAAGGTGGGCATGAAACTACGCGATGCAAAAATTCTATGCCCCGATATCATAGCGCTGGAAAGCGATCCGTCTAAGTACCGCTATGTGTATCACCGTCTACTCGACATTATGAAAGACTATTCGGCTCACGTAACCATGAAAAGCATCGACGAGGGGGTGATTGATTTTCATGATACGAGCCAGGCGATTGCTGGGCGTGATTTGGTGGACATAGGGTACGAAATTAAACAACGGTTGAAAGATGAAATTGGCGTTTGGATGCGCTGTAATATAGGAATCTCTACTAATCGGTTTTTGGCGAAGACGGCGGCGGGCCTTCATAAGCCCGACGGGCTAGATATGATAACGTCGCAAAATATTAAAGAGGTGTTGGGGAGCTTGCAATTGACCGACCTAACCGGTATTGCGCGTCGTAACGAGCGTCGTCTCAATAGCGTTGGTATTACGACTCCCCTGCAGTTTTTTGATGCTGACGTGCCCACTTTGCGTGATGTTGTCTTTAAAAGCGTGGTAGGAGAATGGTGGTATAAGCGCCTTCGAGGCTATGAGGTGGACGATGTCGAAACGCACATTAAACGGGTGGGGCGCCAGTATGTTTTAGAACGGTTTGATTTGACATATCAGGAGATAACTCAGCGGCTGCATCATTTGTGTGAGTCGGTGGGGAGTCGGCTGCGCTCGCAACAACGGGCGGCCAGGGGAGTGTATGTCTACGCAAAAACTCTAGATCGAGAATACTGGCATGCCTCTTCCCTATCTCCCCTTCCCTTCTTCAGTGACCAAGCTATTTATGCTCAGGCTTTGCAATTATTTCAACGCGCCCCAGACGGTCTTAAAGAGATAGGGGTCCATTGTTACGAGCTGGCCGATTTTGAGCCGTCCCAGCTAAGCCTGTTTGCCGACGATATTGCCCGCGAACGGCATATAGCAGAAGTAATAGATACGCTTAACCAGCGCTTTGGCGAACGAACCGTCCATTCGGCGGATACCTTGAATACGGGCATATATGTGCATACAAAAATACCGTTCGGCAGTACGCGCTATCTTTAAAATAGGGGTGGAAAGTGATATAATAGTGCTAATTGCGATACTAATGTAACTTGGAGATGACGTATGTCGGGACACAGTAAATGGTCAACTATTAAGCGTGAAAAAGGCGCTAAAGATGCAAAACGTGGGGCGGTTTTTACAAAAATTGGTAACCAAATTGCTATTGCGGCTCGAAGCGGCATCGACCCTGTTATGAACTCGGCGCTGGCACTGGCTATTGAAAAGGCCAAGCAGGCAAACATGCCAGCTGCGAACATCCAGCGAGCTATCGACCGCGTTGCTGATAAAAATGCCGCCCAACTAGAAGAGGCGACGTATGAAGCTATGGGTCCAGGGGGTATAGGCATTATTATTGAAACTGCGACCGATAACAAAAACCGCACCTTCCCAGAAGTCCGCAACGCCCTCACTAAAAACGGTGGCCGTATTGCCGATGCTGGTAGTGTCATGTTCCAATTTGCTCGTAAAGGTGTCATTACGGTTGCTGCGACTGGCGAAGATGCCCTTTTAACGGTACTTGATGCTGGGGCGGAAGATGCCGTTGAAGAGGATGAGGAACTGGTTGTTTACACTGACCCTAAAGATCTCGCAAAAGTCCGCACGGCAATTGTCGAGGCTGGTTTGGCAGTAACGGGCGCAGAGTTGCAGTATGTACCAAATAACACTATTGCTATTGCCGAGCAAGAAGTTGCCGATAAGGTATTGAAGGTACTCGATGCTTTGGATGATCTCGACGATGTGACGAATGTTCATACGAATGCGGATATTCAAACCGAAGAATAGTAGTTTACGCTTATAAAATGCCCCTCAAGCAGGGGTATTTTATTTTGTGTTTCGATTTTATGGTGAGTTAATAGTTACTTTCTATAGTAGGTACTATGCTGAAGAAAATAAGTGGACTATTTTTGGGTTTGGTAGTTCTCGCAGGTAGTGCGTGCGTAACCCCTACGCACGCTTCTTCAGCATTCCAGGCCCCTGAGGTAGTACTTGCTGTCATTCAACCTGCCGGGGTTAGTGGTGCAAAAGAGGAGAGTATCGTTATTCATAATAACGGTGCAACTGAAGTGGATATAACTAGCTGGGCGCTTACCAATAAAGCGAACATCGCCTTCATCCGCTTCATTTCACCAACTGGGCAAAATGTTCGCTATATGTTGCCGCCCTATAGCAGCGTGGCGGCTGTGTCTTCTGAGTATGCTGCGGCACATCCATTGGCCAACGGTGATTATCCGTTCATATATACCGTTACTAATCAGTCGAGCGGTAGTATTGTTGGAGGCGCTGATACAATAACACTTCTGAATGCCTATGGTGACATTATTGACAGTAAAGAGTGGACCGCTTCAATTGCTAATACGCAAGTTCGCTCACGTTTGCAAGTTTCTACAACAAACATTCAGTACGCGCATACTGGTTCGTCGGCGGATTGGATAATAGAAGCGGCAAAAGAGCTTCCCAAGAACGGCATAGTAACGTATGAAGTCATCGAATCAGAAGAGCCCTCAAATGACCCTGGGGAAAATACACCCGGTTCGTCAGACCCCACTAAAGAACCGGGTAGTGACACCAATTCTTCGCATGACGTACCAATTCTTATAAACGAGCTACTCCCCAATCCGTCCGGCACCGATACGGGTAAAGAATTTATCGAGCTTTATAATGACAGTGATCGGGTTGTTTCCTTAGGCGGGTACGCCCTGCGCTTTGGGACGACTAGCTACAAATGGTATACGCCCCCTCTCGGTTTAACCATTCAACCGTATGGCTATGTCGTCTTCTCTGATACTGAAATGGGAATATCGCTTACTAATAGCTCTAGTGTGGTGCAGCTTGTGTATAATCAGCAACCCGTTGGCGAGCCGGTTGAGTACTTAGATGCAAAAGATGATCAATCATGGTCTCTTATTGAGGGGGTGTGGCAGTACACAAAATTGAGTACGCCCGGGGCCAAGAATCAATTACCAGCGATTGATGTGCTCACTAAGGAGGCGGAAGTTCCTAGTCAAAAGCCATGCGCTCCAAATCAGTACCGCAGCGAAGATACGGGGCGTTGTCGCTTACTTGCTACTGCATCTTCTAGCCCCGCTCCATGTAAAGAGGGACAAGTACGAAACCCTGAAACCAATCGCTGTCGTTCGCTCGCTACATCTTCGTCGACGCTGGTTGCCTGTAAGCAGGGCCAAGAACGTAGTAGTGAAACCAATCGCTGTCGTGCCGTGACCCAAATGTCTAAAGCAAGTTACGGTGTAAAAGGGGTTCAGACAGAGGACGCACCTATTCAATGGTATATATGGGTCGGTGGCATAGGTGTGGTATGTCTTGTCGTAATGTATATAGTTTGGGAATGGCGCGCCGAACTACGTGAATTATATGTCAAGCTGGTGCGAAAGTTTGCCCGCAGGCTGGACTAACCTATACTAATAGCATGCGTATTTTAGGAATAGACCCGGGTACTGGAATACTTGGCTTTGGGGTAGTTGATGTCGATGCTCGTAAGCCAGGCGTATACCAGATGGTTGATGCCGGAGTAGTGCGAACACCACCACACACTCCTCACGATGAACGCCTCGAGGATATATATGATAGCCTCGTTGAAATTATTCGTAGTACTAGCCCGGATGTTCTTTCAATTGAAAAACTTTTTTTCACGCGTAACATTACCACGGCTATGACGGTTGCAGAGGCTCGCGGTGTGGCGATTTTAGCTGCTCGTCAGCACGGACTACCTATTTTTGAATACACCCCACCACAAATTAAACAAACACTGACGGGCTATGGTAAAGCAGATAAAAAACAGGTGCAAGAAATGGTAAGGGTGCAATTGGGCCTAAGGGAAGTTCCAAAGCCGGACGACTGTGCGGACGCGCTTGCGGCTGCTATTACCCATGCGGCTATGACTCGCTTAACAACTTCCTAAAACTGGGGTGGTGATTAGCATAGAGCGGTAGTTTGCAGGGTCGTTGTCGTATAGCTTTGTAAGTCGCCAGATGCGCATCCAATCACCCCGCCTGTCATGAAGATAAAACCCAATACTCGAATAGCGGTCGTATTCCCAGTCTGTTGAAAGTTGGTGGATACGTATTGATTCGGTCAGTGCAGTGTGGGGCCCGGCCAGTTGTCGAATACTTACAGAGAGGTTAGCGTTAGTATGCATAACGGGAGAGAACTGCTCCGTTTGCTGGGCGACGAGCCTGTCTTTTAACTTTTCGGCTAATAAGGTAACGAATGTGTGGTCTATGGCAAAAATGAGCAGGTTAATAGAGCGGCGATTGATCATAAAACAGAGAAGATCAATGCACGAAGCGAATTGTGTATAGTCTGGCAATTCTTGAATAGCGAGACGATGACTGAGCATATCTTGTAGCTGAGCTATGACGAACGCCCGTTCATCATTTGAGCGAAGTAACGGGGTATCATTCGCTTTGCGAAGAGTAATAGAGTAGTACCCGTATTTGTTCTGATTTATCATGCCTTTACTATAAAAATCAATTATTTATTCCAGATAAAATACATGTACAAAATTGGCCAGTGGTGTCGTGTGGATAAATATGCGATAATACTATCTGATGATTGCACACGTTTCAGGGGTTGTTGCCGAAAAATTTGGAAGTTCCGTCATTGTCGACGTGCACGATATTGGGTATGAAGTGCAAGTTGCGGCGAGCGATTTTGACCAGTCTTTACTGGGTGAACCAGTTAAGTTTTATACCTATCACCATATTCGCGAGCAGTCCCAGGAACTTTTCGGCTTTTCTTCGTTAGCCGCTAAAAAGCTTTTTGAACTCCTTATTACGGTACAGGGTGTAGGACCTAAGGCGGCGTTATCTATTTTATCGGTCGGTGATAGCGAACAGGTGCGTAACGCAATTGCAAACAGTGATAGCGGCTTTGTTGCAAAAGCAAACGGTGTCGGTAAAAAGATTGCCGAGCGTGTCGTAGTAGACTTATCTGATAAGGTGGGGCTTCCCGTGGCTGTCGCGTCGGCATCCGGTACGACCGTTGCTCCAGCGGGTGATGAAGCACTCGAAGCGCTGATGGCGTTGGGCTATACGCTTCAAGATGCCATGACCGCCCTTGAAGGCGTTCCTAAGGATGCATCGACCGCTGAACGTGTTACGTTAGCGTTGAGGGCTCAGTAGTATGGCTATTGAGCGTTTGGTAGATGGCGGATCGCATGAAGAGGATCGTGATGAACAAATTATTGAAGTCACGCTTCGTCCGCAAACATTTGCCGATTATGTCGGACAAGAGCGTCTAAAAACTAATTTACAGTTGGCTATTGATGCTGCTAAAAAACGCAGCGAACCGCTTGATCATATTCTTTTATATGGGCCGCCCGGACTCGGAAAAACTACCATGGCTACAGTTATTGCCAATGAAATGGGTGCGACTATTCGTATCACGGCTGGACCCGCTATTGAGCGGGCCGCCGACCTTGCTAGTATTTTGACGAGTCTGACCGATGGAGACATCCTCTTTATTGATGAAATTCACCGCCTCAGCAGGTCGGTTGAAGAGGTATTGTACTCGGCAATGGAAGATTACAAACTTGATATCATGATTGGTAAAGGCCCAGGTGCACGTAGCGTGCGGCTAGACCTACCAAAATTTACTATTATTGGTGCAACTACAAAAACCGGGGCGCTTGCGGCACCGCTGCGCGACCGATTTGGCCACATGTATCGACTAGAATTTTATAACCCCGATGAAATTGCACGTATTATTTACCGGGCAGCTGGCATACTAGGAACAAAAGTGCATAGCGAGGCGGCTGAATTACTTTCAACTCGCGCGCGTCTGACACCTCGTATCGCCAACCGACTTCTAAAAAGGGTGCGCGACTACGCCGATGTGAATGGCGATGGCATTATTGACACGTCCATCACTACTAAAGCACTTGCCTTGCTTGAAGTCGATGAGCTTGGCCTTGATGTAGGGGATCGCAATCTACTTCAACGCATGATCGAGGTATACGGAACGAATCCCGTTGGACTTTCAACCTTGGCTGCATTAACAGGCGATGAAACAAGTACTATTGAAGATTTCTATGAACCCTACTTGCTACAAATTGGTCTTCTTGAGCGTACGCCTCGAGGACGCAAGGCAACTCCTAGGGCTTTTAAGCATCTGCGTATGCATCAACAAGATACGACAGAAAGTTGATATAATACTGATATGAGTGAACCCGTTGAGCAACAATCAAACCCAACAGTCGTGCATGTTGCGCGTCCGCTTGAGCCTGAAAAGCCTGTTTTGAGTGCCGAAGCCTTGCGCCGTCATGAGCGATCTAAAGACGTGTACCCATTTCTTAACCTAAGCGAGGGCGAATATGTTATTAGCGCGGTTCGTCGACATCCTATTGGGCTAGTTGTTCCACTGGGGCTAGGGACACTTCTTATAGGTATCGCTCTAAGTATCTTGTTTAATTATGGTGCTATTGTTGAGACCTTCTCTATTACCGGTGGTTTTGCTGATGCCGGAGCGGCAGCTATGCCTATTTGGGCCTTTGTTGCGGCCATAGCGTTTGGTATGTTTGTGTCATGGTATGTGTACACAAGTAATAAGTTCTTTTTAACTAATGAAAGTGTTATACAGGAAATTCAGGTTTCATTATTTTCTCGCCAAGAGCAAACGGTAAGCTTGTCTAATATAGAAGATGCCAGCTTTACGCAGCACGGAATTTTACAACAGATTCTCAACTATGGTGATATCCGCCTCAGCACCGAGGGTGACGAAACAACCTATCGCTTTAGTTATGTTGCAGCACCAAAAGAGCATATTGCTCGTCTTAACAATGCCGTTGAGGCTTTCAAGAATGGCCGACCAGTCGACGACTAGTTTAGTTGTTGCTTGATTTTACAAAATCACCTTCGGCTTCAAGATCAGCGCGCAAGGTATAGCTTTTACAGGTATCTCCGTTACAGTTAAGCCCTTCGTAACGGTAATTGCTGCCACTTTCACCTATTTTGACGCCATTGGGGTCTTTGAAAAGGTTAGGGTCTACTGATGGCAGTATTTCGCTATTGATAGTGCGAGGATACGCATTGTGTTGTTTATAGTACACCTCTTCAAGTGAGTAATACATGGCATTAATGGCCGTCTTGCGGGCGTCATCGCGGGCAGCTACTTCAACGTGATTTTTTTGCACAAAGAAAAGGACACTTGCGGCTGCAAAAAAAGCAACAACAATGACAAGTTCGATAACTGTAAATCCTCGTGATGATTTCATCTCTAGATATTATAGCAAATTAACTTTCGCCTGCGTATAATAGATACTAGAGAAAGAGAGGGAAGTATGGCGAAAAAAACTGATGATGAGTCTGCAACTACCAAGACAGCGAAAACCCAACCCGCAACGAATACCGCTTCTGACGCAAAGTTAAAAGCACTAGGGCTTGCCCAAGAACAAATCAACAAGCAATTTGGCGACGGTGCAATCCGCCGATTAGGCGACACAACAACTGTTGACGTTGAGCTGATTAGCAGTGGTGCCTTAAGTCTCGACTTAGCACTTGGTGGCGGTTACCCAAAGGGCCGTATTGTTGAGATTTACGGTCCAGAGTCTTCTGGTAAGACAACGCTTACGCTGCACGCAATTGCCGAAGTGCAGAAAAAGGGCGGTACGGCAGCATTTGTTGACGCCGAACACGCACTAGACCCAGCGTATGCTCGTCGTTTAGGCGTAGATACCGACAACCTTTTGGTTGCGCAGCCTGACAACGGTGAACAAGCACTTGAGATTGTTGAAACGCTGGTTCGTTCTAATGCGGTTGACCTCGTTGTTGTCGACTCTGTTGCAGCTTTGGTTCCGCAGGCCGAGATTGAAGGTGAAATGGGCGATAGCCACATGGGTCTTCAGGCTCGTCTTATGAGTCAGGCGCTTCGTAAGCTGACGGGTATTATCAATAAGAGTAAGACAATCGTTATCTTCATCAACCAAATTCGTATGAAAATTGGTGTCATGTTTGGTAACCCAGAAACCACTACGGGTGGTAATGCACTAAAATTCTACGCCTCAGTTCGTATGGACATTCGCAGAACCGGGCAAATTAAGTCAGGCGAGGATATAATCGGTAACCGTACAAAAGTAAAGATTGTCAAAAACAAGATTGCTCCGCCATTCCGTGCAGCCGAATTTGACATCATGTATAACGAAGGTATTTCCCGTACTGGCGATGTACTTGATCTCGCTGTTCTTCATGGCGTGGTGGGTAAAGCAGGAGCTTGGTTTGATTACGCCGATGGTAAAATTGGCCAAGGCCGCGAGGCTGCCAAGCAGTATCTTGCCGATAACCCTAAAGTTCTTGATGAAATCGAAGGCAAGGTTCGCACTAAAGTGGCCGAAACCGACGAATAGGTTGCAGAATGCCTGACCAAGAGCAAATTTGGCACGTCGACGAGAACGACAAGCCTATAGGGCCAGTTGGTCGTGACGATTCCCGAAAACTCGGGCTACGATACAGGTTGGTTCGTATTTCTGTCGAAGATCGGCAGGGGAATATTCTTATTCAAAAGCGGACTGCAACTAAAAAGACGTATCCCAACTGCTGGGATACGTCTGCCGGTGGTAATATTGACTACCCAGAATCCTACGAACAAGCTGCACTGAGAGAACTTTCTGAAGAGATTGGCATAAAGGTAGCTGCACTTGATGAGGTGGCGTATTTCTATGCAGAAGCTGTTGACCCTGATGGTAACAAAATGAATCGTTTTACTAAGGTTTATCGCTTAGTCGTAGATGAGCAACCCGAGCTTACATTACAACCAGATGAAGTGAGTGAAGCTCGCTGGGTGCCACTCGCAGAACTACGCGATATCGTGCTTGGCGGTGCAATAACCGATGGTTTGAAACAGACGTTTGAGCACTACTACAGTAAACAGTAGGTTTATCGTATGAAAATCACTGCTCTTAAAATGCAAGTACGCGATAAGGACCGCGTTAACGTTTTCGTTGACGGTAAGTATCGCTTTTCGTTAGATATTACTCAAGTCGCTGAACTGGGCATTAAAACGGGCTCTGAATACACAGAAGAAGAGCTGGCTGAATTAGAAAACGAAAGTCAGTTTGGAAAGTTATATACCCGCGCGCTTGAGTACGCACTAACAAGGCCACGCAGCCAGCGGGAAATGCGCGATTACCTCTATCGCAAAACAAGAGATACGCCAACTAAAGAGGGCGGACTCAGAAAAGGCGTCAGCAAAGAACTGACAGATCGCGTCTTTGACAGGCTCATCGCAAAGGGGTATGTAGACGACGAAAAGTTTACTCGGTTTTGGATTGAAAATCGTAATCTACGCAAAGGAACAAGTTTTCGTAGGTTAAAAGCCGAGCTTGCTGCTAAGGGCGTAAGCGGGGGTATTGTCGATGAGTTTCTAGAGAAATCCGAGAGACAAGAGCTAGATGAGCTACGCAAGGTGGTCGCCAAAAAAGCAATCAAATACGATGACCCTCAGAAGTTGATCGGGTATCTTGTACGGCAAGGTTTTCGGTATGACGATATTCGCTCGGTATTAAACGAAGATGCATGAGTACTACGAATCGCTCGTCGTGTTTGTTGTGATTGTTTCGGGCTTTGCGCCCGCTGTTCTAAATGGATTAACGAAGTCTTCTCGCAGCGTGGCCATAACGGGTTTAGAAATTTTTTGATCGTTAGCCTTAACGATGATGCTTTTATTATTAATTTCTACAATCTGCGAGCGGTGGATCAAGAGTCCGGTGTCGGCAAGCGACTTCAACAAGCCGCGTCGGACTGTTAGTTGCTGTATGACAAAATCACCTGTTTCTAGGGTGTAGTCTTCTACCTTTCCTAACTTTCTGCCTTGTTCGTCTAGAACCGATACGCCGATGAGGGCGAAACCAAGGTTTAGTAGGTTCTTAATTTGGATAATATCATCAGCTCCGACAAATTCGTCGGCACTATTAATAATCATGCCCAGTCGGCCGTATTCCCTAATATCAGCCGTTCGTAAGTAGGAAGGTTTTTCGGTTAGCAAGGGACCATCCACTTCGTAGGCTAGTATACGCAGATTAGCGGGGTCAATAAGAGGCCGCAAGATGTGAGCCAAGCGTGTACCGGTTTGTAGGCTCATAACCGGCGAGTTTAAGAGGCGTGAACCAAGCAGTAGCATATCTTTAGTATAAGCTTTTCATTACGTACTGAGCAATGCTTATTCGGCAAATGGATTCACTCGGCCATTTGGGAGCTCCGGAGCGCTGGCTGGCTGACTACTTGTGTGTAGGTTTTGAATACGCTCGAGAGCTTTTTGGTCGATTGTCCCCGGGTTAATTGTTGATGTATATCCATCTTCGGGAAGATGAGTGAAGGTGTAATTTATGTAGTATACAGAGGCCGCCAAACACCCAACTACCACAATGAAAAAAATAAGAAAGTGAAAACGACTAAGCAAAGCGCCTAACGGTTTTAGTGAGCTGACGGAATTCGACTTATTGGATGTTTTAGCTGCCATAATGTATTACCTTACTAAGATCCCTATGGTCATTTCGTTAACATTTACATCTGTCGGATTGTTTGACTCCGATCGGGCTAGACTAATAGAATTAACCTGCATTTTTGGTAAGTTACCTTCAATATTATTAAGGAATGTGATTAAGCTGGCGAATTTAACAGGGTTATTAAACTTAACTGTGATACTATACGTGCCATTGGCAGGGTCTGCGAAGGTGGTTTCTTTGATCTTTAAGCCAGCAGCAGAGGCATACGCGGTTATATCATTTTGTGCTTTTGTTCGATAGGTATCTGGCGAAACGAAAAACAGATTAGCTTTATCAATAAGCGAACTGTTCTGTGCTATTTCGGCTCGTAGGGTTTGTAGCTGACTGATCTGCTGCCGGCTTGCCTCGGCGTCTATGATGCGGTGGTCAACTTCTATAGCGTACGCCTTAATGAGCCCCATGCCCCAGTAGAATAAAGCGCCGCCGCCTAAGACGACCAATACGAGAACCACCGAAAGCAGAGCACGGAGGTTTTGTGGGCTGAATTGTTTTTTAGGTTTCATTATATGCCCGCCTTATTTAGTGTTACGGACAGCTTGACTTGAACGGGATATTTATCGATTCCTTGGTCGCTACCAGTAGATAGCGGGGTTACCTTTGAGAAGAGCGGTGATACCTGAAGTTGGCTTTGGAGGCTACTTGCTTCTGTGGTTGTTTTGGCATAGGCTTTAAGTTCGAAAGGTGTGCCGTTGAAGTTACTCTCGTTCAGTGCAAGCTCGCCTAGAATTGTTCCCGGTGGCATGACCTGACCAAGTTTTACTAAGAAGGATGAATAGCGAACCTCTTGGGTAAAAGCAGTTGAAGCCGCTCCAAGCTGGGAGTTGAGCGTTTCGACTTGAGCCTGTGTATCGTGATAGATATTTGCTTTTTCAGCGCTGGCTGTAATGAGCGATTCGGTGTTGTTCTTAGTGCCTTCGAGCACTGAATATGAAATGTAAAGTGCTCCACCTATAAAAGCGAAAGCTATTAAAATCAGACCAATATAGCGTACGAGGAGTAGGTTTGTGCGGGCGGCTTTTATTTCCGCTTTTTGATCAGTAGCTAGTAGGTTGATCATTTCCAAATTCCTCCAGGAGTAATACTTGCGGCACCTGCAACAGTTATGTATCGTGGACGCACTTGTTTTGGCGGTTCTTCAATTTTACCAAAATCAAGCTGTTGCCAAGGGCTTGCGACTCGAGCGGCAATAATAAGGTTTTCAGTGAAGTATTCGCCAATACCGGGCACATTACTACCGCCCCCGACGATAAGAAGCTGCTCGAGCTTACGGTCTGGGTTGACTCGTTCGGTGTAGTAGCGCATTACCTTCTTTGTCTCGGTAAGAATCCGCTCCAGGCTAGGTGAAAGGGCTTCGCGCAACTTCTGCTGTCGCGGCCCGGCATTTAAACCATTCAACACCTTTAATTGGTGAGCATTTTCAAGAGCTATGTTGAGCTTTTTAGCTATATCGAGTGTAAAGCTGTTTCCGCCAATTGTTACGCCGCTCGTGACACGAATCGAGCCACGGTCAAGGATTGCAATATCGGTACCCGCAGGGCCAATATCCACAACTACCGTAGGAAGCGTGCCGTCCTCGGTAGCAGTCAGGACACGCCCAACTGAATTGATACTTGGCTCAATAAGTACTGGTAAGAGTCCAGCTGCCTTAACGTTACGAGTAACGTTATCGACAATAGTCCGAGAAACAGCGCTCATCAAAACGACAATAGTTTTACGGTCACGCTCGATAACTTGGTAGTCGATGTAAAGAGTTGAGACAGGGATAGGAATATACTGTTCAACCTCTAGCATAACTGCCTCGTCAAGCGATTTTTCCGCCGAACTAGGAAGGGTAAATGTTCGCGTATAGGTTCGAGAAGTGGGAAGGGCAATGGCAACACGGTTACTAAGTAGGGAGCCGACAATGTTGCTACTCATAAGTTCTTTTAGGCTATCGGCCAAAAAGGTACTGTTCTCGTTCTCGAGGCCTTCGCGCATTCTTGTGGGGTCAAGATCAACAGACCCGTAGCCATGAACGAGCCACTTCTTGGGGTCTACCGACATTAATTTGATACCAGTACTACTGATATCAAGCCCTACAATTGGTTTATCGTTATAAAAGAATTTTGACATATGCCCACGAATGCAATTACTTCCTCATTATAGCATGCGTAAGCAATATGAAGAGCATACCCAAAAGCGTTATTTAATGTTTGATGAAAGCTGAGAAATAGGTACCATCACACTGGCGGCGATAAGACCTACCATACCACCCATCACGACGATCATAGCAGGCTCCATGATGGAGCTGATACTATCAATTGCTAGGTCAACTTCCTCTTCGTAGAAATCGGCTACCTTGACCAGGACGGTATCTGTCTGTCCGGTTTCCTCACCAACCGCGAGCATTTGCGAGACAATAGACGGGAAGAGGTCGTTTGATTCAAGCACTACCGAAAGCTGTTTACCGTTTTTTACATCAATGGCGGCCGATTTAAGGGCTTCTTCGTAAATGACATTACCAATAGCCCTTGAGGTAACATCAAGTGATTCAAGCACGGCAACACCTGCGCCCATGAGCGCCGAGAAAGTACGAGCAAACCGGGCGACCGAAATTTTTCGTATGATGGTTTTAATAGCGGGTATTTTTAAAATAAGCAGGTGAAATTGTCGTTTACCTTTGGGGCTTCTTTTAACGTACAGAACAAGGGCGGTAATGACGCCGCCGATAGCTGGAAAAAGAATATACCAATACTTCGTAATAAAACCACTAATACCCAACATAACCAAAGTAATTGTTGGAAGTTTAGCATCAGGGCCACCCAGGTTTTGAATAATAGCGCCAATTTGCGGAATAACGAAAATCATCAACCCGAAGAAGGCAAGGATTGTAATACTCAGCAGTACGAGCGGATAGGCCATGGCGCTCTTAATTTTCTTACGGATAGCAGCCGATTTCTCGAGCTGACCAGCCAGACGTTTCAAGATGTCATCCAAAATACCCGCCGCTTCACCAGCTCGGACCATGTTTACATAGATGTCACTAAACGTCTCGGGGTGTTTTGCCAGGCTATCGCCCAGCGGAATACCGCCTTCAACTTCTTTTACGACGTCGGCGAGTAATTTTTGAAGCGCTTTGTCTTCGGTGTGTTTCTGAATAGAACTCAACGAACGAAGCAAAGGTACTCCAGCGCTCACCATGGCGCTCAACTGACGAGTAAAGGCTACAAGCTGGTCCTGCTTAACTTTACCGGGTCCAAACAGATTGTTTAGATCAATAGAACCGCCGCCCTCTTTGATCTCTTTAATACTAACCGGGCGCAGGCCTTGTTTATTAAGCGCCGTAATGACGGCTTGGCGGTCGGGGAGTTCAGTCTTTCCTTTGATAACATTATTCTGCGTATCAGAGGCGATGTATGTAAATTTCGCCATAGGTTATTCTCGCGTTACCCTTAGAACTTCTTCAATGGTTGTTTCACCGCGCAGCGCCTTTATAAAGCCGTCGAGCTGCATGGTAACCATGCCCTCGCGAACTGCTTGCTGTTGGATGTCATCACTGGTTGCCCGCGCCATAATGAGCTTCTGAATGCTCGATGAGTTATAGAGGACTTCGTAAATACCAAGTCGTCCCCTATAGCCTTCGTGGACATCATCGGTATTAGCCTCTTTATCGGCGCGCCATAGGTTTTTGATACCGTGTTCGTCGGTGCTGAGCGGAAGACCTTCGCCAAGTCCGGCGGCCAGGGCTTGTTTTTCCAGCTCGTGAATAATCTTAAAGTTCTCACCCTCCTGGATGTGGAACATCTGAAGGAGTTCTGCTTTTTCCTCTGGGCTTGGTACGTAGCTTTGGCGCGTTTCGACATGGAGGCGCCGAATAAGGCGCTGACCCACGACTGCACGGATTGTACTAGCAATCAAGAAGGGCTCGATACCCATATCGAGCAGACGAGGCAGGGTAGTCGCAGCGTTGTTGGTGTGAAGCGTACTAAACACCATGTGGCCCGTAAGGGCGGCCTGGATAGCCAGGTTAGCCGTTTCGCCGTCACGAATCTCACCAACCATAATGATGTTCGGGTCTTGACGGAGTAAGGCGCGCAAACCATTGACGAATGTCATCCCTGCCTTGGCATTGGTCTGAGTTTGGTTAACACCCTTAATTTTATATTCAACAGGGTCTTCAATAGTTGAAATGTTTACGCTGGGCGTGTTAAGTTCCGACAAAATACTAAACAAGCTGGTTGACTTACCTGAGCCGGTCGGGCCGGTCATAAGGACGATGCCGTCCGGGTCATGGATCTCGCGAGAGATATCAGTTAAGGCTTTGCCCCAATAGCCTAAGTGGTCAAGGCTTGTGGCTTCGCTTGATTCATCAAGAATACGCATAACCACTTTTTCGCCGTCGGCAATTGGCAGGGTGCTAACACGCAATGCGTACTTACGGCCGCCCACGATTGTTTTAAAACGGCCATCTTGCGGTACGCGTCGTTCGTCAATCTTAAGGTTGGATAAAATTTTAATACGGCTCACTAAAGCACCCAGTACATTACGAGGGAGTCGGTTTACCTCTTTAAGGATACCGTCCACGCGGTAGCGCACTTGTACGTATTCTTCGCGCGGTTCGATATGAATGTCACTGGCGTGCGAGCGAATGGCGTATTCAAGCAAAAGATTGACCGTTTGGGCAATAGGGGAGTCTTCGGCGATATCTTTTTCTGAAACAAGCTGATCTTTTTCGGTGTTTTCATCAACTCGCTGCACCTCAATAACTTCATTAAGTTCTTTGTCGACATCGCCACGGTACATATCGAGGGCGGCTAAAATATTGTCGCGGGTGGCAATGTAAATACGTGAGTTTGTACCAATTTCTTTTTGGATAAAGTTGACCGCTTGAACGTCATCGGGGTCTTCCATAGCCAAGTGATGCACGCCGTCATCATCAATCTTAAACAGAACGGCCATATACTGGCGAGCAACCCGTTCGGGAATTCGTTGGAGTACATCGGTTGGAATAGAGCGAGCATCAATATCCGTATACGGAATGCCACTATCCTCGGCGAAGGCTTGAACAAGCGTTTTCTCATCAACGGCTTTTTGTTCATATACTATGTCGAGAAGAGGGCGCTTTGAACGAGCCGCTTCATCTTTTAAAGAGGCTAACTGCTCAGGAGTTACAAGGTTTGCCCGCCCAAGCAACGTTTCCAGACTGTTATCGGAAATGCGCATAATGCTTACGCTCTATTGTAGTGTAGTGAGTGCGAAAGTGCCAGAGCGAAAGATGCTATAATAGAGCGGATGATTATAGAGGTACATAACGCGGAACAAACCCGACGATTAGGCGCTCGGATAGGCGCCAGCTTAAAGGGCGGTGAAGTGTTTGAGTTAGTTGGTGATGTTGGTGCTGGAAAAACTACTTTTACTAAGGGTCTAGCGCAAGGTCTTGGCATCAGTGATGAAGTGCAGAGCCCAAGTTTTACCATTAGTCGTGTATATGATGGGCGAGATAATTTACAGCTTGTACACTATGACTTTTACCGTTTATCGGACCCAGGTATTATGGCCTCGGAAGTGGCGGAAATGGTCCAGGACCCAAAAACTGTGACAGTTATTGAATGGGCTGATATTGTCGAGGGGGTATTGCCCCAAACGCACTATAGTATAACTTTCGCTTCACCTAGTGAGACCGAACGCTCAATTGAATTACCCGATGAATATAAAGAGCTTTTAAGCAAAGAGGATATATCATGATACTTCTTCTTGATACATCAACACCAATCTGCCGTATTACCTTCATCGACGGTGACTGGTCTGTGACAGAGAACTGGGAGTCGGGTCGTGAGTTAGCCAAGGGGTTACTCGCTCATCTCGAGCAGTATCTTGGTAAGTACAACAAAGCCTGGGATGACCTTACCGGCTTAGTTGCTTTTAAGGGTCCAGGTAGTTTTACGGGCCTTCGTATTGGCATTACGGTGCTCAACTCGTTAGCCTACGCGCGAAACCTTCCAATAGTTGGAGAGACAGGTAATGACTGGCAAACACAAGGCGTGCAGCGTCTTCAGCGTGGCGAGAACGATGAGATTGTACTGCCAGAATATGGCGCTGAAGCCAACATCACCCAACCGCGTAAATAAGTTATAAATTAGCATTGCCAACTAATTACAAACCAGACTACAATAAGAGTAGCCCATTATATGTTTTCTTATAGTGAAGATGGACGGGCTTTCCAATATTTTTGAACATTCAAGTTAACTTGTGATTACATTTTTGCCAAGATGAACACTTGGCCGGGTTTTCTTGAGGAAGGACTACAATATGGTAGAAGGAATAATCGCCGCACTTATCGGAGTGTTTGCTGGTGTTGGGGGTACTTTTGTGTACGAGCGTCAACGTCGAGCTGGCGGGAAACACAAAGCGGATCAGGTAATAGCCGAGGCTAAAAATAAGGCTGGCGATATTGTACTAAAGGCTAAAGATGAAGCCTTAAAATTGGCCGAAGACGCCAAAAAAGAAGAGACGGATCGTCGTAAAAGTTGGGAGAAAACAGAAAACCGCCTTGCTGAGCGCGAAACAAACCTTGATAAAAAGCTTGACGAACTCGACAAGCGTGCCGAATCACTGCGCACTCAAGAAGATGAAGTTGAAGCTTTAAAGAACGAGATTCGCGAGATTCGTTCTCGTCAACAAGAAAAGCTTGAAAAGATAGCTGGCCTTAAGAAAAAAGAAGCCGCTGAAAAACTTCTGGAAATGACCGAGCGTGATATTAAGCAAGACCTTACTGGCCTAGTTGCCAAGCTGCAAAATGACGCTAAAGATACCGCTGAAGAGCAGGCGCAACTTATTTTAGTAGAAGCTATGGAGCGCATGAGTAGTGAAGTGACCGCCGAACGTACTGTAACGGCTATTAAGCTGACGGATGACGAAATGAAGGGTCGCATTATTGGTAAAGAAGGTCGCAATATCCAGGCTCTTCAACGGGCAACTGGTGTTGATATTTTGGTTGATGACACGCCTGGTATGATTATTCTTTCCAGCTTTGATCCACTGCGTCGACAAGTGGCACGTCTTAGTCTTGAAATGCTCATGAAGGACGGACGTATTCACCCGGGCCGTATCGAAGAAGTTGTCGCTAAGGCCGAGAAAGAGATTGAGAAAGAAGTCACTCGTGCTGGTGAAGATGCCGCACGCGAAGTCGGCGTTATTGGTATTCCCAAAGAACTCATTCATTTACTGGGTGAGCTGAAGTACCGTACGAGTTATGGCCAAAATGTATTGCTTCATAGTACCGAAATGGCCCACATGGCGGGTATTATTGCCGAAGAAATTGGTGCCGATGTTCGTGTTGCGAAAACGGCTACTCTTTTGCATGACGTCGGTAAGGCTGTTACCCATAAGGTAGAGGGTAAGCACCACCATATTGGTGCGGAATTGGCTCGAAAGTACGGCATGAGCGATGCTATCGTTCACGCTATTGAAGCCCACCACGATGACGTTGAAGCGACGACGGTAGAGGCCTTGGTGGTTCGTGTTTGTGACGCATTATCAGCTGCTCGACCGGGCGCTCGTAATATTAGTGCTGAAAACTTCGCCGAGCGCATGCGTGAACTCGAAAACGTTGCCAATAGCTTTGGCGGCATTGAAAAAGCTTATGCTATTAGCGCGGGTCGCGAAGTTCGCGTTATGGTGCGAGCCGAGAGTGTCGATGATTTAAGTGCTATAAAACTAGCTCGTGACATTGCCAATAAAATTGAAAGCACTATGCAGTACCCGGGCACTATTAAGGTAAATGTGATCCGCGAAACACGGGCAGTTGAATTTGCCAAATAGAGTAACGTGCGATGACGGAAATTCGTAATTACGACACTACCGATGACGTTGCGAAGGCAGCCGCCGAAAACGCAGTTGAGATTTTAAACCTTGCCATTTCCGAACGCGGTTCCGCTACCTGGGTGCTCGCCGGCGGCTCGTCGCCACTGGCTGCTTACAAAGAGCTCATTGCCTCTTTTTCCGATGTGGTCGACTGGAGTAAGGTGACAGTATTGATGGGCGATGAGCGCTATGTACCGCTTGATGAACCTGATTCAAACTGGGGAACGATCATAGCATTGTTTGATGCCGATCCTGCATTCGATACCATGCATCGACTAGGTCCCACTATTTTAGAATCGGTTGAACGGACAGCCGAAGCCTATGACGCCAAAATAGCGGCTTTAGAAATTGAGCGCTTTGATTTAGTGTGGCTTGGCGTTGGTGAGGACGGGCATACGCTTTCACTATTTCCAGACAACCCGGGCTTTATGCAGCCTTCGACTCGATGGGTTATACCTATTCACAATTCACCAAAACCACCAGCGCAACGCATTAGTTTTTCGTTAAAGGCACTCGAGCATATAGCTGAACTCGTTATTTTTGCCACGGGTGCAAGCAAACACGATGCATTGCGCAAGGCTCGTTTGCAAGGCGGAGTGCCTGTAGCCGTAGCTGCTCAAGTTGCTGAAGAAAATGGCGCTGAGGTTCGGTGGTTGTATGATGCCGAAGCATGGGGAAGCTAACCTCTTCTCGCACAAGTGAGTATAATAAGACTGATGGCACGCAAAGCCCCTAAGACTCATACTGCTGCTGAATTCGACCTGGATGTTCTATCGAGTGATACTGATTTGTTTCGTTGGTTTTTGCTGTGCTATTTGTTTGGTAAGCCAATTCGTTCTGAGTCTGCAGTGCAAACCTGGAAACTGTTTATTGATAAAAAGCTCGACACTCCATGGGCAATTGATTCGGCATCAGAACTACAACTTGTCCGAGTTTTACACGCCGGAGGGTATACGCGCTATCAACATGTTACGGCGCGGGCTTTAAAACTATGTATGGAGCGGCTCATTCGCGAGTACGAAGGGTCACTTCTATTTGTACTTGATAGTAGCCTTGATGAAGACGAATTTTCTAAACGTATCCAAAAATTTTATGGCGTTGGTCCAAAAGTAGCTGAAATTTTTACTCGTGAGACTGAGGAGTACTTTGCCCGTCGGGTAGAGTAATAGCCACCGTTAAGGCACGGTGGTCGGATAATCCATCTTCAGATACAGTAATTGAATCGAACGAATATTCTTTTGGTATCAAGGCGTAATCGGTACGCTTTGGACCTTCGTGCCAAGAGGGGTAGGTAATGTATGGGGTATGAGTCGAGGCGATGTACTCATCTTTCCATAAATCACTCGTATCTTCTAAATGACTTAAGTTGAAATCACCAATCAAAATGCGTTTTTCGTGGCGAGCTTTTAGTATGGATAACGTTTCTTCAAGCTGCGGGGTTGCATAGTCGACAACGTCAGTGATCGAGAAGTGAACATGCCCGATGCGCACAATGTGATCGCCAATCCAGATGTCGACTAATTGTAGAATGCGATTGTGTTGATCACCCTCGGCTTTTTTCAAAATGAGTGTATCCGAAGAACGAATATGATATTTAGAAATTAGAGCTAAACCTTCTCGGTATATTTGGTGTTCAGGGCTAGACTGCAAGCGGCTAATGGTACTTACTTGGTAAGGATAGTTAAGGTCTTGGTTAAGAAGCTGTGCTTGGTTGTGTGGTGAAACACTTGGAAGAAATACTGCCTCTTGGAATAAAATCACATCAGCGTCAACTTCTTTAAGATATTTTAAAATCTTTGGACTTCGCTCGTCCCAGTGCTCAAAGCCTTGTAAGTTAAGGGTGGTAAGGGTCAGCTTCATGCTAAACCTATAAACTTACACCTATTACGTGGCCAATCGCGTAGGTGATTGCCATCGCGCCAATACCCCAAACGACCACACGAAGTGCTGCTCGAGTTTTATTTGCTTGTCCAGCGCGGGCACTCAACGTTCCGGTAAGGATGAGGCTAAGCAAGACCGCAGCAACTGTAATAGGAAGGCGCCATTCGTCAGAAGAAAAGAACACAGCCGCAAGGGGAATGATGGACCCGGCTGTAAATGAAAGTGCTGAGGCTATAGCCGCCGACCAGGGGTTACTTAAATCATCGGCATCGATGCCGAGTTCTTTCTCGAGTTCAGTGGTAAGTGTACCGGCGGCTTCAAGCTCATCGGCAACTTTTATAGCGGTAGCTTCGCTGATGCCTTTTTCTTTGAAGCGTTCAATAAACTCCTCGGCTTCCGATGAATGATGCTTGCTCGCAATATGAGTACGCATCCGCTCTAGGAAGGCCTTCTCGCTGTCCCGTTGGCTGCTTACAGAAACAAATTCACCAGCTGCCATAGATATAGCACCAGAAACCAGGCCGGCGACTCCGGCAATAAGAATGGTCTCTTTCGAAGCTGAAGCACCCGCTACACCAAGCACAAGCCCGGCGGTAGAAACAATACCATCATTACCACCTAATACGGCGGCACGAAGCTTGTTGAGTTGATTGTTGGAAGTAGCAACGGATGAAGGCTGTGAGGTAGTAGTTTGTTTAGAGGTCATAAGCGTTATTATACTTCAATAATGGGGTTTAAACGAGAGGCGTTATGCTTGTCCATAGGTATGATACCAGGTACGAGCTTCAATGAAAAAGCCCGCGACATCGCGGGTGGAGGGCTCACGGTGCAGGGAACCGGGCTCTGTAGAGCAAAGTTCTCCGCAACGTACCCAAGGCGATGGGTCTATTTATGAACTGGGCGATACAATATTGCAAGCATGAGCAGGGTTGTTGTTGGTGTGAGTTGTACTGACCGACTCGTGCTAAGACATAGAAAAAGACGCCGCAATTGACGTCTTCTCGCATTGTTATCGCGAACGATAACCAATAATTACTGTGGTCGGGGTGAAAGGACTCAAACCTTCGACCTCTCGGTCCCAAACCGAGCGCGCTATCAACTGCGCCACACCCCGATGGTGTGCAACTAGGGTAGTATACAACACTTTAAGAGAGAAAGCTAGACTGTTTCATCATTGCTCACCTTGGTGATTTCGCGGTATGATAAGGGCAGTTATGAAAAATATCTACCGTACCGTTCGAAGTCATATTCAAAAGCACCCAAAGCTCGATAGTGCCATTCTTATTCTTGGCCTTGCCGTCTTTATTACCATTACTCTTATTAATGCACCTAGGGCTTCTATTTGGTTTGACGAAGCGTTTAGCGCCTATATTGCGCAGTTTAGTTTTTGGGATATTGCTCGCTATACTGCGACTGATGTTCATCCGCCATTTTATTATTGGCTCTTAAAAATATGGTCAAATTTGTTTGGCACTACCGAACTAGCGTATCGATCGCTCAGTATTGTGTTTGGTGCGGCGACTGCAACGGTAGCCTTCTTCTTGTCGCGTAAACTATTCGGCCGCAAAGTCGCTTGGACAGCCTTGTTATTTATTGTCCTTTCACCAATGCTTATCCGTTACAGTGATGAAGCCCGTATGTATACCTTGGCTGCTTTGATTGTATTTACGGCAACCTACGTTATGCTCAAGGCACGCCAAGAGAACAGCACTAAGTTATGGGTGTTGTATGGTGTATTGGTGTCACTGGGTATGTGGACGCATTACTTCACGGCTCTTGTGTGGGTAGGGCACTGGGTGTGGCAGGCTATGGAAACCTGGCAGCCAAAGCTTCGTTTTAAAGAAAACGTTAAACGCTTTTTTACAAAAGGCTGGATTATCGCTTATTCGGTAGCGGTTGGCCTTTTCTTACCATGGCTGCCTTTTATGGCCATCCAGCTGGGTGTCGTACAGGGCGGTGGTTTTTGGATAGGACCAGTTGGTGTCGATACGCCAACCAATTACCTGTCTAACTACTTTTACTATTTGGAACACGGCCAAGTACAAGGTTGGCTAGCGTGTATTATGTTAGCTATTGTGGCCTTGGTTATTGTTGTGCTTCCAAGGGCCTTTAAGTCACTACGCACTAAAGAGCGACGCTCATTCTTGCTCATTGCCTGCTTGGCAATTGTGCCTCCCGTGCTGTTGTTCTTGGCATCGATGCCGCCACTTCGCTCGTCATTTGTAGAACGATACTTAATACCAAGTATCGTTGCGCTATCGATATTCTTGGCGGTTATTTTGGTGGTTGGAACCCGACGCTGGAAGCCATTATGGCGAGCACTGCCTATTTTAGCCGTTGTCGGTATGATGGTGGGCGGTATTACCAATGTGTACCGATACGGAAACTTTAATAAAAATACAAGCACGCACATATTTACACGCCAAGCAGTGGACGAAGCGAAGAATGCGTCACCAGACGGTACGCCTATTGTTGCGGCCAGCCCCTGGATATTCTACGAAGCAATTCCGTATTCAACGCCACAGCACCCGGTCTACTTTATCGATGAGAGTACCAAGTATATTTATGGCTCGCTCAATATGTTAAAAGACAATGACATGCACAAAATTAAAGATCTTGCTCAATTTAAGAAAGACAACCCTATTATTTGGTACTTAGACAACACTACCGACCCGGACGTCCCACCCTACCAGCAAAGTTGGGTGAAACTTCGTACAGTCACCACTACGGACGATATAACCGGTAAGTCGTTGTATAAGGCTACTGAGTACCGCGTTAGCGGGGAATAATTTTCATTAGGAATTTCTTTTTCACCGAAAGAAGTACGAGCCCCAACGCTAACAGTGAAGCACTTAGATTTAGTAGAACACTGTTGAAGCCTGGTGCGGCAACAAATAAATGCGCAAAGAAAACAATAAACGCCGACAGCGTATATACATACAGCGAATTTGCTCCGAATGGCAATAATAGCCAGCCGAGATATTTAATAATCCAGCTTTCAAAACGACGGAAAAGATAGAAAGCGCCCCAAAACCACATACATCCCAGAATGATTCGAGGCAGTGGGAGACGGTCTTTGTCGAAACCTTGCTCTATAACGTGGTGGACTGCAGTCAGCTGTCCGCCAAGCTGGGTAGGCAACCACTGACTAAATACCAACACTGAACTAGCAATGAGGGTTAAGATGAATACCGAAACCAGGCTCCAGCCAAGGCGCTTGCGAACAATAGGTGTGATCTTCCTCCACCAGGCAACAATATCCTGCCAATAAAAACCAATCACGAAGCCGCCAAAGAATACTAATTGCCAACTAAACAGTTGGGCGATAATAACGTCACCTGCGAAGAGGGGGTAGAGGGCCCATAGTAAGGTGCTAATGGCCAGCACTACATACCACCACCCCTTGCGAAGTAGCCAAACGGCTATAGGAGTAAAGAATATAAACACGGCGTACATCCGCAAGAAGTCTGCCCAACCGTAGCTATAATGCAGCGTAATGGTTTGCCAAAGTAAGTCACCCCAGTTTGTCCAGTCGGTATAGATGCCGTATTTCAGCCCCGGGTTATTTAAGAAGAATTGCCCTATAATGGTGAAGAGAAGGGTGAGGATGATACTCGTGAGGTAAAGTTGCACTGCTCGTTTCCATAAAAGTGTAATAGCCTTACTGATAGGTTGGTTGACGAGTTTGCGCCCCCTCACGATACCCAGTACGATGCCAGATACAGCAAAGAATCCCTCGGCCGTCGAAACATATAAAATACTTTTGCCGGTCAGAAACTCAAGCCCACTAGGGTAGTACTCAAGATGGTTAAAAAGAATAACAGCTAAAAAATAGCCACGCAGTAAGTCGAAGGTGAGAATACGCTCTGACTTTTCTTTTTTAGCGAGTTTCGTTAATTCAGACACTATTTAGTATTATACCAACTGTTAAATTGGATTATACTTAATAGCATGAGTACAATACCTTATGATGCGCCACACTTTTCTTTGCCCGATAGCAACGGAGTCGTCCATAGCCTTTCCGATTACAAAGGTAAGTGGGTTGTTCTGTATTTTTACCCTAAAGATGACACGCCTGGCTGTACGGTAGAGGCTTGCAGTCTTCGGGACGCGCGCGATACCTTAGCGGAGCTTGGTGCGGAGATTATTGGCGTCAGCAAGGACGACCCAAGTAGCCACGAGAAATTCAAGGCTAAGCACTCGCTAAATTTCACTTTGCTTACCGACGCTAACGGTGAGGTCATTGGGTCGTACGGTGCCTGGGGCCCGAAAATGTTTGGCAAAGAAGGTATTTTACGTAAGACTTTTATTATCGATCCAGCCGGTAGGGTAGTAAAAGTATATGGTCGCGTGACACCAATGGGGCACGGCGAAGCGGTTGTTGAAGAATTGAAGAAATTACAGGCGGCATGAAATACATCGTTGCAGTGAGTGGTGGGGTGGATTCGATGGTACTACTGGACATTATGCGTCGAGTGGGTGATCACGAGTTAATTGTTGCCCATTTTGATCATGGCATTCGTCCTGATTCGCACCTTGATGCTGAGTTTGTGAGTAATGTCGCTAAATACCATGGCCTGCCTTTTGAGACAAGAAGGGAAGAGCTCGGCCCATCGGCTGGCGAAGCGTTAGCCCGTGAACGTCGCTATGCCTTTTTACACGAATTAGCTGAAAAATATAATGCACGCATTGCCACCGCGCACCACCTTGATGATTTAGTAGAAACTGTAGCTATTAACGTCACTCGCGGTACCGGCTGGCGCGGTGCGGCGGTGCTGGACTCTAAGGTTATCCGACCTTTGATCGATACAGAGAAATCGGCGCTTATTGCGTACGCGCAGCGAAATAACATTCCTTGGCGCGAAGATCCCACCAACGCTAGCGATGCGTATCTTAGGAACCGTATTCGAAAACAAGCAAAAGATATTCCTACTCAGACAAAGCGAGAGCTACGTGCCCTCCATGTCCACCAAAAAGCATTAAAACGTGCTATTCAGCAGGAAGTGCAAGCGCTCATTGGGCCAGGCCCATACTATAGTCGCTATATGTTTTCTAATTTGCCAGCACCGGCCGCTCTCGAATGTTTACGAGAGGTAACAGACGGCGCTCTAACCCGCCCCCAGCTTGCGCGGGCCCTTCATGCCATCAAAGTTGCCAGGCCGCATGCTACGTTTGAGGCCGGAAATGGCACCAAGCTCTATTTCAGTACTCGCCAATTTAGCTTACAACTGATAAAATTATAGAGATATACCTAGATTCTTATAATGCCCGAAAGGAACAGATAGTTTAATATGCCAGCAACCGCTCCGTCACCAAAGAAGAAACCAAGTAGTATTTTACGCATTACCCTCTTTTGGGCGGTTATTGTGTTTGGTGCTCTTATTATTTATGCGCTCACCGGCAACCACGACAATTTAAAGCAGGTGCCAATTTCCGACGTCATCGCTAGGGCGAACAAGGGCGATATTTCGAAAATTGTCGTCGAGGGTAACACTTTGACGATTACACCAAAAGGCAGTGACAAGCCGGCCGAAACATCAACGAAAGAAGCTTCAAGCTCGCTGCAAGAACAGGGCCTTAAGACAGATGCGCCTGTAACCTTGGAGGTTAAAACACCTTCAGCAACAGGCGATATTCTTTGGAATCTGGCGATCATTATTATCCCAGTGGTCTTAATTGCTGCTTTCTTCATCTTCATGATGCGTCAGGCGCAGGGCCAAAACAACCAGGCACTTGGGTTTGGTAAGTCAAAGGCTATTTTATACGGTGAGGATAAAAAGAAAGTTGTGTTTAGCGATATTGCTGGTAATGATGCCGCCAAACAAGACCTTGAAGAAGTAGTTGACTTCCTTAAGCACCCTAAAAAATACGAAGCGCTTGGCGCTAAAATTCCAAAGGGCGTGTTGCTTGTTGGTAGCCCTGGTACTGGTAAGACAATGCTAGCGCGTGCAGTAGCCGGTGAAGCAAACGTGCCATTCTTTAGTATTAGTGGTTCTGAATTTGTAGAAATGTTTGTAGGTGTCGGTGCGTCTCGCGTACGTGACCTCTTCGCAAAAGCAAAAAAGAATGCCCCGGCGATTATCTTCATTGATGAGATTGATGCCGTTGGTCGCCGTCGTGGAAGTGGTATGGGCGGTGGTCATGATGAACGTGAACAAACGCTAAACCAGATCTTGGTTGAAATGGACGGTTTTGACACGGGTACGAATGTAATTGTGTTGGCCGCAACTAACCGCGCCGATGTACTTGACCCAGCCTTGCTGCGTCCGGGCCGCTTCGACCGTCGCACCAACATTATGCTGCCTGAGCGAAAAGACCGTGAAGCTATCTTGAAGGTTCACTTCAAGAATAAGCCAGTAGAGGATGATGTGAATCTCGATGCTATGGCTGCAAAGACGGCTGGCTCATCTGGGGCTGATCTTGCAAATATTGCTAACGAGGCCGCTATTATTGCTGCAAGGCGAAGTAGTAAGAAAATTTCTAACGCCGATATTACCGAAGCATTTGAAAAAGTTGCTATTGGCCCAGAGCGAAAAACAAAGGTCATGAACGAAGAAGAAAAGCGTATGACCGCCTACCATGAAGCTGGTCACGCGCTAGTAGGACATGTTGCCCCTGATAGCGACCCTGTGCACAAGGTGACTATTATTCCGCGTGGTGGTACCGGTGGTGTTACGTGGTTCTTGCCACCCGAAGACCGTAACTACACCAGTGTCATTGAGTTTAAGGATATTTTGGCCCGTGCGCTTGGTGGCCGTATCGCCGAAAAGGTTATTTACGGTGACGACCGCGTGACAACTGGTGCTGGCTCTGACTTGCGTAAGGCAACCGAAATTGCTCGTGATATGGTTATCGAACAAGGTATGGGCTCACGCCTACGCGACCAAGTTTTCCATGAGGATAACGGTGGCATGGTGTTTGACAAAATTACCCACGAACGCCCTTACAGTGATGACACGGCACGTGAAATTGACAGTGAGGTGGCCGAGCTTATTAAAGAAGCGAGTCGTCGTGCTGAGGTAATTATTACCAGCAACCGAAAGAGCCTTGATAAACTCGCTGAAGCCCTTGTCAAAGCCGAAACGCTTGGTGAAGAAGAAGTTAACGAATTGCTTAAAGATGCCAAACTTCCTAAGGAGGCCGCTCTCTACTAATCTAGTTGCGGAAACGGGGCATGATCAACTTTCGCGCAACACTCTCTAAGGCTAACAAAAGGTTGCCGCTTAAATTGGCGGCAACCTTGCTTGCTGGTTCGTCTTTGGTGGCGAGTCTTTTGGGCCTATTTCGCGATCGTTTACTAAACGGACTATACTACACAACGTACCCTACAGGTATCGATGCCTATACGGTAGCTTTTACCATTCCAGACTTTATGTTCTTCATACTTGTGTCTGGCGCGCTTAGTGTTACGTTTATTCCCGTTTTTAACCAGCGCCTTGCAACCGGCAATAAAAAGTCTGCCTGGGAACTTTCCACTAGCCTTTTGAACCTACTAGCACTTGTAACATTGGCAGTAAGTATTTTGATCATCGTATTTGCTGATCCGCTGGTGAGGTATGTCGTAGGGCCTGGGCTTGATGAATCGAGTAGGTCGCTCGCTGTCAGTATGATGCGTGTCATTGCCATTAATCCATTCTTATTTGCTGTTGCAACGGTGTTTGCCAGTATGCAGCAAGCCGTTGGACGATTTGCTTTCTTCGCGCTGGCACCGGTTCTGTATAACATAGGTATTATTATCGGTGCACTATTCTTTACGAATGGTATTACACTATTCGGTGTACCAGTGTTCGACGGCGGTATCATGGGTGTAGCGCTGGGTGTTGTCTTGGGCTCTATATTGCAATTGATTGTCAGTAGCTTGGGCTTGTACGGCATGGGCTTTGATTATCGCTTCAAAATTTACTGGAAGAATAAAGGACTCCGGCAAGTACTTCGCTTGTTGCCTCCGCGTTCGCTCGACCAGGGTATTGATTACGTCAATAGTATCGTAGAGACCAACCTAGCTTCACGTATGGCGGCTGGTAGCGTGCGTGCTTATCAACAGGCAACTTCATTGTCGTTTGTCCCAATCAACCTTATTGGTGTGGCTATTAGTACTGCAGCTTTCCCTAAAATGACCGAACGACTAGGCCAGGGTCGACCGGACTTGTTTAAGAAAGAACTGCAGGCCGTGTTGAGGGTTATTATATGGCTTGCTCTGCCCGTGACGGTTATTGCTTACTTTGCCCGTGGCTACTTGGTAAACTTTATTCAAAACGGTGGTGACCAGTACATGGCCAGCATCTTGGCGATCTTAGCGCTGACGATTCTGTTCCGTTCAATTTACTTTATTTCGGCACGTAGTTTTTATGCTCAACAAGATACGAAAACGCCGTTGTATATCTCGATTTTTACCATTAGCCTTAATATTGGGTTGGCTATTTGGTTCTCGATGGGGCTTTCAATGGGGGTGTATGGTTTAGCCTGGGCCGCGGTGATTGTCTCGGCGGTTGAGGTGGGTATTTTATTCTTCATAATGTCACGTCGTATCAACGGATTATTCGACACAGTATTCGTAAACGCGGTAACTCGCATGGCCAGTGCTGCTGGCTTTATGGCAATTGCGGCCTATATTTTAGTATCTATGTTCCCGCTCAATGCCGCCGATCAAAGTTTCTTCTCGTCTTTCCCTAAGTTCACGCTTATCGTTGGCATTAGCGCCGTAGTGTATATAATAATATGTCGACTGTTTCGTATTGAAGAGGTGAATCCGATCCTTAAGCGAATCCGTACCATTTTATTTAAGGAACCATCAGTAAAAGAATGAACCAAGATCATATTCGTAATTTTTGTATCATCGCTCACATCGACCATGGTAAGTCGACGTTGGCTGACCGTATGCTCGAACTGACAGGAACTGTGCAAAAGCGTGATATGAAATCGCAGCTACTCGATAGTATGGACCTTGAGCGCGAAAAAGGTATTACTATTAAACTTGCGCCGGTTAGAATGAACTATAAAGGCCACGAGCTAAACCTTATCGATACGCCAGGCCATGTCGACTTTAGTTACGAAGTGTCGCGAAGCCTTCAGGCTTGCGAAGGTGCCATTTTAGTAGTTGATGCATCACAGGGTATTCAGGCTCAAACCCTTGCGAACGTGTATTTGGCTATAGCGGCAGACCTAAAAATTATTCCCGTTTTGAATAAAATTGATCTACCTGCTGCCGATGTGCCTAAGGTGAGTGCTGAAGTTATTAATTTGCTGGGCTGTAAAGAAGAGGACATTATTAAAATTAGCGCCAAAACAGGCATGGGTGTCACTGACGTGCTTGATGCGGTGGTCGAGCAAATCGCGCCGCCACAAGGTTCACCAGGCGAAGCCACTAGGGCACTTATTTTCGATAGTTATTTTGATGATTACCGTGGTGTTATTTTGTATGTTCGTGATTTCGATGGTGAAATTAAAAAAGGCGACACCATTGAGATGCTTGCCACTGGGGCATCGGGGCTAGCTTTAGAAGTGGGCTCCTTAAGCCCGAGTATGAAACCAAGCGACAGTTTGAAAACCGGTGAAATTGGCTATATTGTTACTAACCTGCGCACAACCCGCGAAGCACGGGTAGGAGATACAGTTACCGTTAAGCGAAAAGCCGCCACCGAACCACTGCCTGGGTATAAGTTAGTCAAGCCGTTTGTCTACGCTGGCTTTTTCCCAGTCAGTAATGATGATTACCAAGACCTCAAAGACGCTATTGAAAAACTGAGTATGAGCGACTCGGCCTTGCAGTTTGAGCCCGAAAATTCTCCCGTTCTTGGTTTTGGCGTGCGTATTGGCTTTTTGGGGCTTTTGCACCTCGATATTATTCGCGAACGTTTAGAGCGAGAGTATGATCTTGATCTGGTTGTTACAAACCCTTCAACAGACTACCAAGTATCACTGAGTAACGGTGAAGAACTCGATATTAAAAGTGCCAGCAACCTACCTGATGTCAGTAAAATTACCGAAATACGTGAGCCGTGGATTAAGGGTGAAATTGTCGTACCGCAGCAATTTATTGGCCCGGTCATTCAGCTGATTGTGAGCAAGCGTGGACGTCAGTCTAATCTAAGCTATATAGACGAGCGGGCTTTGATTAGCTTCGAAGCGCCACTGGCTAATTTGTTAACAGATTTTTACGACCAACTAAAATCTATTACTAGTGGCTACGGTTCGTTCAACTATGAACTGGATACGTATAGGCCTGAAGATTTGGTGCGTGTTGATTTTTACGTTTCCGGCGAGATGGTTGATGCGCTCAGTGTGATGGCGCACCGCTCGGAGTCGCAAAGTTTAGGCCGTGAAATGGTTAAAAAACTAAAAGAAGTAATTCCACGCCAAAGCTTCCAGGTCTCACTGCAAGCCGGTATTGGCGGTAAGTTTATTGCCCGTGAAGATATCAGTGCTTACCGAAAAGACGTGACCGGCTATTTGTACGGCGGAGACGTTTCTCGTAAAAAGAAACTACTTGCCAAGCAGGCGAAGGGTAAAAAGCGCATGAAACGGTTTGGAAAAGTAGATATCCCCTCCGAAGCTTTCATGGTGATGTTGAAGCGCGACTAGCCTTTGCTTCTTGGTGCCGCTCTTCAACTCTGGTAGAATAGCCTAATATGAATCTACAAGAAGCCGTCAACACATACCATATTCCTGAAGAAGCTCGTCAGCTTATTCATGCCCATCAGCCACTTGGGCTGGCTGGCCCAACAGGCGCTGGTAAGAGTACGCTTGCTCACTACCTGACACTGCGTGGTGACTACGCACCGGTTGTATCTGATACGACTCGCCGTCCGCGCCCAATCGGAAACGACGATGAAGTAAACGGAGTTCACTACTGGTTTATTACTGATCAGGTAGCAATTGAGAAGCTTTCGAATAGCCAATACGTAGAAGCAAAGCTTGTCCATGGCGACACTGTATATGGAACCAGTATTGCTGCGTATCGTACTGTTGTAGAGAGTGGCCGTACGCCTATTTTGGATATTGATATCCAAGGTATGGAAGAATTTATGGCAGTTGACCCAGATTTCGAAGCAATCTTATTGCTGCCACCAAGCTTTGAGGTGTGGAACGAACGAATTGATGGGCGTGGGGATATGACCCCTGAAAACAAAATACGTCGTTTCCAAAGCGCTCTTAATGAATACGAAGCAGTATTTCGTAATGAGCGCTTTTACCCGGTTATTAATACCGAAGTGGTCGAAACGGCAGAGGTTATTAAATCGAAGAGCTACAAAGTGGACGACTATAGGCAAAACGCCTTGGCTGTTGCGCAGAAGCTTATTAACGAAACCCAAACTTTCTTAGATTCGCACGCCCTTTAGCACTCATTGACACCGAGTGCTAACATCAGCTAAAATAAAAGCATGACCGAACGTCAACGACTTATTTTAGCGGCAATTATTGAACAGCACGCCGAAATCGCAGCCCCAGTGGGCAGTGTTATGCTGGCGAAATTATTCGGTGTTTCCAGCGCGACTATCCGGAGTGAAATGGCTAAGCTAGAAGAGATGGGCTTGATCGTTCAACCGCACACTAGTGCTGGTCGTATCCCAACCGATGCCGGGTATCGTTTTTACGTGAATAGCCTGAATGAGGCTCAGGCCAATGAACCACAGCAACTACTCGATCGCAGTGCGAGAGCGATCGAAGCTCGTGTCAACACTCATACTGACCGTGCTGACCGTGCAATCCGTAGTGCTGTCGATAGCCTGGTCGAGCTGACCCACAACCTAGGCATTGCCACTATTGGTGATGAACTCTATTTAAGTGGTATGGGAAACCTTTTTTCACAGCCCGAGTTTATGCATGGCGAACACGCCCAGCAAGTTGCCCGTCTGCTTGATAACCTGGAGCCATGGCTCCGTGAGGCTGCTCCTAACGAACCCTTGAACGTATACATTGGTTCAGAAAATCCAATCGGCAAGGCGAGTGGCGCAACCCTTATTATCAGTAAGTTCCGCTCACCCTATAGCGACAACAGCTATATTGGTGTCATTGGTCCAACCCGCCAAAGTTACGCCAAGGTAATGCGCCTTGTTCGCCACACTGGTGCAATGCTTGAGGAGATTTTATAGCATGATTGATTGGATTGGTCACCTCATCGCAAACTGGCCAGTGTGGGCGGTAGTAGCGTTCCTTATCGTAGCAACAATCGTCTATTTCGTTATAGAGATAGCACCCTCTTGGCCTGCGCATCGTACCTGGTGGCAAGACGAACAAGGAAGCCCTAAAAAAGATACCCAACGGTCACAAGCTAAAGCAAGGAAAGGATAAAACATGGCAAAAAAAACGACCCAACCTGACGAAACTGCTAACGAGTTCGAACAGCAACTCGGAGAGTTAACCCTTGATTTGCAGCGAACTCGTGCCGACTTTGAAAATTACCGAAAACGCGTTGAGGGCGAGAAGACTGCTGCGCGCGAAAGTGGGCAATCCAGTGCCATTCTTAAACTCCTACCGGTTATCGATAACATCGAGCGTGCGATTACCTATATGCCAGATGATCTTAAAGACAACACCTGGGCACAAAGCGTTGTTGGCTTAGTGAAGAACCTTGAGAAGTCATTGGAAAGCCTAAACTTAAAGCGAATTGATGCAAAAACTGGGACAGAATTTAACCCTGAAATTCACGAAGCAATTCAGTTTGATGAAGATGCTGCTGGCGAAAAAGAAGTTATCGCCGAAGAATTACAAGGCGGGTACACACTTAACGGCCGTGTTATTCGCCATGCTATGGTGAAAGTAACGCGAAAATAGCCTACGACTTTACAAATAAATTATTAAATTGTTCAGGGTCTAACCCATACGTGCTGCCGGTTTCAAATTCTTGAAGTCGACCATGACTTTTGCGATCATATTTTGGAGTGTCTTTCAGTGACACAAAACATACCACCGCAATTCGCCCAACTGTATGAGTAGTCTCATTAGCAATGATTCGATGCCATAATGCGTCAATTTCACCACCTGTGACTAGTTGTGTTTGCATACTTGCAAATGTCGTAGCGTAGCCTTCGTTTACGGGCATTGGGTGCCATGTTTTCCCGTCACTATCGAGCCATTCACAGCCATCAGTTGATTCGTATAGGTGTAATGTAAAACCACTATTGTCTGGGTGTGGCTCACCCACGATACTATCTACGGCTACGCCGGCGGGGTAGTGAAGGAATCTGAAGTAGGCGTCACCGGCACTTGCTTTGGCGAGTTCACGGAATCCTATCGTGCCTGATCTCTCTTCGATAACTGCGCCCACTTCAGAAATTGCAGTGTGTGCATACTCCGCAAGAGACGCGATGCTCTTAATAAAACCTTGTGCAATTTTACCGTCGGCCCCTTTTATGCTATTTGCGGCTGCCTCTAGGCTTTCAATGCCTGCACGTGTGGTGTCGAAATTAAGCTTAACGTCATGACTCCCGCCGCTTGCATCGCTGCCATCGCCCATTTTTCGTTCAACACCAAAACCGTTAAAACGGTCACTAATTGTAAATACATCTTGCGCATCAGGTTCGAGAGTTAAAAATTCTTCGAAACCTTCAACTGCTTCTTTAACCTTTTCCTGTAGTTCATTGGGGTACTTTACTTGCCATGGTCCCACGTAATGTTCAGGATTGCTCATCGTCTCTATCCTCCTTAAGTCTTATTACTAAAAGCTTATAGTGAGAACTAAAACAAAAAAAGCGAGCCAACACTCACTTGAAATATCTACGAATTAGTATCTTTTTGAACTGTTTCCTCGTAAAAGAAAGGGAGAGAATTAACAGTACCTGCTTTGATCGCTTTTAAGGTCGTAAGAATTGAAATGATATTATCGTACGGCCGGTCGGCATTTTTAATTGCTTGGTCAATTGGTACCCAAAAATTTTCGCCATATTCGGTAGAAATAAGTTCACCTCTGTGATTATCGGCGTAACATATAGGAAAGAGTACATCTGAAAATAGTTCGTCAGATTTATAAAGCCGTCTACGTTCCATACCTACAAGTTTGAAATCTGCTTGAAGCCCCGTTTCTCCTTGTAGTTTTCGACAGGCGCCATCAAGCATGTCCTCGCCCTTAACGATTGTTCCACCCATAACATCAACCATTCCAAACGAAGGCTGTGAGTTGCGCCGTTGCGAAAGGATTTCAAGCTTACCATTATGCATTCGGGAAACGATCGTAATAACATTAATTTTGAAAAGACGATTGAGCTGAGGGTCACTAGTATGATATACATCTGCAACGTAGGCTTGTCCTGTTTTTGAAAGTGTGTATCCACTCGAAACTTTATCGACAATTCCCTTAGAGACGAGCGCCTTGAGGTGATAATTAAAAAGATCATTCGGTGTATCTTCGGGCTTGAGATCTCGATAACGCAAAGACCCGGCATTTTTCAGCTTAGAAATGATGTGATTTTGAATTTCCGGAAGATTCATGAGGTTAGTATACCTCTGCTAACCGGAAAGGCGAACCATAAGCAAAAGAAAATAAATTAGCACTCTTGACATGAGAGTGCTAACCGTTCTACAATAAGGGTACTTGGCAATCTCATACCGAGAGTGCTAGAATGGATATAACAAATCAAACGATTATTGTAAGTAAATAGGAGAGTAACTATGGGTAAAATCATTGGAATCGACCTCGGTACTACCAACAGTGCTATGGCCTACATGGTAGCGGGTAAACCAGAGGTTATTGCAAACGCCGAAGGCAACCGTACTACCCCAAGTGTAGTAGCTATTAATAAATCTGGTGAACGTCTGGTTGGGCAAGTGGCTCAGCGCCAGCGTGTGACCAACGCTAAAAACACTATCTATGGTGTCAAGCGTCTGATTGGTCGTAAATTTAACGACAAAGAAGTCCAAAAAGACCTCGACATTATGCCATATGAAATCGTCAAAAAGGGCGATGGCGTAGCGGTAAAAATGGGCGACAAGGACTACACCCCAGAGGAAGTTTCAGCCATGATCCTTTCAAAGCTAAAGGCTGATGCTGAAGCGTTCTTGGGCGAGAAAGTCACCGAAGCTGTTATTACAGTTCCTGCGTACTTCGATGACTCGCAGCGTCAAGCTACTAAAGACGCTGGTAAAATTGCCGGCCTTGAAGTGAAGCGTATTATTAACGAGCCAACCGCCGCCGCTTTGGCATATGGCCTTGAAAGCAAAAAAGACGAAAAGATCGTTGTCTTCGACCTTGGTGGTGGTACGTTTGACGTATCAGTACTAGAACTCGGTGACGGTGTATTTGAAGTAAAAAGTACCAACGGTGACACCCACCTTGGTGGTGAAGACTTTGACAACCGCATCGTGAACTTCTTCCTTGACGAGTTTAAGAAGGAAAGCGGTATCGACCTTAAGGGCGACAACGCTGCTATGCAGCGCCTCAAGGATGAAGCAGAGAAAGCTAAAAAAGAGCTTTCGACTACTAACGAGTACGAAGTTAACCTTCCATTCATTACAGCCGACGCTGAAGGTCCTAAGCACTTTGAAACCAAGCTGACCCGTGCCAAACTCGAAGAGTTGGTGAAGGACTTGGTTGACGGTGTGGCTGGCCCTGTTGAAAAAGCACTCAAAGACGCTGGCCTCAAAGCAAGCGACATCGACGAGATTGTTTTGGTTGGTGGTATGACCCGTATGCCAGCCGTCGTCGAAAAAGTGAAAGCTATCTTTGGCAAAGAGCCACTTAAGGGTGTAAACCCTGACGAAGTGGTTGCTGTTGGTGCGGCTATCCAAGGTGGCGTACTTGCCGGTGACGTAAAGGACGTTCTACTTCTTGACGTGACGCCTTTGACGCTTGGTATTGAAACTGCCGGTGGCGTACGTACTGCCATGATTGACCGCAACACGACCATTCCGACCAGTAAGAGCCAGGTATTCTCAACCTACGCGGATAACCAACCTCAGGTTGAAATTAATGTCTTGCAAGGTGAGCGTGAAATGGCCGCTGATAACAAGAGCCTTGGTGTGTTTGTACTTGATGGTATTGCGCCAGCACCTCGTGGTGTGCCACAAATTGAAGTGACCTTTAACCTTGATGCGAACGGTATTCTAAATGTTACCGCTAAAGATAAGGGGACCGGTAAAGAGCAGTCTATTACCATCCAAAACAGTGGTAACCTTAGCAAAGAGGATATCGAGAAGGCCGCCAAAGAAGCTGAAGAGCACGCTGATGAAGACAAGAAAAAGCGTGAAGCAGTTGAAGTGCGCAACCAGTTAGAGAACGCTATTTACCAAGCAGAAAAAATGCCTGATGAAGAGCAATTCAAAGACAAAATTTCTGACGATGACAAGAAAGTCATTGCCGATGCGGTTGAAGAGGCTAAGAAGCACAAGGACGCAACCGACAAGGATGAACTTGAAGCTGCCTTGAAAGCTTTGAATGACGCGATTATGCCTATTGGCACCAAGTTGTATGAAGAGGCCGCTAAAGCTGAAGCACCTGCCGAAGGTGAGGCAGATGAGAAGAAGTCTGACGAACCTGTAGAAGGTGAAGTAGTCGACGAAAAGAAGTAGTCAACTTACTGAGAAAAATAGCCGACGAATCGCCGGCTATTTTTTATGGGTATTAATATAATTATACCAATAAAACTTGAAAAAGTCAAACTATCGGAGTATACTATAGCCTATCATCATCCGATGACGCTTCACATTCTCTCCGAAAGAGGTGATTAACATGACGGATATCGCTCCGCCTCAGCTCTCGCTGGCCGAGAGCTTCCGCCGCCAGTGGTACTACTTGCCGAATTGGGTGACCTACTTGCGCATCGTCACTGCTGCGCTGCCGGCGGTTTTGTTGGTGCTTGCACCGCAGAACGCAGGCATGCGTGGTTGGAGCGCATTTGCATTCGTTGTCGTCGCCTCAACCGATGGCATCGATGGCTGGCTGGCGCGCCACTTCAAGCTCACCAGCAAATGGGGCGCCTTCATCGACCCGATCGCCGACAAGCTGTTGGTGTTCATCTCGCTGGTGGGTCTTTGCTGGGTTTACTTCGGTGGATTCAGTGGCTGGGTGCTGTTGGTGTTTACGGTCCTGGTTACAGTACGGGAGGTGGTGCTGGCGTACCAGATCAACCAGTCGCGCCACGACACCATGCCGCCAACTTTCCAAGGGAAGTGCAAGATGGCGCTTCAGGCGGTTACGGTGGCGCTATGGTTCCTGCCAATCCCTCTGGGGACCGGCGAATGGACCTGGGCGCGCGACGTTCGGTTCGCGGTTACCGTGATGGCTGCCGTGATTACAATCAGCTCGTGGGTCGAGTACTATCGGCTCTACGTCGAGCCCGGTCGTCCTCGCTCCCGTCGACACCCCTGGTGAGCAGTGTGAAGCTCTGGCCGTACCCCTCGGGGTGCGGCTATCTTCATATCTGAAGGGATGCTATACTGACCCAGATGTTACCTGACTACTTTGCGATTATTGGGGCTATTATTGCCTCTCTCGGTGGGCTTTATTATTTGTACGAAACAATTATTGGCAAAGCAAAGCCTAATCGAGTGACATGGTTATTGTGGGGGCTTTTCCCTATGATTACGTTTATAGCACAACGCGCCCAGGGCGTTGAAGGCATCTCTTGGGTTAGTTTTGCGGCCGGCGCCACGCCTCTTTTAGTAGTGGCTGCCTCATTCTTAAACAAAAAGGCTTACTGGAAGACACGTCCACTAGACTACGTATTAATGGCTTCCGCACTGCTTGCTATGGCGGTTTGGGTGGTCACAAACGACCCAAACTTAGCAATTTTAATCGCTCTCGCGGCAGACTTACTGGCTAGCTTGCCAACAATTATTAAATCTTTTCGCCATCCTGAAACTGAAAGTTGGCGCGCCTACGCTATTAGTACGGTCGGGTTTGGCATAAGCTTACTGGCGCTTCATAGTTGGAGTTTTGAATCCAGTGCTTTTGTGCTGTATTTATTTACTATTCAACTATTGCTTACTATTTTGACTATTCGACAACCCGCAAAACAACATAAAGCTTGACATATATTATATATGTATTATTGTAAAGATATGAACAGAATACATTCATGCCATTTTCAACCTACTTTTGCCCCACGTAATGGCGGCGTTGCTGGTGTTGGTTCTATGGTCCTTGGTAAAGGCACCTATAGCAATGGCATGGCTTATCTGTACTCTTAAAGTAACGACATTTTGACACAAGATAAGCCTCCAAGTTGGAGGCTTTCTCATTTTAAAAGAAATAACCCACTATTGGAGGCTCATCTGGTCTCGAAATACGAGACCGTAGACCCGTAGGTGGAAAGCCCACCACGGGAGAAAGGAGAGGATCATGGCATTTGGTCCCATTATGCGCTTTGCCGTCGAACGTGACGATGAAGCGCTGACGATCGAGCTGGCCCCACTCACCAAGGAAGCGATGGCGGAGTTCATTGACGCCAAGCACGGGGGAGGGATGCAGCGCTTCACGGTCGGCCGGTACATGGGGCGCAGCGGTGCCCCGGTACTGGAAGACGAGCACGAATGGTACGAGCGCGTCCGGCAAGAGAAGGATTCCCTGATTTGGGGGATCTGGGTGATTACCGACGAGGGTCGGCTTCTGATCGGAAACTCGGCCATCGTCGATATCGGTCAGGAGGGTCACTCTGGGTTCATCCGCCAAGCGACGACTGGCTCGATGATTTTCAACAAGGAGTACTGGGGGAAGGGTATTGCCAGTGCGGCCCACAAGGCACGTACCTGGTTTGCCTTTCAGCACCTCGGTCTTCACCGGTTGAAGTCGGCGGTTATTCAGGCCAATGGTGGTAGTCGCAAGGCACTCGAACGCAGCGGTTACCAGTTGGTTTACACCGAGCGCAACGAACAATACAGCGGTGGGCAGCTAGAGCACATGGACTGCTTGGAGTGCCTCAACCCGCTCGATTTGTTTTGGTCGCAGTGGTGGCACGGCGACCGTCCGTCTCGAGCAACCCAAGCGGCACGTCGGCGCACTAAGGAAGCCATGGCCTGGGCCGAGCAGTTTGTAGAGCTGCTATAACACTTCTACAATGCCCCGTGTCGACTCTACAGTCGGCGCGGGGCTCATCCTTTTTAGGCTTCGGGCAATTCCAGGAAGAGAGCCGCCCACACCATACCAGGGTCAGCCTTGTAAAAAGGCGCAAAATACCATGAACCATTAGGCGCCACCAGCTCTGGGTAGGTACCATGTCGTTCAATAAGCTTACAAAAATGATGATATTGTTGACTGTACTCGTCTCGATTTAGACGTTTTAATAGGTGCAAGTAAAAAGTGGCGTGCCACGTCCAGATGGATGTCTCGGTATAGTTAGGCATCGAAATTGGTCCCATGCCAAAGCGATAACGAAGCTTTTTCTTTGGCACTTCACCGTAGCGGAGTGGGTAGGGTTGGTTGAGTTTTCTCTCGTTTATATAGTCGAGCGTTTTCCCGATAAGTTCTTTGTCTTCGATTACCTTTAAGTAAAGAGGGACAAGGGCACTGTCCGAGCTGTAGGTATCGCTTGCTCGATCGGCCTTAAAATATGATCCGTTCCAGTAATGAAACATGAGTAATTCTTTATAGACAGACGGCTCGAACGGAAAAGCGTTGAGGCCAAGCTTTTTTGCGCAGTAGGCCATTCTTCCGACGAGCCCAAGGGCATAAGCCGATCGGTCGTAATAGACGGCATCGCGCATTTCTGCGTAGCGGGTACCTTTACGAATATCGCCTGTCTCGGTAAGGAAAGCATCTACAAATCGGCTGAGTTCGTGGCTTAAAAAGGCAATCTCGCGCCGAGTAAGCTTGTAGTCGCTGACGTAAATAGAATGGAGAAGCCAGGGAAGGGCGTCGATACTAGGCTTGCCTGGAGCATTAAACACATTACCGGCTTTATCGATACATAATTTCACCCGGCCGGCACGTTGGTAATGACGCAAAGCCCAGCGCAATGTGTGGTGTACTCGGGTAGTTTGGTTTAAATGAACGAGGGCTTCAGCAACGGTACCGAAGTCGCGCATCCAGAAAAAATTAAAATGACCTAAACTGGTGCGGTAAAAATCACCCACCCACAGCCGGCTTAGTACTTGCTGCGAAATGTCTCGGGCATTGCCGTGAAAGCGTTCGATTCCAACAAAATAACGGTTGGCGATTTCGCGGTATTCCGCGCGTAGTAGGCCAAAGGTTGCGCCGGCGGCTCGAATAAGTGGTTTCATTGAGGTAAGTATAGCATGTTGCTCGTGCTTACTGCACTTCTCTTTGGTTCGGTTTAAGGCTGGTGAGGTGCCAATAGTGACAAGTCGGGCATTGGTATACGCCAATAGTGACACTCATATTTTCGAGCATACGAATATCGGCAGCATCGAGGGCTTCAGCTTCGGTTTTAAAGAAGCGCTTGCTGTCGCAAGCAAGCTCAAGGCGATACACTTTATGTTCACTTAATGCATTGGTGCGCCTCGGTCGGGTCATGGTTTTATTATACCTTTGTATAAAATTGGCGTATAATAAGAAATACATAAACGAACTTTAAGGAGGGACAGTATGGGATTTTGGGAAATTATTACTTGGGTAGTCGTCGGTGGCCTAGCGGGCTGGGTAGCCTCAATGGTTGCGGGCACTAATAAGAGTCAGGGCTTACTCGGTAACATAGTTGTAGGTATCATCGGTGCTTTAGTGGGAGGGTTTGTATTTGGCCTTCTCGGCGGAAGTGGTTTTACCGGCTTTAATATTTGGAGCTTCTTCGTTGCTCTTGTCGGTGCAATAATTGTTCTCTTCATTTGGAAGGCAATTACTGGCCGCAAAAACGCAGCCTAATACCTTAGTAATTAAAAATAACCTCCACAAAGGGGGTTATTTTTAATTTAGCACTCTAGACATTTGAGTGCTAAAACCGTATACTATATACAGATATGAGTCAGCGTGATTATTACGAAATATTAGGCGTGTCAAAAACCGCTTCAGCGGATGAAATTAAGAAGGCCTTCCGAAGGCTAGCGGTCCAACATCACCCAGATAAAGAGGGTGGAAATGAAGAGAAATTCAAAGAAATTAACGAAGCCTACGATGTATTAAAGGATGCCCAAAAACGGCAGCGTTATGACCAATTTGGCCATGCTGGCGTAGGTGGTGCAACTGGAAATGGCGGCCAGCCTGGCGCTAACCCATTTGAAGGCTTTGGTGGTCAAAACGTAAACTTCGATTTCGGTGGTGGCTTTGGCGATATCTTCGACCAGTTCTTCGGTGGTGGTCGCAGTCAACAGCGCGGTCCTAAAAAAGGCCGCGATGTGGAAGTACAGCTACAGCTTACCTTTGAAGAAGCGATCTTTGGCCTAGAACACGAAATGAGCCTTGACCTTGAAGATACCTGCGAACACTGCCATGGTACGACGGTCGAGCCTGGTTACGAAATGAAAACCTGTCCAACCTGCCATGGTGCCGGCCAACAAACTCGTGTCATGAACACTATGTTTGGTGCTATTCAACAAACAGTTCCTTGTGAAACTTGTCACGGTGCCGGTAAAATCCCTGAAAAAGTCTGTAGCGTCTGTCATGGTACTGGTACGCAGCGCAAAAAACAGTCTATTAATGTTAAAATTCCTGCCGGTATCGACGACGGCGCAACCATTCGTTTGGCCGGTCGTGGCGAGGCAATTGGTGGCGGTGAAAAAGGCGACCTATATATTCATATTCGTGTTAAGGCCGATAAAAAGTTTACTCGCGAAGGCGATATTATCCTATCCGAGGAGCATGTTTCAATGGTTGACGCCGCATTAGGGACGGAAATCGATGTCCTCACCGTTGATGGTCCTGTCCGTATGAAGGTTCCGGCTGGAACACAAAGTGGTACCGACTTTAAGCTATCGGGCCATGGCGTACCACACCTTCGTAATGAAGATAAGCGCGGGCCACATATTGTGAGTATTGTGGTGGATACGCCGACTAAGCTAAGTCGAAAACAAAAAGAGATCTTAGAATCTTTGCGCCGTTCAAAATAACATCGACAATGATGTTATACTGTACCTACTGCCTGTAGTAGTAAAATAAAGATATCAAACATATGACCATAGAATCTTCGCAAGACTTTTACAAAAAGGAAGTAGAGCCTGCACTAGGTATTCTTAAGGGTCCGGTGAGTACTTTTGAGCTTACTAAAGCGACAATGGAGCAGGTAAAAGATCGAGCCATTGAAACTGGTGAGATTGACCAAGGTGTATTCAGTGAAATACCGTTATTCGATGAAATTTCCGAGAGACAAGCAAGACAAAAGGCTAAGACAGCTAAAGAATTACTTGGTATTTTAACGGAATCTGGCACGTATCCCACAAAGCCTGGTGACGGAGCTGCTTTGCTCCGTGCCGAAGGTGAACTTGCAGCCGCATCTATCGTAGAAGGAGCGAGGATGCTGAAGGTAGCTCCTAACGAGCCTGACCGACATAAGGCGATATATTCAAACGAAATTGATCGAGGTCAAGAAGTACTCTATGGACAGCTTGATAAAGAATTGGCGGCATCTTGCGTCGCCGTGGTAAGGACGGGTATTGAGCCAACGAATGTACGGGCGGTTGAATTTGCCAATCAGTATCTAGAGCAATATCCCTGGGTGGAAGATTTAGAAGGCGAGCTTCCAAGAATCAAAGAAGAGAAGCTGAAAGAATTTAGCGAATTTCTTCACGAAAAATATGCGCCAACTTTTTATTTGTTACGGAGTGAGTTTGGGGAAATTTCAAACGATAATCTAGTGCAAGTAGCAAATCGTTATTTAGAGTTGCGCGGGTTCACTGATAAAGGCTGGACCTGCGAGCCTAACCCGCGAAGAACTGGGTTTTTCGTTAATGCTGGAAAGAACGTACTTGAATCAGGGAATCGAAGTGTACAAATAACATGGGCGCGTTTTGAAGAGCTCATGATGCACGAGGTGGAAATTCATATGGCTTCAACACAGAACCCAAGAGACATCGAGGCGGGTGCACTTGGGTCTTCCTCTTTACCTGGTATTGCAGATGTTCAGGAAGGAACCGGTATGGTAGCGGAAATATTATGGAAGGGTGTACAAAAAACAGAGGTCCCTGGCCGTGACGTATTTAGATATATGGCAGTTGCCTATGCTGATGGTATCTATGACGGGAAGAAGCATACAGAACAAGAGACATACGACTTTATTACTAGTACTATGACTTTGCAGGGTTTAAAAACGGGGAAAGATACAGATGTGTCACGAGAGATGCAAAAAGCGCGACAGTCTAGTTTTGACCATGTCTACAGAATATATAGAGGTATGCCGCCCGGCCATATCCTGAGGCGCAATGCGGGTTACCTGATGGGCAAGACGAAAATTATCGACGTTATTAATGAGACCGACAAATCGCCGGCTGAAGTTTTTGCCTTTTTTCAGCAATCTAAAACCGATCCGACCAACCCGCAGCACGATGCGCTTCTACGAGAATACAATCTGCCGACATTATGAAAATAGATACACAGGATAGAGCAGAATATCTAAAGCTTAGGAAACAATTCGTGAGTTCCTACGGGTACTATTTGCGTCAGAGTGCGGACTTAAAAACACTCGAAGCGTTATTTTTAGCGGGTAATAATATCGATCCTCACTTTACCTATGAGAACTTGTCAGTGAAGGTTCTGCAAGCTCGGCTAGTGATGCTTAAGCGTGCGGATCAAGCTACTGCAACGCACCTAGTTCGTGCAAAAGCCTTTTTACATCAAAGGCTTATAGAGACCGAACTACTCCTTTGTCAGGCAACTAGCTGGGAGACTGGCCAGCTCCCCGAACGCTTTGAATCGCTCAACGAAGAACTATTCGGAGGACTTGATGATGAAGTATTTAAAAGGATAGTAGATACCACTCAAAAAGGGGCCTTGTCTCACTTTCCTGTCGATGAAAACGACTATCTATCGGAGAATATCTTACTGCTTAAGAAGCTTATAAAGCCAGTTTCCAGGAGGCTTCTTAGCCTTATCGAAAAACACTCTATTACGCAAGCGGCGACTTTATTCCTAAGGCGGACAGGCATGTATAGAAGGGGGTGGCGCGTGGTCGAAGACCAAACGCGTCCTTCTAGTCTTGTTGCCCCGCGAACACGAAGGCTTATTTTGGGGACTTCAATCGTTAATACTACTGACTCCAAAAAGAAGTTAGCAATACTGCTTCACGAGCTCGTTCACGTAGTTCGTGCAAAATATCCATCGCCACACCCGGAGAGTCTGAATGAGCAAAAAGAGCTGTCGGCTTTTGAGGAAGGTCTTGCCCATGCAGTAGAGCGTTTGTCGTTAGATAAGACACTCATACCTGCACGCTATTGGAGATATTTCGCCATCGGGCTAAGCAAGGGGATTGATAGAGGTAAGCCTCGTACTGCGCGCGAAGTGTATGAGATTTTGCTGCCATTATACGAGAAATATGCCAAAGGCAACGACCCAAAACACTTTGTGTTCGGCACGATAGTTCGCGTATGGAAAGGGACGCCTTTTTCAGTCAGGGGGGGTGCAATTTCAAAGGATATACGCTATGTCCACGGTAGTATGTTGTTTGTTGAGGCCCTATCGCGTCAAAGGTTTACTAAGCGAGATTTCCGTTTTTTGCTCACACATAAAGTAAAATAAGATAATGAATCAGAAAAAAATACTCCTTCTCGGACGCAAGCACAGTATACAAAAAGAAAAAGTCGATGACCTCTACCATGCTTTAGGTAGCCATGTTCCTGACGGCTATAGCTTGTCGGTTGCTAACTATAACGAGCTGATTTTTGATATTCAGCCATCCAGAACTAAGGTATTTCTTTCTACAACTGGTGAGGACCTTTCGAGTTTCGATTTAGTATACATGATGAGTTGGTATAGCTATGTACCAACTCGTCGAGACATTGCCTATTCGATCGCAATATATCTCAAGAATAGGGGTATCCCGTTCATTAATGATGAGGCGTATTATAATCGTTCGAGTAGTAAAATTTCTCAGATGCTTCTATTGGCCGAACATAATATTAAGGTTCCGCGTACTGTCTTTTCGCTTTCCGCGGCCGCACTTATTAACTATGTAGGTATGCAGCCTGCGTTGAAGGATGGAAAGCTTATTGTAAAAGACGCGCTTGCGAGTCGTGGTGCCAGTAACTACCTCTGTACGTTTGATGAATTATCATCGCTTCCTATTGGGCGCAAGGAGTCGCAGCCGTTTATTGTACAGCCGTGCATTCCAAATGACGGTAGTGATATCCGTGCTGTGGTTATGGGGTACGAGATAAAACTTCTTATTCATCGTACGGGGTCCGGCGAAAGTCACCTTAACAATACCTCTCAGGGTGGAAAAGCCGAACTTGTAAGTGAAGAGGTATTGCAAAAAAGTACTATAGATGATATAATAAATACATCAAAGCTGCTGAATAGAACAGTTACAGGCATTGATGTAATGCGAGATACTGAAACAAACGAGTATTACGTATTGGAGGCGAATGCCCTACCGCAACTCGCAACTGGCTCTTTCGTGGATGAAAAGATGCAGAAGCTTGCGGAAACACTTGTTAATATCATAGAAAGAGAGCGTACTACATAATGAAAATCGCTATTCTTAGTCAGGGAAAAGGCCCTCTTAATAAAGCTGGGATTTATTCCACGCGACGTTTAAAAGAGGTTGCGGAAGCTCGGGGCCACGAAGTGAAAATTGTTGACGTGCGCCGATGCTATTTAGTTATTGAACAGGGGCAACCAGAGGTGCGCTACGAAGGTGAATCTCTTGGTAACTTCGATGCAATTATTCCAAGGATAACGCCTACAATCACTAAATATGGTTCTGCTGTGGTTCGTCAATTTGAAATGATGGGGATATACACACTTTCATCATCCATTGCTATTGTGCGCTCTAGGGACAAACTCCGCTCAACGCAGCTTTTTAACAAAGCTGGCGTTGGAATTCCAAAGACAATTATTGCTCGGGATACCTTTGAAGTTGATGACCTCATTGAGCAAATCGGACTCCCAATGATCATTAAGCTTGTTTCGGGTACGCACGGAAATGGTGTGGTGCTTGCAGAGACTAAAAAAGCTGCAAAATCTGTAGTGCAAGCCTTTTATGTTAGTGGCACGAGCATTTTACTTCAAGAGTTTATTGAAGAGGCAAGCGGTACTGATATTCGTGCTTTTGTGGTCGGTGGTAAAGTTGTTGCAAGTTACATGCGAAAAAGCCTCGACGATGATTTCCGCTCTAATATTCACCAGGGCGGCACTGGGACACCGATTAGGCTAACCGACGAAGAAAAGAAGGTTGTCCTAAAGGCTGCTAAATCAATGGGACTTGCAGTATGTGGCGTGGACCTTATTCGATCAAACCGTGGGCCGCTTGTCTTGGAGGTTAACTCATCGCCAGGTCTTGAAGGTATCGAGGGTGTTACGAACCGTGACATTGCATCTAAGATTATTGAGTATATAGAACTTAATGCGAAACGTCGCAACAAAAAAGACAGAGTTGGGGCATAAAAAGTTCCTGCAATTGTTTATACTGAGCCTATGAATAGGCTCAGTTCTTTTTCATTAGGCGTGAATGCTGCGATTGGGCTTTTTGTTGTTGTACTATTTAGCGCGACTGCCTTATGGTTTGGTATCGCTCATTCCAGGCCTACTGTTCAGGCAAAATTGGGCGAAGGTGAATATGTGCTTTTGGTGGCCAGCACCGAACCGCAACGAATTCAAGGCCTCTCTGGCGTGTCAAAACTAGACCCTAACAGCGGCTTATTTATGGATTTTAAAACCGATGATACCTGGGGAATTTGGATGAAAGACATGCGCATTCCACTTGATATCGTATGGCTCGATAAAGACAAAAAAGTGGTGTATATTGTTCAGCATGCTCAACCAGAAACACCTGTTAAAACAATCTATCGGCCACTTCAACCTACTCGGTATGTACTAGAGCTGCCAGCGGGGTCGGTGAAGCGGTCAGCGATTCAGACTGGTATAACAGTAAAAATAAGCGATAATAAGTAGGGGTATAGTATGATTCCAATTGCAACCTTTGGCATTGTCGCCGTTATTCTGTTTTTTGCCGCTTTTATATCAAAGCGACGGTTTGGTTTGTTGGGCTTGGCTTTAACCGCTGGGGCTACTTTAAGTACGCTTTGGAGCTACGATGCTGGGCTAGTGGTGTCCAGCCTAGGTTTTATACCGGAAGGCGAGTTAACCCAGGCGGTTACGCAGTCGGCAGTCGTGTTACTCCCCGCGTTCTTGCTACTGTTTCATGGCTACACTTACAAAAATCTTATATTGCGTATTTTTGGTTCGTTAGCATTTACGATTCTTGCGGTAGCATTTTTGGTGGAACCTATTGGATATGCTTTACCGTTAAGCGGTGATGGGGCTACTGTCTACAATTACATCAAGCAGTATAAAGATATCATTATTAGCGTTGGCGTTGTGCTGGCGGTTATTGACCTTTTCTTTACGAAGCGCGCTAAGCACGTAGAAAAAGAACACGGCAAACATTAATACAGTGTACTTAGGGGTTGGGTGAGATTGACAGAGCACCCCTGTTGCTGTATAGTGCATAAGGTCCGGGACCATAGCTCAGCTGGTTAGAGCACCTGCCTTTTAAGCAGGGTGTCGTGGGTTCAAGCCCCACTGGTCCCTCCAAAATTATCCGGGAGTAATACGTTACTCCCAAAGTAAAAAACATCCCTTTGATTCTTTACCGAATCGTCGCTACCGGGGGTGTTTTTTATTTTGTGTGCACGCAGCCTAACAAGTTAATAATTCCTGCGTATCATAAGCCATAGTATGTGGTGGTGGCAACAAGAAATACATCGGTCGTGGTGCGTGGCTCTGGCGAGTAGTGGTTTTGTTGGTGGGGTAGCATTGGCATTAGTGCTACGTATTGAACCGTCTTGGGGGTTAGTGGCCGCTATTTCTGGTTTAGCCGGCGTTATTGTCGCTAGGTATTATGTAGTCCCGGCTATTTGTCTGAGCTTTTTGATAACAGGGTTGGGGTATGGCTCGGCGAACCTGGTGGCGCGTGACATCTATAGCTCTTTTTTTGGAAAGGATATTAATGTGACAGGTCGAATTAAAGAGGATCCGTCTATCAGTGCATCCGGGGCTCTTTCTTTACAGCTTGATGCTGTCCAATTCAATGGTGTCACTATGCCGGGCTCTATTTATGCCAGCTTTCGTGGCTCAAGCCATGCGAAGCGTGGCGATGTCATTACGGCTAAGGGGAAGGTAGGCGAGGGGTTTGGCAGCTTCCCGGCTAGCATAAGTTTAAGTACTATTACAAAAACGGTTCGGCCTGTACCGGGTGACGTTGGTCGGGTAGTGCGCGATTGGTTTGCAGACAAAGTGCGGCGTGTCATCCCAGAGCCACAGGCTAGCTTGGGTGTCGGTTTTCTGACGGGGCAAAAGAGCGCTCTGCCTACCGATTTAGCCGATGCTTTAAAAATTGCCGGGTTAACGCATATTGTCGTAGCCAGTGGGTATAACTTAACCATTCTTGTACAGATGGCCCGGAAGCTTTTTGCCAGAATATCCAAATATACATCAGCTGTGTCAGCGGCACTTATGATAGTCATGTTTATGACCATAACGGGCCTGAGCCCAAGTATGACGAGGGCAGGTTTGGTATCGGGCCTCAGTTTAATAGCCTGGTATTATGGGCACGCTTTTCATCCGCTAGTACTTTTACCTGTTGCGGCGGCAATCACAGTGGCAGTTCAACCAAGCTATGTGTGGGGTGATTTAGGGTGGCAATTAAGCTTTACGGCTTTTGCGGCGGTTATGATTGTAGGGCCATTGTTGCAGCGATATTTCTTTGGTGAAAAAGAGCCCGGTTTACTAAGGGGTATTTTAGGTGAAACAGTGGCGGCGCATGTAGTAACGCTGCCCATCATTACCTTGAGTTTTGGAACAGTATCACATGTAGCAATTCTTGCTAATATTTTGGTTGTCCCGCTAGTACCTCTCGCAATGCTCCTCACTTTTATATGCGGCATTGGCGCATTGTTATCAATATCGCTGATCAGCTGGGTCGCCCTACCAACCACATGGCTCCTTGGGTATATGACGAATGTTGCAACCTTTGTGTCGGGTCTGTCATGGGCGCAAAATACCGTCGCTGTACCAGCTGTTATATGGGGTGTGTATGCACTCGGATTGGGGCTCGCCTGTGTATGGATGTACCGGACTTCAAACTATTCGTTTCGACAAACTGAGACCGGTTTTACTTAACGTGGGCGCTCGCGGGCAACTTGGCGGGCGAGATCGGCGAACATATCGTCAATCAGGTCGGGGCTGAAGCTACCGTATCGTCTTTTGGCGGCAGTTTTAATGAGGAAGTCAGCAACCTTAGGATTTTTCGGAAGAATTGATCCGTGCAGGTAGGTACCAATAACATTCTTATAGAGAGCGCCTTCATGGCCATCTTTCGAGTTATTACCGGCACCGCGCACAACAATGGCAAAGGGCTGCGCGTTGGGTCCTAAGAAAGTTTGTCCGCTGTGGTTTTCGTAGCCAATAATCTCACCAAATGAGTCACTTTGCGTAACAATGTTACCTATCAGACGCTCATTTGTACCGTAAGTCGTGACGTCTAAGATGCTAATACCTTCGAGAACGAGGTTGTTCAACGTCTTAAAGGAATGGCCAAATAGCTGGTAGAGTCCACACACCATAAGCATGGGCACGCCATCATCTGCCCACTGTTTTAGTGTGGGTCCAATTTTTAGCAGGTCGGCATGAATTTTTTCTTGGCCGCTATCTTGGCCGCCCCCGCCAATGATAATATCTGGCTGTTTTGGGAGGGTATCACCGACGTTATATTCAATAACTTTTGGTGTATAGCCGTACCACTCTAGGCGGCGACGGAGTACCTGCACGTTGCCATTATCACCGTAAATATTCATATCACGGGGGTAAAGCTGTAGGATGGTGATAATCATGACACAACCTCCACTTGAGTAATTTTGCCGAGTTCTTTACGCAGTGCCAGCATGGCGGTATAAGTACAGTAAATGCGCTTAGGGGTATCTGGGTGTTTTTGTATAAAATCGGTCAATGCTGCAGCAAGCTCTGTCTCGACTTTTTCTATTGATACTTCATCGTATTGGAGACGTAAGGCCATATCGTAAGCGCGTATGCCGGTCACATATATAGACGACGAAAGGCTTGTGAAGTCGACGTCCCATAGCCAAGACATATCACGGCCATCGGCGTAGTTGTCATTAATGGCGATCATGGTGGCGTACCCTTCCGGGTTAAACGATTCCAGACTCAGGCGGAAGCCAGCTGGGTTTTTTACCAGCACGAGCTCTAATGGCTGCCCGGCAACTGTAATGGTTTCGCCTCGACCAAATGCCGGGGTAACAGTTGAAAGAGCCCTGAGTAAGCTATTCATTGAAGCTTCTGGCGCTATGGTTCGCACTAGGGTAAGCGCAGCAGCGCTGTTATATATATTGTAGACACCCTTCAGTTTTAAAGGAGTTACAAAGTCTTTTTTAGCTATCGTAAATGCGGCGCCTTTTTCGTTAAAGTCTTTCAAGACTACTTCGGCGGCCGGGCGTTTATCGGCTGGTGTTTTTTTCAGTGGACCATGAAGGTCATCGTCGTTTGGAAAATGGCTTAAGAGTTTGTCTGATAAACCAAAAAAGCGTACGTTGGTGGTCTTAGGGAGCTTATCGGCAATGCGTCGCACACGGGCATCTTCACGGTTCATAACGACAGTGTCGGTTGTAGCAAGGGCTACTTTTTCGAGCATACGGGCGGTTGAGTCAATCTCACCAAAACGATCCAGCTGATCACGCATGACATTAAGCAACAGGCTGTAACGAGGCGGAATGACTTCAACAAACTTTACTGCGTGCGCTTCGTCGAGTTCTAGTACGGCGATGTCGGCTGGTAAGTTGCCTTTAATATCAATTTCGCCTAGTAGAGCTGCTGCCACGCCGCGTACAAAGTTGCTTCCTGTGCGGTTTGTAAACACACGCAAGCCTTGTGATTCAAGCAGTGAAACAACCATTTTTGTAGTAGTTGTTTTACCATTAGTGCCACTAATGACCACAACACCATGAGGGAGTTGTGCGAGTGTATCAGGTACGAAGCGCGGGCTAATTCGTTCGACAAATAAACCGGGCAGGGCAGAGCCGCCGCCGCGCAGTCGGGCTGCATAACGGATGGCCTTACCGAGAACAATAGTTAAAGATTGAGGCATACCTACTATTATACCGCCATTTTATAGTTGCTCCTGTATAATAAAGACATGTTCTTGGTGGGACTTATTTCATGGTGGTATGGCCGAGGCTGGACCCAACAGTGGAAGCAAATCGCGGGTCGGTTTGCCGCTACTATAGAGTTCTTTTCAATTGGTCAGTTGACGGCTACGTTATTTTCACCATTTCGGCAAATATCTGCTGGCGGGGGTGATGGTTCCTTTGGCGGCGCAGTGCGCGCTTTTGCCGATCAGATGATCTCCCGTTGTATCGGCGCGTTTGTTCGTTTTTGCACAATTCTTATCGGAGTAGTGGCGATTATACTGCAGGCGCTGTATGAACTCGTTATTATGGTTGCTTGGTGGTTTGTACCACTTCTCCCTATCATCGGGGCAATTATGATGGCGATTGGCTGGGTACCAATATGGATGTAAAAGTATTTAACTGGCACAGTACTCGGGCTCAGAAAGCTCGTTACGGCAAAGCGTTACAGCCATGGGTATTCTTATTGCAACTCGTCGTTATTGTTTTACTTTTAGGTGGCGCTGGCCTTGTGGTGGTCGGTATAGCACTAGGTTGGTTGGTAGTAGGATTGGCTGCACTACCAGCGATGATTACCTACTGGTATAACAGCGAACTTCATAATATTCCGATTGATCTCAAGAACAGGTCAATTGATGCGCGTCTTGAGGGCGACATGCTAGGTATGCTCTCGCAGCACCCTTCGCCAAAAGAGCTGGCCTTGGCGTTAATGCACGTGAACGGTGGCTTATTCTTTCAGGTACGGTTTGGGGTTGGCGGTTCATTTCTTAAAGAGGTTGTATCTGACCATACGGATGATGTAGCGGCTATTTTTGAAGAAGCTCTGAACATTGCTGATGGTATAGATGGTCGGGTAAGTCCTGGTATTCTGATCCTTGCGATGGTGCGCCAACTACCGGCTAGGCAAACACTTTTGGGGCATCTTCAACTGTCAGAGGATGATTTGATGGATGGTATTCGATGGTATCATTACATCGATACGCTTATTGAACAGCAATCTAGGCAACGGAAAAAGTCCGGCGGCATAGGCCGCGACTGGTCATTTGGCTGGATTCCTCTATTGTCGCGCTTCGGCACTAACATATCGCAGGGCGGTACGATGGCAAGGGGAGAAATCCGAACTGAAACACTTAATCATCTTATGAGTAGCCTTGATGGCGAAGGCGGTACGATCGCTCTGGTAGGTAAGGATGGCGTTGGGAAAACAGAACTCGTATACGAACTTGCCTCCAAACTTATAAGTCCCGACCCTACGGTTCCGCGTGGGCTTTGGTACCAGCAAGTCTTTATGCTTGATGCTTCGCGCCTCGTAAGTGTCTCGGATCATAAGGGCGGGCTTGAAAACCTGGTAAGTACATTGTTGTCAGAGGCTTTTGCGGCAAAAAACATTATAGTGTGTTTTGATAATGCCGAGTTGTTCTTTGCTGAAGGGGTTGGGTCGGTTGATTTATCATCGCTGTTACTGCCTATTATCGAGGCTGGCCGTTTGCGAATGATCTTAACACTCGATGAGCAAAAGTTCTTAGAAATTAGTAAACGAACCCCGGCTCTGGCCACTGCACTAAAGCGCATTACTGTTCACCCTACTAATGAATCGGAAACGCTTCGAGTATTAGAGGATCATTTGCCTTTAATCGAGCATAAACGCAAAGTAACCATAATGTACCAAGCTATGAAAGAAGCCTACAGGCTAAGTCAAAGGTATGTCTATGATGTTGCCATGCCGGGTCAGGCGCTGAGCCTCTTAGAGCAAGCTGCTGAGTATGCAGATAACGGGCTCGTGTCGGCAGTTTCGGTGAACCGGGCAATTGAACAGACGACTGGTGTTAAAACGGCCGTGGCTGACGACAGTTCGGAGCGCGAAATGCTGTTAAACCTAGAGTCACTATTGCACCAGCGTATGATCGGCCAAGATAGGGCTGTAACAGTCGTGTCGGACGCACTGCGCCGGGCTCGATCAGGGGTGCGTAACCAGAATAGGCCGGTAGGGACTTTCTTGTTCTTGGGTCCAACGGGCGTCGGTAAGACGGAATTAGCCAAGTCGCTCGCGGCTGTCTATTTTGGGGGCGAAAAGAATATTATTCGTTTGGATATGAACGAGTTTGTCTCACCCGACGACGTGGCGCGCTTAATTGCCGATGGGGCCGAGGATCCGTCTAGCCTAACGGCGCAGGTGATGAAGCAACCATTTAGTGTTGTACTGCTTGATGAGATTGAAAAAGCACACTCCAGCGTGCTTACGACCCTTCTACAGTTGCTTGACGAAGGTATTTTGCGGGACGTACGTAATAGGGAAGTCAGTTTCCGTGACACGGTGGTTATAGCCACTAGCAACGCCGGTTCTGACCGTATTCAAGAGTATATTCACCGCGGCTATACTTTGCAGCAATTTGAAGAGACCTTTATTAACGAACTCATAAGCAGCCATATTTTTCACCCTGAGTTCTTGAACCGGTTTGACGAGATGGTTGTATTTGGACCACTTGATAAGCCGCAACTACTCCAAGTGGTCGATCTTATCTTGGCTGACGTCAATAAAAACCTAGCCGAACAACAGATTACTATTACGGTAGCCCAGGATGCCAAGGAGTATTTGGTTGAAGCCGGGTACGATCCACGATTGGGTGCTCGTCCGATGCGTCGCGTAGTACAACGTGCCGTTGAGAATACGGTAGCAAAACTGTTGTTGTCAAAAGAAGCAACCCCTGGTAGTACGATTGAAATTACTCGTGAGCAAGTCGAAACTATGTTGCGTACAAAAACACAAGCCGACCAGATTGTCGCCGGAAACTAAAAGCCCCGCATAAAGCGGGACTTTTTCATTATGTCTTGGGGCGAATAAGCGGAATTGAACCGCCGACCTCCTGGACCACAATCAGGCGCTCTAACCAACTGAGCTATATTCGCCATATCGCCAAGTACAGAGGCTATTGTAACAGATTGAGTCGATCTTGAAAATATGCTATAGTAGTTCGAGTCTGCGGGCGTCGTATAATGGCTAATATACGTGCCTTCCAAGCACGTGATGAGAGTTCGATTCTCTCCGCCCGCACCAAGAAAAAAAGTTGTATCTTCTGATACGACTTTTTTTCTTTTTTCAAACAAGACACTGTTGCTGCTGAAAGTAGTCTCTTGGAAAAGGGTATGGACTCAACGGATGATAATCTGCATTGTAGTATAGCGAGTAGCGATACGATCTTGCTTGTGACGGTCGACTCTGATGCAAAAATTGCTGCAAAGAAAGGTAATAACCCACTAAAAGGCAATTCTCCTCGACCGATTTATCCCCGGGTTGCGCGCGCCAACAGACTCGCGGGCCATACTTTCTCCGTGGGCGATGGCTTCCACCGATCCGTGGCTGATTTAGAATGAGAAAGCTATGAAGTATTGGATCAGCATCGTTAGTCGAGATCATGTGCGTGGGGTAGTGGGCGGCTTTACGCAAGCTAACCATGGTAAGTTATGGGCGCTCCGTAAGATGAGTAAGGGTGACAAGTTAATCTTTTACTCCCTAAAAACCCACTTTGAAGATGGGGAACCGCTACAGTCTTTCACTGCACTAGGTGAGATTACCGACGATGAGCCGTACCAGGCTGAAATGGGTGCAGATTTTCATCCATGGCGTTGCACTGTTCGATTTGAAAAGATTCAAGAAGTACCAATCAGGTGCTTAATAGACAAGCGTGATTTTATAGCTATACAAGAAGCCTTATCGACATAAAATCGATAAATGTATAACTTCGCGTAGAATGATGCCCCAAAGAAGAAGATTACGTCAAACATAGGGTATCTTTCGGCTTCAAAGGTGCACGGTAACTTATTTTTGGGATACTTAGTTTTGAAGGTATCAACAGGCTACGTGCTTATGTTATCATTACAGAATGTACGCTATCTATAAAAAGTACAATAGAGGGTTCACTATAGTAGAACTTGTCATAGTTATTGTTGTGATAGCGATCTTAGCTACTATAGCCACTGTCAGTTATAACGGTGTTCAAAGAAATGCGCTCAACGCTCACAAGCTTTCAGCACTTGCTGATTGGAGAGATCTCTTTCAGATATACAGCTCTAAGCATGGCGGTAAATTTCCAATACCTGGCTCACCTGGCGCAAGAGAGTATTGTTTAGGTCGTGATTTTAAATACGATGCTTGTTGGAATGTGTATGATGTCTACGGTGCAACTGGTGTAAAAGGGAGTGGCCCTAAAACTGACGAACCAGTTGCTTATGAAGATAGTTCACTGATGGATCAACTAGGCTCTGTCGGCTCGCTCCCAAAGCCCTCTACCTGTATCGTGGCTTGGTATTGTCCCGTCGGGGCTTCTGATGGTGTTGGGCCTATGGTCTCGTATCGGGCTGACAAGCCAACGGTTGTCTGGGATTTCTTTCTTGGGGGTAGATGTCCAGGTGGTCTTGATACAATATGGACCGACGGAAACGCGTCAACCTGTGCGCTAAGAGTAACGACTGCTGCAGAAACAACAATCTCAAATCTTATATCCAACCCTAGTTTTGAGACTAGTACTAGTGGGTGGTCGACATTTAATGGGGCAACAATGGCCCTTAGCAACACCCAGAAGGCGAATAGAAATAATTCTCTTAAAGTAGTACCTTCCTCGAGTCAGGTGTATAGTGGTGTGTCATATGTGACACCGGGCTCTATTGGTTCTTCGTACACTTTTTCGGCATACGTATACTCCCAATCGCCACAGGCTATTAATCTCGCAGCAGACGCATTGGCAGTAAACACTGCTAAAACGATAGGCCCATCTTGGACGTATATATACGTCACGGGTATTAAGCAGAGCAACGCTCCTCTCTACGTTAGGGCACGTGATGCAACCGGGGTACCATTCTTTATTGATGCAGTTATGCTTACCGAAACGGCAACTGCTTCATCATATGCGGACGGCAATACACCTGGGTGGAAGTGGAATGGTACTCCTGATGGCTCTACATCGACAGGGCCTGCGCAGTAGTAGTCTGTTATAATACAAGCAATGAATAAGTCTCCGAGAATTGAAGGGTCAATAACGTATAAACGTGGCTCGAGAAGGAGCGATTTCCTGTTTCGCATTTCGCTGAAAGCAGTTATTTTTAACGAGCGAGGTGAGGTGCTTGTTGTAAAAGAACGTGACCGCGACTGGTGGGATTTGCCGGGCGGCGGCATGGATCACGGTGAAACAGTTAAAGAGGCACTTGCGCGCGAGTTACACGAAGAGGTGCTACTGACCGGCGATTTTACGTACAGGTCAATTTTGGTGGAAGACCCAAAGCTACTGCATAGTTTGAATTTTTATCAAGTAAGGATTATCTACGTAATTATTCCAGAGAACCTGACTTTTGAAGTGGGCGAGGACGGCGATGAGCTGCAATTTATAAACCCTGAAATATTCAAGAGTTCAGACCGTATGACTGAGCAAAAGATTTTTGAATACTGCGAACTTGCGAAAAAATAAATAATTTATTTTTTGCGCTTTGGTGTCGCCGCTTTCTTGGCGTGTTGGAAGCCAAGAATAGATAGCCCTACTAAGATAACGCCAGCAACTAACGCACCAGCCGCAACAAACTTGGCTACTACAGCCATAGTGTCAAAGGCATAAGCATTCAAAAGAATACCACGGAGTGTTTCACCCCTGAAAACGGTATTTACTTTGCCAGCTAGTGCAGCGTCGCTTGGATTGGCCATAGATTCGGCGCTTAGTTCTGAGTATGATTTGCCACCACCAATTTTTTGTAAGTGTGCGCCAATATAGTTGTCAGCAAATACTTTCGCTTGTTGGCCGGTGGTTACTTGTTGGCCAGCAAATGGCTTAACGGCGTCCTGGTCGGCTTGCGGTAGTGCATTAAAGGCTGCGCTTCCTTCAGCTGGGAGTGTGATATTTTGCGGTTTAAGTTGAGTGCTTACTTCGTTATGGATGAAGAGGTAGGTACCATAAAGGACGGCCGACGCCGCCAACAAAACCGCAGCCGATACAAGTCCTATGTACGAAATGATTTTGTCGATGCTACTGCGCTTCATATGCCCATCCTTCTGAGTTGTAAATGATTATGCTTTTAGTATAGCACTGCTTTGCATCATGGTGGTAATGATGTGCCTATAGACTCCTAAAGCATCTAACTTGTACTCATCTGAGACTGTGGCATAGTGCTCCATCATAATACCGTTGTTTACTTCTAACACCTTTTTCTCGCCGGTTTGTAGCGTAATGACATCAACGGCGGCTAGTCGAAGTCCTAAGGTTTGAGTTGCGGCTTTAGCCAGCTGTGCGGTTTCGTCGTCAAGATCAGTTCGTTCCGGGGTTGCGCCAAGCCCAAGGTTGAACATTTTTAAACCATCAAGCATAACGGGGTGCTTTCGGTAACTCAGGAGCGGCTCGTCGTCTAATATAATAACTCGCTGCTCACTGACTATATCAATGTAAGGCGAAACCACCCAGTCGTTATCGTGTTCAGAAGCAAGGAAGGACTCGACTTCATCAAGCGATGCGAGTTTGCGTACTTCGTGGCCGCTGGTACCGGTGAGCGGCTTTACAACCACTTCATTCCAGTCAGTCTCTTTCCATGCTGTGTCTTTAAATTCACCACTCCGTAAAAGTAAATGGGGCACACACGCCACGCCGGCTTCTTGCAATAATGCAGCTGCGGCGGTTTTGTCCTCGGCGCAGCGGCTGGCAATGTCGCTATTGAGGTCGAAGTGGTAGCCAAAAATACGTCGCGTTACTGAATCGTTTCGCAGCTCTATGATCCAATCACCTGAATACGAACGAACGTCCAGTCGCAGTTCTTCGGCAATTGCTTTAACAGCTTGCACCACCCAGCGATGTTGAATAAACTCTCCCATACTAGTTCAGTATACCCAGTAAGTAATAAGATTACCATCAGATCGACCGAGGTGGGGTATAATATACCAAGGCGTTAGCCTATTATATACGCGCCCCGGTAGCTCAGTTGGATAGAGCAGAGGACTTCTAAGCCTAAGGTCACTGGTTCAAATCCAGTCCGGGGTACCACTGTAAGAGTCATTGTTTTGTGCAATGACTTTTTCATTTGACGGCTTAACTTGACGGCTAGAGGCATTTTTTTCGGCTATTTGGAGTTCGTATTTCTCAAACGCGTCTGACCTACCTGTCATGTCAGAATGCTGATATATCTGCATGGTAGTTGAGATATGTGCATGCCCTAAAATCATCTGCACATCTTTTGGCGCAATGTTCAGGTTTTTGAGATTAGTCGCTGCTGTATGTCGTAGGTGATGTGGGTTTATAACTGGTAGCCCTGCTTGACGACTTAGTCGCTTGAACGTTTTTCGCATATTACCTGCGTCTATCGGCAAACCACTTGGAGTCTTGAATACTAAATCTGGTAACGGTCCATTTAATGTCGGGCTAAGGTTATCAAGTACGTCTTGGGTCATACCAACGATAGGCAAATCTCTCCGTCCAGCTTGTGTCTTTAACTCCGAATATTCATAGCTGCCGTTCACATAGTCCACTTGTCTGCGAATGCGAATAACTTTTTTATTTATATCTATATCCGACCATGAGATACCTAATGCTTCACCACTGCGAAGTCCATAAAAACCCATCAAAAAGTAAATTGGATAGTATCGGTCATTGCACGTAGCTTCCAAGAAACTTGCTAATTGGTCAATGCTCCAAGGCTCAATCTCTTTTGGTTTATAAGTCGGTATTTTTACTGAGTGTGCAACATTCCTTATAACCCGCTCCTCATAAAGAGCGTGGTTAAGCACCGCAGAAAGCACTATTCGCATTTTCTGTAAGTTACGGTGCGATTGGCCTACTCTTCCTTGATTATTCATGAATAACTGCGCCTCTGCGACCGTCAATTTCGTTAATCTTTTGTTGCCAAGTCCTGGTTTTAAGTAAAGTCGAATAGTCGTTTCATAACTTATGAATGTTCGCCTGCGGATAGAGGACTTCACAGTCAATAACCAGTAATCCATGTAATCACCAAGCTTTTCTTCCTTAGTACTGCTTAGAATGCCACTGTTATTTTTACTGCGCAGTTCAACCAATATAGACTCGGCTTCACTTAATGTCTTTGCATATCGCCTCACGCGTTTAATTCCCTGAGGAGTGTTTACATAGCACGCCGCCTCGTACCGTCCTTCTTTACGTCTATAAACTGTTCCATTTCCGCGTGCGCGTCTACCCATAATAATCACCCTTATGTCGTTTAATAAAATCCACCAAATCATCGGATGCGATAAGCCTACGACTGGCAATAGTTAGTGATTTGAGTTCGTTATTGCGGAGAAGTCTGTAGATCATCCACTTGCTTACTCTCAACTCCTCCGCAGCTTCACCGACCGTATATAAAGTCGGCTTAATATTAGTTTTTGTGTCGCTCATCTCCAAAATCCTTCCGTATTTGCAGTTAAGCTGTGTGATGCTCAGTTTAGTTAGGGTAGTTAAGTTACTGGACATCATTCAGCTTTTATTATATAATAATTCTCTGTTTTTCGAAACCCCATTGTTCCTCGTAATCGAGTTATTACTTGTAATAAAACAAGGCTAATCATAAAGGTAATCCTTATTACATTAGAGGTTATCTTTATATATAAGGGTTTTCTTTTTAAGGGTTACATGAACTCTTTATCATCCGATTCTTGTGCATAGGATATGTCGTCATCGGTATCACTAATTCCCAGCTCGGACTTAACAGCCTCGATACAAGCCTCGTGAATTTCTTCCCAAAGCGGAGCATGTTTATTGAACTCAACTGTATATCTATATACCCCGCGACCAGCTCTTCCTAATAAGGGGGGATATACAGACCAGTCATGTTCATCGTTCGGCGGGAATACCATCATTCCGTTAATATATAGTCCGATGTCGTGAACTAAAGCCTTAACTCGATATCCAGCACCTACGCGCTTATGTACCTGAGCCTCTACTTCGTATTCGTTTTCCATTTTGGTTCTCCTTTTGAGTACACAAAGTCTGACGCTTGATGACTTTGCTAACTCGTTGTGCGTCATAACATTTAGTGTAATTTGAGAAGTAAAATAACTTAACGGATGTACGACATCGGTACATCTACTTAGGTGAAGCGGTACTAATTGGTACTAGATTCTTGTATATTTTTGATTTGAGTAGGTGACAACTGGGCATTTTTTTTGAGCATAAATGTCTGAGCAGTTATATCGGCGAATGGGCTCAACACGCTATTCTTACTGAATTCATTTTTGCCTGTTCGGAATATGTCCGTAAATCTTTTCTGCGCAGTAAACGACTTATTAGACCATTTACGTAACTCGCTTAAGCCAAACCTTATATCTATATGGTCGTACGCTACCTGAATAATGTCGTAGGTGGAACCGCTTTGTAATGTTTTCAATATATAAGTGTCATTACCAATATTTATTACAGGAGCTTGATTGGTAATTTCGAGAGTTGCTAATATTCCATCTTGCTTGTAATTCAAATTGTATTCTTCACAAAAATCAATGAATTTATCCCAATTCACGTCGTCAACATAGCGTAAATATTCATACTCTCGTTTTGGTGCGTCAAACTCCTCCCAATTCCCAAAGATAAGATGACCTCTGAGTGGGTCTGCAAAAGATTCTAGTTGCTGTTCGCGATAGAAGTTCCTTTTACGTGTGCTTTTAATAACGCCTTTTTGAGTAAATATAGTAAGAGCTTTATCTTCGGCGCGAACTTTATCCAAGTTTTTCTCTAGGCTTAATTCGTCGTTCCAATCGAAAAGCCACTGTCCGTCATGAAGTGTAAAATCAACGCCACTGAGAAACAACTCGTTTAGTTTTACAGCGACTCGAGTTAGCCAGTAGTGAGTGTCTTCGTTCATATTAAGACCATTATCTTACATAGTTGTAATAAGTGGTAGTACATTGGCTTTTGTGGCGCGTTCTAAGCCGTTCTAAGGGGTTATCAAGTATAAAACGACCATAACTGCCGTCGCCGTTTTTCGCTTTCACACAGAGGCTCCTATATGAGTTTCTTTTTCAGGACTTTACCCCTATAATTGACTGCAAGTAGCTCAAATTGCTACGCGATCTAGAGCCCCCGCAAGGGAAGGTATGGTCATCAAATCTACGCGAATATTAATCCGGCTATCGGTAACTATTCGCGTAGTCGCGACTCGAAAGGGTCGTGGAGTGCAAGCTCAACCGGTAGTCGGTTTTTTGTTGCTACCGGATTACCAATTAATGGAAGGTACGCAACGCGGCATGAACATCTCACAGAACACTCAAACGATTAACTATGATACAGCACTGAAGTATTCCATGTTTCTTGGATGGCTTGGCGTGGATAGGTTTTATATGGGCGATAAGGGAATGGGTACTTTAAAAATCTGTTTGTTCTTTTTTCTATTCATTATTCCTTGGCTCGTAGACATAGCTGTTATACGAAGCCATAAGGACAACTGGGAGCAATGGATTGCCATCAAGCGAGAGAAGCGTGAAGCTGTACAGGCAACTAAAAGCGAACAGTTAGAAGCTGCGCAAATACAGAAAGACAGGGAGTCTAACGGACAATGCCCTAAATGTGGTAGCACCAATCTTACTGCCGTTTCGGAAACTACCAATAGACATTCCGGAGCAGCGACAATTTGGCAGCTTGCCAACATGAACAAACTTGTAACTGCCGACAAGATTGTATCTGAAATTAAAAGAGTGTGTTTAAACTGTGGGAATAAGTTTTAGTGCTGAGTAGGCAATACGCGCAGGATGTAAAAGATTTTCTATGGGTGACATACGACCCAGAAGACCGACTTATTTATCCTGTTATTGCTGACTGGGACGATTTACTAGCACGAACAATAGACAAGGGGGGCTATCCCTCGCTTTCAAAAGATGAAGTGCTTAGCATCTTGTTTGGGCTGATGTATAGGAACCGCATAGTTGAAGGATTGTGGTGGTCCATGTTTGAACAGGGGGTTACGCAAAAACTGCTGTCCCATCTTTCTGCATTAGATACAGATAAATACTGATATATTCGGTTATTACTCGGATTATTCAGGTTGATTCGAGTAAATACGATTAATCTAGTTTTATAGTTAATAACTTTTTAATGTTTTATTGTTACTATACGAATACGCGTTAACGTGCCTGACATATAAACCCCGAAAGAGCTCGGGGTTTTACTTTGAATTAATTGGTCCAATTAGCGTCTCGTCATTAACTTTGACTGTATTCACTTCTCGACCAACTTCAAACGTTTCTAGTTTGCCGTTCGTGTATGGTTGAAGTAATACGGCTATATCTTCTTCTGTATCAGCTTCAAGCCACTGGGCTTCATCGTCTTTGTGAAGTATTACCGGCATTCGATCATGGATTGATGTCATTTCTTTATTGGGCGAGGTCGTTAATATAGAGTAAGTGTGCCATTCCTTGCCGTCGTGATTCCATGTTTCCCAGATACCTGCAAAAGAGAACAGGGCTTCATCTCTTAAGTGAATATACTGCGGGTGTTTACCGTCATCTTCCTTTTTCCACTCATAAAACCCATTAGCAGGAATTAAACACCTTCGTTGCATGACTGGCTTCTTCCACATTGGCTTTTCAAAGATAGTTTCGCTTCGAGCATTAATTAATTTATATCCTATCTTCTCGTCCTTTGCCCAAGGTGGTATAAGTCCCCAGCGCATCATTTCTAAGCCATTCGCTGTAATAACTGGCATAGTTTGCGACGGGGCGACGTTGTAGTTTGCTCTAATAGCGTCACTAACTTCAACTCGATATCGGTCTTCAAGTTCATCGGTTGTATATAGTGTATATCTACCGCACATGCTTTTATTATAACGCCGAACAGGTATATAATACGAGTAGACGACATACACACTGGCATTTGCAAAGCGTCCCTGGAAGTCTTATATAATCATCAGCTCCCCGTCGTGTATCAACAGATAACGGTCTGCAAATACCACCGGATAGCTCCATACAATAAAACCCGTTACAGCTAAGCAGTTCGTTTTAGTTGTTTTTTGTTTATTAAGGCATGGAGATTATATGAAGACAGCTCAAGAAAAAGAATTAATTACTTATATCGAAACACAGCGTGGTTCAACTTCACCAGTAAAGCTTGATGCGTTACTCGAAGAGCGTATCCGTGCATTTAAACGCGCAAAGCAGATTCGTCGCTTTAGTTTTTTAAAGTAGGCAATTATGAATCCTATGGAAGAAATCAACGAAGTGGTAGACATCGTACCAATCTTCCGGGGTCATGCAGGTGACCAGTTTAAGTGTGTCCCATGGAAGATGGTCTATCGAGGACGGGAAATTATATTTACGCAACTTGGTATGAGGCATCCGACCGAAAAAGGTAAGAGAATGATTCACGCTTTCAACATGAGTGACGGTGTTAATGATTATCGTATCGAACTGGATGCTGAGCGGTTGATATGGACGTTAGTGTACGTAATGGGGGGCGAATATGTATAACGATATTAACAAAGAAAAGCCGATGATAATGTTCATTGACCTTAACAGTGCCTTTGCTACAGCAGAGCAACAAGCTCACCCTACACTGCGCGGTAAACCTATGGGTGTCACTAATCGTATATCCAAAGAATGCTGTGTCATTGCTGCATCTTATGAGGCAAAAGCCTTGGGTATTAAAGTCGGTATGCGCTTAAGTGACGCGAGAGCGATATGCAAAGATTTTATTATGCTCGAAACAGACGCACCAAAGTATCATCAGGTGTATCAGAAACTGGTACGTATAATGAAGGATTACTCACCAAAAACATGGATGAAGTCAATTGACGAAGGAGTCATAGATTTTCATGGAATGGAGCCGACGCTTAATGGTCGCTCATTAGTCGATATCGGTTATGAAATTAAACAGAGGGTACGCGACGAAATAGGCGATTGGATGAAAATCAATATTGGTATTAGTATGAATGTTTTCTTGGCGAAGCAAGCTGCCGGTTGGCACAAGCCAGATGGTTTAGATGTAATCGATCACAAGAACTTAAAGAAATTTTACGCTGAACGTACATTGCTCGATCTCACTGGCATAGCTGAACGTAATGAAGCGCGGTTGAATTCTTATGGTATTATGAATCCTTTGCAGTTTTTAGCAGCGGACGAGTACATGCTCAAAAAGAGGGTATTCAACAGTATTACTGGAACGTACTGGTACCGGCGTTTAAGGGGTCATGAAATAGATGATTTCGATACTAAGCTCGGAATGATAGGTCGCCAATGGGTATTGCGCGATCCTACAAATAAAGATGACCTTCTGCGTTCGTACCTAAGCTTTTTATGCGAGACAACTGGTATGAAAGTGAGGTATAAGAATGTTGAAGCGCGTGGGGTTTGTGTATGGGCTAGGTTTCGTAATGGTGAGTCGTGGTATGCGAAGCGTATGCATAAATCGAGCTTCTACACCAATCAAGAGATATACCGCCGAGCGCTTGAACTTTTCAATCAACGCCCGAGTGGTGCTGACGTTCAGACAATGGGCATTTATTGCTATGGTGTTGAGCCGTCTAAGGCTAGTCAGATGAGTATGTTCGAAGATATTTCGAAGGTAGGAGACTTAACTAAGGCGGTTGATGAGATTAACGACTTTTACGGTGCTTTCACTGTTTATTCGGCGAACACAATCGAAGGCAAAAAAGTTATCAAGCAAAAGATTCCATTCGGTGGAACGGAATACTTTGAACTACTATTAAAACGCGCATAGTAATACATTTCGGGAAAGGAAATCACTTGCTAGTAGTAATAAACGGTAGGAGTGAAGGGATGATTGATAGGATCCGCGACAGGTATCCCACGCCATAAGTAATTATTGAAAGTGTCAATTTGTTCATATGAGACTTGGTTACTGAAAATATCCTCGGGATAATCCAATAAACCCGGAATACCCGAATGTCCAAAACCATGTAATAAATCATCGAACATATACCTGAAAAGGTTAGGTGATTGAGCTACGGAACCTTGAGGTATACCATTAGGAAACGTAAGCTGCAACCAACGAGATTCAAGTGTATGTAAAGATGCTTTATATTGCCTCGATACGAGGAATCGCCGTCGGCTATGCGAATAACCTGCAATAAATGCAGCATAGCGCACCATACGATAAATTACATGAGTAGCCCCTGCCCCGGAGTTTAAATGATTTTCTAGTAACCAGCTTGCCATCTTCATTAACGATGAAATAGATTCAATTGCGTGTGAGGAGTCGTTAAAAGAAGATGCCGTTTGACCAATCATAGATAATTTTTGAGAATAATCCTCGCTTATATCATCTGATGCGAAGTCATTTGCTAGTAGAGCAACCTCATGAAGTTTTATTATCTTAATTAACAAACCATTCAAATCCTTCTTGATAACATCACCTAAGTCAATTGGGGGATTAGAAAGGAGACGCAAAGCAGCTTCGCCTGAAACCATAACATACCTATCAAAATTAATCCGTACGGTGCTTACGTTGTTAGACGTGGCGGCTGAGATTAATGAATCAATAAGTATTCCAGAAGCGCGAATAAAAAGCTGGACTTTTTCAATTGTAGTATCGACCGCGGCAACACCCATAATTAAACCTTGTATGAGTTGTTCTTGCGTGAATATCTCATCTCCAGCATTGAGCAGCCTCTGAAGCGCTGGGGTATTGGCTAATCTAACATATTCAGAATACTTTTCAGTCATCACCTCATCTATCTGTTTGTCGCCCATATCTTTTACTAAAACGACACCTAGAATCCCCATGAAGCCGTCGCTAGCCTGTGTCATAAGCGTAGTATCACGGTTGACAGCGCCGTGAGCGTATAACTTATAGTGTGTATCTAAAATACCCTTGAAGTGCAAATAATTCAGAGAGCTTCTGTTTGAATGGAGATAGAAATACTTTGCTATAGAGCTTACAGCTCCACTAAGTTGAAAAAGTGCTTCCTCGTTCCTGCTGACGAATCCCTTATCAAACATCCTTTTAAACCCACCCCATGTATGGCTGAAGAGTGGATTATCACGATCGTAATTGACATGCTTCATAGTAACTGAAGAGTTGACCATTATAATGTAGCCATTGATTATTTCCCTGATTGATTCCAGGTCATTTGTCTGCAAAGCATTAGTCCACATCCGCATCATAATTTCATCAACCTTGTTAGTAAAGTCTGCTAGGTCACTCTTTGGTACGAAGAAACCCCATTGACCCGATGGCATAGCCAATGCGTTATCTTTACGTGTTCCATATACATATGAAACTGACCCTGTTATAGCTGCAATACATGTCATCGCTAGTTCCGTATCGCCTCGTTCAATTAATCTGAAATACATACCGCTTAAATCATCAAGGTCATTAAGTATGTCCTTCATAGTTGGTTGCATTTGATTCCTTACGGTTGCCTCTAGGGCAGCTTTTGGGGTGTCATCTCCGGACATTGCTTTTACGGCACGCTTAATTAACCTCTCCGTACTGTCAATTTTCTTTTTGATTTGTTTCGTCTTCTGCTTGAGCTGCGCGGTAGGGTCAAGAAGAGAAGAAATTGACTGCGCATATAAAAAGATGATTATAAGCGCCCAAACATTCAGACCCATGCCATACCTGAGGAGATAAGTTCTTGCAATATTAGCTGTATCTACGTAAGAAATTCCGAGGGTAAATAGGGATAAAGTAATTACAGCCATAGCAAGATACATTGAATAAAGTTTTCCACTCGCACCAACTCGCTTGAATGACCGAGCGGGCAATTTATCGAGAGCATTTTGTAAAAGTAATGTGTTTAGAGTCACGATGATAGCGAGCGCTCCACCGACAAATGCCGCTGAGCCAAAAAAGAAGGACGGGTCTTTAGGTGGAGCGGATTCGAATACATCGCCATTAATTACTAGCAGAATATAGGTCGATAATATTCCTATAACTACTGCAATAAAACTTGGTGTTAGAGTCTTTTTAAACCAACGTGAAATTAAGATGCGTAATCGAAAAAGCGACCTTCGTATAAACATAAATGGTTTGCGTAAGAATAGCATTTGTTTTATTGTATACTTTTACGTTCCATCTACCAATCCCGTTTTTTGGTAGAAAGTAGGTCTTGTATGACTATGTGATGCTAATTGATCGAGTCTTACTAATGTATAGATCCGCTTCCAAGTTCGATCATAAGCACACCACCAATTACAACAAGGATACCGATAGACATAACTAATGTAAGGTGTTCTTTGAAAATAATTTTGCTAAATATAGCTGTGAGGGCAACTCCTGATGCCGCCCAGATACCATAAGCCACACCAAGAGCCATACCGTTGGAGAGTGTCAGTATGAGCATAGTAAATGCTATCATATATGCTCCTGCAACGGCTATCCACCAACGACGTTTCCCTGTACTGGCCATACGTAACGAGAGTGTTGCTGAGACTTCAAAAATGATTGCACCTATAAGAAATAGCCAGCTCATTATGCGTTCCCCGCTTCTTTTTTATTTGCAGCTTGTGAGCCTAATTCAATCATAAGTACACCGACTATGATTACAATAATACCCGCTATCATAATTGTAGTTAGGGGTTCTTTGAATATAAGGTTTGATAGAACGGCAGTTAGAGCAACACCACTAGCACCCCAGATACCATAAGCCACACCAAGAGCCATACCAAGTTTAAGTGCTTTTGTTAAGAAAACGAAAGCAGCCCCATATCCAATTGCAACTACGATGTAAAAGAGGGGATTATCCATTCCAGCTTTGAGAGATAGTGTGGCAGCCACTTCCGATATGATAGCGCCTATCAAAAAAATCCATTGTTTCATTTATTTACTCCATTATTTAGTATCACTTCAGACGTAGATATAATTGATTTACGTTCAACCTCGCTAGTACTTAGCATTCCTAAGCCCCTGTCGAACCATGCACCGTCTGCAATGAGTCGCACGGTAGTTAATGCATTCCTTCTACTTGTGTCTTTAATATCGTTGAAGTCGAACCATCTATCAATCAACTCAGCCCATCTAGTGTATAGTTCGTCCTTTAGCTTATAGTCAGTCATGAATGCGAAGTCGGAGGAATCTATATCGTCTGACAGTGCATAATTTAAGTAAGTCATCATGCGCCCCTCAGGGCTTGAACTAGATGGAGCCTCTTCAAGCATTTTGCTCCAACGCCTTGCAACGTCATCTACAAGACTAATCATAAGTGCCTTTTTGGTAGGGAAGTGATGTACTAAACCGGCTTTAGTTAATCCTATTTTGCGTGCAACTGAGTCCAAAGAAACTGGATCGCCATTTTTCATAAGTTCTTGTGCAGTCACTATAATATCATTCTTCAAGATCATATAACCATACTACCGTATGGTAGGTTTTTAAGTCAATACCTTTTATCTGTTTAATTAATTGTTAAGAATCAACGGCTTAAAAAGACGGCTATAGACCCAATCATAAGCCGTCTATGTCGAACTTGTACAACCGCGTACACTTCGGTTAAGCTGGTCGGTATAGATGACAAAAAAGGTCTTCTAAGCCTAAGGTCACTGGTTCAAATCCAGTCCGGGGTACCAATTTCTATGTAACATTGAAATTATTTTCACAAACTTGCCAATGCTTGTAATTTACTTATAATGAAGCGTAAGTATGGCAAAAATAAAAACAAATAAAATCCACAAACCGCTCGTTGTAACAGGCTACATATCGTTCGGACTACTAGTGGCGTCTGTATTTATATCGACCACGATTCCATTCGCAACGATCTTGGCACAACCAAACTCAATAAAGCTTAACGTCACCATTATTATGATTTCACTGACGGTTGGAGCGCTCCTACCTGTGCTTGTCGGATATTTCATTGGCGATACATCGGTTAAGTCAAAAAGTAAACTGACCCATCATTTTAGCGGCATGCTTTTTGGTCTTCTAGCGTACTGGTGGATGACGCTCATTACCGTGTTCGTATCTTTTCCAGCGTACCTAGTGTCAGACAATAATATTCGCATAATGCTAATGAATTTTGTGCCGAGCATTTTCGTAGCAATCATAACTACCACACTTGGGGTCATGCATGTACGTAGCAAGCAAGCCCGGCATGACGTACTGGAGTATAAACCGTTTGTTATTGTGCTCGCAGCTAGTGTTCTTGCTATGCCACTTTCGTCTGTAGTGAATAATTTTATGACGAATAGCGTGAATGTATATACATTCATCGTACCGAGCATTATTTTTGCGATAGGGTGTGTTACCTACCTTACTTTAAAGAAGTGTAAACTTTCCAAGTTACAGAAAGTTGCGTGGTCGTCGGTTGCGGTCTCGGTGTTATTTTTGCTTGTTTTCGTTGCAAATATGTTTGAAACTGCACTGGTTGGTTACTTATGGCAGCCAAGCGCCGAGGTGCAGAGTGCGAGCACTTGGATGGCGTTTGTCACTGCACTTGTAGCTTGGTTAATTTACTGGATTAAACAAGTAAAATCACTGAGCGTTAGCAGTAGTGCTAAAAAATAGAGGTAAGAAAAGGAGGCCGACGACTGTACTGATAATAGTCAGTGCATTGGCGCTCCTTGCCTTGACTGCTGGGTTCATTTCTCAAGATACGCTTAAAACAGTGGCGACAGATGTGAAGTCAAGCATTGAAAATCAGGGAAAACCAAAGTTTGTATTTGATACGGAAAAGTTCCCTGACTGGGCTACTGTTGGTAATGTCTACACGAATCCTGACGATATTACCGATGATTTTCAGGGGAGTAAAGACGACCTACCCGTAGCTGGCATGAACGTCAACCAATGCGAGAGGGGGAGTAATTGTGTAAAGTTGATAGAACGATGTGAGCCATGGAGTGAAGATAAGCCAGCCTGTAAGAAGTTAGCGCAAAGTACGATGAATACGAACTGTTTTGTGTCGGTATTTTATAATGAGCGAAAAGTTGATCCCGAACAAGAAGTGGTAAAGTTTATAGACAACGTGAATAGTTTTGGCGGCATGACCATTCAGGAGGTGGGCACAAAAACACTCACAATGCTCACACCGGAAGGCAGAAAGGAATACACACTTCACAACTATAAGTACAAGAACCAGGGTAGTGATACGATAAAGCAAGGTAACGCCATCGGGTATATTTCGCTCTCAAACGGACATATCGACATACGAAGTATTTGCACGGAGGCAAGCCAGGTGGATGAGACTATATCGGTTCTATCGGCCATTCGGTTAGAGCCTTAACTCTTTTGAGGATGTGAGCCTCGTTCTAACTTCACCCAAAATGCTGTACCAAATTCTGTTATACATAGAAATTATTTTTTAAAAATGAATCAAACTTGCTAGTAACGGCACCGCTAGAATCACTAGAATCGCACCACCTACTCCCCAGCAGAGAGTTAACAGGATATCATCCTCATCGCGTATTCTTTTGAAGATGTAGATACTCAGGATAAACTGCACTACAAACGTGAGTGTTGATGCTAGCGTGAATAAATTTGGTAAAATCGGGAGACCAAAGCCGACGGCACGAATGTAATTTAGAATTAAGTTGACTATATAGGGTAGAGCTACGGCGACCGAGGCAGGTAATAGCGGATGTGCGTTTGTCTTTGTGGCGATCTGGATTGCAACAAAGAATGCAGCTATTGATATGAGTGCGCCGTAATCCATACGAATTAGTATATCAGGCGGCTAGTAGCTTGATTTTAACTTCACCAAAATGCTGTACCATTGTGCCTATGCTATTATTAATTCATGACAAACGAAAAGCAAAAGAAAGTAAAACCAAATAAAGGCATAATAATAGCTATTTGTTTGGCGAGCTTTGTGCTAGTTGTATTGTTCGTGTGGTTGTTTGCAAGCAGTAGGTTCACGGGTGTCGCGAATGGCGGCATAGTTATGGTAGTTCGTTATGAAGGTGGTTTATGCCCGGACAATAGCATGTGTTCGTCTGAGTATAAGCTATATGAAAATGGAGTGTTTGACGGGCATGACAGGGCGAGTAGCCAGGAAATTTCTGAGCTTCAAAGAGTTATTGACCAGACTGATTTTCTTCAGTATGACTTTGATAAGAATGCGGTGTGCCAGTCCTATATGGACGGGCAGGACTTGGTGCTACAGTTCCCAGATAAATACGAAAACCAATCGTTCCGGCCATGCTCATTACATATTCCTGCCCACGATACGTCAATTCAGTACATCGAAGACTTTATAGAAAGTCACTCGAAAGATTAGCTACAAACATGTTATAGCGTGAAACGCGGGTCTGCTCGAATAGCGGATATAACGTCATTCACCACTCTGTACCAATTTCTATGTAACATAAAATTATACTCAAAAATTGGTAAATACTGCTTGTGGTATTATGTGTTTATGATTTTAAGTATTCGAAAAGCATATCTTATCCTGATTCTATGGGCACTATCTCTAACTGCCGTATCGATAATTCTTAACTTAGTGGGTGCGATGAGTAGCGGTAGTACATTCGAAAGAGAATACACCATTGAAGAGTTTGGATGGGTTCAGGACGGACTATTAGTACTCGGCCTCGTGCTCATGCCTACTTGCTGGTGGCCTTTGTTGGCTATGAAAACAAAGGAGAGTACATGCTTCTTCTTAGCAAGCTTAGTGGTCGTGACAGTATTAATTGTGCTCGCCCCATTTCTCGCGAACGGACTGTTCTGGGTGATGTCGGGTGGCACATGGGATTCAAGTGCAACAGATTCGGGCTTGGGCGTCGCCGCATTCTTGGTTATTTTCTTTATACCAGCTCTCCTCATTAGCTACTTCGTAGTAGGATTAATAATTCGCAAACGCTCATTGAGATGAGTCGGCGGCACCCATCCGTGAAGTCAAAGTGAGTTTCGTTCTAACTTCACCCAAAGTGCTGTACCAATTTCTATGTAACACTTAAATTATTTCGCCAACTTGCTGACGCTTACAATTTAGTTATAATGAAGCGTAGTATGATAAAAAATCAAAAACTCATCTTAGTATTTACACCACTCGCACTGCTTATGGTTGCGGGTATTCTTTTTGCATTTAATAGCGAGAAGGTACTTGGGTTGATAGGTAGCACCTTAAAGGATCCAATATTCGTATTTAGCCAAGACAAAGCCCCTGATTGGTGGGCCGCGAAAAATTACAATGCTCAAGAATCTGCAAACGAAGAAAAGTACCAGGGAGATTCTCCTATAGATAAATTGCCTGTTGCGAGTATTCATGCATTCAAGGGAATTGAAGGCGACGGTCGCACTGATTGTTTCGTTTCGCTCTCTTATTACGACTACAAAACAGACCTATCAAAGCTGAAGGCCGAAAAGGATGCGGGTATGCCATCAGGTGATTTGAGTATGAATGAAGTTGGGCAGTCTGAAGCAAGCCTGACTATTTTTGGCGGTAGCAAGACGATAATAATGAATAACTATGAATTGAGTGGCGCTGGTTCTGAAAATTCAATGAAAGGTATGAGCTACGGTTGGATTGAAGGTGTCGACGGATATATTGAAGTAAGTGGGGTGTGCCCAACTGCAAATGAGCTTGGTCAAGTTGCCGATGTCACGCCTGCGATCTCTTTAGTTAAGCAGTAACTCGGTTCTAACTTCACCCAAAATGCTGTACCAATTTTGTCACGCATCTAATTATTCGACTTAATTTGCATTCGCTTATGTTTTGCTTATAATGAAAATAAATATGGCAAAAACAAAAAGCAATAAAATACATGCACCACTTGTCGTTACGGGGTATAGTTTATTTGTACTGTTATTAGTTTCAGTTTTTTTCTCAACTACATTACCGTGGACTTCTATTCTTAGTCATCCGAATTCAATTAAGATACATGCTGCTGTTGCGATGATTTCGCTCACGATCGGCGCCCTGTTACCTGTTGTAGTTGGGTACATTATCGGTGATCATTCAGCGAAGTCGAAGAGCAAATTGAGCCATCATTTTAATGGCATGCTCTTTGGGCTATTTGCTTATTGGTGTATGGTCTTAACTACGGTATTTATTACCGTTCCTACGCAGCTTTTCCCAGATACTAATGCACGCTTAGTGCTTGTAAACGTACTTCCTGGTATATTTGTGGCGATTGTAGCTTCTGTTATTGCTGGTATGCATGTGCGAAGTAAGCAGGCTACGCTTGATGTACTTGAATATAGGCCGTTCGTCCTCGTCTTTGTGGCGAGTATTATTGCTATGCCTTTACTTGGCGTTATAAATAATATCGTCACTAATAGTGTCACTGTTTTCACGTTCTTTACGCCTTTTACTGCATTACTGTTTGGTTTAATATCGTATGTCACGCTTAATACATCGAAATTGTCGAGCCTTCAGAAAAGTGCGTGGTCTGCGGTATCACTTTCGGTATTGTTCGTGGCTGTTTATGTAATGAATTTATTTGAATCGGCAGTCATGGGCTATTTGTGGCAGCCTTCGACGGACGTTCAGACGATTGGTGATTGGGTCGCCTTCAGTGTTGCCATAGCTGGTTGGATACTTTATTGGACGTACCAGGTGAAAGCCTTGCAAGGTACGAAAAAGTAAAAGACCGAGCTAAGCTGGTATAGTAAAAAGATGAAAACGCCCATCTTCATTTCTGGAAACCAGAATAAAATTGATTATTTATCAAAAACTCTTGGACTTAACCTGCCTCATCAAAAAATAGACCTTGATGAAATTCAATCGGCAGACCCAAAAGTTGTAATTGAGCATAAAGTAAAGCAAGCGTATGAAATTATTGGCAAACCTGTCCTCGTCGAGGACACGTCCCTTAGCTTTACGGCATTGAACGGCCTGCCTGGCCCATTTGTAAAATTTTTTGTAGATGCACATGATGGACTTGAGAAAATGTGCCGTATGCTCGATGGTTTTAGTGATCGAACTGCTTACGGATCTGTGATATATGGGTATTACGATGGTAACGAGCTGCGTTTTTTTGAGGGAAGACTCGATGGCAAGATAGCCTTGCATCCAAAAGGTGATGGAGGCTACGGCTGGGATAAGATTTTCGAACCATTAGGGTATGGTGGGCTGACAAGGTCAGAGCTATCCCCCGAGGCTGATATTGAAACATATAACAAGCTGCGTGATAGCGAAGGATTACGTACCTTCTTGAGTATGTAATTTGCTTCAGCTTCAGTAGTGGCTTGATATTACTTTTAAGCTATTTATCCAAACCGTTCTGTCTTGATAAGATCCGGCGTAATGCCGTTAGCCTGTAGTGCCTCTGTCATTGCATCAACGAACTTGGTCATGCCGCAAACGTAGCAGAGCGGTTTTTCCGGGAACTCCGTGACGATCTCTTCGACCATGGCTTGGTTAATACGCCCACTCTTCCCTTGCCAGTCGGACGGGGCATCTTTTGTAAGGGTAATGGTGACGTCTTTGTTGTCCAAGAATTCGTCTTTGTATAAAATGTCATCGAAGGTGCGAGAACTATACAGCAAATGCATTTTTGCAGTAGAGGCGCTGTCTTGGTGGGCGCTAAAAATAGCATGCATAGGTACGACACCGCTTCCACCGCCAATGAGGAGTACTGGTCGCTTTTCATCGGGGGTCCACACGAAGAAATTCCCAAAAGGGCCTCGTATCTCAACCTTATCTCCAATGCGTAGGCTTTCTGTTACATATGGTGATACCTCGCCATTGAGCGTATCCATGATAGTAAGTTGTAGCGTCTTTTCGCCTGAGCCTGCGCGCACCGCTGAGTATAGCCGGGCGGCCTGGTAGCCATTTTCGGCCGTCAGGCGTAGCTCAAAATGCTGTCCAGCCTTGTTGTGTATAGGGTAGGGGGCGGTGAAAGTAAGTGTCTTAACAGTGGGTGATTCAATGTTTATTGCACTGACGGTTGCCTCGAACCATTCGTTATTAGTAGTAATGTGCATAGTCGCTGTAGCGTTCTTCTTTCCATGGGTCACCGTAGTTATGATAGCCGTTCACTTCCCAAAAGCCTGGTTGGTCGTGCTCTACAAACGTCAGCCTGTGAATCCATTTAGCACTTTTCCAAAAATAAAGGTGTGGCACAAATAGCCGAGCTGGGCCACCGTGCTCAGCGCTCAGCGGCTCGTTATGGGCGTGCGTCGCTACCAGAGCTTGGTTATTAAGCACGTCCTGGACGGGTAGGTTTGTTGTGTAGCCCTCGAAGGTCGTGGCAATAACAAACTTTGCCTTAGGGGTGAGGCCGCCAGCTAGGCCAATAAGATCGTCAAGGCTAACTCCATCCCATACCATGCCGAGACGGCTCCAGCGAGTCACGCAGTGAATATCTGTAGTTAATTGGGTTTTGGCTAGTTTGTTAAAGTCTTCCCAATTTAAAGTAAGCGGCGTGTTGACGGCGCCATCAATAATGAGCGTCCAATCCTCGGTGTCTATTTTAGGGGTTGGCCCGTAGGTTAATACTGGCCATTGGATAACTTCCGTTTGTCCTGGGGGTAGACGTTTGTGACTGTCGCCGCCTTTGCCGACGAAGCCTTTGTTTATAACGGTCATGTATGTAGTGTAGCAAAAATAGTTTAGGCAGTGATATCGCGAATCACACTAATTTTCGCGCCTAAGCTATTTAAGCGGCGGGCGAGGTCCTCGTACCCACGGTTAATAGAATAGACATTGCGAAGGGTTGAAATGCCCGGTGCGGCCAGCATGGCTAATAGAATGACCACGGCTGGGCGTAGGGCTGGTGGGGTGACTATTTCAGCTGGCTTCCAGTTGGTAGGACCTTCCACATAAATACGGTGCGGGTCAACAAGCTCAACTTTGGCATTGAGTTTTGTCAGCTCGGTTAAGTAAATGGCACGGTTTTCATATACCCAGTCGTGAATGAGGGTGCGGCCCTTAGCGGTGGCTGCGATGAGCGCAAAGAAGGGGAGATTGTCGATGTTAAGGCCTGGGAATGGCATCGGGTGGATCTTATCGACTGAAGCAGTTAATGTACTTGGCTTGGTGGTAATGTCCACGAGGCGAGTTCGGCCGTTGCGGGCGGTGTATTCGTCGGAGACTTCATACACAAAGCCCATGTTCTCGAGGAATTTAAGGTCGATTTCGAGGAACTCGATTGGCGCGCGCTCAATGGTGATTTCTGACTTCGTTACAATGGCCGCGGCAATAAAACTCATTACTTCGATAGGGTCTTCGGCAGGAGCGTATTCAACATTTTTATTGATATCGCGCAAGCCCTTAACAGTAAGGGTGGTTGTGCCGATGCCTTCAATATGAACGCCGAGTTTTTCGAGGTAGAAACACAAATCTTGCACCATGTAGTTTGGGCTGGCGTTGCGAATAATAGTTGTGCCGTCATTGAGGGCTGCCGCCATAAGGACGTTTTCGGTTACTGTGTCACCGCGTTCAGAGAGAACGATTGTGCGCTCGGGTTTTAGGGGGCTAGTAGAGGCTTTGTACTTACCTGTTACTGTTTCGACGGCAAGGCCGAAGGGTTTAAGGCCGTCAAGGTGTGGCTCAACGGTGCGTTCACCTAAGCTACAACCACCGGCAAAAGGAAGTTCAAACTGACGATATTGATGCAAAAGCGGACCGAGGAACATAATAATGCTGCGGGTTTTTTTAGCGGCCTCGATATCCATAGCTTCGAGCTTAAGGCGAGCTGGTGGTGTAATTTCCAGGTCGCTTTCGTTGAACCAACGGGTTTTAACACCAATGCTATTGAGCACTTCAATAATACGATTTACTTCTTCAATGCGCGCAACGCTTCGTAGGGTTGTGGTGCCGCGATTTAAGAGAGAGGCACATAGCAGGGCAACGGCGGCATTTTTACTGGTTTTGGTTACAATATGACCAGATAGCTTGTGTCCACCTTCCACGCGAAAGGTAATTGAACCGGGCTGATTAAGACTGACAATGGGGCTTGACAAAACATCGCTGATACGAGCCAACATATCAAGGCTGATATTTTGACCACCCTTCTCGATGCGGTTAATAGCACTTTGGCTAGTGCCCAAGGCGGTTGCCAGTTCTTGCTGGGTCATACCTCTAGATTGGCGTGTTTCCTGAATAAGTGTACCGATTTTTGCAGCGTAATTCTTCGTTTCCATATACGCATATTATATATCACAACTGATATAAAGTAAAGAACAACTATGCTGTATAATAAAAGCAAACAGGAGGGGAAGACCATGGCAGATACACGGCCAAAAGTGAAACATGACAAAGAAGTCGCCCGACTTATTGCGGGTGAAGAGCAGCGCCAACACGAGGTGATCGAGTTGATCCCAAGTGAAAACTATGTCAGTGAAGATGTACTGACCGCATTGGGGAGTGTGTTTACAAATAAGTACTCTGAAGGCTACCCGGGCCGACGCTATTACGGCGGACAAACCTACACCGACCAACTAGAGCAGCTGGCTATTGATCGTGCGAAAGAGTTATTCCGCGCCGACCACGCTAACGTTCAACCACACTCGGGTGCGCCAGCTAACGAGGCTGTATATAGTGCTTGGCTTGAACCGGGTGATACCGTACTAGCGATGGACTTAAGTCATGGTGGCCACCTTACCCACGGTGCACCAGTAACCCGTAGTGCAAAGTTGTATAATTTCGTACGGTACGGCTTAAAAGATGTCGAAACCGCCGAGATTGATTACGATCATCTACGTGAATTAGCGCTCGAGCACAAACCAAAAATTCTTTTGGCTGGCTTCAGCGCTTACCCGGGTGAGCTCGACTATGAAAAGTTTGCAGCGATTGGTAATGAAGTGGGTGCTTTGTTGATGGCTGATATGGCACACATAGCTGGCCTGATTGCTGCTGGTGAGCTAAAAAACCCATTGGATTACGGCTTCCACGTTATGACTACAACGACGCATAAAACATTGCGTGGTCCCCGTGGTGGCATGATCTTATCTAAGGGTAAGGTTGGTAACCCGCTGCAGGCACCTGAGAAAACGATTGAAAATATCCCAACCCTCATCGACCGCGCAGTCTTCCCTGGTATGCAGGGTGGTCCGCATATGCACGTTGTGGCCGCCAAAGCCGTGGCTTTGCATGAAGCTATGCAGCCGGAGTTTAAAGACTATGCCAAGCAGGTGCTCGCGAATGCGCGTGTGTTGGCGGATGAACTGCAAAAAGGCGGTTTAAAGCTTGTAGGTGGAGGTACGAAAAACCACCTTATGCTTGCCGATGTCTATGGCAGTTTTGGTATTGATGGCAAAGAAGCCCAAGAGCGACTTGAGGCTGCTGGTATTATTGTCAATGCTAATTCTATCCCAAGTGATCCGCTGCCACCTTACCGCCCTAGCGGTATTCGCCTAGGTACCCCAGCTATGACGACGGTTGGGTTGAAGGAGAAGGATATGGTGGAGATTGCCGAGAAGATTTTAGCAGTACTTAAGGGCTAATCCTGGTAAGGATAAAAATAAACTCCCAGTTGGGAGTTTATTTTTTAGACTAATATACTTTTATGAACCAATTTGAATGAACGTCGATGCAGATGACGCTGCACCATAGTAAGTGTATTTAGCAGGAGCTTGTACTGCACCCGTTGAGTAGTCCCAAGTAACTACGACGCCACCAGTTGGGGCAGCGGCCGTACCTGTAATGAAGATGGCTACGGCGTTTGTGCCGTTTCCAGCGTTAAGCCCCGCAGTGCCTGTACCGGCAATAGTTGCCGTCGAAACAGTTGCAGGCGCAGTGCCTGTACCTGTTCCTGCGGCTGGACGGAACACAGTAACAGCGGTTGGCAATGTAGTAGCTGGTGTTTGCCCAGCGACGCCGGACAGTGCTGGTGTACATCCACTGCGGAATTCGGTAACGCTTGCTGGGTATCGACTACAGTCGGCATTAAAGCCCTCTGCGACCTTTTGTGCTGTTTCTGCATTGGAAGCTGCAGAACTTGAGTTTGCGCGGTTAGTAATACCGTTATACGAAATAATCGTAATTGCAGCCAAGATTGCGATAACCACAACGACGATCAAGAGTTCGACGATGGTGAAACCGCGGTTACTTGCTTTAATATTTTGTAAACTCATTGTGAGTTGCCCCCTATATAATTGGTTATGCTTTATGTTGTTACTCTACTATATAAATTTTGTCCGCGCAATAACAAAATGCTCATTTTTCCACAGGGTAACTAAAGGGGTAGGTTAGGCGGCTGGGCAGTTGCCAGTGCCGATGGTTGTTGTGTTGTAGTTTTTGTCGGAAAAATCCCAAGAAATAATCTGCAACCCAGTAATGTTTGTAGCCGTAATAGAAGCTTGGCTTGTGAGCGACCCCGAGCATTTACGGACATTAATAGTTTTTGTGCCATTACTTGCACTGACGGTACGTGAAGCATTAGTCGTAACGTAGGTTACGGTGTAGTCGCTTAGGTAGTAGCTTTTAGTGGTGTCCGAAGTAAGATCAGTTGCTGCGATGGGATACGCACCGGTAGGGCCGTCTTTGGTGTATAAGTCGGCTTTTTTCTTAAATGCATTTACGGCCGCTTCTGTGGAAGAGTCATTGCCTTTCGTTGTGATACTACTAAAAGACACGATCGTAATAGTTGCCAGAATAGCAATAACAACGATGACAACCAGAAGCTCAACTATGGTGAAGCCGCTCTTTTTTCTGTTGTAATGAATACTACTAGTTGTGGTCATATTACTGCCAGTTCCTGCTTATTGGTGTTTGCTTATAACTTTGTACACAGCGCCATCTGCTTCGAGTTTGTAGTACAAATTAAACTTGCGACAATCACCCTGGTTTACGATTTGCGTGCATAGGCTGTTATCTTTTTTGATTGGTTGGTATACGTACGTGCTGATTGTTGGTTGGGGTAATACGCCGGCGGTCGTCTGGACGTTATTGGTAGCCACTGTAAGGCTTTTAGGGTCGGTTGTTTCCACCCCAGGAGCACGTATTGCTCGCGGGTCAATGCCGGGCAGGGCGGTTTTCAAATTCGTATCACTGCTGATATTGATAGTAGCCGGATATGAGCCCCCCGCCAAATCGGCAGCACCAGAGTGCGACGTATCGTTGCTATTGTAGTAAGCTTCTAATGCTGTTGCGATCGTTTCAATATCAGTCTTTCGCTCAACATCACGTGAACTAATTTGGGTTGCGTTAAGGTTTACAACCGCCAATGTTAACAGAATGCCCATGATAGTGATGGTGATAATAAGCTCGACAATAGTAAAGCCGCGGCGGGTCATGTACTAAGCATAAGGGCTTTATGGTAAAACCGCAAGCAAGCTACAATGGCAATTCTAGGGGTTCTTGCTCGATGACGATACGGAACATGTCGCGAACACGGGCGATAATTTCATCGCGTGCTGCGGCCAGGTCTTCATAGTTTTTAGCCGACTCGTTAATAAGCACCAAGCAGTTTTTGTCGTGTACGCGCATGCCGTGCAGTAACTGGCCTTTTAAGCCGGCTTTCTCTATCAGCCAGCCAGAAGAAACTTTATAACTGCCATCGGCCATAACGTAGGCTTTTATATCGGGAAATTTCTGATGAAGTTCGTCATAAAGCCAATCGTCTATGATAGCGTTTTTAAAGAATGAACCGGCGCTTGGTGTAACGGCGGGGTCGGGTAGTTTTTCAGAGCGTATGGCAATGACTGCGTCGCGGACAACTTTTTGCGTAAAGAGTGAAATAGCATGGCTGTCGAAATAGCTTTGGAGTGAATCGTAGAAGGGCGGCGCGGGGTTTGATTTGGATAGCTTAAGGGTGACGCTGGTGATGACGTATCGCCCCTGCTCGCTGCCTCTAAAAATACTATGGCGGTAGCCAAATTCACATTCGGCATTGGTAAGTGACACTATCGCGTGTGTTTGCGTGTCGTATGCTTCTAGCGAAACAAGCGTATCGGCGATTTCCTGGCCATACGCACCAATATTTTGTACTGGTGCCGCACCGGTGGTTCCGGGGATGGCTGACATGGCTTCAATGCCACTCAAGTGCATGTCGACGGTTCGTGCAACTGTTGCGTCCCAGCTTTCACCAGCACCAACCTTTACGGTTGTTGAATAAATGTCATCGGCGACAACCTCAAAGCCGGGAATTTTTATACGCAGTACGAGACCATGAAACCCCTCGTCACGTGCAATAATATTGCTCCCGCCGCCAACAATAAACACTGGTACATTTTTAGTCTGAGCATCTTGGTAGAGTTCTGCTAACTCTTGTACGGTATGTACGTCCGAGAAGAATTGCGCCGGTCCGCCCAGCTTCATGGTTGTAAGGTTTTTCAGCGAAATGTTGGTGTGTATATCCATAGTTACTTAAAGTATACCGCAAAGCTATGGCTTTTTTGAAACTTTTATGCTACAATGACCTCTGTACTTTTGTGCAAGATGAGCACCCGTAGCTCAGCGGATTAGAGCACTGGTCTTCGGAACCAGGTGTCGCAAGTTCGAATCTTGCCGGGTGTACCACGAGAGTGGGTCAGTAGCTCAGCTGGTTAGAGCGTCTGCCTCTTAAGCAGAATGTCGAGGGTTCAAGTCCCTCCTGACCCTCCATAGAAAAACGCCGTTTCGTTAGAGAACGGCGTTTTTCTATAATTAGGTTGTTGACATTGCATACTACTATGCTTAACATAGAACTATGACACAACAAACAACTAGTGATGAATATGCGCGTAATATCGCTACACAAATGCGAAAAGGCTTTCTCGCCTACTGCGTGCTTAAAATCTGTCGAGAGGCAATGTACACCAGCGACGTTATTGGTAAGCTTCGTGACGCCGAATTGGTGGTGGTAGAGGGAACCATTTATCCGCTTCTTAGTAAATTGCAAAAAGACGGGCTTTTGCAGCATGAGTGGCGCGAAAGTAAGCTTGGGGCTCCGCGTAAATACTACAAAACCACCGATTATGGCAAAGAAGTATTAGAAAAAGTTTCCACTAGCATTACAGCACTTAATACCACCCTCAAGAAGTTATAAAGGAGAACGTATGAAAGAGATTACCAGAATACACATTGCCAAAACCTCTTACGACATAGAGATTGGGGCAAAAAAGGAACTCGAGAAATATATAACAAAGCTTGAGCTCTACGCGGATGATCCAAATTTATTGGAAGATATCGAAATTCGTCTTACAGAGATTCTGTCGGATCGTGGCATTGAAAAAGATGGCGTCATAACAGCCGAGGATGTTACGGCAATTCGTGAACAACTCGGTGATCCAAAAGAGTTCATGGGTGAAGGCGATATTGCGGTCGGCCCTGAAACGTTTGACGATGATAATAAGCCGCCACATCGTTTGTATCGTGACACCGATTCGCCACTTTTAGGTGGTGTACTGAGTGGTATTGCTAAATACTTTGGTGTTAATCCGTTGTGGACTCGTTTGGGATTTGTGGTATTGCTTCTTCTTTCTTGGGGAACGGTAATTGTTGTCTATCTGGTGCTATGGATTGTCGTACCACCTGCCAAAACAGCGGCAGAGAAACTTGAACTTGCCGGTAAGCCAGTGACGCTTGCCTCAATTCGAGAAGTGAGCGAGCGAGTAGACTTGCCTAATAATGCCGCAAAAATATTCCAGGGGATTCTTGTGTACGGCTCTGCGACCTTGCTGGCGGTAGCAGCGGTGATCTCGTTGGTTGTAACTGTTTGGGCGGGAAGTTGGTTGCTATTTGGTGGTGATTCCGTTTCAAGGCTTCAAGACTTTGTCTCATGGGGCTCATGGACAACGTGGGTAGGGTATGGCGGCTTTATACTAGCTGGCTTGCTTCTGACAGCGCTTTTTACGACTCTTTCGTATGCGCTATTCAAAAAGAAATGGACAAAACGCCTTACTACTACAGTTGTCGTCGTCTGTATTAGTGGCGTGATCACATTTGGTGCCGGGCTTAGCACGGTATTATATGGTAATTTCATTGACAGTCAGGCTGCATATAATGCGCGTACTACCACACGGGTTAATCTTGGTGATGAGTTTAAGGCCATTAAGAATCTGAATGTATCCGTAGGAGCTGTCGATAGTGACTTTGGCGATGGATCAATAATGTACACCGAATATATCGTATCGGATACTCCTCGTTATGAAATTGACACCATACGCGGTAGTTATACGCCCAAATTTGTTATTAATGGCGACACAGTAGAACTTACTATGGCGGGTAAAGGCGATAAAAGAAACCGTTATGTGCAGTCTAAGTTGACCATTTATGGTCCCGCATTAAATACTGTGACGGTAAAAAGTGGGTCATTGCACTACTACAATAAAGAAAAGCAGGATATATCCGTGATTATCCCAAGCGGTCAAGCCCGCGCAGTAGAAGGTTATGCGGATGTAGTGAGCGGCAGCTTCGATGCAACTGGCTCGTTTGGTGCGGTTAACGCTTCAACCCAGCAGGCTGGTTTAATTACCTTTAATAATGCGACCGTCGAGACATTAAATGCAAAACTGAATGGTGGATATATTGCAGCCGGAGTGGTTCGTAACCTAAGTGTTGTGCAGTCGGATATTTGCCCAGCAAACAAAGAAGGTTCTCAAAGCAACCGCCTGGTTGTCCAAGCTGTTGTGAGTGAGTCGATGATGTATAACGACAAGCAGGTTGCGGCCAAAACTATGTCGGGCCAATGTGGCGAGACTATTATTGGCAGCGAATCGGACTATGATATCGAGCGCTATAACTAACCACGGCATGAGTATAACCCTGGTTGTCGTTTACCTCTGTATTTGGTACGCTATATAAGATATGAAATTACTTGATGGCAGCGAATTAGCTGGCTTCGTAAAAGAACGCCAGGCAAAACAAGTGCGCAACTTACGGCAAAGTTGGGACACCTTTCCTCGATTGGCAATTATTGTCGCCAACGATAACCCTGTCATTGATACCTACGTTCGTCTAAAAGAGGCATATGGTGCGGATATCTTAATTGATGTAGTCATACATAAAGTTGACCAAGCTAAAGTTGCTGATCTGATTTCGCAGTTAAACCAAGATGCTTCGGTGCATGGAATTGTTCTGCAACTTCCACTGGCTGATACGTCGGAAACGGATGCGCTTATTGCCTTAATTGATCCTGCTAAGGATGTTGATGGTCTAGGACCTAATGCTGAGTATGTTTCGGCAACAGCAACGGCCATTGACTGGCTGTTGGCTGGGTATAATGTAACCCTGCGTGACCGACAGATTGCGATTGTAGGGAATGGTCGTTTAGTTGGCGCACCACTTGCAAAATTGTGGTTGAAGGCTGGCCTTCAGGTGACGGTGTACGATAGCACAACAGTTGATTTACAAGCACAGCTTCGTAATGCCGATATCATCGTAACGGCCACTGGTGTACCCGGCTTGATTCGCTCGACTATGATCGCACCGAGTGCTACGGTTGTCGACGCTGGCACCGCATCGGAAGATGGTGTGATTGTTGGCGATATTGCCGATGATGTGAGGGAGCGTCAAGACTTAAAAATAACACCACATCGTGGTGGTGTTGGCCCGTTGACGATTACTGCGTTATTTGACAATGTTATTACTGCCGCTCGTAAAACGGTTGCAACTGAAGATTAGTTCGTACCGAGCGCTTCTTTGACGCGTTGTACGACTTGGCGGGGGGTGAGTTCGGCTTTTACAATGTAGCCTTCAATACCAAGCGAGCGAATACCTTTTGGCGCTTCTTCTTCACCTAGGTTGGTCAAAATAATAACCGGGATGTCTTTACCCCAGTCGTGTTTACGGATTTCGGCAAGGGCTTCATCACCGCTCATCTCGGGCATTTGAAGGTCGAGAAGAATAAGATCGGGGACGAAATCCTCAACCAGAGCAACGCCCTTCTTGCCATTATCTGCCAGTTGGACATCAAATCCGTCCGCCTCGAATTTCATGCGGTACATTTGGTTAATTGCTGGGTCGTCTTCTATGATGGCAATTTTGGTCATATAAGCAAGTATACTCTAAGGGTAAGCACGATCACAATACCAAATAGGGGTCGCGGCTTGTGGTGCAGTACTAAAGGTTATATAGTACTGGTGTTATGACCTATTCCCCAATTGATAAAGCCGAGCCTTCATTCGACCAATTCCCCGAACAGCCAGAAAAAGAAAGTACACTTGCATTTTTGTTTCCAAAGACGCTTCTTAATGAGATTGCCGAGGTTGATTCGGCCGGATATGACATTACTATCGGCGATACCTATGACAAGGCCTATGATACGCCGGAGGGTATCTTTAGGGTCCGTGACCAATTAGAGTTGAGTAGCTATTTATTCGAAGAGGATTCACGCAGAGCTGCATTTGGGAGTAGTGCCCTTGCATTGGCCGCCGAACACTTACCGCTCCAATCTGCTATGGCTAAGAAAGTCCGACGACGCATACGAATGGTGCGTGAAGATTCGAGGGCTCGTCATTTGTTTAACCGAGCTGATGTTCAGGCAATGCCTTGGCATGAACAGGGTGGAAAAGCACTTGCATTAGGTACGATTATTGATGCTCATGATCTGCGAGTATACGGAGAGTCACATGGTTTATATGAAACTATGTCGGGCCGTTTTGGAGGAGCTATTACGGGCGATTATGAATTTCCTGAGACGGGCGTTTCGCCGAATTTGACCGGGAAATATTTATGGGAAGCTGCGTATGATGTAGCGGAGGACTTTAGGGGTAATAAAAGTGCAGTGAGTGCTCAAAAATATGCCGCAGCTGAGCTTGATAAACTTGAGCTATTTAATGAGGCGCATATTCAACCTGGCTTTAAAGATATTGTCCAGTATTGTACTGATTCGCTTGGTATACGAAGTCGCAAGGAAGAGGTGCATAAAGAGATTAATCGTCATGTTGATGCTTCGGGTGAAGATTCGTTCTTGATGATGAGTGTAGGATGCGGCACGGCCCTCCCGATGCTTGAGGTGATGCATGATTTAAAGACTAAGGGTAAAACAGCCAAAATGATTCTTGTTGACCAGGATCCAATTGCTTTAGCTGCCGCCGCGGAGCTTGCTCGCCAACTGGGTCTCGAAGATTCAATCGAGATTCATTGTAATCAGCTCTTTGTACGAGATGGCAATAAAACACGCATGATGGATTTGCAAGAAGTTCTTCAAGGCCGAGAGCTTGATGTCTGTGAAGATTCTGGCTTGCGTGAATATTTCCCCGATGCTATGTATGAAGACCTTACGCGCCAGGCCTGGAGTGCGCTTGCCGACGGGGGCTTGATGACAACAGGAAATATGAACAAAAATCGACCCCAGGCCGACTTCCTTCATGGGCTTATGGGTTGGCCTATTAAAGTCAGGATGCGTAACATTCGTGATGTGACGCGCCTGCATGCCAAAGCTGGTGTGCCTGCTGAAAAATCACGTCTTCGCGTTACACAAGATGGTGTGTATACACTATGCTTTTCGACTAAGTAGCTATCTTGTAGTAGCGCGCTCATGATGCTAATGCTAAAATACGGGTGTGATTACCGCTGTATTAACGATCTGTGGGGTGGCCAGCTTAATACTTGCCGTACTAGTGGGGTTTCAGGATGCAAAACGCCTTGCTAACCTTCTGTTTGTAGGTATATGCCTTTGTTTTTCGTTATGGTCGTTTGGTGTGATGCTTTTCTTGCAAACAGACAATGCTTTAACGGCGTTAATAACGGCAAAAGCCTATTACCTAGCGGCCGGTTTCTTTCCAGCATTGCTCCTCATTTTTAGCCTGATATATCCCACGATCACCTCTACAAAGAAGCCCTCAAAGTTTACAATTGGCTTGGTTGGGTTGGCTGGTGTTAGTATTGCCGCCCTCGTCTTGTTTTACCCCGATTTTATTATTACGGCTGTTGCGATTGAGGATGGGCACCGAACTGTCACGATTAATTCACCAACTTATATTCTATATACCGCTTACTTTGTAACTTTTTTTGCTTTTGCAATTGGTGTAGCGCTTTATAAGCTGGCAACCTTTAAAGGACATGCGCGCATGCAGGCAGGTTTATATTCGATCGGCATTCTTATCAATAGTATCCCTGGCTTTATTACCAATCTTTATTTACCGTACTTTGGTACCTACGATTACATATGGGTGGGGCCTTTAATGTCGATCGCTTTCCTCGGCTTAACAACCTACGGGATTGCTCGGCATCGTATGTTTAGCGTTAGGTTGGCAGCGGTGCGCAGTACTGCCTATGTATTTAGTATTGCGCTACTACTTGGGTTGTATTACTTGATTGTGCTATTGGTTGTGTATATTTTCCCAGAAGAGCAATCACTTAAGGCTTTTAGCCCGTTGAATGTCATCATTACAATCGTATTAGTATTATTATTCCAGCCGGTAAAGCGCTTTTTTGATAAAGTAACCAATAAGCTATTTTACAGAGATTATTACAATCTAGACGAGTTCTTTGGTCGACTAAATCGTATTGTATCTTCTTCGAGCGATCTTCACTCGCTCTTAAAAAGAGTTTCCCATGAAATTGCAGATACCATGAAAAGCGAACAGGTATTCTTCACGGCTATAAATGCCGACAACCAGATTTTTACTGTCGGGACTCAATACCACGGTTCATTGCCACCGGAGGACGTACTGCTCTTTCGACATGCGTACCCTCAGCCATCACATATTTTAGTAGCCGATTTACTAGATGAAAATAGTGAAGTTCGTCGTGCCATGGCGAGTCATAAGCTTGCTATTGTGTTGCCACTTGTGCGTGATGATGTTTTTCTGGGCTTCTTGAATCTTGGATATCACAAAGTATCACGGTATATTTCGCGCGATGTCAGGACGTTGCGAGCGATTGCGGATGAGCTAGGTATTGCCATTCAAAATGCTCTCTCTTTGCAGGAAGTGAAGGATATAAATAGCCACCTCGAACAGCGCATTGATGCCGCGACTAAAGAGCTCCGCTCAAGTAATGCACAGCTACAACGACTTGATGAAGTTAAAGACGAATTTATTAGTATGGCCAGCCATCAATTGCGCACCCCGCTTACTAGTATTAAGGGGTATATCTCTATGTTACTAGAAGGCGATATGGGTGAGGTCACGAAAGAACAGAAGCACGTGCTTAATGAAGCGTTCATCAGTAGTGAGCGCATGGTACGTTTAATCGGAGACTTTTTAAACGTATCGCGCTTACAGACAGGTAAATTTGTGATTGAAAAACGTCCAGTCGACCTAGCGCGTATGGTGCAGCACGAAGTGGATGCACTGGAAGCAAATGCTTCTGCAAGAGGAATACGGTTTATTTATAAAGCCCCCAAAGGCCTGCCGATGATTGAAGTAGACGAAAATAAACTCCAGCAGGTGGTGATGAACTTTGCAGATAATGCTATCTATTATTCGCCCGACGGAAGCAAGGTGCTTGTCAGTTTAAAGAAAGTAAAAAATGCTATTGAATTTACAGTAGTAGATTCAGGGATTGGCGTGCCTCAGGCGGAGCAATCGCACTTGTTCAAAAAATTCTACAGGGCACCAAACGCCCGCAAAGCCCGACCCGACGGTACGGGGGTTGGCCTCTATTTAGCAAAAAAAGTTGTTGATGCGCACGGCGGCGAAGTGCTATTTGAATCTACCGAAGGCAAGGGTAGTACCTTCGGCTTCCGGATACCTATTTCTTAAATAGATGTACTTATTGGGTGGTAATACGAATCAGTTCGTATACGAGCCACGCTACCAACACGACAATACCGGATGTGATAAGAACCGGCTTCAGGACTCGCTTGCGTTCGAACCACCATTGCCCCAGTTTTGAGCGATTAGCGGCGCTAATACGCGTTACGACAGGTTTTGTAAGGGCGGCATCGGCGCCGCGGTACTGTTTGGTTCGTTTCTTCTTTACTTTATTTGCCATATCTTTTACTAGTATACCAAAAACCCCACTCGTTAGGGGAGTGGGGTTATGGTGGAAGCCGGATCGCTTCTAGAAAGAGCGGTCAGACTCGGACTATTGGTTTAGTGCGCGACGGCTTGCAACGTAGTAAGCGATGCTTGCAATCAGGGCACCAAGACCAGTAATGGCAACAATGTTTTCGGTCATACCGGTGTGAGGAAGCTCAGGTGGTGTGGTAGGTGGAGTTACCGGTGGAACTGGTGTCTCCGCACACTTGCTAAGGTCCTTCGAGTACTTCGCAGCATCGAACTGGTTTTCCTTAATGGTTACGATTTTCTTAGTTGAGAGTTCACAAACAGTAATGTTTCCAGGTTGTGCAGGTACTTCGAATGAAGCCTTACATGCGTCGCTGGTAACTGTCTTAGTTGTACCATCAACAGTAACGGTAACTGTTGCTTGTACGGTGTACTTGCCAACAGTTGTTTGAGTGTAGTTCAAAGACGTACCGTTAGAAGTTTTGGTGTCAACAACCTTGCCGTTTGCGTTCTTAATAACGTAAGTAACACTTTTAAAGGTTGCGTTCTGTACGGTGTACTTAGTGTTAAATGTAAAGTGAGTACGGTCTACAACGGTTACGCCGAGGGCATCACAGGTGTATTTTACGACTGGCTTACATTCGTTATCGATAGTTACAGTAGCGGTGTCTTCTTTGTAGCCACCATTAACGCTTACGCGAGCAGTGTTTACAAGTGTGTTGGTACCACACTTTAGTTGGTCTTTGCTTGGTAGTTTAGCATTGAACTTAAAGAACACATTACCCTTTGATTGGTACGAACCAGCATTGTATCCTACGGTAGTAATGCCATCGGAAGCTTTTTCGAATTTACCTTTTGTTACAGAGTTCATTAAGTAAGTTGAGTCAGGTACATATGCTACGCCAGCTGGTAACATGTCACGTACAACAACGTCATCCTGCTGGTTAGTACCGGTGTTTTGGTAAGAAATACCGTATGTTACCGTGCTACCTGGTTGTGCTTTTACACTATCAACCCAAGTTTTACCGTCATCGGTACTCACTACCTTTTTAACCTCGTAGTTAGGCTGGTCGATACGGATTTTGAAGTTTACAAAACCTGAATATTCGTTACAACCAGGTACGGTACCATTTTGGCTATCAAAACCTAGTTTTGCGCCAGTAGTGAATAGGCTGTCTGGAAGTGTTTGGCCGTTAATAGCGCCGTTACTTACAAACTTAGCTGAGCCAGCGACATATCGCAAAGCAATTTCAGCGTTAGTATTGTTCTTACCGTATGCTTCATCCCATACTGAGGTTGGCTTAGCATTGCTAGCAGAAATAGTACTTGTTAAAGCGGCATTAACACCTGCTTTAATGACGTAAGGCATTTCAATCTTAAGAGTTGCATCTTTTGCAATACCTTCGCCGCTTGCGTTCAAGCGAGTTGCAGCATTATTGTGGTAGTACACAGAAACGTCGTACACCTTGCCTGGTTCGAAATTAACTTGGTTAATGTATTCACCGGTTCCTGATTCGCGAATGCGCAGGAAGTTACGCTCATCACCAACCTTACCGTTATTAGTTATTGAGTTAAATGTTACATATGGTGCAGGATTTTCCATAGTAAATGTTGGTCGGTCTGGTCCCCATGCAAGAGCGGCAACTGGCACGATAAGTGCAGCTGCAGCTACTGCTACAAGAGCGAAAACGCGCTTTGGAGAACGACGAATGAGAGACATAAGTTTACTCATATACTTGCTCCTTTTCTTGATTTATCTCGCAGAAAAAATCAAAATTAATAAAATATAAAACATTGTTGCCGGGTTGTTAACGATTATCAAATCAGATCATTACAATTATGTGCATCTCAATAAAACTTGGAGTAGCCTATGGAGCGCTACTCAACATACGAATCTGCCGTGAGGCGGACTCAAATACGGAATACTGCTCCATAGGTAATGAAGCTATAGATTTTGTTGTGCCGGAGTGGGCGGGTCGCGCGAAGCGACCCGCCCACTTGAGGTTCAGCAGCTGACGAGGGGAGTGGGGACGCAGGTTGCGCCTTCCGTTCCTCCCTTGTCGTCCTTCACCAGGCCCGGGTCCTGTACGGTGCCCGTGGGGCTGTCTCCGCCGGGGGTGGACCCTCCGACGGTGACGTCAGTGCCCGTACTGCTGGTGTTGTCACCGGAACCGGTGTTGCCACCGACCTGGTGTTGACCACCATTGCCTCGGGTATCACCCGACTCTTGCTGACGCACCGACTCACGGCCGTCGGTCACGCCGTTGTCGGTGCCGCGGGGGGTCCATCCCGGGTTGTCCGGGGTGAGCCTGTTGTCCTTGGCGTCCGACGGTGTCGGCGGCTTGCAGTTCGGTGAACCCACCGGCAGGGCGGGGTTCCACGGGCAGACCTGCTCGGCCGGCGGTGCGCACTCGGAAGTGGCGCACTGCCAGACGATCACTGTCGGAGGGATCCACCAGTGAGGGTTGCCGCAGTCGACGAAGATGCCGACGCCCGAGCTGTCGAGCCCGATGGCCTTGCCCGAGGCGTCGTAGACGATCGGGACGAGGCTGACACGGATCTGGCAGTTGGACTGCGTGAACGGCTGGATGTTCGGCTGGCCGTAGACGCCGACATCGCGGGAGTTGACGAAGTTGCCCGACACACGCTGGAAAGCCATGTGCTGGGCATCGTACTCGCCGATTCCCTTGATCTCTGCCGCCATCGAACGAGCGGTTGCTTCGGTCACATCGGCCGGGCAGTTCAATACCTGCACGGCACGCGTGTCGACCTTCTGCTCCTGCTCGGTCTTGGCGAACTTCTTGACGTCTTCCCAACCGTTCGTCCAGTTCGGACCGAAGTCGGCCTTGTGGGCGTTGATGTAGTCGATGTACACCTGTCCTGCGTGCCCGGCCTGTTCGGCCGTGTTCAGCAGTTGGGTGAACGACTTGAACACCTCGACGCCCTTGTTGGACGCGTCCAGAACCAGCACGGGCGGTGCACTGGCGTCAGCGGTGGAGTCGACACCCGTCACCTCCGTGGAGTTGACGGACGCCAGGAAGGTACGGGTACCATCCTGGTTCCAGAGCTGCGTCGTAGCGCCGTCCTGCGTGTTGCCACAGACCTCACCGGCGCGCGCCTTGAGGGCGGCGACGGCGGTGTCAACAGCAGGCTGATCCTCGGGGTTGACCCCCCAGGACGCCTGGATTTCCGCGACCTTGTCGTGTCGGGCGCCGCCGTCTTCGTACCGCTTGAGATCTTCCACGACCGCCTGGAACGCGTCCAGGTAGCGCGTGGCGCTCTTGTTGCGGAGCTCCTCGTTCGAGGAGTTCGGGTCGGAGCCGCACAGGCCGTCGATAACGGTCTGGTCGGACAGGTTGATGGGCGTGACAGTGACGGTGTCACTGTCGTCAGCCTGCGCACTCCCTCCGATGAAGGCACTGCATCCCGCGAGGGACACAGCACCGAACATCAGAAGAACGATGGCGAGGCTGAGGGTTTTGATGCGTCGCATGACGCACCTCCTCTCGGTGTCAGTGCTTCTTGTCGGTCTTGGGCTTGTGCGTCTTGGGGACCCACCGGATGGCGAGCGCGACGAGCGCTCCGAACGCCAGTACGAAGATGATTACCACTCCCCACTGGGTCATGATGCCGATCGCCTCCCACATCTTTGCCCCGTTGAAGGGCTCGATGTGTCCGTTGGGATCCTTGTAGCCGTAGTTGAAGCCGTCCGTCCATCCGTTCGCGTAAGCGATCATGAAGAAGATGACGGCGGTGACGAACTGGGCGAACCAGACGATGAACAACGTGCGGAAGTAGTTCCGCCACATCTCCTTGCGGGCCTCCTTGTGAGAGGGCTCCGTGTGGACTTCATTGCTCGGTTCTGCCTTTAGCAGATTCGCGATTTCTCGCTCTTCGGCGCTGATGGTGGTGTCGCTGGTGGACATGTCTTGCTCCTTTCCCCGAAGGGACAATCGCCGGTTTGGCGAGGTCCCGACGGTCGGGACGGAACGACAGCTTACTATCAATAATAGTGGGCTGCCCTTCCGTCCCGTGAAAGGAGTAAGGAAAATCTATAGCTTCTACAGTGCGCGGATTTCGCGGTATTTACAAAAAGCAAATAAAGCGCATCCAGACATGCACTGTAATGATCTGACTTGTTAACGACCTCCTCACCCTGGCGTGGTCTCTCACACCGCACCCGTGAATGATGTTCTTAATTTATCACAAAATGCTTAAAATGTCAATATTCTATACAATATATACAACAAAAGCACAAGCTTTATGGTCACTTTGCCTAAAATACTTATGAATGACGCTATATATAGCGTACGTGAGCTTATCTAGTTAATAATACAATATAATTATTGAATTAAATTGTCAATAATGCTATAACCAACGAGTACTTAATTTCGTCCCATGAGACGCAGCTCCTTCAGGAGTGTACGAGAACCTACAGGAAGTATGGTACCAATGGGGAATCAGAATGCTGCAGCCACCGCACGATCCAATTCCGTGAAGGAGTTGGATCTGGTGACGAAAGCCATTCATGATCAAGCGCTTGCTTTGCTTCTCGATCGAGAGAAGCCGCTGCGGCTTCCATCGATCAAGATGCTCAGGCGGTGGGTGCTCGACAAGGTCATCCACAAGAATCGCTTGCGCAATGTGCGCAGGAGGAGGTCGGCTGCCTTCAGGGTTGTTGATCACATGCTCGCGAACAAGTTCGTGAAGAGCGTGCAGTGCTCCGCCAGTTCTGGTGGAGGGCTGTCGTTTCAGGTGACGCCTGCGGGCGAGCAGTATCTCCGAGACCTCGTCTCTCGAGACGCACCGATTACGGGCACAGTTCGAACGCTTCGCCGAATGGAGGTGATGGCATGAGCCTCATGCTGCCTTCGCAGGGGGCTGAGACGATCGAATACCAGATCGAGATGCCCACCGAAGCTACTTCGGACGAGCTGCGCTGTAACGTCGTCGTATCCGAGGAGGTTATGCAAGTTCTGATGGAGGTGGCAGGGGAGTTGCCTCCACTTGTTCGTGAGGTTCGCCTGGGGGACAAGCTGTCGGACCTCGAGGAGAAGCAGGAGGTGGCTCGTAAAGTCGAGATCATCGAGGAAGCCTTCAGGCGCTTGGATCGAGACTCTGACGCTGGCCTCCAGCTGGCTGCGTTCGCCGCCTATCGGCTCGGGCTTACCTTCAAGCCCTTGTCGTGGCTTGCGCAAGCGCTCGAGATGCAGCGTCCGGGTGATCGCAATCATGTCTGTGTGTACGTCACCAAGGCAGGGGGTGCGCGGCGCTATCGAGCTCAGCGCCGTCTGTAGGCTCTCGCCGTCGGGGTCTCGGCAGGAAACTGCCGAGGCTCCGACGGAAGAGCAAAATAGCATAAAATGTCCTATACCTCTAGTAATACGGGGTATTTTTTGTTACAATACTTCGGGTAAAAACGTGCATGCGCTTTTGATCAGTTCTTTTGATGGTCTCATCGTCTAACGGTTAGGACACCAGGTTTTCATCCTGGCAATCGGAGTTCGATTCTCCGTGAGATCACCAATAGAACCGACCAAAGGTGACTAATATAACATTCAAAAAGGGCTTTTCTTATTATGGCAATCATTTTCAAACGAACTAAAATTCTTGCAACTCTCGGGCCAGCAACCTCAACCCCAGAAATGATCGAGCAACTTATTGCTACCGGTGTTAACGGTATTCGTCTTAACTTTAGTCACGGTTCACACGAAGAGCGTGACATTCAAATTCCTGCTATCCGTGACGCGAGCCGTCGTATTGGCAAGCCGGTTGCTATTCTTCAAGACCTTCAGGGTCCTAAAATTCGCCTCGGCGCCCTAAAAGACAATCGTTTTGAAGTGCGTAAGGGTGATGAAATTATTCTTGACCACGCTGTTGAAGAACACGATGGTTCGGCAAACCTACCTATCCAATACAACTTGGCTGAAAAAGTAAAAGTAGGCGAGCCTATCTACATTTTTGACGGTAAAGTACGCACGACTGTTATCGAAATTACTTCTGAAACTGCCATTAAGGTGCGTATCGAAAACGACGGCATTCTTATGAGTAAAAAAGGTATCAACCTGCCTGATACGGACTTTGGTGGTGATATTCTTACCCCTAAAGACCTTCAAGACATCGAATATGGTTTAACGCAAGATATCGACTATGTTGCGCTCAGCTTCGTACAAAGTCCTGATGACATTAACAACCTGCGCCAGATTCTCGTAGCTGGTGGGTCAAACGCGCAAATTATTGCCAAGATTGAGACCAAAGCAGCCATCAAAGATGATGTCATGGAAGAAATCGTCAAGGCTACCGACGGTATTATGGTTGCCCGTGGTGACTTGGCCGTCGAAGCTGGTGCTGAAGTAGTGCCAATCGTACAGCGTAAATTATTAGCACTATGCCGTAAGCACGCAAAACTAAGCATCGTTGCAACCCAAATGATGGCGAGCATGGTTGACAACCCAGAGCCAACCCGTGCTGAGGTAAGCGACGTTGCCAACGCGGTCATCCAAGGTGCCGACACGGTTATGTTATCTGATGAAACTGCCAACGGTAACTACCCACTCGAAACAGTTGCTGCTATGAAGCGGGTTATTCTTTATACCCAAGACAACGCTGCTGTTGCGCCAATGCACGATGTGATTGCTAAAAATGTACAGCTTGACGCTATTGGTACGGCTGCCGTATCTCTTGCGGAACAACTTAAGGTTGATGCTATTATTGCCGAGACAAAATCTGGTGCAACTGCCGCAACTATTGCTGCGCACCGTCCTAACTTGCCAATTATCAGCGTAACTAGTGAACAACAAGCTGCTCAGCAATTAGCACTAAGCTATGCAAACCGCAATTACGTTCGTCCAGACGCCCCAGAGGCTGGTTTTGATTTGTTCAAAGAACTAAAAGCCGAAGGCTTCTTTGGTGAAGGCCGGGCAAAAGTTATTATCGTCAGTGGTCAACAACCAGGTGTTATCGGAACTACTGACACAATCAAGGTTCGCGTGCTAGAATAGAAGCAAATAACATATAGGGTGGGGTATGGCTTTCTTTAAACGAACGATCAAAGACGTTCCATTAGATCGAAAAACGGTCTTAGTGCGCGCAGACTACAACGTGCCTCTTAGCAAGACAGGGGCAATAAGTGATGATCTACGCATTAGGGCAAGTGTGCCCACTATCGAATATTTGCTGAAACACCACTGCAAAGTGGTTATTATGAGCCACCTTGGCCGGCCCGAAGGCCGCGATGCGAGTTTGAGTCTTAAGCCGATCGCAAAGCGCCTAGGCGAACTACTTGATCATAAAGTTGATTTTGTCGACGATTGCATTGGTGATAAGGTTGCGCGAGCAGTCAAAAAGGCCCCTCAAGGTTCCGTTATCTTGCTAGAAAACCTCCGTTTTTACAGCGAAGAAGAAGCGAACGATGAGGACTTTGCTAAAAATATAGCCACAAGTACAGCTGCGCGTTATTTTGTGCAGGATGGTTTTGGCGTCGTTCACCGCGCACATGCTAGTACCGATGCTATCACTCACTACATTCCTAGTGTTGCTGGTCTATTGCTTGAAAAAGAGTATGTCACTATTACTAATGCCATGGGAAAACCAAAACGGCCGCTGGTTGCTGTTATGGGTGGGGCAAAGGTAAGTGACAAAATTACCGTTATCGAACGCTTTGTCGATATTGCCGACAAAATTATTATTGGCGGTGCTATGGCCAATACATTCCTTCAGTACAAGGGTCATCACATGGGTGCAAGTATGGTCGAAGAGGGCCAGGAAAAAGTGTTGGACGGTATATATACAGCAGCCCACAAAAAGCTCGATACGAGCATAGAAGATTTCATAGTATTACCTACCGATGTCGCCGTTGCCCATGAAGCTGTCGAGGGTCAAAAACGCCGTAACGTAAAGCTGGGCAACCTTGCTAAGGATGACAAAGCACTCGACATTGGCGATGATTCTATCGAGCGTGTTGCCGAAGAAGTAGCCCAGGCGGAAACCGTTATTTGGAACGGTACCCTTGGCTACGCTGAATTACCAGAATTTGCCCATGGTTCAGCCCGGCTCGCGCTTGAATTGGCTGCCCGCCCTGAAACCACCTCTATTATAGGTGGCGGCGATACGGCTGATTTTGTACTCAAGTGGGACGGTCATGGTGGCGAAAGCTTTACGCACGTGTCAACGGGTGGAGGAGCTTCGCTTGAACTTATGGCCGGTAAAAAACTTCCAGGGGTTGAGAGTTTGCTAGATGCTCCAAGATAAGCTACACTAAAGATCAAGAAAAAGCATAAGAATAATGGCTCAAGACAAGAAATTAATTATTGCCAACTGGAAGATGAACCTCGGAGTTCATGAGTCAAGTCTGTACCTCCATAAATTGGCCGAAAAGGTAAAAATTCACCGCGATGTGCAACTTGTACTAGCGCCAACAATGCTTGCATTGCAAACCCTCAGCCTTCAAGTGAATCATCGTCAATTCAAACTAGCGGCACAAAATTTTTATTGGCGTGATCACGGTGCCTTCACTGGTGAGGTATCTGCGACACAGTTGCGGGGTATTGTATCTTACGCTTTAGTTGGGCACTCGGAGCGCCGCCACGTTTTTCACGAAACAGATAAAGATACCCGTGCGAAGGTTCAAGCGGCTATTCGCAACGGTATTCGTCCCGTTTTGTGTGTAGGTGAGACGGCCAGCGAGCGTGCGGCTGGTGAGACAAAGGATATTATCCACGACCAGTTACTTGGTGGCCTTGCTAATATAACGAGTGACGAGCTTGACCAAGTGATTATTGCCTATGAACCAGTCTGGGCTATCGGTACGGGTAACAATGCATTGCCAAACGATGTTACCGAGGCTATCGTCTCTATTAGAAGCCAGATTAAGCATCTGTACGGCGCTAAAGCGTCAAACGAAATTCAAGTACTGTATGGTGGAAGTGTTACAGCTGACAGTGCTGCAGACTACCTTACGTTAGCGGAAGTAGATGGACTATTAGTAGGTGGCGCAAGCCTCGACGCTCAGTCATTTGCGACAATTGTAGAAAAAGCTTACAACAGTACCAAGAAGGGCGCATAGGGAGGGGACATGTCCGATTTTGATTTTGAAGAGCTGGATAAAGCAGTAACGGGTGCGTTAGCAAACCCTGTTAAAACTACTCCAACCGCTACCGATGCACAGCCAAAAGAAGAAACGCCTGCATTTACGCCAACACCAGTAGACGAACCTGCTGTCGAGCTTAGCGAGAGGCCTGTTGACGAACCAGTAGCTACTCCAGAGAAACCAACAGAGACACAACCAGCCCAGGCAACTGCCACCCCGAACCCAAGTGTACATAGCACTGCATTGCACACCACGACTGCTCCGGCTGCTCGTCGGGCGACGGGGCGTTTCATGGATGTTGTTCATCCATCTTCAGATATGCGTAGTACACCAACTCCTTTTAGTAAACCATCCACGCCTGCACCTGTTGTACCTAAACCATCGCAGCCTTTACCCCAACCATTAAAAGGTTCTTTACTCTCTGATTATGAACTCGAGCCGGATTTTGAACTGAGTCCCGTCCGTCCAATTGACACGACATCTGCGCTAGAAACCCCATTCCTTCCAGACGCGAAAGTCGAGAAGCGACCGCTTGGTGGTAGCCCGACTTCAGCTTCTTTGCTTCATTTATCGATGTTTGACCAACCTGAGAATACGCTCATTGAAGCCCCCGACGAGCCGTTACTAGAAGAGCACGTAGAGGATGTTGTGCTTGAATCACCTGCCGAAGGGCCCTCTATTGAAAAGACTGCAACCCTGTCGGTAAGTGAAGTAGAACATGTCGATATTGAACCTGTTATTGAACCGACGCCGTCAGCTTCAATTACCCAGCAATATACCGAGCAACCAAGAGAGGAAGCCGATAGCGGTGCAATTTATGATACTGAAGCCTATCATCAGCCTTTGGTGGATGCTAAGAAGAAATCAAGTGGTGTCTGGCTTGTTGTTTGGATAGTTGTCCTTGCCTTGATTGGTGCGGGTGCTGGCTTGGCGTTCTATTTCTTTATTCTGCCTGCTTTATAGAGCCTATCCGTAAGCTATCATCTCGGCTATAATAGAAGGTAATGAATTTACTTGAGGGTTTAAATGAGGCGCAAACAGAAGCGGCTCTCACAACAAGCGGTCCGTTGTTAATCTTAGCTGGCGCCGGAAGTGGTAAGACGAAGACATTAACGCATCGTATTGCGCTACTGGTTGCCGAGCAAAAAGTGTGGCCAAGCCATATTTTAGCGGTTACTTTTACGAATAAAGCGGCCAAGGAAATGCGTGAACGGCTTTCAGGCCTACTACAACAACCAAATGATCGGTCATTTATGCCATGGATGGGCACATTCCACAGTATTTGCGTCCGTTTACTTCGAATGGACGGCGCGGCGTTGTCGATTCCGCGAAACTTCGTTATTTACGATGAGGACGATCGACAAGGCTTGGTTAAGCAGGTAATGAAAAACCTTTCTATCTCTGATAAGGACATGAAACCGTCGGCGGTGAGCGGTGCAATTTCATCGGCTAAAAATGCCCTTCAAGACCCAAATGAATATGAGGCCTCGGCACACTATCCTTTTCAGAAAAACGTTGCGAAGGTATACCGCGAATACGAAAAGCGTCGTCGCACTGCACAGGCGCTTGATTTTGACGATCTTCTCATCGAAGCCGTTCGCCTGCTTCGTGACAACTCAGAACTTCGGGCTAAGTGGCGGGCGCAATTCGAATACATTTTAATAGACGAGTACCAGGACACTAATGCTGCCCAGTATCAACTTGTAAAGCTGCTCGTAAACGACCAACAAAACATATGTGTAGTCGGTGACGATTGGCAATCAATTTATAGCTGGCGGGGGGCCGATTTTACCAATATATTAAACTTTGAGCGGGATTTTCCGGGTGCGAAAGTGGTTAAATTAGAGCAAAACTACCGGAGCACGGGTAATATTTTAGATGCGGCTAACGCTGTTATTACCAAGAATACCCAGCGAACAGATAAGAAACTTTGGACGGCGAGCGGGGCAGGAGCGCCTGTACAAGCCCATGGCGCCTACGATGAAGCCGAAGAAGCTCGACAAGTAGCGGATCGCATTTCGTCTCAGGTAGCAATTGGTGCGCGTCGCTACGATGAGTTTGCGGTACTGTATCGAACCAATGCTTTAAGCTACACGCTCGAGCGTGCTTTCTTGCAGCTACGCGTGCCATATCAAATTATTGGTGGGGTGCGTTTTTATGATCGAAAAGAAATCAAAGACGTCATTGCGTATTTAAAACTGCTGTACCAGCCAAATGATCGAATGAGTTTTAGCCGCATCGCTAATACGCCCACCCGAGGCGTAGGTGCGACAAGCTTGGAGCGCTTTTTGAACTGGCAACCAGATAGCGGCGATACCATAATTGATGCGCTGTGTCGGATTGAATCTGAAAAAATAGTAACTGGCAAAGCTAAACAGGCTTTGCAGTCATTAGGTGAGAAGCTCCGTTATCTTCAGCAGCGTATTGACGAGCTTCACCCGGCGGAACTAATTGAAGAAGTTATTCGCGCAGTCGGGTATCGTGACTACATACTTGATGGTACGCCCCAGGCGGAAGACCGCGAGGAAAACCTCGGTTCGCTGTTGTCTGACGCGCAAAATTTTACCAGCCTATCAGACTTTCTTGAAGAAGTAGCCCTGATGTCGAGCGTCGACACGGGTGATAGTAGTAATAAAGTAACACTTATGACGCTCCACGCAGCCAAAGGCTTGGAATTTCCAGTTGTGTTCATGGTGGGCATGGAAGAAGGTATCTTGCCCCACTCGCGCGTGTTTGAGGCTGGCCCGGCCGAACTCGAAGAAGAACGTCGATTGTGTTATGTGGGTATGACGCGGGCACGCGAGGAGCTCCACCTAAGCTATGCGTATAGTCGTCTACAATTTGGTACTCGAGGTTATAATCCTGTCTCTCGGTTTGTCTCTGATATGGGCAATCAGGTAGCAATGGTCAATGCCGAACCTGCCATTATGGGTGCGCGCCAAGACGAACCATTCTATACGGATGAAGTTGGTTTTGAGGAAGGTGATAAAGTTCGATCGGCAGCTTTTGGAGACGGTGAAATTATAGAGATAGACGGTTTGGCGGTGACGGTCGCTTTTATTAATGGCCAAACTAAAAAACTAAACGCCGAGTACGCACATCTTCAAAAGCTTTAGCATGATGTGCTATAATTATTACGATACGAAGTGAGAGGTGTATCCTCTATCAATTATGAAACTGCGAGTACGGAAATCCACCACGATTATTAGTGCAACCGCCTTAGCCATTGTGCTGGGTGTTGTTTTGTCATTGTTGGCATTTTTCCCGCGCACAGCCGAAGCACAGGTTGAAGGCGGCAGGCTTATTACAGTTCACGATCGTGGCACTGAAACAACCTTTGTTACTACCGAAGATACCCTAAAAGCCGCTCTTACCCACCAAGGTATAGCCCTCGATACCAAAGATGCCGTTGAACCTGGACTTGACGAAAAGCTTGTCGCGCCAGATTACCAGGTAAATATTTATCGGGCTCGTCCGGTTACTATTGTGGACGGGGCGACCCGCCAAAAAGTAGTAAGTCCGTATCAATCGGCGGAGAAAATTGTCAAAGATGCCGGCATTACACTATACCCAGAAGATAAAACAACGCTGAGCCGTTCGACCGACCTTGTAAGTGATGGTGCGGGTCTTGAGCTTACTATACGACGGGCTATTCCTCTTACTATCGACCTATACGGCAAACTTACCCAACTACGAACTCAGGCTACGACGGTCGACGGCTTATTGAAAGAAAAGGGTATTGTATTAGGAAATGACGGCCGCGTTTCAGCACCTCTTGATACGAAAATTACGAGCGATATGAGCCTCCGTGTTTGGCGTGAAGGGAAGCAAACGATTACTGTTGATGAAGATGTCGCCTTTGGTGTTGAGCAAATTAAAGATGCCGATCGTACGGTAGGATACAAGGCTGTTCAAACGCCTGGCCAAAACGGTAAACGTACCGTGACATATGAAGTTGAGGTTCAGAATGGTGTTGAAGTTGCCAGAACTGAAATAGCGAGTGTTACGTTGCAGGAGCCAGTGGTGCAAGTCGAGGTAGTGGGAAGCAAGCCGAATACCCTTCCATATACTGGTGGTGGGACGAAGACAGACTGGCTAAGTGCATCTAATATTGCTGAGGCCGACTGGGGCTATGCCGACTATTTAGTGTCACGAGAGAGCGGCTGGAATCCTAATGCGGTCAATGCTTCCTCGGGGGCGTGTGGGCTGGCACAGGCACTACCTTGTACTAAAGTTCCTGGTAACCCTTATAACCCAATCGACTCACTCAACTGGATGAACGGGTATGTGACCGGTAGATACGGCGGGTGGCAAAAAGCCTATAACTTCTGGACGGCAAATCACTGGTATTAACACGCATGGTAGCCCCTAAAAAATCACTTGGACAACACTGGCTCAAAGATCGAGATGTACTGGCTCGAATCGCTGACGAGGCCGGCATACAAGAGAACGATACTGTATTGGAGATTGGCCCAGGCTTAGGTACGTTAACCAGCCAATTACTGCGAAGAGCCAAAAGAGTTATAGCGGTAGAGCTCGACCCCGATTTGGCCCGTAAATTGCCAGGTCAATTTCCCGGAACGAGTTTAGAGGTTGTGAATCAAGATATCCTTACTTACGATCTCACTACATTACCAGAAAAGTATGTTGTTGTTGCAAACGTACCATATTACATAACTTCAAAAATTATTCAGCTCCTTACCACCGCCTCAAATCGTCCTCGTACTATCGTATTACTTATCCAAAAAGAGGTTGCCGAGCGACTTGCTGCTGGACCTGGGGGTATGAGTATTCTTGCAGTCAGTGCGCAAATTTATGCGACGGTCCGCCTTGGTGATATAGTCCCAGCCGAGCTTTTTACCCCACCACCAAAAGTCGACAGTCAAGTAGTTATTTTAGAAATGCGTAACCAACCGCTCATTCGGCCTGAAGACGAGAAGCCTTTTTTCCGAGTTGTGAAAGCTGGCTTTATTGCGAAGCGTAAGAAGCTGAAGACGAGTCTGTCTAATGGGTTACGTCTTCCCAAGCCAAGTATTGAGGAGCTTTTGCGTAAATATGGCATCTCACCAGATGATCGTGCTGAGGATCTCTCGTTGCAGGACTGGATTGATATCTCGAAAGAACTCAACTAAGCGCTAGTGGTATAATAGATCCATTAACGTATGAGCGGTGGAATAAAACAGACATACAAACGAGCCAGATTAAATATCTTCGCGGCAGTAGGGATAATTATTGGTGTAGTTGGTTTTGCGGCGACCTCCCTCTTGCTACTTTCTCCTGCTAAGGCCCAGGACGGTACAAGTCACCTGATCTCTGTATATGATCGTGGCCAGTGGGCCTCTTTTCTAACGCAAGCAAATACCATCCAGGATGCTCTTAAAGAGGCGAATATACCCTTTGATACTCATGATGCGGTCGAGCCCGCTCTAACTGAAGAGCTTGTTGCTCCGGAATACAGGGTGAGTATTTATAGGGCGAGGCCTGTTGTTGTAGTTGATGGGGCGATTCGTAAAAAAAGTATTACACCGTACCAAACACCGGAGCGCATTGCCAAAGATGTAGGCCTTCCACTTGCTAGCGAGGACACTGCAACCGTTGCTGCTTCAACTGATTTTGTCGGTGATGGAGCAGGGCTAGTACTAACGATTAGTCGAGCTATTGATGTACAGCTCGACCTATACGGTAAGAAAACCACTATTAAAACCCGGGCCGATACAGTAAAAGGCATGCTTAGTGAAAAGGGTATTACGTTAGCGGCAAATGACCGAGTATCCTTGCCGTTAACGACGCCTGTTACTGCTAACCTAGCAGTTCGTGTCTGGCGTGAGGGTATCCAGACGACAACGGTCGAGGAGCCTATCGGGTATGGTACACAAATTGTGTATGATGCCGACCGACCGGTTCGTTATCGCGCAGCGGGTACAAAAGGTGCTGAAGGTGTGCGTACAATCACCTACCAGGTCGAGATTAAAGATGGCGAAGAAGTTTCGCGTAAAGAAATTAATCAGCTCGTGACAAAAGAACCGACACCGCAAACAATCGTCATTGGTATTAAAGACCTCAGTGCAGGCTTAACACAGTCTAAGGGTGCAGGCTTCTTTACTGATAGTAATGGCATAACACACCGCGAGACATACTACGATTTAAATATGTCCGTTGTTATGTACGCTTGTGGCCAAGGCGGCCGCTATACAGTTCGATTTGATGGTATGAAGATAGATTCTGAGGGGTATATTATCATTGCCGCCAATTATGCACGCTACCCTCGATGTTCAATTGTTGAGACAAGCGCCGGTTTAGGTCGTGTTTACGATACCGGTGGGTTTGTTACGCGTTATCCAGACGGTTTCGACCTCGCAACTGACTGGTCAAAGGCTGATGGCATTTAACGAAAAGCATAACCTAAATGGTATACTAACGACAGGAATGAACGTGAAGTATAGCAGAGTATTGGCGCGTGGTGGATTTACGATTGTTGAGCTCGTTATCATCATTGTTATTATAGGCATCCTCGTGACCATTAACGCAGTGGGGTATACCGGCGTCCAGAAAAATGCGCGCGATAAAGCATTGCAATCTGACATTGCGGCCGTTGTGAGTGCGGAAACTAATTACAGTATTCATAACAACGGTATGCCAAAAGCCTGGTTTTCTGGTTCCGGGGTGGATTCGGATCTTGCCTTCACTCCATCAAAGGGAAATACCATTGATGTTGTCACTGCTGGGTCGTCATTTTGTGTACGGGCTTACAATCCCGCTTCTAATAAAGACGCGATTACCAACTCATTTTCTCAAGGCTCTACGCCAGAGGCTTGCGAGCTTATCGATGCTTCAACGGCAGCTGGTGGTACTGGTGGAAAAGTTGTAGGGTGGTGGAAGTTAAACGGCAATGCTATTGATTCGAGCGGACAGGGCCATGACGGAACAGTTAATGGTGCAACCTCTACAACGGGGCAAGATACTACGGCAAATGGTGCTTACAACTTTAGTTCTACGGCCGTACAGTCGATAAACACAAACTACTCCTTCCCGCTTAATAAGCTGAGTGTCTCGATGTGGGTGAAATGGTCGGGTGCTTCAGTGGCCAGCTATGCCACGCTTATATCCAATACGCGCGACTGTTGTAGTACTTATAATGGGCTTCAAGTGCATGTCGAGCGAAGTACTTCGATGATTGGTACTCGTTTATGGTATGGGTCCAGCTTTTCAAGTATGAGCTACTCGTCGCTTCCAGTTGGTACTTGGTCGCATGTTGCATTAACATACGATGGTCAAAAATCGGTCCTTTATTTGAATGGTCAGCAGGTAAAAACAACGGCGCTAACACAAACACTTGGCGCTCCGGCATACAATATGTTTATTGGCCGAGGTGGCTGGGCGAATGGCTATAGTTTTGGCGGTGATATAGACGATGTCCGTATCTACGATTACGGGCTATCGGCTACTACTGTTAAAGCGATTTACGACAGGGGTGCTCTGTAGTAGTTATTTTTTGTATCTCTGGTACAATAAGACGCAATGGAAGCACCACAAAAGAAACTCTACATCGCAACAGCTATCCCGTATGTTAATGGCCCGCCGCATATTGGACACGCTATGGATTATCTGTTGGCCGATATTTGGACACGCTATCAAAAACAAAATGGACACGAAGTGCGTTTTCAGGTTGGTACGGATGAGCACGGTAATAAAATCTCTGCAAAAGCAGCTGAAAATAATTTGGCACCCCAGGAATTTGCCGACCGTATGGTTGTGTTGTATAAAAATTTCATCGCAAAAGTAGGGGCTGAGTATACCGATTTCGTACGTACAACAGATGAACATCATGTTGCAGCTGTCCAGTATATATGGCAGCAATTGAAACCATATATTTACAAGGGCACCTATAGTGGGTGGTACTGTATGGGTCACGAGGCCTTCTTTACTGATCTTGAGGTTCAGGCTACTAACGGCATCTGTCCTGACCACCAAACACCCTACCAGCAGGTAAGTGAAGAGAACTACTTCTTTAAAACAAGTGCCTTTACTGATCAAATTCGACAAGCGCTTAACGACAATGTCATGCAAATTGTTCCTGAATTTCGTAAAAACGAGTTCTTGGACCTCATCAAAGACGGCTTAGCCGATGTAAGTATTTCACGACCTAAGAAAAGCCTTACTTGGGGTATTCCAGTGCCAGACGATCCAGAGCAAATTATGTACGTGTGGCTTGATGCGCTTGCGAATTATATTACAGTTATTGGTTACCCGGACCGCCCTGCTGAATATCAAACGTTTTGGCCTGCCGATGTTCAAGTAATTGGTAAGGATATCCTTCGTTTTCATGCGGGGATCTGGCCGGCAATGCTTCTTGGCATCGGTTTGCAGCTACCTAAGAAGTTACTCGTGCATGGCTTCGTGAATATTGGTGGTGCGAAAATCAGCAAAACTGTTGGTAATGTTATCGACCCGAATGAAATCATCGACCAATACGGCCTCGATGCCTTCCGCTATTTCTTCTCTCGTCATATTCCTACGCTTGACGACGGTGACTTTACTTGGGAAAAGTTTGAAAATGCCTATAATGGCGAACTTGGAAACGACCTGGGGAACCTTATTCAGCGCGTTTCGGGGATGATTACTCGTTACCAATCGGGTGTTATTGGTGAATCCGAGCAAACCGAGCACGATATGAGTGCCTATCACGAGGCAATGGAAAATCTAGAATTTAATAAAGCGATTGATGAAGTCTGGACAATGGTGCGAAGCTTAAATCAGTATATCGATAATGTAAAGCCTTGGGAAATTGCCAAGCAGATCGGCAAAGATGCTGAAGCCGAGGCGCACTTAAGTGAAGTTTTAGCGCATTGTGCCGGAGCCTTAGTGCAAATTGGCGACCTACTTTACCCATTCTTGCCTGCAACCGCCAAAGCTATTCATACGACATTTGAAACTGGTGTAGTACAACCGCTTGAAACAGTTTTATTCCCCAAGGTGTACATCCATACTCCTGATCCAAGGGTAAAAACAACCTAGGTAAAGAAGGGGTGTTTTGGAATGATTTCTGAACGCAGCATCCCAAACATTCCCGAGAGTACGTTTTGGAGCGAGCCGGTTCTTGGAGAGACGGCGGGCGATCCTGTTACTATAAGACGCGTTAGTTTCGAGGACGGTAGTGAGCTTTACTCGGCCGAAAGCAATAGGCTGCTTGGAAGAAATGCCATAGATGCTATTATCCGCCAACCCCTTGATGAACCTGAATATGGGTGGCGTGAGGTGCGAAACAGTCTTCAGTCGTTTGGATATGACAGTCGAAAAATGCAACGGTTCGGACAACGGGCACGCATATCAGATCATCTCGCTATGATACGAGGGGCCTCGTCGCAACTAGCTGATACGCTGATTAGAAATCAGTCAGAGCACGTCATAAGCGCGACTGTACCAGTGTTAGACTACAATGAGTCTCGACAGTTTGCCGCCAATGCTCTTTTGAATACAAATAGCCGTAGGTTATTATTGCAACTCAAGTCGCTTGGCTATGATGTTCGAACAGCCAGCTACTTCTCGGGCTTCATAGGCTCCTACTCAGGTGCTTCTCCTTTTGCACCGGACGCTATTGAGCAATTGGGGCCGTCGGTTGCGAGTCTTGAAAAAGAGATTGTTAATGGAGCTATTTTAAGCGAGGCCTCTAGGGCCGTAGAAGAACTATTAAATCGTACTCGATATGATCTTTTTGACGAATTCCCTGTCGATGGTGTGGTTATACCAGATGAAAAATATATTATGAAAAGCGATATACCCATTGGAGTATCTCGCGACGGCACGACGAGTATTTCTGTTGGTAGGTCCCATGCAATGCCAACTCGTGATGGCCGTGAGCGTCATCATGTTCGCTTCCTGACGCGTCAGACTCCTGTGTTTGCGCGACCATTACTAATGTGGCGTAAAGACGCTCGGGGAAATAGATCACTTCGCTTCGCTGCCAAAGGGTTTGATCAGGTGGGCGAGGATGCACTTGCGGTGCCGCGTGCCAGTAGCTTAATAGGGGTCGCCCAATTGGCTAATATGTTTGGTCGACATATTGGATACAAACCGGAATTATTCAATAGACTTCGCAAGGGTGGAATAGATTACAGTAATTTAGGGAGAGCAGGCCTGTTTCCGTTAGTAGCTGATTTTGGCCAGGATCAATTAACAGGGTCTCCATATGTTGAAGAAATTGAATATATACTTCGTTAAAACTAGCTGTATACTGTAATTATGCTTATCGACACCCATTGTCACATTCATGAACCATATGACCTCTCAATTGAAGAAACCCTTGCTAATGCGCACCGGGCGGGTGTACACCAGTTAGTCTGTGTTGGAACCAGTGAAGACAGCTCCTTGCAAGCTATTGAATTTTCACATACTCACCCTGAAGCTTTCGCTGCTATTGGTGTGCATCCCCACGAGACGGATCGGGGCTACGGCAAGATAAAGGAGCTTGCAGATGCGCATAGTGACATTATTGCCATAGGTGAGATAGGGCTCGATTACTTTTATAGCCATAGTCCTAAAGAGGTGCAGCTAGAGGCGTTGGCGGCACAAATTGAAGTCGCTCTGGCGCATAATGTGCCTATCATTTTTCATGTACGCGAGGCTTTTGATGATTTTTGGCCTATCTTTGATACATATCCAGGCATTCGTGGGGTGCTGCACAGCTTCACGGATAGTCGTGAAAACCTAGATAAGGCATTAGACCGCGGTCTATACATTGGACTTAATGGGATTAGTACATTTACTAAAGATGAGGCTCAGAAAGAAGTTTTTGACGCTGTTCCAGTTGATCGCATACTCTTTGAAACAGACGCCCCTTTCTTGACACCTGTGCCACATCGTGGTAAAGTAAATGAGCCCGCATATGTGAGGATAGTGGCTGAATATCATGCAGCCCGCCGTGGAATTTCACTCGAAGAAATTGCCGAAATTTCCTCACAAAATGCTCGCGCACTGTTTTCATTACCAGTGCAGTCTTAAACCAACACCACAACCCTACACTCATACAGCGAGTTTTATTTTTATGGCAAACGATATCTTTCAGATACCTCAGGAATTTCTAGATCCACAGGAACTTAACGCGCCTCAGCAAGAGGTTGTTATTGATAGCCAAAATACTCCCGAGAAAGATGTTGGGCCATATCGTATGTTTGGTCGTGCAGCAGAAGAGATTGATATGATTCGTGAAAGTATTCTGGCACAAGAAAAGCCCAAACAAGGTCTCATGCAGGGTTTTCAAATTCGATTATCGCCGTCTCGTACACCGGAAGACGAATTGATTGACGAGCAAAGTTTCGCATTTACAGGTGATAAATCCAAAAAGTTTTGGCTTGGTAAAAAGAGCGAACGATCTCAAAGCCCATACTATAAAAATGTGGCCGATTGGTACTATGCGTGGTACGTCCCTGAAACTAAAACATGGGATGCGCTTCATTTAATAACGAGTGATACGCACATTTTCAAGTTATATAACGGAAGTGAGTACACCCCTACGTTAGAAGATATTACTAACCTTGTTACGAATGTACGTGGGTATCGTCGTAAGGTTCGAGCCATGTCTCCGCTCGATGATTCAATTGCCGCTCTTGAGGCTGAAATTGAGTTAGAGAAGACGATAGAAAATATGCCGAATACCGTAGATGAGCTCATTGAACAAGGCACTCCAACGATACCTGATACCGCCGATGAACTGCTAGAAAAAATGAAATCGGTCATTCCTGGTACGGTTGAAGAGATGTGGGGCAAGGACGAGGCCGAACGTATATTAAAAGATGTATACGCAACATACGACAAGTCCTAGCATCGGCTCGTATCATTCGGTATAATAAGTAAAGTGAACGAAGAGGTTATGTATCTTGATCATGCGGCGGCAACTCCGCTTGATCCCAAAGTGCGAGCGGCAATGGAGCCGTTTTTTTCTGATGCGTTTTATAACCCTTCAGCACCCTATGCACCCGCCGTGCTCGTCCGTCGACAGTACGAGGATGCTAAACATGCTATTGCACGGGTTATTGGGACGAAGCCTGACGATCTCGTTATGACTGCTGGCGCTACCGAGTCTATTAATTTGGCATTTGCGAGCGTGTCCGGCCATGTAGTAACTGCTTCAATTGAACACCATGCCGTTTTAGCGGCTGCGGGCTTGCGCGATGCAACGTATGTTCAGCCAGATGAAAAAGGCGTGGTGTCGGCAGATTCAATTAAAGCTGCACTACGCCCTGATACTCAGCTAGTGAGTATTGCATTAGCAAATAATGAACTAGGTACTATACAGCCACTCCGTGATATTGCTGAGGTTGTTCGCGGTGAAAGGCAACGACGCTTAGCTAGTGGCGATCATACGCCTGTTTATCTTCATTCTGATGCTTCACAAGGTGTTGGTCAGCTCGATGTCAATGTGGCTCGGCTTGGCGTTGACCTTCTTACACTTAATGCCGCAAAAGTGTATGGGCCCAAGCAGGTAGGGCTACTATGGGCGGCCCCTTCGGTTGCTCTTGTGCCAAGTATTGTTGGTGGTGGACAAGAGCGCGGTTTACGAAGTGGAACCGAAAATGTGGCCGGTGTTATTGGGTTTGCTAAAGCACTCGAGTTGGCTAATGATCATCGTAAGTTTGAATCGGAACGATTGGCGAAACTGCGCGATGCTATGCAGCGCAGGCTTACGGAAGCTTTCCCAGAAGCGGTTGTGTCCGGCAATATGCGACACCGGCTAGCGGGGCATCTTCATATCTCTTTCCCAAAACTTGATGCCGAGAGGGTGCTGTTTTCTCTCGAAGCAAGGGGTGTTTTGGTTGCAACCGGGAGTGCTTGTGCTGCGAACAAGGGAACGCGATCGCACGTGCTGACTGCTATTGGTCTAGCGCCAGAAATCGCCGACGGAAGCCTACGGTTAACATTGGGGCATTTATCTAATGAAGAGAACATACCGCGTGCAACAGCTGCTATTATCGAAGAAGTACGACGTGAATACGAGCGGAGTAGATAGGTATGAAGTGGCTGTTTATACTTCCTGTGCTGCTTGTCGCTTTTATTGTAGCGGCCAGTTTGTATTTGCAACCAAATAATTTTTTAGGCTGTGGCGCAAAGCCGGTTCCTAATACTGATTGCGAGACGGCAGACGCCATTGTAGTGGTCAGTGGGGGTGATACAAAATCGCGCACCGCAGCGGGGATTAGTTTATTTGAAAACGGCTGGGCGGATACTCTTATTTTTTCGGGTGCGGCTTTCGATAAATCGGGCCCAAGTAATGCTGCGGCAATGAAAACACAGGCAGAAGCAGCCGGCGTGCCTGCTAGTGCAATTATCATTGACGAAACCTCGGCAAACACCCAGCAAAATGCAGAAAATAGTAAATCGCTGTTTGAAAAGAATAATTTTCACGACGTTATTCTTGTAACTTCTGGGTATCACCAGCGCCGAGCTAGCCTTGAGTTTAACAAGCGAGCCGAGGGCGTAATAATCCGTAATTACCCAGTCGTAAACGATAGCGATTGGAACTTTACGTGGTGGTGGTTAACCCCACGAGGCTGGTGGCTGGCTGGCGGTGAAATTGTTAAAATTATCGCTTTTTATGTAGGAGTATCGTCATGACAAAAGTATACGTAGGAATGAGTGGCGGGGTAGACTCTTCGCTAACCGCGGCACTTTTGGTCGAGCAAGGTTATGAAGTAACCGGCGTTTATATGAAAAACTGGACTCAAGACTTGCCTGGTATGCGTTGCCCATGGGCAGACGACTTAGCTGATGCTAAACGTGTTGCGGTTCAGCTAGGTATCGATTTTAAAGTCTTTGATTTTGAAAATGAATATCGCCACAAGGTGGTTGACTACATGATCGACGAATATAAATTAGGCCGAACACCAAACCCGGATATTATGTGTAACCAAGAGGTAAAATTTAAGCTATTTCTAGACGCTGCATTAGAAGATGGTGCGGATATGATTGCAACCGGCCATTATGCACGGGTATCGCGTGCGACGGATCTACCCGCTTCTGACGGTCTTGGCTTCGCGCCGGGTCTTCACGGGGTTCCGTCGCCCGTTCAGACTCGGGCTGCAGAGTCGCCCTTACAGAATCAGGTAGATCTGTCGCATGCTAAACTTTTGCAGGCAGTCGATACAAATAAAGACCAGACCTATTTCTTGTATCGCGTTACTGATAAAGCACTGGATAAGACGCTATTTCCACTCGGCGAATACACTAAACCTCAAGTGCGTGAAATGGCTAAAGAACGAGGCCTGTATACGGCTGTAAAGAAAGAGAGCCAGGGGATATGTTTTGTGGGCCAAATTGGCATTCGAGAGTTTTTGAGTCAGTATGTTGAACAGAAGGCGGGTCCTATTATTGACAAGCAAACTGGCAAGATCCTTGGCCAGCACGACGGCGCAATATTTTACACCATTGGCCAGCGCCACGGCTTGGATATTGGCGGTGGTTTACCGTACTACGTGGTAGGTAAGGATATGGATAAAAACGAAGTCTATGTCACGACTAATCTCAACGACGATACTTTATGGAAGCAGCAAGTAGCGTTGACGTCGCTTCACTGGATCAATCAACAAACACCAACTCCTGGTACGTATACTATTCGGGTTCGCCATCGTGCAGCTTTAGTACCGGCTACACTTGAGGTAAATGGAAGCGAAGTCGTGTTAACTCTCCCAAACCCAGAGCGAGCAGTTGCCCCGGGCCAGTCTGTTGTTCTTTATGATGGCGAGGTATGTTTGGGTGGTGGTATTGTTGCTTAAGTAATCCTTCAGGTTGCTCTTATATACTAAAAAGGTAAACATCTAAAGCAAAGGAGGAATCTTATGGGATTCGTTGACGATGCCAAAGCCAAAGTAGATGAGGCAGTAAAAGATGTGGAACAGTTTGCGGATGGAGTAGCCGACAAGGCTAACGATTGGGCAGATGATATTAAGCAAAAGGCCAGTGACCTTGCGGATGATGCGAAAGACAAGGCCGACGATGCCCAGGCATCTGCGAAAGATAAAATCGATGAAACGAAAGAATCGGTTTAAGCCAGGCTTAAGCAAGCAGGCCTATCATATATAAGTAAGGGTGTTGCATCGCCTGCGAGGAATACCTTTACAGACCTCCCTGCTCTTAATGGCACCTGCTAAAAGAGCATATACCTCTCAGAACGGAGTCCACCACAGCATAGTCGTAGGCTCCTCTAAGCCACCTTCCGCCCACCCGAAGGTGGCTTTTTGAATATTGACCTCTGTTTGAAAGCTGGTGAAAGGGCGTAGTATCTGCTACAATAGTGATAATGAACGCTCAAGAAATTCGTAACTCATACCTCGAGTTCTTTAAAGAACGTGGCCATGCCATTGTAAAGCGTGCCCCGCTTCTCTTGAAGGACGACCCATCAACTTTATTCACCGGTTCCGGCATGCAGCCAATGATTCCGTACTTATTGGGGCAACCGCATCCAGAAGGTGCGCGTATTGCCGATAGTCAAACATCGTTACGTGCTCAGGATATCGACGATATCGGAGACAATCGTCATACAACTTTTTTTGAAATGCTTGGCAACTGGAGCATGGGTGATTACTTCAAAGAACAACAAATTGAATGGATGTTTGAGTGGTTGTCTGAAGTGGTTAAGCTAGATATGAGCCGCTTGTATGTGACGGCCTTTATTGGTGCGCCGGAATACGGCATCGAAAAAGATACAGAAGCCGCGGCAGTATGGAAGCGCTTGTTCGAGGCTCGCGGCATTCAAGCCGAAGAAGCTGAAATTGGTTCTGAAGAAGACGGCTACGCCCGTGGTATTAAAGAAGGTGAGCGTATTTTCTATTACGATGGCAGTAAAAACTGGTGGAGCCGTAACGGTAAGCCAGAAACAACACCTGTCGGCGACCCGTGTGGCCCGGATAGTGAAATGTTTTACGATTTTGGTACCCCTCACGACCCATCGTTTGGCGAGTTCTGCCACCCCAACTGTGACTGCGGTCGCTTTATGGAAATTGGTAATAACGTCTTTATGGCGTACCGAAAAGTCGCCGAAGGCCAGTTCGAGCCGTTGGAAAAACCAAATATCGACCACGGCTCAGGCCTAGAGCGTATTGCGGCTGCCGCAATTGATAGTCCTGATGTATTCCGCATTAGTGTGATGTGGCCAATTATTGAGAAGCTTGAAAAGCTGAGCGGCAAAAGCTACGAAAGCAACACCACTAGCATGCGTGTGATTGCTGATCACCTCCGCGCCGCTACCTTTTTGGCCGTAGATGGCTGTGTACCAGCCAACAAAGAACAAGGCTATGTTATGCGCCGCTTGTTACGTCGCGCCATCCGCTTTGCCTTTGACTTGGGTATTGAGCAGAACTTCTTCGAAGAAATCGTACCGGTTATCGCCGACCTATACCAAGCAGACTACCCAGAAGTTGCCGAAAACCGAGACACTATTATTGCAGTGCTTGTGAAAGAAGAGAAAGTGTTCCGACAGACTTTACGTAAAGGGTTGCAGCAGCTTGGTAAATTTGCTGCCGATGGGGTCGTAACGGGAAATGAGTTATTTACCCTGTACGATACATACGGCTTTCCTGTTGAGCTCTCGACCGAAGAGGCTTTCAAGCAGGCTATTGCTCTTTCTGAAAACTGGCGCGAAGAATTTGATGCAAAAATGGAAGAACAGCGCAACCGCTCTCGTACCGCTACTAAGGGTGAATTTAAAGGCGGTCTTGGTGGCCAAGATTTAATTCACAAAAAGTACCACACAGCAACGCACCTTTTGCAGTCTGCCTTGCGCGAAATCTTTGGCCCTGAATTACGCCAGCACGGTAGTAATATCACTGAAGAACGCCTTCGCTTTGACTTCAACCTTGATCATAAAATGACACCTGAAGAAATTGCTAAAGCCGAGGAATTAGTTAACGGCTGGATAGCCGAAGATCTGCCAGTTAGCTTTAAACTGTACCCAACCCAAGAAGCACTTGATATGGGCGCGATTGGACCATTCGGTGAACGCTATGCCGAAGAAGTGAAAGTCTACCAAATGGGTGAAGGTGACCATATTGCCAGCCTCGAAATTTGCGGCGGTCCTCATGTTGACCACACCGGCCAACTGGCTGAAGATGGTAAGAAGTTTAAGATTACCAAGGAAGAAGCTTCAAGCGCCGGGATTCGGCGGATTAAAGCTGTTCTAGTTTAAACGGCTTCATCGTAGGCTAGATATGGCGCAAGCTCCGCTCTCATTGTTGTAGCAAATGCGCTACACAAGGTACTCCAAGCTTTGGGATCGCTTTGGGGTGAAACTATCTGACTATTATTAGCGCTTGTAATTTCTCCGACTTGGTCGTTAAAGTCCATGCCTGCAAATGCGTTAATCTCAGCGAAATGTTGAGTAAGACTTAGGCGATCGAAAGTTGTTTTTGAGTCGGTAGTACCAAGAACAGACAGGTCAAGATCATTGGATGCATGGGTAAGTCTCGCGCTTTCGGTATGACTTAGCTCGGCCAAAAGAATCTGCTCTCCTGTTGGGATGAGACCATGTGTAATTGTTTGAGACACCCCGTCAAGATGACCCAATGTCATAATCATCCGCTCAATAAGGTCGCAGTCTCCAATGCGTTCTGATCTAATATTAGACTCTTCAAGGCTAAACATTTCGGGTGTTGTGAAATAGCCTTCTCCATGGGCCTCTTCTAATGCGCTACGCTGGCTTGCTCCTAATGATTTTAAGCTCAGGTACTCTTGAATATATACTAGGCTCGCCAGTAAAGCTTGCGGAGTTGATTTTGGAAGCTGGTAAGTAACGGTGTCGCCATAGGCATTATGAGTAGTGTATAGTGCCTGACCCTCATTAGACTGACTTGTTAATGAATGGGGCGTACCATTAAGGGTGAATTTCATAAAAAAGAATGCGAGGTCGGGTGTCTCTTCTTGTATGACCGACAAATGCTCAAGAACACTATCTCTACTACCAAATACGGAACGCAGATCTTCAGGTATCGTTGATTGAATCTGGTCTGCAGAAATGATGATTTGACGTGGTATGTGTGAAGTATCGGGCGTGCTATCTTCAGGCGCATCTAGTGTATATACGGAACGACGCTGCGCTCTATTATCGAAAAGATAGTTTTCGAATGAAACCCTACTCGCGAGGGACTCGGTAAAAACAATTGAATCAATATCGATATCACCTTCAAAAGGCGTATTTTTAGGCCCAAAATCCATAATAATATTATAACACAAATGTATTAAAAACTCAATACTGCCTACCGTAAGCATCATTAGTGTATAATGGATACCAATTATGGTATTAAAAAAATTCAAAAAGCTAGGCAAAGTTTCGGATGATGATTATGTCGCGGCTTTAGATATAGGTACAGAGTTTGTTAAGGCGCTCATTGCCGAATTAAAAGGCGATGAGCTTCACATAATTGGTGCCGGAAGAGCCCGACAAGAAGTAAGCGATATGCATTCTGGTGCAATCGCTGATATCGCTGGGGTCGTTCGTAACTGCGAGGAAGCACTTGCCCAAGCCGAGGACCAAGCGGGGCTCCAAGCAAAAAGGGTTGTCATTGGTATTGCTGGTGAGCTCGTTAAGGGAGTAACCGATACTATTCGCTATCGTCGTCCACAGCCGGACCGTCCTCTGGACGATTCAGAAATGGAATTTATCATCGAGAAGGTCCAAGAGCGCGCCCAAGCCAAAGCACAGAAACAAATTGCTCTCGAAACCGGTAATGATGAGGTAGAAGTAAAGTTGGTGAACAGTGCCTTGGTGGGTATTCATATTGATGGGTACAAAGTCAGCAACCCAATTGGGTTCCAGGGTCGCGACGTTGCAGTGCAAATCTATACTGCCTTTGCACCAATGGTGCATATCGGTGCGCTTGAACGTGTTGCCGATGAACTTTCATTAGAGTTATTGGCGGTTGCGGCCGAACCTTTTGCGGTCAGCCGCAGTGTACTTGGCAATGACGGAAACAGTAACTTTACCGCTATTTTGGCAGATGTTGGTGGTGGTACTACTGACATTGCAGTGGTAAACGATGGTGGCGTCGAAGGGACGAAAATGTTTGGCATTGGGGGGCGTAGCTTTACGCAAACCATAGCGAGTGATATGAACTTGTCATATAAAGATGCCGAGAAGCTAAAAGTGAACATCGACCATGAACAGATCAAACCAACGGTCAAAAAAGAAGTCACCGAATCTATAGATAAGACCCTGGAAGTATGGGTTGCCGGGGTTGAGCTTGCCCTGAGCGAATTTGACTCGGTTGACCACTTACCTAACCGCATCTTGTTGTGTGGTGGTGGTTCAAGCTTGAAGAAGCTCGTGACGGCACTTGAAAGTGCCGAATGGCAGAAAGAGTTACCATTCACGCGTAAACCGACCGTTCAGCATATTAACCCACACGAAGTAGTAGGCGTTACTGATACAACGGGTGATGTAAACGATCATACATTCATCACCGCAATGGGGCTCCTAAGGGTCGGATATGATACACTAATAGGGAGTGGTGAGGGAGATTCACTAAAAGATAAATTTAATCGCCTTCTAAAAATCTAAGATGAACAAAGACGTTATATACATTGATGTTGACGACGATGTCACGGCCATTATTGGTAAAATCAAAAGTGCCAAAGAAAAAATCGTCGCGTTAGTACCACCAAAACGGGCTGGTGCTCTTCAAAGTGCTGTTAATTTGCGCCTACTCGAGCGCATGGCGAAAACCGACAAGAAACAACTTGTCCTCATTACTAATAACCAGGCACTTATTGGCCTTGCGGCAAACGCTAAAATTCCAGTAGCGAAAAACCTGCAGAGTAAACCCGAACTTGCAGAAGTACCGGCATTAATTGTTGACGACGGTGACGATATTATCGATGGCGCAGATCTTCCAGTGGGTGATCATGCCGCGACGGTAAAGGTAAAAGACGGGACAAAACCAGCTGCGGACGACAGTCGCAGCGAGGCGATTGACGCCACCGACTTAAATATTGATGGTGAAGATGTTGCGGTTGGCGCTGCGGCGGCTGCAACTGCCCGTCGGGGAGCTGCTAAAACTGCCGGAGTCAAGGGTAAGAATCGCCCTAAGATTCCTAATTTTGATACATTCCGCAAGAAACTTTTCCTAGGTATCGGCGGAGGCATTGCGCTTGTAGCCCTGTTAATTTGGATGTTTGTTTTTGCTCCTGCAGCGACAGTTATTATTACTGCACGCACCACACCAACACCGGTTAGTGCGAGTATCAAGCTGGGCGGCACTGCAGCAACCAATTACCAACAGGGTATTGTTAGTTCGGTATCTAAGCAAGACAAGAAAGACGTCACGCTTGAATTTGCTGCCACTGGTCAAAAAGATGTTGGGTCAAAAGCGACAGGTACCCTCAAAGTTTCACGCTTAACGCAGTCTGACTACACCCTTCCAGCAGGAAGTGGCTTCACCACTACAACCGGACTCGTGTTTAATACGGATAAAGATGTAATAATTCCTGCTAGTCAGCCTTGTTTCCCGAGTTACTGTGCTCAATCAGCAACGGTAACAGTTACCGCGGCTGAATCAGGCACTAACTACAACGGTGCGACCGGTACTGCCACCGGTCCAAGCGGAACAACCGGTACTTTCCAAGGCCCGACAGCCGGGGGAACATCCAAGATTGCGAAAGTAGTCAGTGCCGACGATCTCGAGCGTGCCAAAGGCGACTTACTGGGCAAATCGACAGATGATGAGAAAAAAGCACTTATTAAATCGTTTACTAATGGCGAAATCGTTATAGATAGTAGCTTTACCGTCGTGCGCGGAGACGCAACTTCAAATCCAGCGGTCAACCAGGAAGCGCCAACCGGTAAGGCAACGCTAACTGTTCCGACGACCTATACAATTCAGGCAATTGCCAAGGCCGACCTTGACAGTTACCTAAAGGCCTACCTCAATGCCAAACTTGATAACGCTAATAGTCAGAAGGTATATAGCACGGGTATAGACGGTGCGACGGTGGGCAACTTTAAGCAAGACGGTGACACCTTGCTGGCAACAGTGAACGCAACGGGAAGCGTTGGCCCTAAAATTGACGAGGCGGCCGTAAAGGACCAAGTAAAAGGCAAGCGCTACGGTGAAGTACAACAAAGCCTTGAGGCAATTGACGGTGTCCAAGAAGTTGATGTTCAATTCTCATATTTCTGGGTTCGAACTGTTCCAAATAACACTAGCAAGATAAATATCGAGTTTAAAGTTAAGGATGAGTAGCCAAACGCTGATCAGCCTGGACGTGGGTGAGAAGCGTATCGGTGTGGCAAAAGCGGATACGGGCGTCCGTATTGCGTTCCCACTTACTACCCTAGAGGTAGACGGTAACGAAGTGGATGGTATTGCGCGTTTAGTGCGTGATGAAAATGCGACCACTTTAGTAGTAGGGTATCCCCGTAACCAACAAGGTGAAGCCACTGCTCAGACGGCATTTGTAGAAGCTTTTACGCAAAAGCTTTCCCGGTTGACGGTCCCGATCGTTTTTCAAGATGAATCTCTAACGAGCGTTATTGCGGAGCAGCGTCTTGTTGCACAGAAAAAACCCTATACTAAGGGTGATATTGATGCCTACGCCGCGACGTTAATTCTTCAGGATTATTTGGAGCAGCACCATGGATAATTTCGGTCGTGTCCCGCGCCCACAACAGCCGCAACGGCCGAGGCCCGCGCCCCAGGCTACACCATCACCCGCACCGCAGCCAGTTTCTGTTCGGTCACCGCAAAACCAAAATATATCACCCCAGCCATCGGCTCCTCCGCAACAGCCGCAGCAGTTTCAACCTCAGCCGTTGGTAGCAGATACGACAGGTATTAAGGCGAAGTCTGTTCGTAAACCGCGCTGGAAGCGGAATCTGTGGATTATAGGGACGATTATTGTAGTAATTGCTGCGCTGATTGCCGGCGTTGTTGTCTGGTATAATCTTCAGCTTTCAGCGGTTAAGCCGGGCGACAAAACAAAGCAACTCGTAAAAATTGAAAGTGGCAACACTCCTACCGATATTGCAAACACACTGCAAAAGGCTGGTTTGGTGCGAAATGCCGACGTGTTTCTTTGGTATACTCGTATGCAAAATGTACAGAATAAATTACAAGCAGGGTCGTATCGGCTCTCGCCTTCCGAGTCAACGCCTCAGATTGTCGATCATTTAGTAAATGGAAGCGTTGATACATTCTCTATTACATTTCTTCCGGGTAATACGCTTGCGCAAAACCGGAAAGTGTTGATTGATGCGGGGTATAGTGAGAACGAAGTAGATGCTGCGCTTAGAGCTTCGTACACTTCGCCGCTCTTTGATGGCAAGCCAGCCAGTGCCGATTTAGAGGGATACATATACGGGGAAACGTATGCCTTCAACACTGATACGAGTGTGGAAGTAGTCTTAGAGAAAACATTTGAACAGTATTATTCTGTAATAAGTGAAAATAATCTAGCAAAGAAGTATAGCGATAAAGAACTGACTTTATATCAGGGGATTACCCTTGCTTCAATTATCCAACGGGAGGCAAGCCCAAGTGGCAGTGATATGCCCCAAATTGCGGAAGTATTTTATAACCGACTTGCCGCCGGTATGCCACTAGGTTCGGATGTAACCTACCAATATATCGCCGATAAAACAGGTGTGCCACGTGATCCCAATCTTGATTCACCGTATAACACCCGACGCTATACGGGGCTTCCCCCAGGGCCTATAGCCACACCGGGTGAAAAGGCTTTGTTGGCGGTGGCTAATCCCACTAGCGGTGACTACTTATATTTCCTAAGTGGTGACGACAATACAACCTATTTCGCACGTACTAATGCTGAGCACGAGGCAAATATTAAAAATCATTGCCAAACTAAGTGTCAAATACTCTAGTTATTTGACAAATTGCCAATACTATAAAATAAATTGACATAAAAAGCCATAGTTGCTACAATAATATAAGCACATTGAGTGTTTCACATCTACTAGTGTTACCTCCGGCCAATACAAACATATGCCGAAAGCACCTGCGAGTGGGGAAGTGAAGCTTAATGCGCCTATCTGAAAAGTCGCACGGATACCAGAAACTATAATATTAAACACTGGTCGACATGTATCCTTTTCTTTTACGAAGTTAAAAGAAGTAAGACTAAGTACGGTAGACGCCCTCGAGAGAAATCCGAGCGGCAGGAGAACGATAATTCGTAATGATATTACGAGCGGTAGTATTCGTACTACCCAGGGTGGGGCAGCTGTTGTACGTCCTCAAGACGTACCAGCACAAACTACTAAAAAGCGATCCCAAAAAGGTCGTATTAAATCGTCCACTGTTGCTATTTATGCCAGTGTCTTTGTACTACTGGTGGCGGTTATAGCCGTTGGGTACCGAGCTCCAGAGCAGTCATCGGCTGCCGTCTCGGCTGCACCTGTTGCAAACATAGCTGATACCGATAAACCTGCTGTCAACGATGTTGTAGCAACGAATATCGCCGCATCTGTTGCGACCGCTGCAGAACTTGCAGTCGCACCAAACGTTACTGAACTTGCTATTTCAACGCGCGTTCAAAGCCAATATCAGAACCAGAGTACGGATACTTCTAGCATTAGTAAACCGGCAATTGTTCAACTTTCAATGGCAAGCCGTAATATTAGTACGTATACCATTGCTGACGGTGACACCGTTGCGAGCGTTGCAGGTAAGTTTGGTATTAACGAGAACACAGTTCGTTGGGCGAATAACCTAAAAGAGAGCGATAGCATTAAACCCGGCGCAACACTTGATGTTCTTCCGGTAAACGGTATTGTTTATACAGTAAAAGATGGTGACACGCTCCAGTCTATTGCCGACAAATATAAGGGTGACGCTTCACTAATCGCTACCTACAACGACCTCGAAATTAATGGTGTTACCACCGGTCTTAAGATCATCATCCCTAACGGTGTTCTGCCTAACGAGGAACGACCTGGATACATTTCACCTGCTATCCACTATTCAACAGGTTTTGTTACTGGTGTAGGTGCCTGGGGTGGTAACGTGCTAAGTATGCGTATCTTTACAGGTGTTGACGCTAACAGCGGTGGATACGCACCTGGTAACTGTACGGCTTATGCATATTACCGTCGTGCCCAAATCGGCCGACCTGTTCCTAGCCAGCTTGGTAACGCCTATACTTGGGCAACCCAAGCACGAGCCTTTAACTATGTAGTAAACAGTATTCCAGAAGTAGGTGCGGTTATCCAATCAGGTAACCACGTTGGTGTCGTTGAGGAAATCTATGCCAATGGTGACCTTCGTATTACCGATATGAACTATGGCTACCGTCTCTACAACCTTGCCGAACGTGTTATTCCCGCTTCAACTGTCAGTAATTACGCTTTCATTCACTAAATCGTCCCCAAGCCATCGAGCCCTGTTAAAATAGGGCTCGATATGGTATAATTAGTTAAATATGTTTGTTGATACCGCCAAAGTCTTTGTTCAAGCCGGCCGCGGCGGTGATGGTGCCGTCAGTTTTAGGCATGAAATTTATGTTGATAAGGGTGGTCCTGATGGCGGCGACGGCGGCCGCGGCGGCGATGTTATTTTTGTAGCAACCGAGAACCTCAACACCCTGATTGATTTTCGCTATAAGCCAGAGCTAAAAGCTGAACCCGGCCAAGCTGGGGCAAAGCGTGACCGTCACGGTAAGTCTGGTGCTCCACTGTATGTAAAAGTTCCTATGGGAACGATTGTGCGCGTGGATGGTGAAGTTATTGCCGATCTTACACAGAATGGACAAGAGATAGTTGTAGCTAAGGGCGGCGATGGCGGCTATGGGAATGCCCACTTCAAGTCGTCGGTTCGCCAAGCACCACGTATTGCCGAAAAAGGTGAGCCTGGTGATGTATTCGAGGCGGAGTTAGAGTTGAAACTTCTAGCTGATGTAGGATTGGTTGGTTTTCCTAATGCCGGCAAATCAACCTTCCTAAGTGTCGTATCGAATGCCCGTCCCGAAATTGCCGACTATGCCTTTACTACACTTACCCCTAACCTGGGTGTCGCTGATATAGACGATGGAAGTCTTCTCATTGCTGATATTCCCGGTCTCATTGAAGGCGCGAGTGAAGGAAAGGGCCTAGGTGATGCTTTTCTTCGCCATGTTGAACGTACTGCGGTCATTCTTCATTTAATTGATGCTTATAGCAACGACATTGCTGATGCGTACACGACTATACGACGTGAATTAGCCGCCTATAGCGAAGAACTTGCCGAGCGTCCAGAAGTTATTGCCTTAACCAAAATTGAAGGCCTTGACGATGATATGGTGGCGATGCAAAAAGAAGCCCTGGAAAAAGTTGCAGGTGATTCGCCTGTTTTTGCACTATCTTCACAGGCACATGTCGGCTTAACTGATGTACTCCGTGAACTGCGTAAAGAGGTAGTTGCTATTCGAGAGGCTGAAAAAGCCGAAGACAAGACTGAAGACGAAGATGAAGGTGTGGCGGTCATCTCGCTTAATCAAGAAGACAAAGCGCTAGCTTGGCATATTAAGAAAGTCTCTGAGGGCGAAAAGAAGATTTTTGTTGTTAAGGGCCACAAAATTGAAAAATTTGCTCGGCGTACACAATTCGACAATTACGAAGGTGTTAACCGTCTGCGCGATATTATGAAAAAGATGGGTATTACCCATGCTTTGCTGCGCGATGGGGCAGAAGGTGATTCAGTTATACGTATCGGCGCTGATGAGTTTACCCTTTTAGAGCAGTAGTATTCTGTGATTATTAAAAAATATTGTTAACGTATAAATAAAATATTTGTATAATAACATCTAATCTTGAGGTTGAGCATTGCTCCCAAGAGATACTATGATAATTCGACAGTACTTAGGCTTCACTAGCGGGTCAACTACCAAGGCTAAAATAAAAGTTCTTGGTCGTTGACCCGCTAGTGACTTGCTAGGGAGTCACCAGTTTGGGTGAAAGCACATGATGCCCGCAGTCGGGCAGAAAGGTCACAACCATGACCGGCACCACCATGCGCTCCACGTCGTCGCCGACCTGCCGAGATGGCATCGACAACCTCAACACCATGACGAAGTTCGGCAACTCGGCCGGCGTGGGCATCTCGATACTCGCCGGCGACGTCGCGACCGCCTGACCGCCCTGCGCGGCCAGCGAGATGTGACGATCATCTAGGGCACTCTCTCCCCGCCCGAGCGCTTCGGCATTTCGTCGGGGCCACCTTCGCCGACGCGCAGAAGATCGCCACCGAGCCGGTGGCCCCAGTAAGCGCGTACGCCATGTGCGCTCTGGGGCTTCCGGCTCACCTCGTACCTTATGTACTGTCGAATTATCTTAACTTTTATGCACCGTTAGGGTGTTTTTTGTTTTTCATGGGTATGTTTTATAAGTTATTTAAGTTCGTCCACTATAATAAAGGGTATGCCTCAGACTTTTTTCTTCTATGACCTCGAAACTTCCGGTCTTAACCCGCGACATGACCGTATTATGCAGTTTGCCGGTCAGCGTACCACACTTAATTTTGAACCCATCGGTGAACCATATAACATTCTTGTTAAATTAAATGACGATACACTGCCAAACCCAGACGCTTTAATGGTAACAGGGATTACTCCTCAGCAAACTCAAGCCGATGGCCTGACCGAAGCGGAGTTTGCGCACCTTCTTTTAGACGAGATTTTTACAGAAGATACGATTACGGTTGGTTTCAACAATATACGATTTGATGACGAATTTATTCGCGCTTTATTTTGGCGCACTTTCCGTGATCCTTACGAGTGGGCTTGGCGGGACGGCCGCGGCCGGTGGGATATGCTTGATGTTGTTCGCATGACGCGTGCTCTGCGCCCAGAAGGTATTGAGTGGCCTGTTGTAGACGGCAAAGAAACCAACCGACTCGAGCTTCTTACGAAACTGAACGGCATAGACCATTTCAAAGCTCACGACGCCCTTAGTGATGTTGAAGCCTTGATTGCTGTTACGAAACTTATTAAAGAGAAACAGCCTCAACTATACGAGCACCTGTTCGCCATGAAAGATAAGCGCAAGGTTGCTGAACTTGTCAATTTAGATGATAAGCGACCGTTTGTATATGTAAGTGGCCGATACGAGGCACTCTACCACAAGGCAACAGTTGTCTTCCCGCTTACCTCGGGGCGAAATGGCAATGTTATTGTATATGATCTACGTTACGATCCGACGCCGCTAGTAAGCCTTAGTAGTAAAGAGCTTGCAAAGAGTATGTTTGCCAGCTGGGAAGAACGGCAAAAAGAGGACTTTATTAAACTCCCTGTTAAGGAGTTACAATACAACCGAGCACCAGCGGTTGCCCCCGTGGGCGTACTCGAACGCGATGACGGGTGGCAGCGCTTGTCTTTAGATGCAGCTACAATCGAGAAGCATCGGAATATTCTGCTTGCTAATCCTGGGTTTGCTGAAAATATCCGCTCGCTATACGAAGGCCGTCCTGAATTCGCTAAAGAACACGACCCAGAAGCTCAATTGTACGAAGGGTTTGTGCCTGACATTGATAAACTCCGTATTGAAAAAGTGCGAAACGCCGGAGCTGATGAACTTGCAGACCTTCATCCAGAGTTTACGGATGAACGCCTGAATGGACTATTGCTTCACTACAAAGCCCGCAATTACCCACAGAGTATGGCTGAAGATGAAGCGCAGCAGTGGGAGCAATGGCGCGCTGCTAGAATTAAGGCTCAGTTGCCGGCTTTTGTAGCAAGATTACAGCAATTAGCAGCTATACATGCAACGGATGATTCGAAAAGTTTTATTTTGCAAGAATTGCAGCTTTGGGCTGAGAGTGTTGTGCCGTTTGACGACTAACTGCATATGCAAACGCGCGCGTAGCGATACGAGCGCATATAAAACCAAAAATGGTCGTAAAGAGTTGAAGCATTTGCTCGCCAGACAAAACGATAGTAGTGCCTGGTATTACCCCTGCGAGCAGAAACATCATAAGAGCATGGCCAAAATTCATACTATCAAGAATAATAATGACAGATAGGATAGTGAATGTAGTGGTTAATAGCTGTTTCATCTGGCTCACTTCTTTATTGGTTGTCACGACTATAGACCTCTGGAATTGAAAATGCAAGCATGAGCATATTTATTTGAAAAAGCAAATTTATGTGAATAATACAACATAAGCATCTTGCATAAAAAGTAATACTTGGATAAGCTGAAGGCAAACATAGTTTTAAAACAAAAAGGATGGATATGAGTATAAAAAGTAGACTTAAGCATATTGTCGCTCTCCCACTGTTTCTGTTGGCAGTGCTAGCGGCGCAATTTGTGCACGTGGTTCCTACTTCTGCGGCTACATTGACGTGGACCGGTGGGGGAGATGGATCGAAATTTAGCGACGCCGCTAACTGGAGTACTGGACAAGTACCTGTGACGGGTGATTCAATCACATTTCCGGGTATTGTCGGTACAAATAGTCTGTCATTGCAGAATGACCTTACCAACGTAGTATTTAGTGGTGTCCAACTCAATCAAACCGCAAGTAGCTCATACGGAAGTACAAACTATACCATTAGTAAACTGACCCTAAGTGATGGTGCTACCATTGCTGCAGGTCCCAGTGTCTCTAACGCAGTAACGCCGTATATTGGTGTCACTGATCTTGTCGCTAACGGTGATTTGATAGTTAATTCGTATATGTATCCAAGCAAATTTACCGTGGCTGGGGATCTCATACTTACATCAAGTGTAAGCTTTTTACCGGGTAGTACTATCTCTGGTAAAATTAGCGTTAGTAACACGGGTCTCAGCGCGTCTAGTAACGTAACGGCAGCATCATACGAGCTAAAGTCGTATGGTTCTCTGACTTTTTATGGTGCTTTCTCTAGTCCATTCACAACTCCGATATCTGTTGCTAGTGGTGTAACAAAAGCAGCTCTATCGTTTTATAGTATCAATACCTATGATTCTCAAACGCAAACCTCAACCTACACAGACAAAGATTACACTCTTGGAAGCCCGATTACCCTAAATTCAGACTTGCAAGTATATACTGATCGACAAGTAACTACTCGATTGGGTGGGCAAATAACGCTGAATGGACATGCTATTACGAAGCAATTAGGGTCTATGGGGAGACTATTTATAGGTGATTCCGAAGTCATTCCCGAGACGAAAACAACAAATGTAACCGACAGTAACCCTAGTGCAAGTATTTCTGTGGCAGAAAACGAGACAACGGTACTTGATGGTGAGCGAAGCTATGCGAGTGTATATTCTGGCGGTATCCTTAAGGGAACTGGGAAGCTCGACGGTCTATACGTTAGCCGTGGCGGTATAGTTGCGCCTGGACACAGCCCTGGAACTATGACAATTGCTTCTGATGTGTACATTTCTGGTGAATACCAGGCTGAGGTATTAAACAAAGACAACTACGACAAGTTAGTTGTAGGCGAGACCTATTCAGGAAGTGGAAGTCCTGTGAGTCTTGATCCGACATCATATCTTAATGTTATCCTGCCTGCTGGGTATGCAATTAACCAAGGCGATCAGTTTACTATTATCGACAACAAGAGTAATAAAGACGTTGATGGTATCTTCAGCGGTCTTCCCGAAGGAACTCAGTTTACTGTTAATAATGTAGTATTTAACATTACTTACAAGGGTGGTGATGGAAATGACATCGTGCTCACGGCCCTTAACACCGGAAAAGACGTAAGCACGCCAAATACTGGTGCTGAAAAACTTTCATTAGTAAACCCAGTACTTGTTGCCGGACTTGGCATTGCAACCGCAGTACTTCTTGTTGCAGTTGCCCTTACTCGTCGTAAAACAACTAAATAATATATAACTTAGAATTACGTACCTTACTAAGTCATTGCACTAAGCGGAGTGTTTCATCCTCCGCTCTTGGTGCGTTAAAAGAACAAATCAAAAAATAAACACATATGCAAGATATTAGACCACCCCGCCATTATCGTCCGGTCGCTCGAACAGCGACTCATACTAAGAGTGTCTATAGAGATAGTGGGCCACTTGTTGTGCGGGATAGGTATAGCGCTCAAACAGTGAGTAGAGAGACTTATCAGGATTCTGCTGGCCATACAGTCCAGAAAACAACCAAAGTTGCCGTCAGCTATAGCGTGAAACCGATCGAACATCTTACGGGCAACCAGAAACAAGAAGCACTTCAAAAAGCATTGCTTAAAGCGAGGCGTGAGGCTCGCCGGGAGCGTCAGAAGGTTCGTGATATGAAACGTTTTGGGCTGGTGTTCTTGGCAGGGTTATTTGTGCTGATGACCGGATATGTCAGTATCGATGCGTATCTTACGAATAGTCAAGCAAAGACAGAACTGACGGCCTTACCGGCTGCGTCTGATGCAAAGTCAGCGGATGACACTACGAGCCATCAAGACCAAGAAGGCAAAGATGAAACGCAGCCGCATGCTTCAAGCTTGAGTAAATATGCAGTATCACCTGAACTGCCAAGGGCTATATATATTGATAAACTCAAAATTGCGGCTCGCATTTTGCCGATGTCGGTAAACAATGACGGTAGTGTGCAGGCTCCGAAAAACATCTACGATTCAGGTTGGTATACGGGGAGCGTTAAGCCGGGTGATATTGGTGCGCTCTTTATTGACGGACATGCTTCGGGGCCAACAAGGGAAGGACTTTTTGCTTACCTTGATACATTAGTCGAAGGGGATACTTTGCAAGTAGAAAAGGGTGATGGCACGAAGCTGACGTATAAAGTAGTGCATACCGAAGTAGTTCCACTTGATGGTTTTGATATGAAAAAAGCACTTCTTCCTTATGGAAATACACTGCGCGGGCTTAATCTTATGACGTGTACTGGCAAATGGCTGAACGGTAAAAACACCTACGACCATAGGGTTGTCGTATACACAGAGCAAGTAGCCAGCTAGCGCCCGTTACTTTAAAAAAACAAGTAAAGCGTGTATAATAACCTAGTTATGGCAGAGGTTATTCGTGTTTCAGGTGCACGCGAGCACAACCTAAAAGATATTAGTGTTGAAATCCCTCGCGATAAACTCGTTGTTATTACGGGACTTAGTGGTTCTGGTAAATCGAGTTTAGCTTTTGATACGATCTACGCTGAAGGTCAACGTCGGTACGTTGAGAGCCTTTCGAGCTATGCCCGCCAATTCTTAGGGCTCATGGAAAAGCCCGATGTCGATCAGATTGATGGCCTGAGTCCAGCAATTAGCATTGACCAAAAATCAACCAGTCGTAACCCACGCTCGACGGTTGCAACGGTTACAGAAATTTACGATTATCTTCGTCTTCTCTATGCTCGTATTGGCGTGCCACACTGTCCAGTGTGCGGTAAGCCGGTTACGCGCCGAACACCGCAAGATATTATTGATGAGGTGCTCAAGTTGCCGGCTGGTTCTCGTTTGATGATTTTGGCGCCGATTGCCAAGGGTAAAAAAGGTGAGTTTGCACATATTCCCGAACAATATCGTCGCCTTGGTTTTGCCCGTGCGCGTGTTGATGGGGTTGTCTATTCGCTTGATGAATACCCCGAACTTGATAAAAAGTACAAACACGATGTCGAGATCGTAGTTGACCGTATTGCTATTTCGGAAGACGTGCGTTCAAGGGTAGCGCAGTCTGTTGAACAAGCACTTGAAATTGCCGATGGTGTAGTTGAGGTACTGGATGTTGACGCCGACGAATCTCATATCTACAGCCAGCGCTATGCTTGTGTCGACCACCCGAATGAAGAAATTCCCGAGTTAGAGCCTCGTTTGTTTAGCTTTAACGCACCACAAGGTGCTTGTCCGGTATGTACCGGGCTTGGTAGTCGTTTGGAAGTTGATCCTGAACTAGTATTTAATCCTAATCTTACTATTGCCGAGGGTGCAATCCGTCCGTATAACCGTGTTAACAGTGATGCTTGGTATATGAAGCGTCTACAGGTTGTCGCGGATGAGCATGGCTTTAGTTTGCGGGTGCCCGTGAAAGACTTGCCTGCCGAGGCTGTTCAAAAAGTATTATATGGTACCGGTGAGCAAAAGTATCGTATCTCACTGGGTGATGGCCGCGCTTATGACTCAACTTACGAAGGTGTTATTCCAAATCTCGAGCGTCGTTACAAAGAAACCGACAGTGACTTCATGCGTAAAGACATTGAGCGCTTTATGCGAGAACGCGAATGTCACGCATGTCATGGTGCCCGACTGAAACCTGTGGTTCTGGCGGTTACTATTCATGATCTTAATATTATGGATATTTGTAGTTTGGGTGTTGAAGACGCCTTGGACTTGTTTAACACTAAGCTACACCTCACTGAACAAGAGGCTTTTATCGCTACTCAAATTATGAAGGAGATTAAATCTCGTCTTGGGTTTATGAATAATGTTGGGCTGAGCTACCTAGAGCTATCGCGGGCTGCTAATACGTTGTCTGGTGGTGAGGCGCAGCGTATTCGTTTGGCAACCCAAATTGGTTCTGGGTTGCAGGGTGTGTTGTACGTATTGGATGAGCCTTCTATTGGCTTACACCAGCGTGATAACGACCGTCTTATTGCCACCTTGAAACACCTGCGCGACTTAGGGAATACAGTGTTAGTCGTTGAGCACGACGAAGACACCATTCGTGAGGCTGATTACTTGCTTGATATTGGCCCAGGTGCCGGCGTGAACGGTGGTAATGTTGTGGCGAGCGGTACTCCAGCAGAAGTCGCTAAGAATCCAGATAGCATAACTGGTCGATTCTTAAGCGGAACCGAAAAAATCGATGTGCCAAAGAAGCGTCGCACAATTCAGAAAGATCGCACGCTCGTTATTAAGGGTGCTCGCGAAAATAACTTGAAGAACATCGATGTAACAGTACCACTTGGGGTGATGACGGTAGTAAGTGGCGTGAGCGGAAGCGGTAAGTCGACACTCGTGAATGACATTCTTGCTAAAGAACTGTCGGCCCGCTTGCATCGTGCCCATGAAGTACCTGGTACACATGATAATATCGAGGGTATTCAGCAGCTTGATAAGGTAATCGTGATTGACCAATCGGCCATTGGGCGAACCCCACGATCTAACCCAGCTACCTACACAGGTGTCTTTACGGCGATTCGTGAATTATTCGCCGGTACACCTGAAGCGAATATTCGTGGCTATAAAGCGGGGCGCTTTAGTTTCAATGTAAAGGGTGGCCGTTGCGAGAATTGTCAGGGTGACGGTGTCATTAAAATTGAAATGCACTTCTTGCCAGATGTATACGTTACCTGCGATGTCTGTAAGGGTAAACGCTATAACCGCGAAGCCTTAGAAATTAAATACAAGGACGCTACTATTAGCGATGTGCTTGAAATGACAGTTGAACAAGGTGCGCAATTCTTTGCGAACATTCCAGCAATTGCCCGGAAGCTTGATACCTTGGTTGATGTTGGGTTGGGATATATTCGTCTTGGGCAGCCAGCCACTACATTTAGTGGCGGTGAAGCCCAGCGTATTAAACTAGCTTCTGAATTATCGCGTCGTTCAACCGGTAAGACGCTATATATTCTTGACGAGCCAACCACTGGTCTTCATAGTGCTGACGTAAAACGTTTACTTGGTATTTTGCAAAAGCTGGTTGAGGGCGGTAACAGTATGGTAATTATTGAACATAACCTTGATGTTATCAAGACGGCTGATCACATTATCGACATGGGACCCGAAGGTGGCTTGGGTGGTGGAACGGTTGTTGCTGAAGGCACACCAGAACAGATCGCCAAGGCGAAAGACTCATTTACTGGTAAATATCTAAAAACTCTGTTGCGTTAGTCGCACGACAAAATCAGTGTACTATAGGGTGCTAGCGATACAGTAGCTGTTAAGTGGCGGTCGAGTTGGGCTAATTCTATAGTAGTCTCGCTAAAGTCGACGCTGTAACCTTTCCAGCTGCTATTAAAACGGACTCGCCAGTGTCCTACGTGGGGGAAGGTGAGTTGGTACTCGCTAAACTCGCCAGGGCCGAAGTTGATAATTACAATAGTATCATCGCCAGTACCGCCTTGATCTTTGCGGTGGTAGGCAATCACCGTATTCGTATCATCGCGGTGAATGATATTTGTATAGTGACCCAGTAGCCCGCGGGTATTATTAAAGCGATTGAGCCGAAGGTTAATAAGATGTTGATGTGCCAGCACGATACCAGAGAATTGCTCAGTCTTCTCCCATTTAAGCATCTGCCATTCGTTAAAGGCGCCCTCTTGCATAAATTCCTGACCCTGTAAAAGCATTGGAATGCCTGGGGCTGTTAATGTAAATGCACTGGCTAGTAAGACTCGTTGCCTAGCCGAAACACTTTCAGCATTACCTGGCGTAATGGCTTCGTTTAAACGGGTCGACCCATTTGCAGCAGTATCGTGCGAGTCGCCAAAAATAACCCGATCAAACCCACCTCCTGTGTAGGAATGACCGAGTGCCCATTCAACTCCTTGAAGTGGCGGTTGGCTGTCGTTGTAGGTAATGCCTAAGGCATCGCGAACAACATGCGGAAAGCCAACTTCCCATTGCGCGTTAAAGCCCATACCACCCTGATCGGTAGCTGTAACGATACCGGGGTTGGTTGAGTTATCCTCGGCAATCATCAAGGCGTTGGGGTTAATTTTATGGGCAAGATCGGTGACTTCTGCCATTAGACTCCAGGCATCTGGAATGTCGAGGGCGTGATTATCGTTATTGCCATCAATGTTGCGCATATAGATAGTGGAGTCTACCCGCAGGCCATCTACTTTATATTCGCTAAACCACATGGCGACGTTATCCAGAAAGAATTGGCGTACTTCTGGTCGTCCATAATCAGGTCGACCACCCCATGGTGTCATCCCGCGTTCGTCATTATAAAAATAGATGCCACCCAAATCATTTTCGCTCCAGCCGTCGTATTGCCATAAATCGGTAGCTACTTCCTCTCGTGATCCGAAGAAGTGGTTGTAGACCACGTCGATGATGACGCCGATCCCTTTTTGATGACAGGCTTTGACAAGTTCAAGGAGTCCATGCCTTCCACCGTAGCTGTTTTCAATGGAAAAAATATAATTAGGTGCATACCCCCAGCCATGACTACGCGCCATACTTGTCACAGGCATGAGCTCGATGTAATTGACTCCTAGTGATACGAGATAATCCAGCTTTTCTATAACATCGGCAAAGGTGCCGGTTGTCGAAGCATCGGGTTTATTAAAAGTCCCCACGTGGAGCTCGTAAATGATCGCTTGATTGTGCGGTGTCAGAACGAATGTATCGGCATCTTCCCAGTCGAACGAGTAGTCAACTATAACTGATGAGCCGTCATCAGAATCGGTCAGTTGGCGAGCATAGGGGTCATTGCGATCCAGTATCTGGTCACTTTGGGTGGTGATGCGATACTTATATATTTTGCCAGGCTCAGAATCAACATCTTTAATAAACCAATAGCCTTCGTCGTCGCTTTGCATAGGGGTCTCAGCCCATCCAAATTCTTCCCATTGTAAAAGACTAACGGCTTTAGCAAAGGGTGCCCAAACAGAAAAATCAACGCCGTCATCGTGGGCTATTGCACCTAAATGTTTATGCGAGTGATGCCCCATAAGTAACCATTAGTATGATGACTTACGAAGTATTTTGCAACCTGCGGGGCAAGCTTACTTTTTAGGCCCAAAAAGCGCCTTGAGCTGACGTTTCGCACCTTCCCATAAAGCAGAACGATTTTTCTTATCCTTAAGAATATGGATTGCTGGAGGAAGTACTGAAATAAGGATGATAATGGCTATGAGCGGAAGAAGAATTTGATCGATTTCGATACCAGCTTGTTCGAAAAGGTGACCAAGGAAATACCCCATGTAGGTAATACCGGCAGTCCAAAGCAAGCCGCCAATAATGTTAAAAGTGAGGAATCTTTTGTACTCCATTTTACCGGCACCGGCTACGATTGGAGCAAAAGTACGGACAATAGGGACGAATCGGGCAATAATAATTGTTTTACCACCGTGTTTTTCGTAAAAATCTTGAGTACGCTTAACATACTCTTGCTTGAAAAGCCGTGCATTTGGCCGACTGAAAACGCGCGGCCCAAGTTTGCGGCCGAAGGTGTAGCCAACGCTATCACCAAGTACAGCGGCGACAAAAATAAGAAGGACGGCAAGATGGATGTTGAAGTGAAGCAGGCCGGTTTGAATCAAAAAACCAGTGGCAAACAATAGGCTGTCACCTGGTAAGAAAAAACCAATAAGAAGACCGGACTCGGCAAACACAACTAATGCCACGCCGAATATACTTGCCCTAACAATAAAATCGAGAATATCAACACCGGGAATCATGTGCTTACTATTGTAGCACGTAGGCTCTCTGGCAACTATACATCATGTCTTTAAGCTTTCTTACAGCTTAAAGCGTATAATAGTAAGTGCAATATCAAATTTCCGTAAAGGTATCCAACGAAAAGGAGGAGAGACATGGGAGATAAGATAACACTAACACTCGCAGTCCGCGAGCAACGAGGTAAAAAAGTTACCCACCTACGACGTGAAGGTCTTGTACCGGGGGTTGTATATGGACATGGGTTTGAACCAGTCCTCGTGCAGTCTGAATACAACGTACTGGAAAAAGTAGTGCGAGAGGCTGGCAAGCACACGCCCGTGCACTTGACCGTTGACTCAAAAAAGAGGATTGCTCTTATCAAGGACATCGAGCGAGACCCTGTTAAAGCGCGTATTCAACACGTTGCCTTTCATGCCGTAAAAGCAAGTGATGTCGTGCATGCTGAAGTGCCAATTCACCTAGAAGGCCTTGGCGAAAGTGAGGCTGAAAAAGCCGGACTTATCGTGCTTCAGGCTATTGAGACGGTTCAAATTAAAGCTAAACCAGCTGACCTGCCCGAAGCGCTGACGGTATCAATTTTAAACCTTGCAACCAACGAAGATAAGGTGACACTTGCAGATGTAACACTACCTGAAGGTGTGGAATATGCGGATGTTGAACAAGATCTTGAACTCGTTGTTGCCAATGTATACGAGCCAGCGGCACTAGAAGCAGCTAACGAAGCTGCGGCCGGCGATGCTGAAGACCCAAGTGCTGATAACGTTGAAGCGGAGCATGGTAGCGATACACCGCAGGACACGCAAGTAGAAGAGACCCGTCCAGGCGGTAAAGGCCAGGATGGACCAAAGCAGTCAAACGTTGACGCAAACAAGTAGGTTATTCTTCAATGAATCCACCGGATTGGTGCGCCCATAACTGGGCGTACTTTCCGTTTTTGGCTAGAAGCTGCTCGTGCGAACCGTCTTCTATAATAGCGCCATCTTCCATAACGATAATACGGTCGAGCTTGGCTATGGTGGAAAGTCGGTGAGCGATGACGATGCTAGTACGTCCTTCCATGAGCTTTTTTAGGGCTTTTTGAATAAGCGCCTCACTCTCGCTGTCGAGCGCACTAGTTGCTTCGTCGAGCACTAGAATAGGTGCGTCCTTTAGAATCGCTCGGGCAATTGCAACCCGTTGGCGCTGTCCGCCCGAGAGCTTAACGCCGCGCTCGCCAACCAGCGTGTCAAAACCTTCTTTTAATGAGCTAATAAAATGATAAGCCTGGGCATCTTTGGCTGCCTTCTTGATATTACCTATCGTTGCTTTAGGTTTAGAATAGGCAATATTTTCGGCTAGACTGCGATGAAAAAGCAAGGGTTCTTGAGGCACATAAGCTATTGCGTTATGAAGGGAGTCTAGGCTTACTTTGGAAATATCTTGGCCATCTACTGTAATCGTACCGGACTGCGGTTCTGAGAGACGAAGAAGTAGACGAGTAAGGGTGGTTTTGCCCGAACCACTCACGCCCACAACGCCTATCTTTTGACCAGCGGGAATAGTAAGGTCGAAATTAGTAAACAACGGGTCGTTATCTTCATGGGCAAAGGTTAAGTCGCTAATGCGTACTTCACCGTGCGGCGCCTTGAGTGCTGTTTTGGTTGTGTCGGTAATGTCGGACTGCTGATTGATGATTGAAAGTAGCTCCTCGCTGTCGCCGGTGATTTGATACATGGTTCGAAGGGCGTTGCTAATATTCCATAACTCCATAAACAAGTTAAAAGTGTAGGTGATAATGAGATAAACGACGCCGGCATTTATGGCATGGGATTGAACAGCCCAAACAGCAACCACAAGCGCAAGTACTCGGCTAATAGCAATGAGTGACGACGTTATGGTGGTAGTAGCCATGGTGCCACGACGCACGTGTCGTTCGCGTTTCAATACATCGTCAAGTAGCGACGTAAGGCGCTGACGTTCTATTCTTTCATTGCTTTCAATTTTGACGGTTGCAATATTGGCAATTGAATCAGAGAGCTGACCGGATACTTTTGTATTTGCTTTGGAGCGTGCCACCTGGCGTGGACGCATGAACCGAGTCCCAAAATATGATGCGGTAATAAATAACCCCACTGTTAGCGCAAGTATAATAGCGAGCGGCCATGCCAAAATTCCGACGCTAATGAGTGTTGCAATAATTGCCACTACTGCAAACATGATTTCAAAGATAACCATATTCCAGAAGGCAAAAAATGCAGCACTGGTTTTATTCACCTGAGAAACTAATGAGCCAGCAAACCGATTATTGTGAAAGCCTAGCGATTGACGCGCGATGGCATCATAGGCCTCTTGGTTAATATCGCGGGCGCCATAAATTTGAACTGACCACATGGTATGAAGATTAACGCGATAACCAACAACAAACCCAATCAACTGTGTGGCAGCGTAGCCAACAATCAGCCATATCGAATTTTGCAACGTGGCTGTATTCTGCTGTATGGCCGTTAAAAGGAGTGCGATAAAGATAGGCGATATATAACGGTCGATAACAATTGAAATAGGTCCAACTACAAAGCTTGCAATAACTTCTTTGCGATATTTCATAGCATGGCGCCAGTGATACCGTAGTACTTTTGCAATAGTCTCGGGCTGTTGTTCAATTGGTATTTTTTTCGTTTTCATACTCTATTATTCCTCGATAAATCCGCCAGATTGGTGGGCCCATAGTTTCGCGTATATACCACCGCGTTTTAGGAGTTCGTCGTGTGTACCGTCTTCGGCTATTTTACCATCATCCATTACTATAATACGATCCAGCTTGGCGATGGTTGAAAGACGGTGGGCTATGACGATACTGGTGCGACCTTTCATTAAAGTACCAAGGGATTTTTGGATTAACAACTCACTGGCGCTGTCTAAAGCACTTGTGGCTTCATCCAATATTAATATCGGTGCGTCTTTTAAGATGGCTCGAGCTATGGCGACACGCTGTCGCTGCCCACCTGATAACTTAACGCCACGTTCACCAACTAATGTATCGAGCCCATCAGGAAGTGCGTCGATAAACTCAAGGGCATTTGCCTGTTCGGCGGCTTTTCGTATTTGAGTGTCAGATGCTTTGAGATTGCCGTAAGCAATGTTCTCGCGTAGGCTTCGGTGAAACAACAATGGCTCTTGTGGAACGTAGGAAATTTGTTGACGAAGTGACTGTTGTGTGTAGTCACGTAGGTCTACGTCATCGATAGTTATCGAACCTCCCGTAGCGTCGGCAAAGCGAAGAAGCAGGTGAGTGATTGTTGTTTTGCCAGCCCCAGAGTGTCCCACTAGTCCAACCCGCTGACCCGCTGGAATGTCTAACTCTAATGATTTAATAACATCCGCACCACTTTCGCTGTAATGATACGAGACATTATGGAATGCTATAGCAGGTGTTTTTATGATGTGTTTCTTGCTCCCAGGTTGGTCGAAAACAGTGACGGGTTTGGTGAGAATGTCGCTCATTGGTGCGGCCTGGAGGAGTGCTTCGTCGTAGCCGTTAATGAGTTCGCCTAATTGGAAGGTTTGTGAAGCTAGGCGTTGCAGGTAGGCCATTGAAAATATAGCAATTGCAATGGTAAGTTGGCCATTTGCGACCATAGTTGCGGCAATACCAATTGCGATGACTTGCGTAGAAATCATAATACTAGTACGGATAGTGCCGTCAACGCCAAAAAGTGCGATGTCTTTAATAAATACCTTTTCAAGTTCCTTAGTTCGTTTGTATAAGTGCTGCTTTTCGTGCTCTTCCTGTGCAAAGGTTTTTACCATCAAACTATTGGTTACGGAGTCGGCAATTTCTCCGTGTATTTCACCGATTAATTTTTTGCGTCTGTGACGAAACGGTGCGCGAATAGTGGTGAAGACCTTGATTTGAACCACTATAAGGATAATGAGCCCGAGTAGTATAAGCGCCAGTAAAGGTGCACTTTGCGACACGATGATAAGCCCTACGATCAATGAAAGGCTGAACCCGAGTGTACGAATGATCAATAGGTCTTGAATGAGAATATGCGAACGGGTGAAGTCAATGAACCTGCTTGTAAGTGCTCCAACCTTTTCGTTTACAAAGAATTGAAGATCTTTGTATAGAAGGGCGCTAAATACAAAATTGTAAAGGCGCGTGCGAATTCGTGACTCGTGCTGCACGAGCGCTTGAAACCCTATGAAGTTTGTAAGCACCCCAGCCCCACCAACGATTGCAGCGAATAGAAGATGCTGCTGCATGGCTGCGGTATTGCCCGATGAAAGATCGCCAATAGCCATACTTAAGAAGTACGCTAGACCTGTATCAATAAGCAGCGTTGTTGCTGGCATGCAAATAAGAGCAATAATAAACGTCGGCAAGTGATATTTAATTTGCCCGAGGTAAATCTTGAGGGTATTTCTATTTGTCGCCATATGTACTCACTATATTTTCAATTATTCCATACTTTGTAAGGGTTCCTGCTGGTTTTCCTATTATTTCTTGAGCCAAAGGCGATTGCCGGCTTATAGTAGTGATGCCATTAAGGGTTTTGCCGGCATTTCGTGTCCAGTCACCAGCTATATGAAATTTCTTATTGTTGATGGTTATATATTTTCCTATTGATACAACTGAATCATCTTTTGCGTCTCTATAAAGCTGAGCTTTTTGACGAATGGCACGCAGGTGAGTATATTCAGCAAATAATACAGACTGCTTGTCACGCAGCGCATCGAATGGTGCGTTATCGTGCCATGTTTCTGATGATTGGTTGAATACATCGTAAAACTCGGGCCCAAGGTCTTGGATTGTTTTATCAAGCTCATGGATGCGGGCATCAAGCCATGATAGATCTTCAGAGAGAATAAAAAACTCTAAGGACATACAGCTCCTTTATTTAAGAATTATATTTGTAGTGGAAGAGACTCGCGATTGGTTCGGCACGCCCGAACGTCGTCGAATAGAGGACCCATACGGGTCATAGTGCCAATTACTATAAGAGATAATAAAGGTTTTGTAAAGCGATTATACGGTTAATTTTGTCGCCTGGTATAGTAGAATTTCATTGATTGAATCTATGGGGAAAGGTGCTGTGTTTTTGAACTGCAGGGTACCGCGTCCCGTTTTATACTTTTGTAGCACTGGGTGTATAGGTTCATTAGGTTCGGCATCGACAACTGCATAAAGCCCGATGTGTTTTTTCGCGGCAGCGAAGTATACTACGCCGCGCTTACCTGTGGCCGGTCTGTAGCAGGGCATGCCGTAGCTAATATCTTCAATACTGTGAGGAAACCGAGACTGAATCAAGTGACGTAATTGGGTGAGTCGATCTCGTACTGGATGATCAAATTGCGCTATGTATACCGTGACATCTTTGCTTTCCTGGTAACTCATACTGCAAGTATACACCCCTAGAAAGTTGGGGTAAAATGTGCTATAATAAATACCAATGCAAAAAATTCTTCTTTATTATAAATTTACGCCCATTGCCGATCCAGAGGCGGTAAAGCTGTGGCAAAAAACGCTTGCCGAGAGCCTTAATTTACGAGGCCGTATTTTGGTGAGCCGACATGGACTAAACGGTACGGTAGGTGGTAATATCGATGACCTTAAGGTGTATGCCAAAGCCACAAAAGAATATCCAGGATTCAAAGATATTGTTTTTAAATGGAGCGATGGCAGCCGTGAAGATTTCCCGCGTCTGAGTGTTAAGCACCGCCGTGAATTAGTGGGTTTTAAAAATAGCGATGATGAATTTGAAGTTGATGACAATGGTGTAGTGGGCGGTGGCGTTCACCTCAAGCCAAAACAAGTACATGAACTTATTGAGCAATTTGGTGATGATGTTGTCTTCTTTGACGGACGCAACGAGCATGAAGCGAAGATTGGGAAATTTAAAAATGCGATTGTACCCAATACAAATACCTCACGTGACTTTATTGCCGAACTTGAAAGTGACAAGTACGATGATATAAAAGATAAAAAAGTCATTACGTATTGTACGGGCGGTATTCGCTGTGAAGTTATTTCGGCCATGATGAAAAAGCGTGGTTTCAAGGATGTCTACCAAATTGATGGCGGTATCGTAAAGTACGGTGAAGCTTATGGCGACGATGGCCTATGGGAAGGCTCACTTCGCGTCTTTGACAACCGCATGACCATGGAATTTTCTGACCACGCCAAAACCATAGGCAAGTGTACCCATTGCGGTGGTAAAACCAGCAACTTCGAAAACTGCGCCTATGCAAATTGTAACGATTTAGTACTTATCTGCGAGGATTGTAAGAAACTTCCGGATTTGCTTTATCATACGGCAGCTTGCAAGACCAAAGCTGAGAGTTCTCTTAACAAACAATTCGCATAGGACTATACTAGAGACACAAACCTTAAAGGGAGTGTGTGTATGGCAAAAAATCAATGGGGTCCATTGGCTAAACAGCTTTGGGGGCTCGCAATCGCTCAGGGTGTATTGGCAATCTTATTCGGTGTCTTGGCATTATTTTGGCCAGGCCTTACCGTTGCACTGTTGATCGTACTCTTCGGTGTATTTGTACTTGTATGGGGTATTGTGGGGGTCATCGTAGGCCTCGCGTCACTGGGAACAAACAAGTTCTGGTGGCTTGAACTACTCTTTAGCGTACTCGCTGTCGGACTGGCGGTATATCTACTGCGCAACCCAGTAGCCGCTGCTGCTATTTTCGTATTCTTTATTGGGTTAACATTCTTGGTCCGTGGCGTCGTCGATCTATTAGAGGGATTGTTTGACGCGGATCGTACTAGTGATGATCGCATCTTCAGCATTTTAGCGGGTGCTATCGGTATCATTGCCGGTATCATTACCCTGCTTTACCCAGTTTCTGCCGGTTTAGCGGTAGTATGGGTGGTTGGTCTGTACGCGGTGCTGTACGGTTCGTTGGTGATCGCTTTTGCATTCCGTGCCCAAAAAGATCTTAAATAATCATATAAACATACTATTTCACCATCACGGTACGACGTGGTGGTGATTTTTTTACATACCATCCTCGCGTATAATAGAAGAAATGAACGCTGTACTTGAAGCAAAGCTGAAAATCCTCCCTCGTTCGGCAGGGGTGTATTTTCATAAGTCAAAGACTGGTGAAATTATTTATGTAGGTAAGGCGGCGGTACTAAAGAACCGAGTACGGCAGTACTTTCAAAGCACCCGTGATATGGATATCAAAACCAGGGCGTTGGTTGAAGAAATTGAAGATACCGATTGGGTCGAGACCGAAAGTGAGCTGGACGCTTTATTTTTAGAATCGGAAATGGTGAAGCGCTATATGCCGCGCTACAATATTTTGCTGCGCGATGACAAATCACAAACCTTCGTGCGTATCGACATGAAAAGCCCATGGCCAACAGTTAGTTTTACGCGTAACCCAATCGATGACGGTGCTGATTATTTCGGCCCGTACTACAATGGCTTTGCTATTAAAAAAGCGCTCCGTTACCTGCGTAAAATTTTTCCCTATTACACAAAAGCGCCTAAGCCCGGCCAACGGCCCGACCTGGATTCACACATTGGCTTAAGCCCTCGACCCGGCGTGTCATCAGATGAATACAAAGCAGTATTGCGCCAACTGGTCCGTTACATTGAAGGTGGGCGAAAAGCAATTATTCGTGATATCGAAAAGCAGATGCGCTTAGCCGCCAAGCTGCACGACTTTGAAAACGCCGCCCATTTTCGCAACCAGCTTAATGATTTACGGGCATTACAGCAGAAAATTATGTTTGGCGACCGAGAGTTTTTGGATATTAGCAAAGATAAAGCCCTGGGTGATTTGGTGGAACTTTTTGGTTTATCAAAAATTCCCGCCCGCATTGAAGGCTATGATATTAGCCATATGAGCGGACAAAATGTAGTGGCGAGTATGGTGGTATTTACTAATGGTGTCAGCGACCGGGCGAATTACCGCAAGTTTAAAACGGCCGAGCGAAATGACGATTACGCCAATATGCACGAAGTACTATTTCGACGTTTTAGTGAGAAAAATATAAAAAGCTGGGGTATGCCCGATCTTTTATTAATAGACGGAGGCAAGGGTCAGCTTGAAGCGGCAATACGGGCGCTGGACGAACGAGAAATTCAGGTACCCATTATTAGCATTGCTAAACGTGAAGAAGAAGTTATTGTACACGGTACGAAGTCGCACATTGCAACGGACAAGCTACAAGACTTAATGAAAAATCAAAACAGTGATGTGTTTGTCAGCCGATCGGGTGAGTTTTATGTAGTCAACTTACACCCGGGTCAAACGAATGCTTCGGGGCACTCCAAAAACCTACGCGCCAGTACAGGTGCCGGTATTACAAAGTATTCCCACGTTACTAAGTTGTTTCAACGGATCCGTGATGAGTCGCACCGCTTCGCGGTTAGTTATCATACCGTTTTGAAACGCAATAAACAAACAACCAGCGTACTCGAAGATATACCAGGCGTTGGCCCAGCCACGCGTCGAAAATTAATACGAACCTTTGGGAGTGTTAGGGCTTTAAAAGAGGTGCCTGTAGAAAAGCTAGCAGAAGTTGTTGGCACTCAAAAAGCCGAGCAGATCATGGGCTATTTGCAGGGGTAAACACGCTTATGCTATAGTGAGGCCAAGTATGCCACAGCTAAGACAAATCAAAAATAAAAACGGTTTTACGATAGTTGAGCTCGTAATTGTAATAGTTGTTATTGGTATTTTGGCTGCTATATCTGTTATTGGCTATGGGGCGTGGCGGCAGAGAATAGCTACGGACGAAGTAAAAAGTGATCTTGGCCATGCTATATCAGCAATGGAAGACGCTCGTAATTTTAGCGATACGGGCTATCCGCTAAGAATACCGTCGACGTTTGCAGCTAGTGATGGGGTAACTGTTGCTTATATAGACGGTGATAGCAAGGGGTATTGTATTCAAGCCGTGAGCCAACAGTATAGTGCGGTCACGTTTTATGTTGATACGCGCAGCGGAGATGATAAAACACTTCAGTCGGGCAGTTGTGTAATGCAAACCCCAAGTATATCCCTAACCGCGGCGTCATCGACCTCAATAACCGTATCATTAACGACCGCTACTAATAACGCAACAAAGTATGTATTGCAACGCGCTTTGAATTCTTCATTCACAAGCAGTATGAGCAGCTCGGATGTGGCCGGTGCCTCCGCCTTTCCGGTCACGCAAACAGGACTTTCAGCCAATACTACCTATTACTATCGAGTTGCGGCGGTTGTGTCAGGTATACAGAGTAGTTGGTCAACTGTGCGTTCAGTTAAAACACCTGTTGATGGTTGGAATTATACGTTTAACTATACAAACGTAGCCTACGTACACTGTAGTAATGCGACATGCGGTGCGTATCAAATTACCTACGGTGACACGCTTCCTTCAACTGGAGTAATTGCTATTGGTGGTTCTTTGACGGTGCCATCTTCAAGGGGTTGTAGCGAGGGAAATTGTGGTCAGGTGGATGTTACGATTACGGCAACAAATGGTGCAACCGTTTCGTCTGATGGTACAACATACGGTACTAGTATTACGCAGTCGTTCTCGGCATTATCTGCTGGTATTAGCACCTTCGGACCAACATTCTACTTCAAACCACCTGCATCTGGAGCCTCGGCAGCTATCAATCTTTCATACACTAATAAGTCACCCGCATCAACTGTTGTCTATGACCAGCAGCTTACTTCTGTTACACTGACAAAATAATGGCGCAGACCCTTTTTCACAGTCACCGTACACTCTTGCAAGCCAAGTTAAAAGAGCAGCATGATCTAGACCTCTTTGTTGTTGGGTCATTTACGCCTATGCAGCAAACGAATGATGCGTCAGCCCCCTTTATTCAGGAGGCTCATTTCTATTACTTAACGGGGATTGATGAACCGGGATGGACTTTGCTGGTTGATGATACAGAGAGTGTTTTGATTGCGCCAAAAATATCTGATACGGAAGCCATTTTTAATGGCCAGCATGATTTTAGCCAGATATGTAATACGAGCGGTGTCGATAGGGTGGTACCGCGGAATGAGGGCTTGAGGTTGTTACGCGCTGCGGTAAAGAAGTATCGCAAAGTGGGGGTTGTAGGGCCGGATCCCTATCGTCGTTATAACAGTTTTCATCATAACCCTGCACAAAAGGCGCTTTCGGACATGCTAAAGAAAATGGCAGGGGAGCTTGTTGATATACGGCCTATTATTGCACGCCAGCGCGCTCAAAAAAACACTGATGAACTAACTATTATGCGAGAGGCAATTGGGAATACTGTCAAGGCGTTCAAGACGGCTCATAACGCACTACTAAGTAAACAGTATGAATATGACCTTGAAGCAGAATTCGGCTATGTATTTCGTAGTCACAACGCACAGCATGCCTACGAACCGATCGTTGCTGGTGGTAGTAATGCCTGTACGCTCCATTATGCGAAAAATAATGCCGCATTACCGAAAAATGGTCTTGTATTAATTGATATTGGCGCCCGTTTCAATGGCTATTGTGCCGACATTACCCGTACGTATGCAATAGGCGAGCCTTCCAGTCGTGAAAAGGCCGTGCACGCAGCGGTACAGAAGGCGCATTTTGCTATTATCGACCTCATCCGGCCGGGTGTTACCTTCAAAGACTATCAAGACGGCACCGATACTATTATGAAAGAAGCGCTTCGCAGTTTGGGCCTCTTGAACACTCCAGCCGACTACCGAAAATACTTCCCCCATGCTATTAGTCATGGCCTTGGTATTGATGTACATGAATCTCTGGGTGGCTATAAGGAATTTCAACCCGGTATGGTTCTGACAGTTGAACCAGGCATATACATACCCGAAGAAGGCATTGGAGTTCGTATTGAGGACGATATTTTAGTAACGGAGGCGGGAAACGAGAACTTGAGTGCGGCTCTCTCGACCGACCTTTAATGTGCTATACTAATCAGTAATAATGAAACAACAAGTTCTTGTATTTGTACTGCGTTGGGTGTTAACCGCGCTCGGGTTATGGGTGAGTGTGCGCATATTAGGTACCGGCTATAACCATGTTGATGTTACGGCTGGTTTCTGGAGATTTCTATTCGCCGGTTTGATATTCTCGATTATCAATAGTTTATTTAAACCACTTCTAGTGATTGTCTCATTGCCTGCTATTTTGCTGACGCTCGGGCTGTTTACTATTATTGTGAATGGTGTGTTGGTATATATATCGCTGTTGATCGCACCGGGCATTGCTATGTCATTTGGCAACTCAATAATTACCGGAATTATTCTAAGTCTGGTAAACTATATAGTAAGTGCTGCGATTGAAATTCGCGCTGAAAAAAGCAGGAGTACGCATGTCAATTAATACTATTCTTCAATTCGTTACTATCGGTTCAGCTGTATTACTTGTATTGGCTATACTTTTGCAACAACGAGGTGCTACGCTCGGTGCTGGTTTTGGTAGTTCTGGTGAACTGTATACTACTCGTCGCGGTGTTGATAAAAACCTTTTCGAGGTTACGATCGTTTTTGCTGTTATTTTTGTCCTTTCGATTTTGGTTGGCCTTTTAATTCCTAGCTAGGTAGTAGTAGTTCGTGGCTGATAACGAACCGGGTAAGTGGCGTCGTCTTCCAAAAATGAGCTTTAGCTCTAAGGATTTGTCGCGCCGCATGAAAAGGGTAGAGAGCGCTACCGTACGGCACGCTCGTCGTTTTGTATTTAAACGATGGGATAACTTTCGCGAGGCTCGCCGACACATTGCGCTTTGGGTACTTGTTATTGGGGTGCTTATTGGGGCTACGGGGTTACAGTTTTGGTGGTATCAAAACGAGTACCAAACCACGGTCGGGGCAAGTAATGGTACGTATGCCGAAGCTGTAGTTGGGCCAGTCAATACGCTTAACCCAATCTTTGCGCAATCAAACGCTGAAGATGCGGCAAGTGAATTACTTTTCTCGAGGCTTCTTACCTACGATAGTACTGGTCATTTAAACTATGATCTAGCTGACAGTATGAAGGTCAGTGAAGATCAAAAAACATACACTTTAACCATTCGCCCAGATGCGCAGTGGAGTGATGGTCGCTATGTACGGGCTCGAGATGTTGTGTTTACGGTTGGGTTATTGCAAAATGCTGCTACTCGCTCAACTCTTACTGGCTGGACTGGTGTGAAAGTTGAGGCTGTTGATGATGTAACGGTAGCGTTTAGTTTGCCGGCCGTGTATGCAGCTTTTCCGCACGCTTTGCGTTCATTGCCAATCCTTCCCGAGCACGTACTGCGTGATGTAGAACCTTCGCAACTACGCGAAAATGCCTTTAGCTCTAACCCAGTGGGAAGCGGACCTTTTTCACTTAAGTTGCTTCAAGATGTCGATGCCACGCATGGTCGTAAAATTATCTACTTGGCTCGTAACGACAACTACTACAAAGGTGCGGCAAAACTGAGTCGCATACAACTTCATGTGTACAAGGATATCGATACAGTCAAGCGAGCTCTGGCAACCTCTGAGGTTAATGCCGCTAGTGATATTTCGGTTACTGCTGCCAAATCAATAAACAGTGCGCGTTACACGGTTGATTACGTTCCGGTGAATAATGGTGTGTACGCTCTATTTAATACAACTAGTACTATCTTGCAAGATCAAAAGGTCAGACAGGCTTTGCAGGCGGGCACGAATACGGCTGCCGTGCGAACGGCTATCTCTGACAAACTTCCTGCCCTCTGGCTACCGTTTATTGATTCCCAGGTAGGCGGTGGAAACTTGCCGGCCGAACCTACGTATGATGCTCAAAAGGCAGCCGAACTGCTTGACCAGGCGGGCTGGAAACTCGAAGGTTCGTTACGCAAAAAAGAGGGCAAGGAACTTACTCTTACTGTTGTAACAACCAAGAACAGCGACTTTGAAGCAGCCTTAAATGTGCTATCCGAGCAGTGGCGTTCGTTGGGTATAACGGTGACGACAAGCATCGTTGACCCTAGTGACCCAGCGCAAAACGTAGCGCAAGATATTCTACAACCCCGCCATTACGATGTATTGCTTTACCAATTGGTTATTGGCGGTGACCCCGATGTATACGCCTACTGGCATAGCTCTCAGGTGTCTTCAGGCCTTAACCTATCAAATTACAAAAGCGGTATTGGCGATGAGGCTTTGGTGAGTGCCCGCTCTCGAACGGAAACAAACTTACGCGATGCGAAATATACCAATTTTGCCCGCCAATGGCTTAGTGATGTTCCAGCGATAGGCTTGTACCAATCAACGGTCCAATACGTGCATACGGCTAACGTCCGTGCTTTGGCACCCGATGCGGTACTGGTTTCTGGGCTTGATCGCTATCAGAACGTTTTGTACTGGACGGTAGGTACGGAGCGCGTTTTCCAGACGCCGTAACGATTACCCTCTTGATTCGCTGACATTTTTTCTGTATAATCACCAGATGTCGGGCGCTTAGCTCAGTTGGCTAGAGCATCTCGTTTACACCGAGAGGGTCGGGGGTTCGAATCCCTCAGCGCCCACCAAGATATGTAAACTACCGATCGGGTAGTTTATTTTGTTACATTTACATGCGCGTGTGCTGGAATTGGTAGACAGGCTAGCTTGAGGTGCTAGTGTTCGCAAGGACGTGGAGGTTCAAGTCCTCTCACGCGCACCAAACAGGGATTACCACGATAATCCATCGTTTCCGAACGCCCTAGATAGTGAGTTGGGTGAAATTATAAAACAGGTCATCAGATACGGTGGCTTTTTTTGTTATATACTATAGTAAATTTATTCTTTGTAGCATAAGATTATTGTAGTAATGGTTACAAAAGACAACAGACAAATTATCAAATGGGCTCTTTTGTCGATAGGCATAGTGCTAGGTGTTTTTTCTATTGTTTTGATTGTTTGCACTGTGTTTTATCGAACGTCTGGCGGTAAACAACCGGCTTCCAGTACAGATATTACGACGGTAGTAGAAAGTGCTAGGGCTACAATGGCCGAAGCGCTCCCAGGTTTCAGTTATAATTCACAGGACAGTCTGGTGCACGAAAATATCGTTGTTGATAGTGGTGTTGAAAATCTATCTAAAGTAACCATACAAAGTTCGCATAGGGCTGTATTTCAAACTGATGCGGTAAATACTAAGCACATTGATGAAGCAGTGCTTGTTGAAGCGCTTAAGAAGGGGCTTGCTGGCCAAGATCTAAGCTATCAAGAGCCAGCGCATCTCCAGCAGGCAATAGCGGTCTTTAAAAACAACCTGTTTCAATGTCTTTTACAGAGAGCTGGTGCTCTAGAATATTCATTTGCGTGCAGCGATACCCAGGCCATTAGCGAGGAGGTTGGGCGAGTACAGGCACTTCTGGCTGTGCTCCCGGATGACGTAGCGTCAACAATCAAGTCTCAAGGAGTTGCCCTGGTGAGTCGTACGCAGACTAATGAATCTCGCATTAGTGGCGCGCTCATAGCTATTACCTACCGCCAACCTGAGCAGGATCGACTAGCTGATAAATACTTATTTGGTAATACGGACGGCACATGGCAGTACATTGGTGATTTAGCAGGGAAAGTGAATGATGATGGCGTAGTTAGTTCACCAGAACTGCAGCGCACTATCTCTGAGGCAAAATGGAATGGTGTTTTGAGCGCACTGGTCGATAGGCAGGCCAAATAATGATAGCTCGGTATTACAAAGCCTTTACGCTAGTCGAGCTTATTATAGTTATTGCGGTGCTTGCCATTCTCGTGGCTATAAGCGCGGCGGGTATGACGCAGTACCTACAGGGCGCTCGTGATAGTGGGCGTGAAACGAATATCACAGCTATTACCGATGCCCTCGAAAAATACTACGCAAAAAATGGTGAGTACCCAAACTGCAGTCAAATGACTCAGTCGGCTAGTAACCTTTCGTCATTATTAGATATTAATACAGACATAGTAACATCGCCTAAGTCTGGTGGAGCAAATGCGATCATTTGTTCGAGTCTCTCGTCGTCCAGTGGCGATAATTATTCGTACGTAGGTGATAATTGCCAGGGGAACGAGCAATGCCTGGGTTGGACTATGCAATATAAAAAAGAGAAAGACGGAAGCATTGTTACCTTTAAAAGTCGTAATAATGGGTCTATTGCTACATCTGGCACAACCCAGTTGACACTAACGGTTGACTCGCCGTCTCAGATAAGCCTGTCATGGATTAAGGTACCAAACGCTACAAACTATCGAGTTGAACGTAGCACTTCAAGCACGATGTCTTCGCCAACCACATCGACAGTACAGGGCCTTTCCACGAGTGCCTCGGGGCTAATTTCAGGTAAGCGGTATTACTTTAGAGTAACACCGTATGTAGGTGCTGACATTGGAAAGTCGGCGACGGGTAACGAAGTAACAAGTATTGCTCCACCATCCGGTACGGTGTCAGCAGCCGTAAATCTTGTGAATGGTGATGCGCAAGTTACTGTTTCGGCTTCCGGTGTAACCTGCGCTTCGGGAACAACGTTGCAATATGCATTGGGTATAAGCAGTGGGCGAGTAAGGACAAGTGATAGCTCAGCGGTAGTATACGGGTCGTGGACAACAACATCGTCGCAAACGAGCAATGCCTTTCAGGGCAAAAACTACATAGCCAGTGCCAAGGCACGCTGTCAGGGAAGTGATGCAACCAGCAGTGAGGTGGTGGCTACAAGCACTCCAAATGTAACACGATCTATTATCGCTCCCGCCTCGCCGGTATATGGCGGAGATGTCAGTTGGGCTGCGGGGTATCGATACCTTATGCAGTATAGTAAATTTACGACATACTGTCCGGCTGATACATGGGTAGCAGATAGCACAATTGGACTGTACCGCAATGGCGCAACCTCACGTAGACCGACAACCGGGTATTACAATACAACGAGCACTCTAGATGACCCTTATGTTCGCTATCTTGGTTGGGATGTCGGTGAATATGCCGAGACGGTCACGTACTATGCCTCCTATGCATGTAAGACCGATTTTACAACGTCCAGTCGTTCTAATGAGGGTGGCGGTGCTGTAAATGTTTCGGTGTATTGTGAGTCTGCGCGTCGAAGCGGGAGTGCTAATCCGCGCTGTGACGATCAAGGTCGTGACGTAAACTCTTTGCCGCTTGGGCCGTAGCTGCGGGGTCCGCCATTTGACCTCGGTTGTTGCCTATGCTATAATTATAGATAAGGAAGCCCTGGGATTAATACGGAAATAATTGTCTCAAGGGCGTAATTTTTTTGTAAAAATCATGAAAGATCCAAACCAGATTCGCAACGTTGCGATTATCGCCCACGTCGACCACGGCAAGACCACTCTTGTTGATGGCCTTTTAAAGCAAAGCAATACTTTCCGTGCCAACCAGGCCGAGATGGAACAATCGCTGATTATGGACAGTGGTGACCAAGAGCACGAACGCGGTATTACCATCACTGCGAAGCAAACTTCCGTTTACTACGGTGACTACAAAATTAACATTATTGACACCCCAGGCCACGCCGACTTTTCTGGTGAGGTAGAGCGTACGCTTAACATGGCCGATGGAGTACTTCTCATCGTTGATGCCCAAGAAGGCCCAATGCCACAAACAAAGTTCGTGCTTTCGAAGGCACTTGAGCTTGGCCTTAAGCCAGTAGTAGTAATTAACAAGATCGACAAACCATCACGTCGTATTGACGAGGTGCTCGATGAAGTTTCAGAACTCTTTTTGGAACTGGCAGTTGACGACAGCCAACTGCACTACCCTGTGTACTACGCTATTGGCCGTGAAGGTAAAGCGTGGAACGAACTACCCGACAACCCAAGTGAGCACACTGACCTAACACCTATCTTCGACGCTATTATTAACGACATTCCTGCCCCAACCGTTGAAAGCGATAAGCCATTCCAAATGCTCGTGACTTCACTTTCATACGATTCTTTCCTGGGTAAGTACGCCATTGGTCGGATTAGCCGCGGCACACTTAAGAAAGGTCAGCAAATCGTGCTTATTAAGCGTGACGGTGCACAGGTAAACGCTAAAGTTGATAAGCTCTTCGGTTACCGTGGACTGCAACGTGAAGAAATTGACGAAGCTGGCGCGGGTGATATTATTGCCGTTACTGGTATTGCTGATGCGCACATTGGTGAAACGCTAGCTGATAAAGAACAGCCTGAGGCTTTGCCCGTCATTGACATCGAAGCACCAACTATTAGTATGTACCTTGGTCCAAACACCAGCCCACTGAAAGGTAAAGAAGCTAAGTACAACACCAGCCGCCAAATTGGTGATCGCCTCAAGCAAGAGCTTGAAACTAACGTGTCGCTCCGTGTGACCGAAGAGGGAATTGGCTTCGTGGTTTCGGGCCGTGGTGAGCTTCACCTGTCTGTGTTAATTGAAACACTCCGTCGTGAAGACTTCGAATTTGAAGTTGGTCGCCCGCAGGTAGTAACAATTGAAGAAGATGGTATAGTCAAAGAGCCTGTCGAGGAGCTACTTATTGAAGTATCGGCTGAATTCCTCGGTGCGGTCAGTCAGGAACTTGGTGCTCGCCGTGCAACTACTTTAAAGCAAGAACAGACGAGTAGCGGCACTACCCGTATTACCTACATCATTCCAACTCGTGCGATGATTGGCCTTCGTAACCTGTTGCTTACCGCTACTAAAGGTACTGTTATCATGAACAGTTTGCCACACGGCTACCAACCACTTGGCCCTAAGCTCCAGCAAATGCGTAATGGTGCATTGGTAGCTTTTGAAGCTGGCCAAACAACTGCTTATGCACTTGATACTGCTGCAGCACGTGGCGAATTGTTCGTTGGCCCAGGTACCACAGTATACCAAGGTATGATCGTTGGCCTCTACAACCGTTCAGGCGACCTTGATATTAATGTTTGTAAAGGTAAGCAACTTACCAACATGCGTAGTTCATCAAGTGACGGTACGATTCAGTTGACTCCATTTACCGACCTGAGCCTTGAGCAATGTATCGACTTTATTGAAGACGACGAGTTACTTGAAGTTACGCCACAAAACCTGCGCCTTCGTAAGCGATATCTTGACCCTAACCAACGCAAGCGCAATAAATAAGCTTCAATTTTTAAGGATTGTTTTATTGCTTATGGGTACGTGACCAACGTATACTAAAAGGGCTATGGTGAAAAAAATAAACATACCACCTATTCCTTTGTCGACCGACCCTTTGAAGACGGCTTTGGTAAAAACGACCGGTATATTATTAAAGTCTGGGAAAGATGTTGACGAAAAGCTCGGCGAGTTGTTGCTTGATGTCCAGAAAATGAATGTATACGGTGATGGCAAAACTTTTGTCGATTTAGTACCGGCCCATCGCTTGAAGTCCATTAAAGAAGAGTATGCACTTCTAAAAAAAGACCCTAATTTTGATCTGCGAGAGTTTGTTGACCGTCACTTTTATGATGGCCGTGATGAAAGCTACCGGCGTGCTTACGAAAGTAGCCCAGATCACACGCCGTTAGAACACATTGACGAACTCTGGAAGTTTCTAGAGCGACGCAACCGGGTAACCAAGGGTTCGCTTTTGGCTCTACCGTATAAATACATTGTGCCCGGCGGTCGTTTTAACGAGCAATTTTATTGGGATACGTATTTCATTATGCTTGGGTTGGCCTCGGGCGGCAAATGGCTAGCTATAGAGCACATGATGAAAAACTATACGCACCTTATTCGTAAGTATGGTTACATACCAACTGCTAATCGCACATACTTATTGAGCCGTTCGCAGCCACCATTCTTTTCACATATGGTACGCTTGGTGGCAAGTCATCGCGGTCGAAAAGCGCTGCGTGATTACCTTCCGTATCTAACTGCTGAGTACCGTTTTTGGATGAAGGGCCGCACGAAAGTTGATATTACCGAGCACAGTGCGTACCGGCGAGTGGTAAGGCTACCGGGCGGTGTATTTTTAAATCGTTATTACGATAATAAATCAACGCCGCGCCCAGAGTCGCTACGCGAGGATATTGAAACGGCCGAAACTTCTGGTCGAAAAGATGCCAGTCGGTTGTATTTGCACCTGCGAGCAGCAGCGGAATCGGGTTGGGATTTTAGTTCGCGGTGGTTTATGGACCCGCTTGATATTCGTACAATTCATACCGCCGATATTCTCCCTGTCGATTTAAACAGCCTTTTATACCATTTAGAAGTGACTATTGCCGATGGGTATAAAGCTTCCTTTAATTTAGTGCAATCACGGGCGTTTCGTAAGCGTGCACAGGCACGGAGCGTTGCAATTCAAGAGTATCTATGGAGTGAGACAGAAGGCTTTTATAAGGATTACAATTTTCACCACGGAGTTCATACATCGGTCACTAGTTTAGCTGGTGTATTTCCTTTATTCGTGGGTATAGCAACGCAAGAGCAAGCCGACAAAGTCGCCGATGTGATCCGCAAAGATTTTCTTCAGCCTGGTGGCTTAGTTACAACACTCATCGAAAACGGCCAGCAGTGGGATGCGCCAAATGGCTGGGCGCCTTTGCAATGGGTTGCGATTGAAGGGCTTCGTAAATACAACCATACCGACCTGGCCGATGAAATTGCCAAGCGTTGGCTTGAGCTAAACGATAAGGTCTATGCGACCACTCGTAAGTTTGTTGAAAAATATGATGTAAGTGGCGGCGAAGGGCTTGGCGGTGGCGGCGAGTATGTACTTCAAGATGGGTTTGGGTGGACTAATGGTGTGTATGAAGCGCTCAAGAGGGATTATCGTCCGTAGTTAAAAGATCTTTTCATCTTTTAACTCATCAGGTAAAAAGCCTTTATCGTGTTTAAAATCGGCTTCCCACTTATATCCTTTGTTATACCCAAGGTCTTTCATAAGTTTTGTTGGGGCATTACGTAAATGGAGCGGCACAGATGCATCGGGGTATTGTTTTGCCAATTGCTGAGCCTTATACATGGCGTTTGAAGTTTGACGAGATTTCTCAGATTTTGCCAGCGCCGTGGCGACATGAAAAAGTATGTAATTAGACTCAGGCATGCCAACACGTTCAACGGCTTGAAAAGCATTGAGTGCTAAACCGAGAGCGCCATTGCCAGCCAGGCCGATGTCTTCACTAGCAAAAATAACCATTCGTCGGGCGATAAACTTTGGGTCTTCACCGGCATCAAGCATACGAGCTAAATAATATAATGTGGCATCAACGTTGCTGCCGCGCATGCTTTTAATGAAAGCCGAGATAACGTTATAGTGCATGTCGCCTTTTTTGTCGTAGCCAGGGACTCGTTTTTGGGCTGCTGTTTTGACTGTTTCAACGGTAACCTTCTTATTGAAGTTTAACGCGAGCTCTAAGTTGCCAAGGGCTACGCGAGCATCACCGCCGGATAGTTCTGCAATATAGTCGAGGGCTTCATCGCTGACGCGTTTGCTGGCTTTTTCGGCTTCGACAGCACGTTTTAAAATCGCCAGCATGTCTTCTTTTATTAGTGGTTCAAGTACTAAGACGCGACTGCGACTTAGAAGGGGAGTGATCACTTCGAAGCTGGGGTTTTCGGTGGTTGCGCCAATAAGCGTAATAAGGCCCGACTCTACATGAGGCAAAAAAGCATCCTGCTGAGCTTTATTAAAACGGTGAATCTCGTCAACAAAAAGAATGGTACGTAGTTGCAGGTTCCAGTTTTGGCGGGCGTGCTCAACAACCTTCTCAACGTCTTTTTTACCACTTGTCACGGCTGATAACTCAATAAACTCAGCATCGACTTCACTAGCAATAACGCGTGCTAAAGTGGTTTTACCACTGCCAGGCGGACCCCATAAAATCAGGCTGACGGGCTCGCGGTTTTTCACAATTTGGCGTAGTATTTCGTGGTCGCCTAAAAGGTGTGTTTGGCCAATCACTTCATCGAGTGTTGTAGGCCGCATACGTTCGGCTAAGGGTATTCGCGATGCACCTTCCATTACTCCTATTATAGCGGTAAAACTGGTTGCTTCCTAGCCAGCCGGCTTTCAGCTTGGTATAATGGAAATACTACTAGAGGAGGTGTGCATGGACGTATTATTGTGGATTGTTGGTATAACGGTAGCTATCTTTATTTTGAGTGGCCTTAAGGTTATTAACCAGTATCAACGAGGAGTGGTATTAACCCTAGGGCGTTTTACGGGTATTCGTAACCCCGGTCTTCGGATTGTTATTCCTATTTTCCAAACTCTTACGCGTGTTGATGTTCGTTCAACGCCAATTGACGTACCGAAACAAGAAGTTATTACAAAAGATAACGTTACGGCTGGTGTTGATGCTGTAGTATATTTCCGTGTGCTCGACCCAGCTAAAGCGGTGCTTGAAACAACCAACTACGTATATGCGACCAGCCAATTTGCTCAAGCGGCACTCCGTGATATTACGGGTAACTTTGAACTTGATGAACTGCTTTCAAAGCGTGAGGTTATTAGCGAAAAGATTAAAGAGATTGTTGATACCCAAACATCACAATGGGGTATTGATGTTGAGAATGTGAAAATCCAGAACATCGAATTGCCACAAGACATGAAGCGTGCCATGGCTAAGCAAGCCGAAGCTGAACGTGAACGCCGTAGCAACATTATTAATGCCGAGGGTGAAAAAGCCGCCGCTCAAACACTCGCCGAAGCGGCCCGTATTATTGCTAGTACACCAGGTGCCCTAAACCTTCGTACGCTTAATACCATTGAACGTATTAGCACCGAACCAAGCCAGAAAACAACGCTTTTGTTCCCAATCGAACTGATTGATGCGGTTCAGAAAATTGGTGACGGCTTAAACAAGAAATAGTTACGCAAGACTGAAACGGGGTTATACTTGAAAAAGTACCCCTGTTTCAGTACAATAAGCAAGTTACTAACGAGCAGCTCTTTAACTCATTGCTTCGAAGAAGCATATGAACAATAGTAGAGCAGAGGCCCGAAGGCCCAGTGTAACAATGTGTGGCTCTTTAGCTCAGTTGGTAGAGCAGAGGCCTGAAGAGCCTTGTGTCCCCAGTTCGAGTCTGGGAGGAGCCACCAAATTGTATGAAGACATCGCCCTTAAGGGCGATTTTCTTTTTGTATTGACAAAAGTACTTTACTTTAGTAAAGTATAACGCATGATAAACGATCAAAAAAATATCTGGGACAATCGAATGACTTTACAGCTTGCTCAATCGCTCGCTGATATTTCAGATGTTTCTTTGATGCAAAACTTTTTACGTGATGTTATGACAGAGAAAGAGATAACCGAATTAAGCGCACGGTTAGAGGCAGCTAAGATGCTGCAAGAAGGTAAAACGTATACGGAAATTGCAAAGCAATCAAAGCTCAGCAGCAGAACAATCGCACGTATTAGCCAGTGGCTCCAAAATGGAACTGGTGGGTATTCAGTAGCACTTCAATTAGCCGCAGCACATCACGATCATCTATCGCCAGCTCGTGCTGAGTAGCTATAGAGTCTTCTATAAAAGCCAGCGCGATGCTGGCTTTTTACGTTGTAATACTAACTATTTAGAAAGAGCATGCTATGGAAACTATTTATACATCAAAAGAGGCGGCGTTTGACCTGATAATGGAGCGCCGAAATAACAAAGAATTACGAGAAAGAGTGATGTGTTATTTGGGCGTGAAGGCACCGGCTGCCTGTTTTACCGATGAAACAACCGTGCCGGCTTTTCTTGCCCGCTATGTACCACGGGCGACTGATGAAGACCGTCTTTTTGCCGACGAGGCTCGCGACGCAGGATTCACGCCATACTGGGCTTCGTATATGGGGGATAAGTACACTGAGCGCAATGCTGAAAAAGTTCAAACCATTAGGCCACCAATTCGATGGACGAAAGGCCAACGCACTCGTCAATGGGTTGTACCTATCGATGAACGCTCTGGTGGCGTTGGTGAGTTGCGGACATTGTTCGGGTACAATTCGACTGAATATCAACAAGCTATCCGTCAATTGGTTTTTGGCAATGATGGCAATGAAGATACGGTGAACAATACATTCGATATGGGTGAGTGGTACAGGTATCAGGCGCGGCGCTTTGGTTGGGAATCTGGAAATCTAGCACCATTTTACTATCCTGCAACGATGGCACTGGCATCTGTTTTTGGCGCTTTATATGAAGACTTTGATGGCGGACCAAATGCGGGCAGCGGAGATTTGGCAGCCTTTATGGATAGGGTGGTATACCCTGCGATTAATAAGGTAACCCAAGACCTAGGGGTTAATCCGATTATCGTTCAACTGCCGTATCGTGAAGGTATGGCCGAGACGGGGTTGGAATTTTTAACAAACGATGAAGCCGAGTGTATGCGGCAATATGGAAGCAGGGCGCTTGTGGCTGCTAGAATGGAGTAAGATGATGCAATTAAAAAAAGGCGATGAAATTCGGGTGATCGCACCCTCACGCAGTCTTGATGTTACCAACTATAAGCGTGAATATACACGTGCTCAAAAGCGCTTAGAATCGTTAGGGTATATAGTAACCTTTGGGAAATCGATCGAGGCTGTGTTGCATTTTGGAACAGCCACTAAAGAAGACAGAGCAAACGATTTTAATGATGCCTATAGGGATAAGAATGTAAAACTCGTCATGGCTTTATCTGGTGGATGGTCTGCAAACGAGATACTGCCACTTATTGATTGGGAGGCGGTAGTAGCAAACCCAATTCCATTAATTGGTTTTTCTGATATTACAGTGCTAATTAATGCTCTTTACGTCAAGGCGGGTGTAAGCTGTTTTCTAGGACCAAATTTTTCAACTATCGGGCGTATGCCCGAGTGGCGCTATACACTAAGGGCTTTTAATGCAGCCATGCAAGCTGTGCCAACCTTGTTACAAAAAAGTGACAGGTGGGCTGAATATGGTCAACGGCGGTATAAAACTACAGCCTGGAAAACTTTTACCATCGGTGAAGTTGAAGCATTGGCATTGGGCGGCAACTTGGGCACTTTTTATCTACTCCAAGGTACGCCGTATCAACCGTGTTTTAAAGAACCTTTTATTTTCCTATTGGAAGATGATGATGAAGCGGGTGAATATACCGCCAGAGAGGTATCGCGCCGTTTTGAATCTTTATTACAGCTGCCCGGTTTTAGGCAGAACCTGAAAGGCCTTGTGATTGGACGGTTTCAAAAGGGAAGTGCTGTAAAACCGAGAGATATAGAGAGTATACTGCAATCTAAAAACCTTGGGCAAATACCCATTGTATATAATGTTGATTTTGGCCACACACTTCCAATGGTTACGATACCAATTGGTAAGAAAATTATACTTAAAGCTAAAAAAGACACCGTGACTATTATTATCTAGAACGTTTATATTATTTGCCTGGTTGAGCGTGTTTCGCTATACTAACTTTAAGCATTCTTTTTGAATGCGCTATTACAATTCGGCGATCCCACCTAACCTGAGTAGCTTTTATAGCGAAAGGCATGGTGGCAAAAACGCGCAAACTACTGAACCCGTCGTTCAGGCTCGTTTGCGCGTTGCATTGGGAAACCTTTGCAGGATCGAAAGGTCCGCCTGGCGGCGGGTTTTGTGTTGGAAGCAATTTCCTCGCCAGGCCTCGCGTTATTTATATAAGAGGGTGGTATGAAGAAGATATTTTGACAGGTTTAGTTGGTATTGTACTTGTTGCACTAGTGGCTTGGTTATTTATTTCCGGGCATTTAATGTGGGTGGCCAGCCCGGGCTTAGGGTCTGTGAAAGGTGTGTGCGGTGACGATAGTATTGATGAGTATAACAAAGCCACGCAGTATGAACGCCGAGCTGGGCCTGGGAGCACACCCACGCTAGACGAGCAAGCTATGAAGCGGCTGGCCCAAAAAAGTGAAGACACTTCCAAGATTCGAGGGCGACCCTACCTATGGGCATTACAATATTCACGTAGGGCAGGTCGCGTACCCACTGTTATGACAAAAGAAGTGCCCCCGCGGTTCTAGCAGTGGGGATAAAATATATGATACGCTAGAGTATAGAGCGGGCGTCGTATAACGGCCATTATGTGACCTTCCCAAGGTTGAGACGGGAGTTCGACTCTCCCCGCCCGCACCACTTTAGAGTTTATAAGATAAGTGAAACAGGATTGTATATATTTTTTTTGGTTGGGGTAGAAAGAACCTAACAAAACAAATAGCACAGAATAAAGATATTATTCTGAATTATGGCTATTTCCATATTTTTTCGTATTTACATTCACATTTGGCTATAAATACATTGAGGTAACGTTGTCGGATAAAGGTTGGCATCATAAACCTATGAGCAAAGAAGAAGCCGAAGCTGTCCTTAAGGGCCAGGAACTTAAACCCCATTGGTGGTGGCGCTATAGTTTTGTTGGTGTTTTTGTTTTAGCGCCAATATGTGTCTTTATCGGTCTTATGATATCGGCTATGAAGTAGTTCTTGGAATACGTGGAGAAGTTGCGCGCAATTGTTTTTTGTAAAAAGTATTCTTCGTGCTACACTAACGACACTATGAACCACTAGGTTCCTCTATGCGCTGCAAGTTCGGGCGTGCCGAACCACTCACGCTTCTAACCAATAAGTACAATACCTATAAGGAGAGGCACATGGAAAAACGACGCATTAACGTCCGCGCACTGGTTGTTCGCGGCGATACTATTTTAGCGGTCAAACATAAAAATGATGACGGTAGTGAATCTGACTACTGGGCATTACCGGGCGGCGGGCTCGACCCGCTCGAAACATTACAAGAAGGTGTCGAGCGAGAGGTCTTCGAAGAACTTGGCGTCATCGCCAAGGCAACAAACAAAGTGGCTTTTATTCAGCAGTTTATGTCGGGTCGCGAGGGTTTTGACGAAGAACTCGAATTCCATATGCTGGTAGAAGATTCGCCGCTATTTAATACCATCGATTTTGAAAACACCAGCCACGGTGCAGCTGAATTATCGCGCGTAGCTTTTGTAAACCCAAAGCAGGTGCCTATAAAGCCAGATTTCTTAGCCGAGGTTGATATAGCTGCCTACGCAACCGGGCATCGATCACCCTATGTGTTTTACGAGCTCGTTAAATAGAGGCTAACATCTTGAAATAACACCCGCTACCCGCTATAATACCCTGAGTATGCGGGTGTAGCTCAGCTGTTAGAGCGCATCCTTGCCAAGGATGAGGCCCAGGGTTAGAGTCCCTGTACCCGCACCAAATGTTTGAATTATGAGCCGCAAGGCTCTTTTTCTTTGTCTCAACGATTGTTTTAAAGGGGTCGTTCAGTATATAAGACAGCTTTTTGTCCTTTAATTCAATGTTTGAAAGTACGTATTCCAACAATTTCTGTCGTAGGTCATCATCGCTCTCTTTAAACAGCATTTCTGCCCGTTGAGCCAAGTCTAACAGGTAAGAGGCGGTTACTTGGAACTGTTTATTGTCGTTTGTTAGCAACTTTAGGCGGTCATTCAGTTCCTGCTGTTTCTTTTCTAGCTCAGTTGCAATATCGTCGTGGAATGTCTGTGTAATCCCCCTACTACTAGCCTAGATATTCTCTCTTGCATAGTACCCCCTGGGGGTACTATCATGGGGTTATGATAAGTGATTTGAAACAACGGGCATTACACCGAGCAAAGATACTTGAGGGTCAGATGCGAGGTGTTCAAAAAATGATTGAAAATGAAGACTACTGTATGGACATACTCACACAGAGCCTTGCTATTCAAAAGTCCATCGGCTCGCTCAATAAGCTCATATTGGAAAATCACGTCCGTACGCATATCAAAGACAGCCTTTCCTCAAGCACGGAAGCGGAGCAGGATAAAGCCGTTGAAGAACTACTTGCACTCTATGAGCTATCAAATGTGAGGGGTAAGTAAAAGTGAAGTATTTAGCAGCTATTAAGAACAGTCTGGTTCTGGTCGCTATTGTTTTAATTAACTCTATCGGTTTTGCTGGGCATACGTCGGCAATGAGCACAATGTCGCACGAGATGACCGGGATGAACCATCAGTCCAGCAGCGATGCCGCATCGTGTGCATCTCTGTGCCGTACGGCGGTTCTAAGCAACGAAAGCACCAATCCCAAGCAGCTTGAAGATGACGACGATGAGGACAATACCGCTGTGCATCTACCCCAACAGGGGCAAACGTGGGAATTATCCAGTAGCCTTGTTAGGCAGCGTCTATATGCCAGCGAAGTAAAGCCGCCGCCTAAAGTGCCGTTCTATATTCTGTTCCAGGTATTCAGAACATAGGATTTGTTTACGCAATCGGATAATAACCTAATGTTTGGAGTACCTATGAATAAGAACAAGATCATCATTGCAGTCGTAATCCTTGTGGCGGTAGTTGCCGGAGCTGGCATTTATGCTGCCAATAAGAGTGATAAGGCTGCGACCAATAACTCTACCCAGCAAACAGCCGACACCAGTTTGGTAGATAAAAACTCTGCTGAGTATAAGCAGTTCAATGAGCTAAAAGGCGAAGACTACGACCGGATGTTTCTTGCTAATATGATTGCCCATCATCAAGGGGCGGTTGATATGGCAAATCTGGCATTGACTAACGCTAAGCATCAGGAACTAAAAGATATGGCAAACGCAATCATATCAGCTCAGAATAAAGAGATTACCGATATGCAGAGTTGGCAAAGTCAGTGGGGTTACCCTGCAAGCAGTGGCGATATGATGATGGATCACTCGGCAATGGGGATGATGGATGATATGGCATCTATGACCGAAAAACTGAAAGATCTTACCGGCGATGACTTTGACAAAGCGTTCATTTCATCAATGATTGAACACCATCAATCGGCAATCAATATGGCTTATCCAGGCGAGACAAACGCTCAGCACCAAGAGGTAAAGACGCTTACAAAAGCCATTGTTGATGCACAAAGCAAGGAAATTGCTCAGATGAAGCAGTGGCAGACAGACTGGGAATACTCAACCTCTGATAATTCAATGTCAGGGATGAGCCACTAAAATGGATCACTCGCACCACGCACATCACGAACACCATCACGGTTCAGGCGAGCATCAGGAGCACGATAAACACGCCGATCATTCTGTGGCGATGTTTAAAGATAAGTTCTGGCTGTCCCTGATACTGACCATACCTGTTATGGCGTATTCAGAGATGATACAGCACTGGCTGAACTTTACGCCGCCTAGTTTTCCGGGGTCGCAGTACGTACCATTCGTTCTTAGCACCATCATATTCTTTTATGGCGGTATGGTGTTCATTAAAAGTGCGTGGGGCGAGTTAAAAGCCAAATTGCCGGGTATGATGACACTCATCAGCCTGGCAATTATCACGGCTTATGTATACAGCGTTGCAACTCAGTTCTTCATTGAGGGCGAGGGTTTCTTTTGGGAGCTGGCAACGCTTGTAACGATTATGCTATTAGGGCATTGGTTAGAGATGGCATCAGTGGCTAAGGCTGAAAGTGCCTTAGATGCTATATCTCAGCTCCTACCCGATAAAGCCGAAAAGCTGGTAAACGGTAATCCAAAGCAGGTGCTCGTAAGCGATCTAAAAGTTGGCGACTTGGTATTGATCCGTCCAGGTTCGAGCATTCCGGTAGATGGTGTAATCACTGAGGGTAGTTCATCGGTAAATGAAGCGGCTATCACAGGCGAGAGCAAGCCGACAAGTAAGACGGTTAATGACGAGGTAGTTGCCGGAACGATCAACCAAGACGGCTCACTGACGGTCAAAGTTACAAAGCTCGGCGAAGACACTGCCCTTGCCGGGATTATGCGACTTGTAGCCGAAGCACAAAGCTCAAAGTCTAATGTGCAGGTACTTGCTGACAAGGCGGCATTTGCACTAACGCTCATCGCAATAGTTACGGGCGTACTTACTTTTATCTACTGGCTCGTTGCCAAAGATGCTGCCTTTGCTCTTGAACGTTCGGTAACCGTCCTTATCATCGCCTGTCCACACGCATTGGGTTTGGCTATACCGTTAGTTGTTTCAATATCAACTGCACTTTCGGCAAGAAACGGTTTGCTGGTACGGAAGCGTTTGGCACTTGAAGCTGCTCGCAAAGTTGATTGGGTACTCTTTGATAAGACAGGTACGCTCACTAAAGGCGAACACGGCGTAACGGATATTTGGGCAACGAAAGGTTATACCGATGAGGACATTCTGCATCTAACCGCAAGCCTTGAGCAAAACAGTGAGCATATAGTTGGCAAAGGGATCGTCAACGAAGCAAATAAAAGGCACGTTCACTTTGATAAAGTTGAAGACTTTTCCGCTTTACCTGGGCTTGGCGTAAAAGGCAGACTACACGGTAAGGATAATTTCACAGCAGCGAGTCATCGGTACATCAAAGAAAACAAGCTCAAAGTACCTGCTGATATAGAGCAGCATTCCAAGCAAGCTGCTAAGGATGGCAAGACCGAGGTGTATCTAATCAAAGATGGCAAGGTAGTTATTGGTGCGATTGCTTTAGCTGATGTTATCCGTGAGCAATCAAAACAAACTATAGCTGGGTTAAAAGCCGAGGGTATTAAGACGGCAATGGTAACGGGCGACAGCCAAGATGTTGCTGCTTATGTTGCAAAACAGCTCGGTTTGGACCAGTATTTTGCAGAGGTACGTCCAGAGGATAAAGCCAATAAGGTCAAAGAATTACAGCAAAGTGGTAATAAAGTAGCCTTTGTTGGCGATGGCATTAACGATGCACCGGCTCTAACTCAGGCAGAGATTGGATTGGCAATCGGAGCTGGTACTGACGTTGCCATTAAATCAGCCGACATTATCTTAGTTAAAAGCGATCCACGAGATGTGTTAAGGGTTATTCATTTGTCCAAAGCAACTTACCGTAAGATGGTACAGAACCTTGCTTGGGCTACTGGCTACAATGTACTCGCTATTCCACTAGCAGCCGGTGTGCTTTATAAATCCGGTATTTTACTGTCGCCAGCCGTAGGAGCTGTTTTAATGTCGTTATCAACGGTAATTGTAGCCATCAATGCACAGCTACTAAGACGTGCTCATTACCATCCGGGTCATAGCCACTAAGGCGGCGAGAAGATAACACGATGCCCGTAACGAAAAATGTTCAGGTCGGCTTAACCGTTCTTCGTACTCAGCTGATTGGCGACAACAGTATGTCGGTTTATTTTGAGCGACCAATTGGTTTTCAGTTTGAGGCTGGGGATTGGATAGATATAAATTTTGCAGATACAAACCTAAATGGCGGCAAGGTATATTCTTTATCATCCTCGCCTACCGAAAGCGATCTGGCTATATCGTTCCGTATCGGTATCACTCCATTCAAGCGGCAACTACAATCAGTAAAGCCAGGCGATAAGCTGTACATTAGCCAATACGGCAATGATTATGGGTTTCAACTGAATGATAAGCGTTCAAGTGTTCTTATTGCAGGGGGCATCGGTGTTGCTCCTTTTCGGAGTATGGTCAAGGAACTATATGACAAAAAAGTACGGGCTGATGTGCAGCTCATTTACCTAAACAAAACTGATGACTTTCTGTTCAAGACTGAGCTGGACATTTGGCGGCAACACTTACCACAACTTTCTATTGATTACATTGCTACCAAAGACTTAAAACGCAAAGCTCGTGAACAGCAGTTAAATAAGCTGCTCACGAAAGGAGCGAACCGCTATTACATAGCTGGAGCTGAGGCGATGGTTGATGCGACCGAGCATCTACTCATAAATAGAGGCGTAGCTGTAAGAGATATTCGGATAGACAGTTTTGGTACTTACTAAGATATTTTAGTTAGTAGCAATCAATGTATCTGAAAGTTGGAATTGTTCGGCTAGATGCTTTAACTTATAATCGTCTTGAGCAAGTGTAGCTGTCGTTTGAAATGCGTCAACTATGCTGCACCAATAAAATTGCCCCAGTATAGCTGGGGTTATTTTATTGGTTATTGGTCGATAGGATGCTCTAACCCTGGGCCGAATAAGAAAATAATAGCCCAGAAACCCGGCGAGCCGCAGCGAGCTGGGGTTAGAGTCCCTGTACCCGCACCAATATAAGCAGCTTGTCAAATGCGCCTCTGGACGTATTTTTGCTATAGTAAAAATATGAATGTTGAAACTCTCGTTGCGAATATCAGAAGTGATCTTGTCCAGGCTCGTAAAGAACGAAATGTGTTAAAATCACAAGCCTTGCTGATATTGATGAATGCTATTGATAATGCAAGCGCGATACATATACCTGATGACACCGATGCAACAGAACTCCCGCGCAGAAAGTTGAGTATAGATGATGTAAAAGAAATCATTAAAAAAGAAATAAGCGAAATGCAAGAAGCATCGGCAATCTACAAAGGTATAAACGCCGAAAAGACACAAGAACTAAAGACTATGATAGCTGTTCTCAAAAACCAAAACGAATCAGTATAAATTAGATATTCTTTTCCGTATTCTTGCCAAATCCTAATCAAACTATCTCTGTGTATTATTGCGTAATGTTAAATTTTATGCTATAATATATAAGACTTAGCGTTCGCACGTCACATCGAGAGAAAGAACCTACCATCATGTCGTACATCGGGGCAACACTGTATGCACCTGCCAACCTCTCCATCGAAACTTTTAAGGAGAGGTTCGAGGTCATCGTTCAGGCAGTCCTGGACGTCAACGAGCCCTCTGCCATCGGCAAGGGCGAGAACATCCCGGGTATCACGCTGAGCATCCGCTCCGCGTCGCTCGGCACCACTGCCATCGAGATCCTCGAGCAGGGCCTCAACCAGTTCTACCCGCACCACGGCGTCATCGTCATGGTCCAAGAGGTCGGCGTTCGGGAAGAGGTCACTCTTCTTCCCGACTTCAAGGAGCGTCTCGACCATGCGGTGGAGACGCGGAAGACGCTCGAGGAGGAGGCCGCCCAGGCCACCAAGGAGCGAGTCGACCGTGATGCCGAACAGCGTCGTCTCAACGGCATGTCCATCGACGAACTCCGAAGCGAGGGACGCTACGACGAAGCCCGGATCCGAGAAGAAGCCGAATCGAGCTACTCGACGGAGCCGGACTACTGGACGTAATGCAAGTCACGGCCCGCGCCGACGCACCCGAAAGGGACCGCGTCAGTGCGGGCCCTTTCCATTTTCAAGAATGGGTAGCAGGGTTACTATTTTTGTAGTAGTTCGTTTAAATTTTTATAGCTAGCCTCAGCCTTAATTTCCTCCACAACATATTCGCCCCTGCGCCAATATGTTTTCCTGGCTTTCGCACCCGACTTACTGGTAACAATCCTGTACTTACCATCGACAACTTCAAGAGCGGCGCAGTTATCGAGAGCGATTGCCGCCCCGGGGGTAGTTTTCATCATTCGTTTTAGGTCGTCTTGTCGAAATGGCTCGGCGTCGTAGTGGGGGCAGTGCAACGCATCAATAAAACCCAGCCCGGTTACCTTTATGAGCTTACTACTTCCGCTGGTAAACTTGCGGGAATCAGAGTTGCCACAGCTAAACCAGCATATCGAACCAGCACTCAAACCTGCTAGTACGATATTGTTATCTAAGGCTTGCTTAAGTAGCTTATCGACACCAAGCTTTTTCCAGACATTCATCATGCGCAGGGTATTGCCACCGCCAACATAAATAGCATCGTGGGACAAAATAGCATGTTTGATTTGTTCTTTCGTGAGGCTTTTTTCGGATAAATACAGCGCGTTAACCTCGCTAAACCCAATGTGTGTAAAGTGCCTTTTTATTCTTTCGTAATAATCTACCGAATCATAGCTAGCTGTTGGAATAAAAAGGAGCCGAGGGTTCTTCTTCTCGGTGAGTCGTACAATTTCTTGATCAATAGCTGTTGTCTCGACAGGGTAAAAGCCGTCGCCGTCTTCTTTAGGCTCTCCGACTTCACCGCCGCCAATCGCGATAATTTTTGTCACTTTTAGACACTCCTTTGCCAAATCATAGCATTCAACAAAAACTTTGTAAAAATGAAGCGCCGGCCACCCCGTAAGGGATGACCGGCACTTTGGACGGGATCAGCGAGAGGCGACGAGCCGGATGAGCGGGTCCGCGATGCTCTGCACGCCCTGGTACGCCTGTTCGCACAGGCTGGCATCGGCGTGGATGTCGTCGGGCAGCGTCATCTCGGCGAACCGCAGGGGTCGCACGATGATGCAGGTTGCCTTCTCGACGTACTGCCCGTTCCACAGGCCGAAGGCGACCTCGCGGTCAAACGTCGTCCGGTAGACGATCAGGTCGAGGTTCGGCTGCAGCTTCGGCGCCGACAGCACGGCTTCCATCTGGATGCCGGCGACCGGCTGGAGCTGGAAGTCCTGCGGGTGGGACTGCTGGGTGACGGTGATCGTCTTCGCGAGGCCGGGGAAGAAGTCGCCTTCCTTCAGGTCCGCGAACAGCTCGGTGAATAGGTCGACGAACTCCTTCTTCTTGGCGCGGTGCGCCTCGAGGGTGGTGTTGGTCGATGCGACAGAACCGGGGATGATGAATCCATTGCTCATTTTCTTATGTTTCCTCTCGATTTGTCCAAAGTTCCCAAGGAACTTTGGAGTGGGCGGCATGTGCCAATTACACTGCAACAAAGTTCTTTGTAGCATATATTATAGCACTTATGTATAAGAAAGTCAATATCGACTTGCTCTTTCTATAGTTGTGTCAAAGCGGGTATAATAAGCCTATAATCGAAAATAAGGGAGTAGTCATGGCAGAGCAGCTGCGCAAGCTTGGTGAATTGATGTTTAGGCTAAAGTGGTGGACGGTCGCTAGCTGGGTCGTGATATTGGTGATTCTTGGTGTGGTTGTGTCCCAGGTTGGCTTCCATACCACCAGTGAAATCTCTATTCCGGGCACAAAGGCGCAAACAGCTCTTACTCGATTTAATGAACTCTTCCCTGATGCCGGTGCGCAGTCTGCTAAGGTAGTCATTGCTGCGCCAGATGGCAAGAAAATTGCCGACTATCAGTCGCAAATTACCCAATTGTCACAGGATATTGCGACGGTATCCGGTGTTACTAATGCTATCAGCCCCTTCAGTAATCCTTCGGGTATTTCAGAAGATGGTACTATCGGCTTTATTACTGTTCAAATGAAGGGTGAAGGGGATGGTGGCCAAGTCAGTAATGATACTATCCTTGGTGTACAAGATAAACTAAACAAGGCAAAGAGCGACACCGGGTTAACAATTGCGGCCGGCGGTGACCTAGTAAAACACGAGGTAGGTGAAATTCTTGGCGTAGGTGAAATCGCTGGGCTTGTACTTGCCATGGTAGTGCTGCTTGTTACCCTCGGCTCATTAGTTGCTGCTGGTATGCCACTTATCACCGCCCTGATTGCGGTTGGTGTCAGTATGCTCGCACTCTTCTCGCTCAGTACCATGGTTGACCTTTCTAGTACTGCGCCAACTTTATCAGTGATGCTTGGACTAGCAGTTGGTATCGATTACTCACTATTCATCATTAACCGCTATCGTACCTATGTTATTGACGGCTACGACATGAAGACGGCTGCTGGTAAAGCCATAGCAACGGCGGGAAACGCGGTCATTTTTGCCGCTGCAACGGTAGTTATTGCATTAGCGGCGCTTTCTGTGGTGCAAATTCCATTCATGACAGTAATGGGCTTGGCGGCAGCTGGGACGGTAGCAATTGCAGCCCTTGTTGCTGTAACGCTTATTCCGGCCGTTTTGGGTATTTTCAAGTCGGCTATCTTTAGCCTGAAAACACGCAAGGCAATTAAGCTGCAACAAGAGAAGGGCATTGTTCACCACGAGGCCGTAAGCCACAAAACGATATGGTATCGACTAGGTGTCCGTATCACGACGTATCGTAAGACTTTCTTGCTGGTTGCTTTCCTAATCATTGCTGCCCTAGCATGGCCAATGACTCACTTGCAGCTTGGTCTTCCAACTGATGAAACGGCCGCCGAGGGGAGTTCACAACGCCAAGCATACGACTTACTTGCGAAAGGGTTTGGTAAAGGCGTGAATGGTCCGCTCCTAGTTGTGGTCGAAGACTTACCAGCCGTTTCGGAGGCGGATAAAACAGCTGTACGAGAAAAAATTACAGAACAGGCGCAAAAGCAACTTGCCGAAAAAGCTCAAAGCCTAGGCGTCACACCGGCGCAATTAGCGATGATGATGACACCACAGCAGCAGGCCGAGGCGCAAGCTACTATTAATGCGCAAGTCGAACAATACGCTCCGTACTATCAGTTACAGCTTATCGCTGAGCGCATAGGCAAGCTTGACGGTGTTGCTAACGCCCAAGCCGCTCTTACTACAGACAACGGCACCAAGGGTGTTATACAAGTTGTGCCAACGACTGGTCCGTCTGAAGAGGCAACAAAGGCGCTTGCAAGCACGTTGCGTAACCAGGACACCGACAAAGATCTTGTTGCTGGTACCAGCGCTACGCTTGCCGTAACTGGTACGACTGCGGTGCAGATTGACATTAACCAAAAGCTTGCAGAGGCACTTCCAGTGTATTTGGCGGTTGTTGTTGGACTGTCGTTTATTATCTTGATGATTGCCTTCCGTTCGCTCCTTATTCCACTCAAAGCAACACTTGGTTTCTTGTTGTCGGTTGCGGCTATGTTTGGTGCTTTGGTGGCAGTCTTCCAGTGGGGATGGTTAGGGGTTACCGATGCCCCGGCGCCAATTGTGAGCTTTATTCCAATTATTGGCATCGGTATTTTGTTCGGGCTTGCTATGGACTACGAATTCTTCCTTGTTTCGGGTATGCAGGAAGCCTTTCATTTTAGTAAAAAGTCCAAGCAGGCAGTAGTTGACGGCTTTGCCATTGGTAGCCGAGTTGTGGTTGCGGCTGCGCTTATTATGATATCGGTCTTTGCCGGCTTTATTAGCAACCATGATGCGACTATACAGTCGATGGGCTTTGCCTTAGCTGTCGGTGTTGCAGTCGATGCATTTGTTGTCCGTTTGGTTATAGTGCCAATTGTAATGTCATATCTTGATAAGGCTGCTTGGTGGTTGCCGAAGTGGCTCGACAACATACTGCCACACGTTTCTATAGAGGGTGAACCGAGCAAGCCAGCTACGAAACGTTAACGGTTGCGCATACTGTACATAAGCCACGGTAAAGTACTGTTTTGTAGGGCGTACCGAGCTTGTTCTGTTGCAATCTTGTTAGTAATGACAGTTTGATTAGAGAATGCTTTGCCGTATGCTTCCTTGTCGTAGTTGTAGCTAGTGTGGTGTACGCCATCGACATACACAATGTCATAATCAAGCTTTGCATCTTTTAGGTATTGTTCGGTTGCCTTGGTAGAGGTATCCACGTTAACAAGCGTGTCGTCATCGGGGTTGGTTGTGCGTGCCAAAATAAAAGTAGGTCGCATCTTTTTTGGGTCAAGCTGCCCAAGGTGCGATATGGTGGCCTGAAGATTACTGTCTTTTAAAGCCCAAGCCTGTCGTGTAACTTGCCACATGGGTGAACGACGACCAGTGACGATATCTTGCCAGGTTTCATCAGAGACTTTAAAAAAATTATTTACGTTTGTTAAGGGGTTTTCGTCTTGAGTAAACCGTGGAATACCTTGAACCATCGTAACAAGATATTTAGCGTAGGTAGAATACTCGGAGTCCTTGACTGAAGATACAAACCCGAGTAACCATTCAAGGTTAGTCTGGCCTTCTGGCTTTAAGCCTTCGTAGCCATTGGGGCTTTCGTTCATAACGACTGTTTTAACGGGAAGGTCAGAGCTGTACGATATATAATCAGCGACCTCTGCCATTGTAATACCGTCCATGCTGTTGCCAATTAAAGAAATGGTTTTGTAGCCTTCTTCTTCGGAGTAATCAACGATCGTGTTGCCTAATAACTGCGGGTCACGTATAGACTCGCCGGTATGAATAGCTACATTGTCTCCGGGAAGTATCTGATTAATAGCAGGTCCAACGTCCTGTGCTATTGAGTTACCACCTGTTGTATCAAAACCGCCAAGGTAAAAGTTAGCGTCTGTTGGATGAGCAGGGTCCTCTGTGGTAAGGATCATTTGTGGTGCAGATTCTGCGGCTGCTTCTTTATTGGCCGCAACGTCTGTATTGTAGGCCTGTGTCAGGGCTATGAAGGAAAGCATGAATGTCGCAATGCCAAAGTGGGCCCGATCCCAACTCGTTTCGGCGCGTTCATAACGACGTTGGGCTCGGTATGCTTTCTTTAATTCGGCATGGTAGTTAATGGCAGGCGCTCGCTCGGGCATGTATCCATTATACGCCCCCGAGCGGATCTAAGCGTATCTACTAATTCGCGTAAGAACCGAGAGTAATAGTTGCAGTCTGTTCTTTGCCGTCGCGAAGGTAGGTAAGCGTTATCTTATCACCGGGTCGGTATTGGCCAATAATACTAGACAATGAGCCGGCCGAGCCAATCGCTTGGTCATTAATTTTAGTAATAATGTCGCCATCTTGTAGGCCTGACTGGGCGGCTGGGCTACCAGAGGCAATAGGCGAGCCATTCCCATCAACATGCACGTACGCGCCCCTTGTTACATTTAACTTATAATGGCGAGAAACTTCAGGGGTGATGGTAATGTAGTTAACGCCTAGGTAAGCACGGCTGACTTTGCCGTTTTGCAGCACACCTGCCAAGATGCCCTTTGTCGAGTTTATAGGAATAGAGAAACCGACACCATTTGCGTCTTGGGCAATTGCTGTGTTAATGCCAATGACTTGCCCGGCCATATTCACCAATGGACCCCCTGAATTGCCCTCATTAATTGAAGCATCAGTTTGAATAAGGTCGGTGAGTGTTTCGGCGTCGTTGCCGTTGGAGCTTGTACTTGCTGTAACGGTGCGTCCTGTACCAGAAATAATACCGCTCGTCACTGTGTTGCTGAATTGACCTAGAGCGTTGCCGATTGCGACGACTTGCTGGCCAGTGCGAATAGTCGAGCTATTTCCGAGTGCGGCCGGTGTAAACTCTTTATCGCTTTTAATTTTCAGGAATGCAACGTCGTTCAAGGGGTCGCGGCCAATTACTTCAACATTGTCGTAGCTATTGCCCTCGCTATCGACAACTGTTACATTTGTCGAATCTTGAAGCACATGGTTATTTGTCATGACGTAGCCGTCCTTGCTGACGATAATGCCGGTCCCAGCTGCGCCGCCTGAAGTAGTGCCTAGGTATGATCGTGTTTCGGTTTCAGTCACAATAGAAACAACGCTTGGCCCAACTTTTTCAGCTACAGCAGCAATAGAACTTTCTTCGGCCGTCACGGCTTTATTGCCGTCATCGGCTGATGTCAGTGAAGGCGTGGCGGTAGGTTGTAGTGTATGGCTAATAAGCATGCCACCCGCAATACCGAAACAAATAAGCACTGCGCCGCCAAAAATACCTATAAACGTTGCGGCTGTTCGTTTAAAACGACGAGTGGATTGTTGAGCTGCTGTCTGTTGTGGTACGGGCGTGCTAGATTGCTCTGAATCAGGTTCGATTTGTGTCTTGGTTTGGTTTGTTGTCATAGAAAAATACCCTCTTATATAGCTTTTATTATGAAACGTCTGCACTATTTTTACCATAGAATTACTAAGAATTTGCTGAGAAATATATATGTTTTGTGTAAAATAGATTAGTCTCGGAGGATGCTCTGGTATAATAAACCAACAGATGGCGCCTTGGCCGAGAAGTTAGGCAACGGTCTGCAAAACCGTGTAGACGGGAGCGTTACCCGTAGGTGCCTCCATAATATATAAGCACGGACGGTGGATTACGTAACATGCGTAGACACGACTCGTGTCATTAACAATTAAGCGCGGATGGTGGAATTGGTAGACACGAGAGACTTAAAATCTCTTGGCTTCACGGCCGTGCGGGTTCAAGTCCCGCTCTGCGCACCAATACTTATTAAGCAAAAATCTCGGTACTTTAGCCGAGATTTTTGCTATACTGGAATTATACAAATAAGGAGTTTGATCATATGCTAGCACTGTGGATTATTCTGGGAATCGTCGCAATTATCATTATCTTTGTATGGGCAACCTACAACAGTTTGGTAACATTGCGTATTCGGGTTGACGAAGCCTGGAGCGATATTAACGTACAACTAAAGCGTCGTCTTGACCTTATCCCTAATTTGGTAGAAACCGTTAAGGGGTATGCCAAGCACGAATCTGGTGTTTTTGAAGCCGTAACAGAAGCTCGTGCCAATGTTATTAACGCAAAAGGCGTAAAAGATACTGCAGCAGCCGAGAACCAGTTCGAGGGCGCACTAAAAAGCCTGTTTGCTGTAGCGGAAGCCTACCCAGACCTTAAGGCAAACCAGAACTTTCTCGAATTGCAACGTGAGCTTGTTGACACTGAAGACAAGATCCAAGCATCTCGACGTTTCTACAACTCTGGTGTTACTAGTTTGAACACGAAAATTCAAACATTCCCAGCAAATGTTGTAGCCGGAATGTTCGCATTTAAAAATCGTGAATTCTTTGAAGTTGACGAAGCAGAACAAGCCGCTGCAAACAAGCCAGTCGACGTAAAGTTCTAAGCTCATCCTAAGTAGAGAAAAGTAGTTTACTTAGTATGTATAAAGCCATTGCTACGAATAAGCGTAACACGGTCATTATTATGGCCGTGTTCGTTGGGCTTATTACTGCTATTGGCTGGGTGGTAAGTTACTTTTTTGGTAATACTTCTGTTACTTGGTGGGTGCTAGCAGGCGCGCTTATATATGCGTTGATACAGTATTTTGCTGCTGGTTCGCTCGCGGTTGCAATGACTGGTGCGCAGCAAATTGAAAAAGCCGATAATCCACGGTTTTATCGAATTGTCGAAAACCTATCTATCACTTTAGGTATGCCAATGCCAAAAGTGTATATTATCGAAGATCCTGCACCGAATGCATTTGCTACGGGTCGTAACCCGCAACACGCCATTGTCGCGGCGACTACTGGCCTGATTGATATTATGAACGATCGTGAACTAGAAGCGGTCATGGCACACGAGATGGGCCATGTCCAAAACTATGACATTCGTGTCAGTATGATTGCATTCGGACTGGTAAGCGCGATTGGGCTTTTGTCTGACATTGTGCTACACACTCTTTTTTGGAACGATCGTCGCGAAGGTAACAATAACCCATGGCTTTTGATTATAGGGATCATTGTCATTATTTTGGCGCCAATCATAGCTGCGATTGTGCAAATGGCGATTAGTCGCCAACGCGAGTATTTAGCCGATGCCACCGGCGCCATGACAACCCGTGACACGGACGGCATGGTAAGTGCACTACAAAAGCTTCAACAGTATGGTCGGCCTATGCAAAAGCAGCAAACGGCCACTGCTCAATTATTTATTAGTAACCCATTAAAACCTGGTTTTTTTGCTGGGCTATTTAGTTCGCATCCTCCCCTTGAAGACCGTATAAATAGGTTGCGTCAAAATGCCGAAAAGTTCTAAAACGACAACAAAACGTTCATCTGGCTCGGAAAAGCAAAAGCTGACCATTATACAAAAATGGCGTACCCGCCTTGATTCATTTTTAGCTCGTCGCCCTCACCGTAGTTTTAAGCTATCGCGACGGCGTGACTATGTCAGGCCGCTTGTGCTGCCCGGGCTATTTGCTTTAACTCATACTGTAAATAAAACGCTATGGGCATACAAAAAGATCTTCATACTATTGGCACTTATATATGTAGCGTTGTATCTTGTATTGGTTGGTGCATTGTCACAAGACACGTATACAAGCTTGTCTGATACGTTAAAGCAAACAGGTGATGAAGTACTTGGCGGCGATTTTGGCGCTATTACTCAAGCGGGTATTCTTTTCTTAACGATTACATCGTCGGGTGCTGGTTCGACCACCACTGAGACACAGCAAATCTTTTCGGTTATCTTAATATTATTAGTCTGGCTTACGACTGTATGGCTATTAAGGAACCTACTTGCGGGTCACAAAGTAAAGCTAAGGGATGGTCTGTACAATTCTGGTTCGCCAATCTTTTCAACTTTTCTTATCGTGCTTCTTATTGCAGTCCAGCTTTTGCCCGTAGCAATTGCTACAATAGGGTATAGTGCAGCAACAAGCTCTGGGTTATTAAGTGGTGGAGTTGAAGCGATGTTATTTTGGATTGCGGCCGGACTCCTGGCTCTCCTTTCGCTTTACTGGATTACAAGTAGTATATTGGCGCTAATTATTGTAACCCTTCCAGGGATGTACCCGTACCGAGCCATTAAAACAGCTGGCGACCTTATACTGGGTCGGCGCATAAAAATACTGATTCGCTGGCTATGGATGGCATTGGTAGTGGTGGTGTCCTGGGCGGTGGTAGTGATTCCAGTTATATTACTGGATATGTGGCTTGTCTCTGCCTGGCCTGGCCTGCAATGGCTGCCACTCGTGCCATTTACGATTGTTGTAATGGGCGCCGTAACAGCTATTTGGGTGTCGGCCTATGCCTATATAGTGTACAGAAAGGTAGTCGAGTATGTCCCAGCAGAATGAACAACGCTATGCCGAGTTGAAGCAGCTACTTTCAACCTATAGTTACGAATACCATGTACTGGACGCGCCTTCTGTTTCTGACGCTATATACGATAGCTTGATGACGGAGTTGAAAGCTATCGAAGCGGCTCGGCCAGAACTGATTACACCCGATAGTCCCACTCAGAGGGTCGGCAACGAACTGAAGGGTGGCTTCCAAAAAATAGAACATCGCCAAAGAATGCTAAGCCTTAATGATGTTTTTGATGTGGCCGATGTTGAAGCATGGGTAAAGCGGATGGACAAGGCTTTGCCAGGAGCGAAACATGAATTTTTTGCCGACATTAAAATGGATGGCTTGGCCTGTGCGCTTATATATGAAGACGGTTTACTGACTCAAGCGGTAACCCGTGGCGATAGTTTTGTTGGTGAGGATGTGACGAACAATGTTCGTACCATTCAAAATGTCCCACTTCGTCTACGTGAAGATAACGATGTGCACGTATTCCTTAAGGGTAGGACGGAAATTCGCGGTGAAATTGTCATGCTGAAAAAAGATTTTGAAGCACTGAATGAAAAGCAAAAAGCAGCCGGTAAACCGACGTTTGCCAACCCACGCAACCTGGCTGCTGGTACTATCCGACAGCTTGACCCTAAACTTGTTGCCGAACGCCCCCTTACCTTTATTGCTTACGATCTTATTCGCGATATACCAGAAGAAATCCCAACGAATATGATGGCCTACGAGTCGCTCACAAAGTTGGGTATTCGCCGCAATATGCAAGCGTCTGTTTTTGATACCCTTGAGGGGGTTATGCGTTTTGTGCACGAGTGGGATGTGAAACGCCACGATTTGCCTTTTAATACAGATGGACTGGTCATTAAGGTTAATGACCGCCGTCTATTTGCCCAATTGGGGGTTGTAGGCAAGCAACCCAGGGCAGCGGTAGCGTATAAATACGCAGCCGAGCAGGCGACTACTATTGTGAAAGACATTGTTATTAGTATTGGTCGAACTGGTGCTGCTACGCCAGTTGCTGTGTTTGACCCTGTGCAAGTTGCCGGTACTACCGTTCAACATGCCAGCTTGCATAATGCTGATGAAATTGCCCGTAAGGACATTCGTATTGGCGACACCGTGGTTATATTTAAAGCCGGTGATATTATCCCGCAAGTTGAGAGCGTCGTTAAGGAGCTGCGCCCGAAAGATACCGAACGGTTTGATTATGAACAGGCCTTAGCTAGCCAGTATCCTGAATTGGCATTTGAACGACAGGGTGATGACGTTGTGTACAGAGTGAAGGGGAGCTCGAGTGATCTTATCCTCAAGCGATCAGTTGAGTACTATGCAAGTAAAGGTGCTTTAGACATTGATACTTTAGGTGAAAAGAATGTCGTTGCCTTGGTTGATGCTGGACTTGTTCGTGATATTGCTGATATTTACACGCTGACTGTTGACGATTTGCTCAAACTGGATCGTTTCGCTGAAATATCTGCTAAAAAACTCGTTTCTGCTATTCAGGCAAAAAAGAACCCTCCGCTCGAGAAATTCATTTTAGGCCTCGGTATTCGTCATGTTGGCACACAGACGGCAATTGATTTAGCGAACCGTTTTCAGTCAATTGAAGCATTGGCCAGTGCAACGCTTGAAGACCTCGAGACCGTAGAAGGTATCGGTAAGGTAGTTGCCGAGTCGATTTTGGCTTGGTTTGCTGATGAAGACAATGCGGAACTACTTAAAAAATTTGAAGAGCTTGGGGTGAAGCCACGATTTGAAGAGAAAACCGGTGCATTAAATGGGGTGAGTTTTGTTATTACTGGTACACTCGAAACCATGTCGCGCGACGAAGCGGCTGAAAAGATTAGGGCCCTCGGCGGTACCTTCCAGTCTTCAGTCGCAAAGGATACAACGTACTTAGTTGCCGGTGGCAAAGTAGGGTCGAGTAAACTCGCTAAGGCGAAAGCCTATGGTACAGAGGTTATTGACGAACCGGCTTTGCGCCGACTCCTTAATGAGTAGTATAATAAAGAGGTGGATAAGCTTCGCCGTCGTAGTAAAAAAGTTCTTATCGGCACCCTTGGTGGGCTGGTTGTATTACTGGGGTTAATCCTCGTGCCCTACCCAGGCCCAGGCTGGTTAATTGTATTTGGCGGCTTGGCGATACTTGCAACTGAATTTCCGTTTGCGGCTAAAGTACTCGAGTTTGCCAAAAGTAAATACGATGCTTGGGTGGCATGGTTGAAGCGCCAAAACATTGTTGTAAAAGTACTCGTGCTAGCATTCACGGCCAGTGTGGTCATTGCTACGCTATGGCTGTTTAATGCTTTCGGTATACTTAATAATATCTTTGATTTGCGCCGCGACTGGCTTGTATCGCCTTTGTTTCGATAATAGACACTAAAATAGCCCCAAACGGGGCTATTTTATAAGGTAGACTGGATTACCAGCTGCGTTGGCGGAAAGAACCACCACCGTTACCACCACGGTCGTTGTTGAAATCACGACGTGGACGGTCTTCCTTTGGACGAGCAAGGCTAACGTTGATGGCGCGGCCATCAAGTTCTTTACCATTGAGCTCATCAACGGCTTTTTGGTTGTTTGCTTCATCAGCAAATTCAACGAAACCGAAGCCCTTTGAACGGCCAGTGTCGCGGTCGGTAACAACGCGAGCGCTGTTAACTTCGCCAATGGTCTCAAAGAAGGCTTTAAGGGTGTCGTCGGTAGTTGCGTAAGCAAGGCTTCCGATAAACAAGTTTTGTGACATAAAATGTATACTCTCTTGATTCTTTTTAGTGATGTCAGATCGACCTGCTGGCAATCGCTTCGGCGAACGAGAGAGTATCACTTGGTGAAGAGATACGCTATACGCTGTCTGTGCGTGAGCTTCTGAACAGGCTTAGTTAAGCACACAATGACAAAATATACTAGTAGGTGCCTATATTTGTGAAGATGCTTGTGTTTTTTAATGAACAGTTGCATACTAGAGCTATGCTGATGCGCATGGGGTGACCCGTGCTTAAAACAAACACATTCCGAAAAGCAAGCCGCCCCGGGTGGGCGCGCAGCAGCAGAAAATCGCCGCAATTATTGGGGCGATTTTCTGCTACTAGCCCTAGCCCTTTATTTTTGCTAAAATACACCGGTGCACCCACGGGGCATTGGCGCAGTTGGCTAGCGCGCTTCCATGGCATGGAAGAGGTCATCGGTTCGAATCCGATATGCTCCACCAGAATTTATGCAAAATAGTCAGGATATTCCTGGCTATTTTTGGTGTGTAATCCTTATGCTTGCGGGTGTTGAAAACTCCGCCTATACTGCAAGTATGAACACCTCTCAAATGGAACGTTTTGTCGCCGCTGCAGAATCGCAGTACAATGACGCGTTGCCATATCACACCTGGGGGCATGCTCAGGCGGTTATGGAGTCCCTCAAGGGCCTGTTGGCACGGATGGAACGGCGGGGTAATCGTTTCCCAGAGGCTAAACGCAATGGTTTGATAGTTGCCGCTGCCTGGCATGATGTACGGTTTGGTGGTGAATATGCCAAAAATGGCTTCGACAGTGAAGAGGCCTTTGCAGCGTATCAAGCTGCTCGCTATTTAGAGCAACAAGGCGCCGATTCGGCGGTTATTGCTTTCGTAGAAGATGCAATTTTAGCCACGCGCCATAACACGCAACACCGTAGTCCTGCTGGTCTCGCTTTGCACCGTGCTGACATCGATAATATCGGCGGCCCATATGCTGGCTTCTTGGCTACAAATACTTCACTATTTCAAGAGGCGGAAGTATTGGGTAATCCTATCGACCTCCAGACCCACAAAGAGCGAACTGCCAAGTTCGTAAGATTTACTATCAACGAAATGCGAAATGAACTTCCACTCTTACATGAGCATGTGGGTACACCGAGTGCTTTTGATACAGTGGCGGCCCAAAACCTAGAACGCTATTTAGGCGAGGCTACACAGTAGGGCGTAGGCCAACCGCACGTTGTGCCCGTAAAAGAGTTTCGTTAGCTGTAATAGCCATGTCACGTTCTGATTGCTCGAGCTTTGCCAAAAGAATTTCGTCAGTAATAGTAGCCAGTCGGGCTTGAAAATCGGTTAAGAAACGGGCAACTTCATCGGCGACAGCTTTCTTGAAATCACCGTACTGGGTGTGTCCGACCCATTCGGCATTGACTTCTTCTTGTGAGCGCCCGCCTAGCAGTGCTAGGATTTGCAATAAACTGGTAATACCAGGTTGCGTTTCCCAGTTGAAGTTAATTTCGCCTAGACTGTCAGTGGTGGCGGACATAATTTTCTTGCGAGCTACTTCTGGATCATCGGCCAAAAGAATCTTCGACTTTTCATCGGTTGAGCTTTTGCTCATTTTTTTAGTAGGGTCAGTCAGGCTACGAATGCGCAGGCCATTATCGCGCTGTATGAAACTCATTTGCTGTTTGGTTGCTTCAGGGATGGTAAAGATGTCGCCAAATTTATTGTTGAAACGAGTGGCGATGTCACGGGTAATTTCCAAATGTTGGAACTGGTCTTCGCCAACTGGTACATACTTGGCATTGTACAGAAGAATATCAGCTGCCATCAAAACGGGGTAGTTGAATAAGCCCATGGTTACGCTTTCGTTGTGTTCCGACGATTTTTCTTTAAATTGTGTCATGCGGCTCATTTCGCCAACATAGGTAAAACAGTCAAGAATCCAGGTTAACTCGCTATGGGCAGGAATGTAACTTTGGCGATATAAAAAAGTGTCTGGGTTGGACAGATCAAGGCCTGCTGCAATGAAGTATTTTAAGTTAGTTAAGCTGTTGCGGTATAAAGAGGCGTGATCAATAGGGGTGGTGAAACTGTGGAGATCAGGCACAAACATATTAATTTGATATTCGCCGGCGTGCTCGCGCTGCAGAGCTACCATAGGCAGCATGCCACCAAGATAATTGCCAAGTGTAGGCTCTTCGTTTGATCGGATACCAGTTAAGATGACAGGTTTACTCATTGGCCATTATTATAGCGTATATCTGGGGATTTGTGGCATAATAAGCGTAATGTTTAAAAAATATATACAAACAAAGCTCGAGCGAGCGGTACGACGCTATTTCAAAAAACATCCAGAAGTAAAACTTGTTGTGGTGGTGGGTAGTGTTGGTAAGACAAGCACTAAAATTGCCGTCGGTACGGTGTTAAATGAGAAGTTTCGTGTTCGGCTTCATGAAGGTAATCACAACTCAGAGCTTAGCGCGCCGCTTGCGATTCTTGGCGTGGAATTCCCCGAGAATATTCGTAATTTAGGGCATTGGTTGACGGTCTTTCGTGCAGTTCGCCGCCGCATTAAACAGCCGACCGATGTTGACGTGATTGTGCAAGAACTCGGAACGGATAGACCTGGTCAGATCCCTCATTTTGGTACTTACTTAAAACCAGACATCGCAGTCGTAACGTCAGTTGCCCCAGAGCACATGGAATTTTTCAAAACCATGGATGTCGTAGCGGCCGAAGAGCTGTCTGCCGTTAATTACAGCCGGGCGGCCCTTATTAACCGCGATGATATCCCTGGCGTTTATGCTGCCGATATTACTAACCCGAATATTAATACATACGGCACAACCGAAAATGCTGAATATCGGTTTGAAACGCAAGACTATAACTTAGAAGGTGGTTTTTCGGGGGCATTTATAGCGCCGGAATGGTCAGTATCCGTACCAGTTACCCTACAGGTTATAGGTGAGCACAGTACCCGCGCCGCTGTTGCTGCTGGCGCAGTGGGCGTACGTTTAGGGATGTCAGAAGCCGAAGTCGCTAGCGGTATGGCAAAAATAAGGGCCGTCAAAGGCCGTATGAACGTACTTAAAGGCTTAAACGAGTCGATTATTATCGATGACACGTATAATTCCAGCCCATTGGCTGTTGCTTCAGCTTTGCGCGCGTTGTATCAGCTCAACGTTCCACAGCGCATTGCGGTGTTGGGAAGTATGAATGAATTAGGGGAAACCTCTGAAATTGAACATAGTGCTGTTGGCAAGTTGTGCGACCCAATTGAATTGGCGCATGTTATTACGGTTGGTGAGGACGCCGAAAAATACCTGGCACCCGCAGCAAGGGCTAATGGCTGCCACGTGGTGAGCTTTAAAAGCGCTCTTGAGGCCGGCGCCTATGCTCACAAGGTAATGGAAGAGGGCGCGGCTATCCTATTTAAGGGTTCACAGGGTGGTATTTACCTTGAAGAAGCCGTCAAAATTGTTTTGCATGCTACCGAAGAAGAGGACCAGCTTGTACGGCAATCCCCACACTGGATGGAAAAGAAACGAGCCTTTTTTGAATCATTGAGCTGATCAGTCTCCTCTGTTATACTTAAAACAATATGAGGCGATACAATCCGGCAGAAATTGAACCCAAATGGCAAGCAGTTTGGGAAGAGCAAAAAGCGAATGAAGTCGATGTTGATACATCGAAGGTAAAGACATATGTCTCGGGAATGTTCCCGTACCCCAGTGGTGCTGGTATGCATACTGGGCATGCGTTTAGTTATTCTATTGTTGATGCCATTGCTCGTTTTTATCGACAGCACGGCCACAATGTACTAAACCCAATGGGGTGGGATACATTCGGTTTGCCCGCCGAGAATTACGCCATAAAAACCGGCACAGCCCCTGCTAAGGTAACTGCCGAAAATATTGCTAATTTCAAAAAGCAATTCAAGCGCATGGGGGTATCGATTGATTGGTCGCGCGAAATTAATACCAGTGACCCCGAATATTACAAATGGACCCAGTGGGTATTTACGAAATTATTTGAACGCGGCTTGGCATATCAAAAAGAGAGCCTGCAGTGGTGGTGCCCGGTTGATAAAACAGTTCTTGCGAATGAACAGGTTGAAGGTGGTCATTGTTGGCGTTGCGGCAGCTTAGTTGAAAAGAAATCAATGAAGCAATGGTTTTTCAAGATTACTGAATACGCCGACGCCTTGCTTGATGAAATTGAAGATTTAGACTGGCCGCAGAAAATTAAAACGGCCCAGACTAATTGGATTGGTAAGTCGGTTGGCGCTGAAATTCAATTTAAGCTCGTCGAAGGCGACGGTTCTATAACCGTCTTCTCGACTCGTCCCGACACTATTTTCGGTGCAAGTTTTATTGTATTGGCGCCAGAGCATTCGCTTGCTTTAGGTTTGGCTAAAGGTGACTTCAAAGAGGCAACCGAGAGCTATATTAAAGAGGCTGTTAAAAAGTCCGAGATGGAACGTACGAACGATACCAAAGAAAAGACAGGCGTCTTTACTGGTTCATATGCCATTAACCCAGTGTCAGGCGAGCAGGTTCCTATCTGGGTAGCCGATTATGTACTTGGGGGTTATGGTACCGGTGCGGTTATGGGTGTGCCAGCGCATGATGAGCGCGATTTCGCCTTCGCTGAAAAGTATCATTTACCAGTTGTTGAAGTTATTGAGAAGCCGGCAGCTAATGACGAGCAGGTATACCACGACGAGGGTGTACTTATAAACTCCGGTAAATACAATGGTTTGCTCAGTAATGAAGCTCGTGAAAAGATTGTCGCCTGGCTTGAAGAGAACGGTTTGGGCGCGGCAAAGACGACCTACAAAATGCGTGACTGGCTGATCAGTCGTCAGCGTTACTGGGGCGCGCCGATTCCTATTGTTCACTGTGAAGAACATGGTGCTGTACCGGTGCCTGAAGATCAACTTCCGGTTGTGTTGCCTGAGATAGAAGACTACGCACCAAAGGGTGATGGTAAATCTGCTTTGGCAAGTGCTACCGATTGGGTCCAAACAACCTGCCCAGAATGTGGCAAGCCGGCTCTTCGTGAAACCGATACTATGGACGGCTACGCTTGTTCAAGCTGGTATTTGCTTCGTTATGGCGACCCCCACAACGCTGAGCGTGCTTGGGACCCTGAAAAAATTAACTATTGGAACCCACTTGATTTTTACGTAGGTGGCGACCACGCCGTAGCTCACTTATTGTATGTACGTTTTTGGACGCATGTATTCCATGATATGGGCTTGGTAAACTTCAAAGAGCCGGTTAAAAAGCTCGTCTACCATGGTTATATTAATGCCGAAGATGGTACTAAGATGAGCAAGAGTAAGGGTAACGTTATTGACCCACTGGATGTTATCGACCAAGGGTATGGTGCTGATGCATTACGTACCTACGTGCTGTTCATGGGGCCGATTGAACTGGATGCCAGTTGGGATTCACGCGGTATTGCCGGTATTTATCGTTTCCTAAACCGTATTTGGACGCTGGTTCAACAATACGAAGAAGCTTCGAAAGAGTTTACTGGCCATGATGATGCTATTCGGGTAGTGCAGCACAAAACCATCCGTAAGGTAACCGATGATTTTCGCCGTTTAAGCTTCAATACCGCCATTGCTGCTTTAATGGAGTACGTCAACGAACTGTACAAGTTTAAAGTTGAAGGCTTCTCAAACGAGGCATGGCGCGACGCGTTAACTGCCTTAGTGCAAATGGTAGCGCCATTCGCGCCGCACATGGCTGATGAACTATGGCAACAACTTGGTGGTGAGGGGTTGGTCCAAAATGCTACCTGGCCAGAGTGGGACGAGGACTTGACGGTTGAAGATACTATTACAATCGCTGTTCAGGTGAACGGAAAATTACGCGGTGAAGTAAGTGTCGGTAAAGATACTGACCCTGAAGAAATTAAGGCAAAAGCATTGGCGCACGAAAACGTGGCTAAGTTTGTTACTGGTGAGCCAAAGAAGGTAATTTACGTACCTGGGCGATTAGTAAGTATTGTTATTTAGTAAAGCGATAGCTATTACTGCTGTGAGATATGGTTTTCTGGTACAACGATAGGCTCTTTGATTCCATCACCATCGATATCGGTATCAACAACAGCAAATGAATCTTTAGGCTGTGGGATTTTTGAAGCCAATTGTTTTGAAGATGCATCAAGTGGCCCTAGGTCAATTTCGGAAGTTTTAATGCCCGCTGTGTCGAGCGAAGTAAGGGCATTGCCGTATATGCTGTTATTACTTTCGAGTGTAAAAGTGGGCCCAACGACATCTGCTTGGTCATACGTCTTATTGATTGCCTCCGTAATGGAATCCTGGTATGCATCAGCAGCCTCTTGTTCTTGCTGTGCATTTTCCGTCGCTATGCGTGTGGCATCATTGCGCTGCTCTGCTTGAGCGTATCCGACGCCACCAGCAACACCAACCGCAACTGCTGCACCAACTGCGCCGAAGGTCATGGCTCGTGCTCGACTTACTCCGTGTGAAAAAGTATCTTCGTCGTCGGGTTGCGAGGTGTGGGCTACGGGTGATTCTGATTCGCTCTTGTGTAAGGGTAAAGCACTCATTATAGTTTTAAAATAGCACATCGCTTCAAAAAAGCATAATTGTTATCGCAGCTGCCTCTTGAGTAACAGACGAAAAAAAGGTATAATGTACCCCAAGAGGTAATAACACCTAAGAAAAGGAGTACTTTGCATGGCACAGCCAAAGAAACAAAGCAGCCCACGCAAAACGGGTCTCCGCCGCAGTCACTTGCGTCTCGAGCTTGCTCGTCGCGTGAACGGCACGTCACCTGTAAAAGTGAAAACAACTCGCCGTGAAACTGGCAAGGCACTTGCGAAATAATCGTAAGCGCCTTTTTCACTTTCGCGTGTATACTGAAACAATAGAATAATTTCTAAAAAGCTACATTTACAATAACAAGAGAACTAAACGCATTATGGCATCTAATCGTCATCTCGGCCGCATCGTCGCGCTTCAAACACTTTACGAATACGAATTTCGTGAAGAAGCTCACGACGAGTCTGTTGATATTCAAGAGATTTTGAAGCGCAATCTTGAGCGCTATGAAACGGCAATTGACGACACCAAGTTTGTTGAAACATTGGTGCAAGGCGTTCTAAAAGAACAAAAAGACCTTGATGGTAAAATCCAACCAATTGCGCCCGATTGGCCTATTGAGCAGATCGCCCGGGTTGACCGTAACATTTTGCGCATAGGTGTTTACGAGTTGCTGCATCAAGCGGCAGTTGTACCACCTAAGGTTGCTATTAACGAAGCAGTCGAGCTTGCAAAAGCGTTTGGTTCCGATAACTCAAGTAAGTTTGTGAACGGAGTACTTGGTACCGCCTATCGCACTCTGATTGAGGATGCTAAAGGAACTGATAATGGCAGCACCACAGTTCGATAAATTCAAGAAATATTTTTCACGTAAAAAACCGTCTATTCAAGAAATTGTCCGTGAACCAACCGCAGGTGGGATTGTTTTTCGACATGGTGAAAAAGGCATTGAGATCCTTTTGATTCAAGATGCAAAAGACCGCTGGACTATCCCCAAGGGTCACATCGAAGAAGGTGAAACGGCTCAGCAAACGGCCCGACGTGAGATTGGTGAAGAGGCTGGCCTTAAAGATGTTGATATCCTTGGCTGGCTTGGCAAAATTCATTTCCGCTACCGTCGTATCGATAAGCTCGTCCTTATGACAACCCAAATTTACTTGGTCCGTGCCAAAGGCGATACGAATGCTATTCAAAAGGAAGAGTGGATGAATGGCATTAAGTGGTTTCCGTTCCATGAAGCTCTCGATGCTATCGAGTATGAAGATATTGGTAAATTAATGCTGCTCGCCATGAAGCGTATTCGGCAGGAGAACTTGTAATGAGTGGGATGCAAACGGCTCCGTACCAACAATTTGCACACGAAAAGCTGGGTTTTGAATTTACGAACGTAGACCTATTAGTAACTGCATTGACGCACCGTAGTTATGTTAATGAACATCGCAAAAGTGTTTCGGAGCACAACGAACGACTCGAGTTTTTAGGCGATGCTGTGCTTGAACTAGTCGTAACTGACTTTTTATTTCGAAATTATGAAGAAGCTGAAGGCATTTTAACGAGTTGGCGTGCTGCTTTGGTACGCACCGAAAGCATTGGTGATGCTGGTCAAAAATTGGGCTACGAGCCACTGGTGCGTATGAGCCGCGGCGAAAAGCAGGGCAGTGAACGTGCCCGTCTGCAAATTCTTGCTAATGCCTTCGAGGCCTTAATTGGTGCTATTTACCTTGAGCGTGGCTACGACGATGCCGCTGAATTTATTATGAAGCATATCGCCAGCAAGCTTGAGGGTATCTTGAAAGAAGGCAGCTGGCGCGACCCTAAGTCACACTTGCAGGAAGTGATGCAACGAAAAGATGGCGTTACCCCGCGGTACGTTGTATTAGAAGAAGTAGGGCCTGACCACGATAAAGTATTTACACTCGGTGTATATGCCGGTGACCGGCTTGTCAGTAAGGGGACTGGTCCAAGTAAGCAAGCCGCTCAACAAGAAGCGGCCAGGGCGGCGTTACAAACCTACGCGTAATTCCTGTATACTTATAGGGAGTAATTAAGTATAGAGAGGTACGACACGATGAAATATTTTCCAAAAAGTGTCTTAGGATTCATTCTCCTTTTTGGTATCACTATCCTAGGGGTAAATTTTATACCAACTACTAACGCTGGTGCGGTCGGTCCTGACACCGAGACGCTCTTTTTTGTTAAGACAAAAAATACAGGTAGCGGCAAAGTTGAGCTCCATACCGCAACAAAAGCAAGTAATTACAAATCGTCGGATCTGCATACCGCAACATGGTTCAGCACGGCTGATGCCGATAACGGCTACTGGCAAGTTGTCGGGCGCGACCTCTATTTCATAAAAGTATGTAACACTGGTTCGGGCTATTTGGAAGTTCACTCGGCAACGGCAAGCAGTGGCTATACTTCTGGTATGCACGCTGCTTATAGTAGCTACTTGGGAGGCGAGTATGTCTGCAACAAGTATAAACAAAGCGACAGTCGTCCAATTACGATTAGTGGCTCTCAGAATGGATTCCCGCGTGTATTCATGACGACTGGTTTTAGCGGCGATAAAACATATGCTCAGAGCGCAAGTGGCGATCGAGGTATCAATTCAAACAATTATGCCACAACAACGCCATTTGGCTCACAAGAAGCGAATGATGCGGTTGGTAGTAACGGGATTCTTGCAACCCGCTACAATGCAATGACTTTCATTAAGAAGCAAGCGACGGGCACGGGAAAGATCGAGTTCTTCCAAGCAAGTCAAAATAATACTTCAGTATCTGGCACGCCTTCGTCTCAACTTGTCATTGCTACGCCAACCTTTTACCAATTATCTGATGCAAAAAACGGCGTATTCTCGTCGGTTGACGTGAATGGCGATGGGCGTCAAGAAGTATCGTTCGTAAAGACGAAGAATACAGACACGAAGTCTATTGAGGTCTTTTATACTAATCCTTCTAACTACCAACAGCTTGGTCTTGCGAGTGGAACATGGTTTTCGCTATCGGACGCACAAAACGGAGTGTTCCAGTTCGGAAGCGATTCATAGAGTCCTTGACTTACAGAGATAAAACGTGTAAAATAGCCAGAGAATTTAATAAAAAGCTATTCGTTAATAGACTAAAGAGTTAAAGGAAGTTAATTAAACTATGCTCGCAATTCGTTTGCAACGTATCGGTCGTGCCGGCTACCCAACCTACCGCCTCGCCGTACAAGAATCTCAACGCCACCCATCAAGCGGTCGTGTTGTCGCGTATGTAGGGAGCTACAATCCGCACACTAAAGACGCTAACATTCAGGTTGAAGCTGCTCAAAAGTATCTCGATAACGGTGCCCAGCCAACCCCTCGTGTGGCTAAACTCCTTAAAGAAGCTGGCGTAAAGCTTCCTAAGTGGGTAAAAGAAGCAACCAGCGACAAGCAAAAGGCCCTCCGTAACCCAGAAAAACTTCGCAAGAACCAGCCAAAAGAAGAAGCTCCTGAAGAGGTTGCTGAAACTCCAGCTGAAGCACCAACCGAAGCTGCTGAATAATCAAGCATAGTTACTAAAAATCCCGTCGTACAGGCGGGATTTTTTAAATGCTCCAAAAAAGAGGGAAGCCCCCGGATATGGTGATCCGGGGGTGGTCGTCCAACCTTGTGGGTTGGGCGTTCCCTGTCAGGTGTGTACTCAGGCCGCCTTGCGCCGCCGCTGCGGGTTGGGCCGCTTGTAGGGCTGCTTGCGCGAACGGGTTGAACCGCCCTGCGAGTTCGTGTCGATGCTGATGGGGATCGACGGTCGGCCGATGCGGGCTTCGCTCCGCTTGCTGGCTTCCTCGCGGCGGTAGTTCGCGAGGCGCTCGCGGATCTTGCGGTTGATCCGCTGGCGCGCTTCCGGGAAGGTGATCTTGCCGAGCTCGACTTCGAACGACTGCTCGAGGGCGATCTCGCCGAGGCCGGCGCCGGCTTCATGCTGGTGGGTGGGCTTGATACCACGGGGTTCGGAGATCGAACGAGCTTCCGAGATGAGCACCTTCGGAGGGGTGCCGGGGCGGTTTCCGACCAGGTCGACGAAGTCGTCGATCAGCGTCGTCGCCAAGAGCGTGATGGTCGCGTCGCACTCGATGGACTTCTGGATGAGGTTCTTGGCGCGGTTCGCGATGCGTCGGATCGTCCGGGGGTCGTAGCTCGTACGCTGGGTGTAGCCTTCGGTGTTGGACAAAATAGGCCTTCCGGTAGTGTACTGACAGGGTGTGCTACATTGTCTCTCAATAGGCTCGGGAGTCAATGTGGATTACATTATATCACAAAATATAAAAAAGTCAATATACATACCATACGCCCCATTTTAACATAAGCATATTCCATAGAACTGAAATGCCTATGCTACAATAAAGGTACGATACATTGACAGAGACCGGAGGAGGGCATATGTCGACCATAGACCAGCAGTTCATAGAATATATCGTAAAATCAGTCGTTGGGAACCCCGACGATGTTGTTGTCGAGCGAATTATCGACGAAAAAGGTGTACTTTTGACACTTACTGTTAACCCAGATGATCTTGGACGGGTTATTGGAAAGCGTGGCGTTACGGCCCAAAGCCTGCGTACATTGCTGCGCGCACTCGGTACTAAGAACGATGCTCGCTACAATTTAAAGATTGTAAATAACGATGGACAAACCGGCGCAACCTATTCAAGCGACGATACACCTTCATCATCTTCTAACGAGTCTGTCGAGACTGTGGAAACTTCAACAGATGAATCTGTGGACAACACTTCAGACTACACAAAAAAGACTCGCGCAGAGCTTGCAGAACTCGACGATCTTGATATATAATCACAAGCAGTTCAACAAACATCTTTGAACTGCGAGATCAGCTCATGCGAGCGACAAATCACCACATTTGTTGAGAGCTTATGTGTATAAAAGACACCTTTAGGGGTGTCTTTTTGTTTCTGAAGCTAAAATGAAGTACACTAGTACAGATGAAAAAAATCCAAGTCATAACCCTGTTTCCGGAAATGTTCGAAGGGGTATTCAATACTTCGATGATGTGGAAGGCCCAGAAAGAAGGGGCTGTTGAATTTGGCTTGGTTAATTTGCGAGACTTTGGGATTGGCCCGCGAAAGCAAGTTGATGACACGCCATACGGTGGGGGTGACGGCATGTTATTGAAGCCGGAGCCATTATTTGCTGCTGTGGCGGCAGCTAAGGAAAAAGACCCAACCGCAAAAGTACTCCTGATGACACCGCGAGGGCAACGCTGGAAGCAGGCCACGGCTCAGCAGTATGCCGATGACGCCCACGGGTATATCTTTATTTGTGGCCGCTACGAAGGCTATGACGAGCGGATTGTCAGCCTGGTGGATGAGCAGTTAAGTGTAGGTGATTATGTACTCACGGGTGGTGAACTACCAGCTATGACTATTATAGATAGCATCGTACGGCTTATTCCAGGTGTGCTAGGTGGCGAGGCGAGTGCCGAGATTGAAAGCTTTTCTGACGGTGAAACGTTAGAGTTCCCTCAATACACAAAACCGGCAGACTATAATGGCATGACAGTACCCGAGGTGCTCCTAAGTGGCAACCACGCAGCAATTGCACAGTGGCGCGAAGAACACTCGATAAAAGCCGCTAAAGAATAATCTATCATTGTGAACAAAAGAAAAACCCGTCCGAAGACGGGTTTCCCTCTGTTGTGGTGGATATATCGTATAGCGATTGTAGCTACAACAAAATTTTTTAGATTGGAGTTTTTGTTTTTGTAACTGTCGCTTACAAACTACTCTACATAACCGGGATGAAAAACACAAGCATAATTATAAAAATAACAACGATTTGTCAAAAAGATCGTCGCGGACGTATACTGTAAGCATGACTGTGTTTGTAAAACCAACCCTTGCTCCCGCTCCTCGCTCGAAACAAGCCCGCTTTGTGGCTGTGGCGTTTGCGGCCATACTTGTAGGTATAGTGCTTACACAATTATTTACCTTCGACCATTTAGTGGAGCTATTACCAAGTATTGGCTTGCCGTTTTCTGGTGGTTTCCAGTACGCTATTGCGCCGCTTATTGTCGTTGCGGAAGTCTTTGCCCTGCCTTTCCTACTGACAATGACTGTAAGTATTGCTTTTCGTTGGCTAAGCATGTTCTGTGGGTGGGTTGCCGCCTTGGCCTGGATAGGGATAGGATCATACCTACTTATAAACGGAATTGATGCAGCAAATACAGGCCTATTAGGAACAGTTGTCGAAATGGGCAGCCTGGCGACTTTGATAGTCGGGCTCCTGTTGGCGCTACTGGCTGCTTGGTCGGCGTGGGGCCTTTGGCCGCTCCGTTCAGCAACTAAGGTTATTGAGAAATAACCCTAGTGAGCGTATGATGGATAGAAATGGAGGAAGTGTCGCATGGATACTATAACAAAGCTTGAGCGTACTGTATTGCATTGGTTTAAGGCCGTTCCACACCTGCCACGTGGTGTGCAGCATTGGTTAGGTGACAATATATGGTGGATTACCGTCTTGGTGGCGATTGTGACGGGCCTCGCAGCAATGGGTAATATTTTTACACTCTTAGGAAATCAATCGGTTATTGAAAGCGGCAGTATTAGTTACTATGCTTCAACGAGCTTTTTGGTGTGGGCTAATGTTATAGCAACTATTAATCTCGTCTTTAATGCTTTGACGACCGTTATACTTGCCTTTGCGGTTGTACCACTGCGTGAAAAGCAAAAGAAGGGCTGGGTGCTTGTATTCCTTACATTGCTGCTTGCAGTAGTGTCGACGGTAGTTGGGGCTATTATGACGCAAAATGTTATCGGATTTGTTTCGAGCATTTTGTTTGAAGGCATATTTATTGTAGTTGGCGCCTATTTCTTATTCGAAGTTCATGGTGAGTTCGCACACGTAGAGCGCTCTAAAGGCGTAAAGAGCGCTAAAAAGTCAGAAGACAAGTAAACACTGCGCCCTCTAGGACTACTTGAGCATTGCCCTCTATTAAGGTATAATACATCGGTACCGCGCGTACCGTACTAGGGTGTCGCCAAGTGGTAAGGCACCAGGTTTTGGTCCTGGCATTCGGGGGTTCGAATCCCTCCACCCTAGCCAAGAAAAAAGAGTCTTCTTAAGGCTCTTTTTTCTTTGACGTCTAAAAGCCCAGAAGGGTGGTCTGGTATAGTGAAAGTATGAGTTTAAGAAGCGCCGTATCAAAGTTTGTTCATCGAACATTACGAGTACCTTACAGTTTGCATTGGTATGAATTTCAATCACCGAAACGCCCAAAAGCTACTTATGTGTTTATTCATGGTATCGGCAATACGCTCCATGCATGGGATAATGTCGTGGCCGGTCTTCCTTCTGATGTTAGGGTTATAGGTATTGATTTACTTGGTTTTGGTGAATCACCCAAGCCTAGTTGGGCAATTTACGATGCTAAGACACAGGCACGTTCGGTGGCGATGACACTGTTAGGGCTTCGTATGGCGCACCAACCGGTATTAGTGGGGCATTCGCTTGGCGCGCTGGTCTCGGTTGAGGTTGCTAAACGGTATCCACTGATAGCACGTCGGCTCATTTTATGTAGCCCGCCCTTTTACAAACCGAAGACTCTTGATGGTAAGCGAACTCCGTCGCTTGATGACATGCTCCGTACCCTATACGAGACAGCCCGTAAGCACCCCGATCAGTTGCAGTATTTTTCCCAAATGGCCGTTAAAGTAGGGCTAGCAAATAAGGCGCTCACTATTAATGACACAACAATCGCTTCATATACGGCTGCGCTTGAATCGAGCATTATTAACCAAACGGCACTGACCGATGTTGGGCGGTTGAAATTGCCTATTACTATTTTTTATGGTTTGTTTGACCCGGTGGTGATTCGAAAGCATATAATTGTACTTGCGAAAGATAAGCCGAATATTTCGCTTATACGGGTAAATGCTGGCCATGAAATACTGGGTAATTATGCTAAGCGATTGACGACGTATATTAGCGAGATGACGTCTTGATTTGAGCAGGTTTCTTAGTACGGATAGGTAATTGTATTAAAAAATGCGCACCTTGATTAGCTTCAAGTAAATCAATCGTACCCTTGAAGTGATCTGTAATAATATGATGTGCAATGTAGAGGCCTACGCCTAGCCCTGTTGGCTTGGTGCTGATTTTTGGCGCGAATAAAGTCGGCACTTTGTTAGGCTCAACCCCAGGTCCATTATCACTTAGTAATATTTGAGCGGAATCTGAATTTTGGTCGACTCTTATAGTTACGTTTGCGTTACTATTTTGGGCGCAGGCCTCTAGCGCATTGTGTAATAAAATTGTCAGTACCTGCATAAAAGCTAAAGATGAACCCTGTATGCAAAGGCGTTGATGTGTAGTATCCAGTATTGTCAGACTGATCCCTCTATGATGAAACTTTTGCTTAAAGTCTTTGGTGATTTGATAAACTGCCTTCCTAGCGTCGAAAGAGAGGCTTGTGTCGTACGTATCTAACTGCTGACGCGCATTTATGACCATCTTATTGATAGATTTGATGCTTGTAGTCGCATTTTTTATGGCCTGCGAATGTGTATATTGTTGTCGTAGATCATTTATGTCGAGATTTAAGATGCTGAGTAGGTTGGATAATTCATGTAACGTCGCAGCTGCTGATTGACCTAGTAGGGCAAATTTGTGCAACTGGTGAAGGTGATCGATCTGGGTCTTTCGTAGGAGTGCCGTTTCTTTAATCAACTCGATTTTTATTGAGGCTTTTTGGCGTCGTATTATTTCTTCGGCTAATTGCGCGCGATTAACACTTTGTTCAAGTTGTGTATAGGATAGCCAAGTGACAAGCGCGAGTAAGTGGAGGGCTGTTGCGTAAAGCAATACGTTCCAGCCTTCAACGTCATGAATAGTTATCTGTGATGGAGATATTGAAATTGATCGAAAACAATAGTTTATTACCAAAACAGAGGCTATCGTAATGGTGACGGGAAAGATTACTGATGTTCCTACGATTACGCCAGATAAGACAATTGCGAAGCAGGCGGATAGAATACCCATTACATCATTGGTTCCCCATAGGATAAACCCAACACCCGCCATGATCGAGTAAAAACTTACGAGCATCCAGCTAACAAGCCGGAACATATTAAATAGACACATAATCTCTACTAAAAATAGATACATAACACTCGAAAGTATAAGAATATGCCGCCTATCGATGGGTATGTCTTGGACCAACGTATATAGTAGTGATAGGATCGCAATAATAATTATTGCAACAAGTGTGCCGTGGAGGATGATCGTAATGATATTGGCTGGAGCATAGTGGACAGAGGGGTGTTTGAAAAGTGTACGATACATGTGATGTGGCTATTTTGCATTGTCGCTTGCTGATGTATCTATCATGTAACCAACCCCGTAAGAAGTTTTAATTAGAGGGTATCGAAAGGGCCGATCAACCTTATCGCGTAGCTGTTTAATATGTACGTCAACCGACCCTACCCAACTAGCCCTGCCATTCTCCCATGCGTGATCGATAATCATTTGTCTCGATAATACCCTCCCAGGATGAGTAGCAAGATATTCCAGGATGTCATATTCTTTGCGGCGCAGAGGAATAGTGACTCCGCTACGTTCCACGGTGCGACGACCTGGATCAATAGTAAGGTCAGCTACGCGTATAAATTTTTCATTATGGTGCCGCGATCGTCTTCGTGATAGAGCGTTAATACGGGCTCTCAGTTCGTCGACTTCAAATGGTTTGGTAAGGTAATCATCCGCACCGCTTTCAAGAAGGGAGACCGTGCTTTCTACTGTGTCTATGCCTGTGAGTATGAGAATTGGAATATCGAGCGAATACTGTCTTAAGGACTCACATACCTGTAATCCGTTCATGTCGGGTAGGTTAAGATCGAGAATGACAATATCAGGTGTTGTTGTCATTGCTAGTCTTAAGCCTTCATCGCCTGATGAGGCCGTATCTGTCGTATACCATCGTGAAAGCTGCTGCTTTAGTTTGATCACCAATCTCGGATTGTCTTCAATAACAAGTATTTTCATTCCCACCTCTTTATCTGTATATACTCCCTAATTTACGCTCAACTTTTTAAATAGTTATTAAATTTTTTCTCAATTATTTAAAATTGAAACTTTGTATGGGTATTTCTATATTGAATTGCTGAACTCGCCTTACCAGGCGTATACTAAAAGCATATGATTATCGAATTCTTGATTCGTCTTATAGCAGATTTTGCTGTCGTTCCAATCGCCCTATTAGCAGCATGGGCTTTGTTATGGAAAGTGCCAAAGGGCCATCGGTTTGAGGCGTATTCCCGTGTGCTCATGGCGGGGCTTACCGCCTATATGTTAGCTAAATTTGTGGCGGTTATTTACCAACCATCAACTATGCGCCCCTTCGAGCTGCTTGGTGTTAACCCTGGTGCGTTGTATCTTAATAACCCGGGCTTTCCATCGGATCATGCGCTATTCGTAACAGTACTTGTCTGTGCTGTCTGGTTCGAGACGCGCATGAAAAAACTGACTATCGTTTTAATATGTCTAGCCTTGTTGGTGTGTATCGGAAGGGTGTTGGCGCAAGTCCACACCCCACTCGATGTCATAGGGGGTGTCAGCATTGCGCTGGTAGGTGCTTTATGGTACAGTAACGTACCAAGGAAGCAGGAGGTACGCACCCGTGGCAAAAGTCATCCAAAACACGCCTAATGTTATTGTTGAACCGTGGTGGGTGAAAGGACACGCAGCCTATATTGGCATTGGTATGGGGGTCCTATGGTGGGTACTTACCTCATTGCTTAATCGTTATATTGTTGAACCATCGGCTTGTCGTGATCTTACAAGCGCAGCTGCTTGTGTTAATTCTTTTAGTGTTTCAGGTAGTGTAGCAGCGGTCGTTGTTGCTGTCGTTGGTACTGTTTTACTCGTACGCTATATCCAACCGAGGCCAATTGTTATCTCTGTTGCAACAGCTATTTTGTTATGGGATTTAGCAGCCCTCGCTGATGGGCTTTCGTGGTGGGTTGTGTTATTGTGGGCAGTTGTTCTGTATGGTGTAAGTTATGGCTTATTCGCCCTAGTCGCACAGCTACGGTCGGTCGCTTATTCGCTACTTGTTGCCGCTTTTTTGGTGGTAGGTATTCGCCTTATCCTCTTACTCTAAGTGGTATACTAAAAGTATGGAAATGATCTTAGTGGTGATTCTTCTTGTTGTTTTAGCTGCTCTGGGCGGGGCGGTTGTGTTCTTACTGATGCAACGTGCACGAGGTGAAAAGCCAAATAGTACGGGTGTAGAGTTATTAAAGGCTGATGTTACCGAGTTGAATCGCACGATTTCAAACTTGCAAACAACACTTACCGATAAGTTAGAGCGTAACGCTACTAACATGCAAGGTTCGATGCAAAAGCAACTTACCGAAAGTATGAAGTTAGTCGGCGATGTCTCGCAACGCTTGGCAAAACTAGACGAAACTAACCGTCGGGTAGTGGATGTTGCGGACGAACTAAAGACACTTCAAAATGTATTGCAAAATCCAAAACAACGGGGTGTCTTTGGTGAATACTACCTAGAGTCGGTATTAGCAAACATTTTACCTACTAAGAACTTTAAAATGCAGCATGGATTTAAAGATGGATTAATTGCCGATGCGGTGGTTATTTTGGATAAGGGGCAGCTCCTTCCTGTTGACAGTAAGTTTAGCCTTGAAAATTATAACCGCATGGTTGCTTCGCAAACAAAGTCCGAACGAGAAGAGTGGCTTAAAAAAGTCCGCAGCGATTTAAAGGGTCGAATTGACGAAACCAGCAAGTATATTCGTCCGGCTGAACACACCATGGACTTTGCTTTTATGTTTATTCCTAGCGAGTCTTTGTATTACGATTTGCTTATTGGTGATGTTGGAACGGGTTCAAGTGCCCGTGACCTTATAGAATACGCTTTTCGTGAAAAGAAGGTTGTTATTGTGAGTCCAACTAGTTTCATGGCGTACTTACAAACCGTCTTACAAGGCCTTCGCAGCCTCCAAATAGAAGAGCAAGCTAAAGATATTCAGGTTCAAGTAGGTAAGCTTGGGCGACATATCGCGAGCTTTGACAGCTACATGGAAAAGCTTGGTAAGTCGCTTGGTACAACCGTAGGCCACTATAATAATGCACACAAAGAGCTAGCCAAGGTAGATACAGATGTAACGAAAATTGCCGGTGGTAACAAAAGCATTGAACCTTTGTTAATTGATAAACCTCAACAAGAGGATAGCTAAGTATGGTCAACCCCGAGAAACAAACAGATCGGGGTGGGCGAATAGATCTTGACCCGAGTATCAAAATCGATGATCTTATACTTCATTTGATTGCCGCCGGTGTACCGCTTGAAAAATATGGTATAGATGGTGCAAAAACCGTTGGCCATTTACTAAAAGAGATTCAGAGTGGCGAATCTAAGATGTCCTTTGATACTAAGGGCAATATATATCGTGAAGCGCGGGTGCTTTGGCTGAAGAGTTGGCGGTGACGGTTGAACCAACTGGTGTGTATTTTCTTGAAACAGAGCAGCACACTCATATTCCTGATACATATCCTGGACTAGAGTCCACCTATTTTCATTATAAGTATGCAGTGACAATTCCCTCGTCCGTTTTTAAACCCGAGGGCTATATAGAAGATCAAGAAGATAAGACAAATTATTATGTCTGGGAACTTCTCAATTAAAAAATCCCGCCTCGTACTGGCGGGATTTTTTTAGGCTAAAACCTATTAGGCGTTATTCTTACCACGAACGAGGTCGTAGATAATGAAACCGAGTACGGCACCAATAACTGGTGCAAGAATGTAAACGGCGTATGCCCATACGGTTGGTGCATATGCTTGCAATGTTAATGCGACTGCAGGGTTGAGGATACTGCTTGCTGAAGCGTAGCCAGCAATAGTAAGCCCGGTCATGAGCGCAATAAAGATACCGAAACCTGAGGTGAAGGCCTTTGTAAGGCTATCTGTTGTACGGGTTGCGGCAGCGATAGCAAAACCAAGAATAGCCGTACCAAGAAGCTCTTCAAAGAATACAAACCATTCTTTACCAGTAAGCTTAGCGATATCAACGGCTTGGTAGAGCGTTGCAGCGGTTGAGCCGTACATTTGTTGCTCGGCTGTAGGTTGGGTTGCACCGCCCAAGAAGGCGTGAAGTGCAAAGTAGGCAACTGCAGCACCAAGGAACTGTACAAAGATGTACCCTAGCGCACGAAGCCAGCCAATACGGCGAGTTACCCAAGCGGCAACAGTTACTGCTGGGTTAATATGACCACCAGAAATGGCGCCAATTAATAGTACAATACCAGCCAAACCAAATAGTACGAAAATTGGTTGACCCTGGCCTGCGACGAAAATCGAAGCCAATAGGAATGTGCCGATAAACTCAGCCGCTAGTGCGCGCCAAAGGCGTGGTGAGCGCAGAGAGCCATCAACGTGTTCGCCAAGCGTTTGCTTCTTCACTGGAGCAGAGACGGTATTGACGGTCGTTTTAGTCACCGCAGCAGACGTCTTTGCAGAAGCTTTTGCGGGAGCTTTCTTATTTGTAGAAGTAGTGGCCTTCTTAGTAGCCATATGTTTCCCTCCTTATAGTAAACATGCCCTCAGTATACCATAACCACGACAGTGTAAATACGAAGTGCTATAGTGGGTATATGGGTTTATATTTGAAACAAAGTGAAACACGATCCGAGCTGCAAAATAAGCTCGCTGCCGAACTGCAAGACCGTGCACGTAAAAAGGCCGCCGACTTTGGCGATCGTCCTGATGGCGTGACGGATGCCGAATACATGAAAAACACAAAACAGACAACAAGCCTTGCCTGGGCTTGGGTGCTCATTGGTGTCGCCATTGTCGCAATTGTTTTATGGCTTGTGATCGCTACGGCTTCGTAAAATAGCTCTCGCCCACAGAGACGAGATGGCGTATAATAGAAATAACTATGTCGACATATGATATTGAGGGTGTAAAGCAGGCCTTGCTTGAACAAGTTGCCGTCAGTCAAACCCCACGTGAAGTATTAAAAGCTCCGCAGATTCGTGAGCTGTATGCTGTAATAGCAACACTCCCGGTAGAAGAGCGGGGTTCTTTTGGTCGTGAAGTAAATGAAGTCAAACAGGCGGTCGAAGCGGCTGTTCAGGCGCGTGAAATAGAGCTTGAGTCTGCGGACGTTACTCCTATTGATATTACCGCTCCTTGGGAGATAAATGGCAGCGCCCCTTCATTGCTTCCCACTGAAATGGGTACGCAACACCCGCTTACAAAAGAGATCGAGCGCGTGGTTGATATCTTTACGCGTATGGGCTTTGAGGCAATTGAGTCACGTCAAATTGATGATGATCATCACATGTTTGGTGCATTGAATTTTCCGCCCGACCACCCGGCCCGTGATGGCTATGACACTTTTCGTACTGAAGAGGGGTATATTCCGCCTGCGCATACCTCGACTATGCAACACCGTATTCTAAAAGCCGGTAAGGCAAAGCTAGAAGCGGGCGGTCACATTGCTGCGGTTAGTTACGGCCGTGTGTTCCGAAATGAAGATGTTGATGCCACCCACGAACATACCTTTTACCAATGTGAAGGTGTGTTTGTGAGTGATGATGCGACATTGGGCCAAATGCTCGGTACATTACGAAGCTTCTTTGAAACATATTACGGGCAAGCCTTGCGCATTAAAACTCAACCTGGCTATTTCCCATTTGTGGAGCCTGGGCTCGAGTTTGCCATTGAGAAGCCAGCTTCAATTGGCGGTAAACCAGGTGAATGGCTTGAAATGCTTGGTTGCGGCATGATCCACCCGAATGTGCTCAAAGAGGCAGGTATCGACCCCGCTAAGTATCGTGGCTTCGCCTGGGGTGGCGGTATCGAACGTTTGGTAATGTTGAAGTATGGCATTGAAGATTTGCGCCATTTTGAATCAGGTAAGTTAGCGTTCTTAAGGAAGTTTGTCGGATGATTATTTCTGTTAATTGGTTAAAAAAATTCACAGATATCGACGGCTCGGTTGAAGAGCTCGCGACGCTTATTGGTGCGCGACTTGTTGAAATTGAACAAGTAATTAACTTGGGTGAAAAATACCAAGGTGTTGTGGTAGCGCACGTTGTTGAGTGTGCGCCACTTGAAGGTTCGGATCATCTGAACGTGACGAAAATCGATGACGGCGGAGTTGTGCCTGATGTTGAGCGTGATGAGAATGGCTACGTCCAAGTTGTGTGTGGTGCACCAAATGTTCGCGCCGGCTTAACTGTAGCGTGGTTGCCTCCTCGCAGTACAGTACCGGAAACCTTTGCCACAAGCGAACCGTTCGTACTGAGCGCTAAACCATTACGGGGTGTCGTGAGTAATGGCATGTTGGCGAGTGCTCGTGAACTCGATCTGTATGATGACCATAGCGGTATTCTCGTTATTGATAAAGAAGCGGCGCCTGGTTCTTCTTTTGCTGAGTTGTATGAATTAGACGATTATCTATTAGACATCGAAAATAAATCTCTCACTCACCGTCCTGATACTTTTGGTGTGATTGGGTTCGCGCGTGAAGTCGCGGGTATTCAAGGAAAGCCGTTCCAAACACCCGCATGGCTGGAAGTGCTCGAACCGGTTATTAACCACACAGAGTCGTATGAAGCGCCAACAATCACTATTGAAGATTCAAGTCTTTCCGACCGTTTCGAAGCTATTGTGCTAGAAGGTGTCAGTGAAACGGCGGTTTCACCAGTCCAGCTTCAAACCTACCTTGCGCGTAGCGGGGTGCGGCCGATTAACGCGGCTGTTGATGTTTCAAATTATCTTATGCTTCTCACTGGCCAACCCTCACACACGTACGATTATGACAAACTCAAAAAAGTTGCAGGCGGTGATTTCACCGTTCGTGTTCGTGCCGCGCGTGCTGACGAGAAGCTGGTGCTCCTCGATGGCAAGGAAGTCACGTTGGATACGACGGATATCGTTATTGCGGCCGGCGATACAGCTGTAGGTCTTGCGGGCATTATGGGTGGAGAAAGCACTAAGGTGGATGAAACTACACGTGCTGTACTACTTGAAGTTGCAACATTTGACCTATACCATATGCGTTCCAGCCAAATGCGGCATGGCATTTTCTCGGAAGCGGTAACTCGTTTTACTAAAGGTATTCCTGCGCCGCTTAGTGGGCCTGTCTTGTTTGAAGCAGTTCGCATGCTCCAAGAGCACACTGGTGCTACTGTCGCTAGTGCAGTTGTAGAAGATTACCCTGGCTATAAAGATCCTATTACGGTTCATGTTTCCGAGCAAAACGTAAATGACACACTAGGTACTCATTTTGCCGCCGAAGATATTGCAGAGCTCCTGCAGAATGTCGGGTTTGAAGTTTCCTTTGATGGGCTTGAGGCAACGATTACAGTGCCGTATTGGCGACAAGATATCCACATACCAGAAGATATCATCGAAGAAGTCGGGCGATTAGCTGGTTTTGATACTATCGCCGTGACTCTCCCAAGTCGTGATTTTGAAGCGGTTCAGCCAAGTGCTTTTGATCAGTTGCGAGCCCTCCTTCGTAAGACGCTTGTCCGTGCTGGGGCGAACGAGATTTTGTCTTACAGTTTTGTACATGGCGACTTACTAAAAAAGTCCGGTCAACAACCAGATGATGCCTACCGCATTATCAACAGTATTAGCCCAGACCTCCAGTATTATCGTCAGTCGCTTACGCCAAGTCTATTGGCAAATGTATTCCCTAATAGTAAGGCTGGCTACGAATCATTCGCATTGTTTGAGCTAAATAAAGTACACGATAAAAACCGTGGTTTAACAGATGAGTCTGTGCCCGTAGAGCATGATAGTCTGTCGTTTGTTACGGCTAAGGTCAAGGATAAGAGTGCGGCGTACTATGACGCAAAGAATGTACTGGAATACCTCGCGCAACATATTGGCATGACATTAAACTTCACCCCACTTGTTGGTGAGGATCGGCCATTGTATGCTCCGTTTGAACCGAAACGGGCAGCATTGGTGATAGACCAGAAAACTGGACGCACCATAGGTGTCGTTGGTGAGTATAAAGCATCAGTTCAAAAAGCATTTAAGTTGCCAGCGCATACTGCCGGTTTTGAACTCGACACCAGAGCCCTCCTCGACTTGTATGATCCAATCGGTAGTTACCAACCATTAAGTCGCTACCCAGGCACCGAGCGAGATGTTTGTTTTCAAGTAAATGCTTCAGTTACTTATGCCGATGTAGAAGATGCGACAAAGTCTGCATTAATTGAGACGGGGCTTATTACAGAAGTAAAACCCCTCGACTTATACCAGCCCGAGAGTGGTGATACGAAGAATATTACAGTGCGTATATCGCTTGTATCTTATGACAAAACACTTACTGGTGAAGAAGTAACACAAGTAATGTCCACGGTTATTGATAAGGTGACAGAAGTGACGGGAGGAAAGGTAATTTAATATGGCAACAACTAAAGTACAACGGATTGGTATTTGGGTAATCGCAGCCTTTATGGCTGTTGGTACAATAGGTTCATTCGCGATTATTGTGCTAGCTAACAATAACACCCAAAAGGACCAAGCACGCTTTAACGAACTGTATTCGAAGTATCAAACCGAGCAATCGGCCTATCAGGCAAAAGTGGATGCTCAGACAAAAGAACTTTCCGATAAGTATTTCAGTACATTTAGCCCTTACTTATCGAATGTGGCTTCGTTTGATGCCTCTAGTGTAAAGGAGCTTGGTAAACAAGATCTTGTAGAGGGTACGGGAGATGCAATTACCAGTGAATCATCGTTTAGCGCCTATTACATTGGCTGGAACCCGTCGGGTAAGATGTTCGATAGTTCGTTTTCTGACGCGAAAGACAGCTTAAAGGCACCTCTCCCTGTAACACCTGGTGGTGTCATTAAGGGGTGGACACAAGGTGTTGATGGCATGAAGGTGGGTGGTATTCGCGAGCTAACCATTCCAGCCGATCTTGCCTATGGCAAGACGGGGAGCGGTGCAGATATTCCTGCTGACACACCATTAAAATTTGTGGTTATGATTATTCCAGCCCCTGAAGCTATTGCACAACCTGCCATGTCATCAGAATTAATAACACTATACACGAGGCTTTATGGAAAATAATATTCGAGACGTCATTATGATCGGCGCTGGCCCCAGCGCCTTGGCAGCCGCCATTTACACCACCCGCGAAGATATCGATACGGTACTATATGAAAAATCTACTATTGGCGGTATGGCGGCAATTACCGACAAAGTCGACAACTATCCTGGCTTCCCAGAGGGTATAGAAGGTATGACGCTGGCTACGCAGCTTGAAAAGCAAGCGGAACGCTTTGGCGCGCATATCGATTTTGGTGACGTCAGTGCGATCCGTAGCGATGGTCGCTATAAAGTTGCCACAGTGGATGGCCAAGACGTGAAGGCAAAGGCTGTTCTTATCGCAACCGGAAGCGACTACAAGAAGCTTGGCGTACCTGGCGAAAAAGAACTATATGGCCGAGGTGTTCATTACTGTGCGACTTGCGATGGTGCTTTTTACCGTGACAAAACACTGGTTGTAGTTGGTGGTGGTAATTCTGCCCTACAAGAAACTATCTTCCTTACCCGATACGCGACTCATATTGACCTGCTTGTTCGAAGCACCATTAAAGCTAGCGACGTTTTGCAGCATGAACTCCAAAAGTACGTCGCCGCCGGCAAAGTAACAGTACACCTTCAAACGACGACTGATGAAATTCTTATTACAGATGGTCGTGCTTCAGGAGTGCGTGTCACTGAAAAAGGTGAGCAACACGACATTATTACCGACGGTATTTTCGTGTTTGTGGGCCTTCAGCCAAATACGGCATTTCTTGAAGGTAGTGGAGTAGAGCTTGATGAAGTTGGCTTAGTGAAAACGGATCAGCACCTCATGACAACATTAGACGGTGTCTTTGCGAGCGGCGATGTTCGCAGCGGTGCGACTATGCAAATTGCCAGTGCTGTTGGTGAAGGTGCGGCAGCCGCTCTTTCTATTCGTGAATATCTCGACGAATTTGATCGAAACAATTAGTTTTTCGTGCCGAGCTTGACTTCGTCGTTGACGAATTTTTCGAGCTGGTTGATAACATCCTGATTTTGAGTTTCTAGTGCGATTTCACGTGTTCCTAGCAACACCCCTGTATAGGCAAAATTGTGCGAACCAGTAATAGCTGTTTTTGTGCCATTAGTAAAGGTAAAGATAATACATTTTGCATGGAGGTATTGGGCTCGCGTGTATTTTGTATGTAGGCCGCTTAAGAGTTGACTAATGCGAATGACTATTCTGTTCAAGCCCTCAGCCTGGAGAGGGCGATTGTAATATAGGTTGGCGCTCTTACTTTTAAGAATACGACCAAGCTTTCCAGTTGGGGGGTATTGTGACACAAAAGTAATATGCATCGCCTGTTCGGCTAGTTCGATAGCGCGCCGATAAATAACAGACTGCCCAATAATACCGCCATCAATGAGGACGGTCATGTCGTTATGTTCATAGCTAACGGACGGATAATTATTTGAGCGCCGCTCGGCATTCTGGATACGGATCTGCTCTTGTATGAGTCGCTCGGCTAGTTTTTTGTCGGTCAGTTTAAACATGTAGTCGACGTTGCGAACGCCTTCATCGTAGAGGTTGACGCCGCCGAATGTAAAAAGGGTGTCATCTACTATGCACCATTTTGTATGGGTACGGCCGTGAAAAAGCGTAATACGCCCACGACCAAGCCAGTTAAAATGGACACCGGCTTTCTTTAGGGTTTTTACCATACGGTTCGTATTTCGTGCACCATGACTATAGTAGCGAAACGGCAAGAAACCGCCCCCCACTTCACCGTATGTAAAAATATCGCCCGCCACGACAACTTTAACTCCGCGTTTAGCGGCAGATTGAAGGGCCTCTATAAGTACGTGCGTCTCATCATGGTCGCTAATAACCATCGACAGTAAATACACGTGCTTTTTAGCGTGCTCTACTGCCTGGGCAGCTTCTTGAACATACTGAGTAGGGGAAATAAGTTTCACTGCTGTCATTATATCATTGGCTTGACCGGTAATTATTTATATTACAGAACGAAAAAGTAGGAACTCAATGACCAAAGCTGATAAAATAATGAACAGTAGAAACAAAAGGAGAAATATTGTGGCAGACTTTAATAAAATTCTTACCCCTGGTGATGTTGATGGCGGCGTTATTAATGTTGTTGTTGAAATTCCTACCGGCAGTTCACATAAAATTGAATGGAACCGTGAGCTTGCGGCTTTCCAACTTGATCGTGTTGAACCAGCAATCTTTGCTAAACCAACTAACTACGGATTTATTCCACAAACACTCGATGAAGATGGTGATGAGCTTGACGCACTGATTATTACAGATGCACCGCTGACGACCGGTATTTTTCTCGAGGGTCGTGTGATAGGTGTATTGAAATTTGAGGATGACAATGAAATCGATGATAAGGTTATTGTCGTTCCAGCCGATGATCGTAACACCGGTAATGCCATTACTTCACTTGAGGATTTGCCAAAACAACTCTTGGCTCAAATTGAGCACCACTTTACACACTACAAGGACCTTAAAAAGCCAGGTAGTACAATTGTGAAAGGCTTTGGTGACGCAGAAGAAGCGAAGATTATTATTCACGAAGCAATTGAACGCTGGAATAACCGCTAGCCTTAGGCTTTTGGGGTTTCTTCTGAAGGGGCGCGCTTACGGCGCGTCTTTTCTCTTACTATCGCGGCCGCGTGACTAATACTTTCGATAGCGCCAACCTTGCGCAGTTGGGCGCGGAGCTTTGCTCGGGCGTGGGTGGTTGATACAAGTTCGAGCCATGTCGAGCGAGGGAGTGATGTCTTGCGGGTAATAACTTCAACCACGTCGCCATTTTGCAGGGGCTTATCGAATGGGTGAATAGCACCATTAACACGGAAACCATAGGCGTGCTTGCCAATATCGCTGTGCACTAAGTAAGCAAAATCCAGCGGGTAGGCACCTTCTGGAAGGTTATAAATATCGCCTTTAGGTGAGTACACAAAGATCCGATCACCGAAAATGTCGATAGAAAGCTGTGATTCTGGGATTTCTTCACCGCTGCGTAGTTTAGTGGCGATTTCCTGAAGTTGAGTAATCCACTGCATATGCGTTGGTAAAACAGCGCTTTTTTTGCTGCGGGTGTAGTCTTTGGATGCTTTTTGTTCGTGGTAGTGAAAACTTGCAGCCAGCCCCCGTTCGGCAAATTCGTGCATTTCGTAGGTACGAATTTGAAATTCAACGATTTGCTTAGCTGGTGTAATAACGGTAGTGTGGAGGCTTTGATAGCCGTTTGGCTTTGGGACGGCAATGTAATCTTTAATACGCGCGATCATTGGTTGGTAAAGGGTGTGTAGAATACCGAGAACACGATAACAGTCTTCTTTTGTTTCTACGATGACACGCAGGGCCATTAAATCGTAGATGTCGTCAATAGTACGGTCGCCTTTTTTAAGTTTTCGATAAAGGCTGTAAATGCTTTTAACGCGCCCATTAATTTCATGTGGTATATGTTGGGCCTTAAGGGCTTTTTCAACTTCATCGCGAACAGCTCCTAATTTACGAGTGCTTCGCCCGAGGCGTTTGCGAAGCTGATTTTGAAGCTTTTTAAATTCCGTGGGGTCAAGGTAGCTAAAGGCAAGTTCTTCAATTTGCATACGCACGCGACCCATACCAAGTCGGTCTGCCATAGGGCCAAATACCTCGAGGCTCTCACGGGCGATTTTCGTTTGCTTTTCGCGTGGCATATGTTGCAAAGTTTGTAAGTTATGAAGACGATCGGCAAGTTTAATGATGATGACGCGGACGTCTTGTCCGATAGCGATTAACAATTTTGATAAGTTATCCTTTGTTTGCGGCAAGTACTCGGCTAAGTCTTGCATGCCGGCACGTGCCTGAGACACTTTAGTGACGCCATCAACCAAGAAGGAGACATCTTTGCCAAAAGTGTTTTCTAGCTCATCAAGGGTTACTTCAGTATCTTCTACGGTGTCGTGAAGGACGCCGGCTAGAACGGTATCGATATCCATGCCCCATTCAATAAGTGTCGATGCAACGGCTAAAGGGTGAATAATATACGGCTCGCCGCTTTTACGCTTCTGGCCTTTATGTGCTTTTGAAGCTAAGTCAATGGCGTGCTCAAGCTCGAGGAGTTCATCCTCCTCGTAAAAAGGGACAGCATGTTTTAATAATTCAGCTTTATTCACAAGCTAAGTATACCTATAGTTGACATAATTTTCGAGAGGAGTAAAGTAGCGGCTAAGCGGAATGTTGATCACCTGGAACTCGAAGCATCACAATGAGTTCGATGAGCGATGTATCATTCGTGCTGGTTATCTGAGTAGAGAGCATTCTTCGTCCTCGTGGATGAATCGACTTGCACCAAACTGAGATGACCATCGCGTCCACCGCGATAAGATCCCCGGGGCCGGGTTGCGCAAGCTTCTCGGCCTCGGGGCGCCACCATCACAAGGAAAAGATGTGAGCTCATGAGCTTGTACGGTGTCGAGGGAGACTAAGCGCCGCCTGCTGGTTTTCCCAACGACTCATTGCAGTCCACTCATTCCTCCATCTACCAACAAGGGGTCGGCGCCAACACAGGCGCCGACCCCGATTAAATTTTTGACTTCATAGATAAAATGCTTATACTAAAATTAGCTATACATAATGCAGTATAAAAGGAGGGATACATTTCCCATGGCAAAAACGAAAATTGGTATTAACGGTTTTGGGCGCATTGGACGCAACGCTTTTAAGCTTGCTTTCGACCGTAGCGACCTTGAGGTTGTGTCGGTAAACGACTTAACAGACACCAAGACGCTGGCGTATCTTCTAAAGCACGATAGCAACTACGGTACATACAAGTACGAAGTAGGCTACGACGACACGGGTATCATTGTTAACGGACAGCACATTAAAGTGACTGCTGAAAAAGACCCTGCTGCGTTGCCATGGGGCGACCTTGGTGTTGATTTGGTTATTGAGTCAACCGGTCGCTTTACAGATAAAGAGTCGGCTGAACTTCACATTGCAGCCGGTGCAAAGCGAGTAATTATTAGCGGCCCAACTAAAAGCGATGGTGTTGATACGATCGTTCTTGGGGCTAACGAGAACAAAGTCGAAGGCGCAAGCCACGTCATCAGTAACGCGAGCTGCACAACAAACTCTTTGGGCGCTGTCATGGCGGTGCTTGATGCGGAATTTGGCGTACAGAAGTCACTACTTACTACTGTTCACAGCTACACCGCCAGTCAGGCGCTTCAAGATGCTCCAGCGAAAGATCTTCGTGAGGGTCGTAATGCTGCTGAAAATATCGTACCAACGACAACTGGTGCTGCTATCGCTGTAACAAAAACCCTTCCACAACTTGAAGGCAAGTTTGACGGGCTCAGTATTCGTGTTCCAACCCCAGTAGTATCAATTAGTGATGTGACCGTTCTTCTTGAGCGTGATGTAACTGTTGAAGATATTAACGCCGCTTTCAAGAAAGCTGCAGCCGAACCTTACTACCAGGGTATTCTAGGGGTGAGCGAAGAGCCACTTGTAAGTCGCGACTATATCGGAAATAGCCATTCGGGTATTGTCGATCTTCTTCTTACCAAAGTAGTTGGCGGTAACTTGGCCAAGGTAATGGTCTGGTATGACAACGAGTGGGGATATTCAAACCGCCTCGTAGAATTAGTAGCCGACGTTGCTAAGACCTTGCGTCACCACGACTAAACCGCTTATACTTAAAGACAGTATGAAGATTTACTTGGGTGCGGACCATCAGGGATTTCATTTAAAAGAGCAGTTATTTGCTTACCTTGTTAAGCATGGCTACGATGTTGAAGATATGGGTGGTAAAACTCTCGATCCTAATGATGACTTTCCGGTCTTCGCCCAAGCTGTGGCATTAAAAGTACTAGGGTCTACCGAAAAAGATCCTAGAGGTATTCTTGTATGTGGTGGGGGCCAAGGCGTAGCCATGGCAGCCAACAGATTCCGCGGTATTCGCGCTAGTGTCATTTGGGACGCTTACGAAGCGAGGATGACCCGTTACGACAATGATAGTAATATTCTTTGCCTTCCGGCACGTGTCGTGGGTGATGACGAGGCTGCATGGCAGGGTATTTTGGAAACATGGCTAAATACCGAGTTTGCCGGTGCTGTACGCTTTAAACGCCGTAATGCCGAGTTGGACGAGTTGGTATCATGAGTCAGATTGTTCCTACAATTATGGCTGAAACTCTGGATCAGCTTCGCGAATCAACCCAGCGTCTTCAAACTTTTGCCAGGCGGGTACACATTGATATTAGTGATGGTGAATTTGCACCTACCTTTTTACTGCCAGAGGCTCAGCTTTTTTGGCCGCAAGGTTGGGAGGTTGATATTCATGCCATGGTGGCACGGCCATCTGAGCATATCCAGCAACTTATACAGCTAAAGCCAAGTATGGTTATTTTCCATGCTGAAACTCAAGAAGACGTCGTACCTCATTTTGCAACTCTTAAGCAAGCGGGTATCAAAGCCGGGTTGGCGTTGCTAAAAACAACCGTTCCTTCAACAGTTCAACCTGCGATCGAGGCCGCCGACCACGTCATGATTTTTTCTGGTGATCTTGGAAAGTTTGGTGGTACGGCTAGCCTTATGCAGCTCGAAAAGATTAGGCTCATTAAGAAAATTAAACCCAATGTTGAAATTGGTTGGGACGGCGGCGTAAAGCTTGATAACGCTTACACCTTAACGCAGGGCGGAGCCGATGTACTAAACGTTGGTGGCGAGATCGCGAACTCTGCAGCACCTGCTGATACATACAATGAGTTGGTAAAAGAAATTAATAAACACGGAGTAATTTAGGTGGGTAAATTAACTATTCCTCAGATTGAGCAGAAGGCGAATGATATTCGCAAAGATATTATAAAAATGCTGCTCGAAGCGGGGAGCGGACACAGCGCCGGTCCATTGGGCCTGGCGGACATTTTTGCTGCCCTTTACTTTAATATTATGAATATTAGGCCTGAAGAACCAGAATGGGCAGATCGAGACGTGTTCTTTTTGAGTAATGGACACTGCGTTCCTGTGCAATACGCTACGATGGCCGAGGCTGGCTACTTCAGCAAGCAAGAACTCGGTAGTCTTCGTAAACTTGGTAGTCGCCTTCAAGGTCACCCTGAACGCGAAAAGTTGCCAGGCCTCGAGAATACAAGTGGTCCTCTTGGTAGCGGGTTGTCTCAGGCTGCTGGGTATGCCTATAGCTTGCAGTATTTAGAAGAAAATACGCACCGCTTTGTTTACGTAGTCATGGGTGACGGTGAGCTCGACGAAGGAAATATTTGGGAAGCGGCTATGTTCGCTGGTAAAAATAAACTCTCACAACTTATTGCATTTGTTGACCGTAATAATATCCAGATTGATGGTACAACTGAAGATGTTATGCCCCTCGAAGATCTTAAAGGTAAGTGGGAGTCGTTTGGGTGGCATGTCCTAGAAATTGATGGTCATAATATAGAAAGTATTATCGATGCTGCCAGCGAAGGCAGGGCAATTAGTTACCGTCCAACCCTTATTATTGCCCATACTATACCGGGTAAGGGTGTTGATTTTATGGAATACAACTACAAGTGGCATGGTATCCCGCCAAACGCCGAACAGGCTAAAGAGGCTTTAAAAGATCTCCGTAGTTTAGGCGGTAAAATTACACACGAAGGAGAGGGCGTATGAGCTATCCACTAAACCCAAAACTCTATGGAGACGATGTTGAACTTGAGCCAATCCGTGCCGGTTTTGGTCGCGGTTTAAAAGCGGCCGGTGAAGCGGATGAAAATGTTGTGGCCTTGTGTGCCGACTTAACGGAAAGTACGCAAATGCACCTTTTTAAAGAAGCTTTCCCAAAACGTTTTATTGAAATTGGTATTGCGGAACAGAACCTCGTTACTGTAGCATCGGGGTTGGCCCGGGCTGGGCGTATTCCATTTACGAGCAGTTACGCAGCTTTTAGCCCAGGTCGAAACTGGGAACAGATCCGAACCACCGCAGCACTTAATAACCAACCTGTAAAAGTAGTTGGTTCACACGCTGGTGTTAGTGTTGGGCCTGACGGTGCAACCCACCAGATGCTTGAAGACATTGCGCTGATGCGCGTTCTTCCTAATATGGTAGTTGTGGCGCCTGGCGATAGTGTTGAAGCCGAGAAGGCTACGAAAGCCTTGGCGGTTAACGGTAAACCAAGCTATCTTCGTTTGGCACGTGAAAAAACACCTATTTTCAGTACGACAGATTCGCCATTTGAGCTCGGGAAGGCCTATGTACTTAAAGAGGGTCACGATGTGTCGCTGCTTGGCACCGGTACTATGACGTACCAGCTATTAGTTGCTGCGAAAATTCTTGAGGAACAGGGTATTCACGCAGAGGTGGTACATGTACCTACCATTAAGCCGCTCGATGAAGAGATAATTTTGGCAAGCGCCCGAAAAACCGGTCGTGTCGTTACTGCTGAAGAGGCTCAAGCGGCCGGTGGCTTTGGAAGTGCAGTCGCAGAATTTTTAAGCTCACACCTTCCCATGCCCGTGAAGCGCATTGGCATGTACGATCGTTTTGGTGAATCGGGTGCCCCTAACGAGCTCATAGATTACTTTGGTCTGAGTGGCCCAAAAATTGTCGAGCAACTTGAAGACTGGCTAAAGCGTACTCCACGTTACCACCAGAACGACTAACTTAGGCCTATATAGCAACAACTTGTTCTTTTTTCTATAACCATAAGTGGTATACTTGTGATAAGAAACAACACTATTTGTAGGGGGCATTACTAACAATGGGTCTGACTATAGCCGAAATCCGCGATAATACTCTGCGTGCACGTCACTTGATGCAGCGTAGTCGTCAGCAACACTTCGCCGTAGGCGCATTTAACATCGATAACCAGGAGACGCTTATTGCAATTGCACGAGCGGCGCAAAAATTGAACGCACCTGTATTGGTTGAAGTAAGCCAAGGTGAAGTTGATGCGATCGGTATAGATAACTTGCGCGACCTCGTCGACAATTACAAAAAAGAATATGGTATCGAGATGTATATTAATCTCGACCATAGTCCAACTGTTGAAGCTTGTAAGGCAGCTATCGACGCTGGCTACGAGTTTATTCACATTGATATTTCACAAGCGAACCACGATGCCAGCGAAGAAGAAATCATAGAAAAGACCCGTGAAGTTGTTGAGTATGCTAAATTTACGGGCGCCCTTGTCGAAAGTGAGCCGCACTACTTTGGCGGTAGCAGTAATGTACATACAGAAACTATCGATTACCAAGAGATCAAAAAGACGTTCTCGACACCAGAAAGCGCCAAGGCCTTTGTGGAAGCCACTGGCGTTGATACATTTGCTGCGGCGGTGGGCAATCTCCATGGTAAGTACCCTGTTCCGAAAGAACTCGATCTTGAGTTGCTGGCGCGTATTCGTGAAGCCATTCCTTGTCAGATCAGCCTTCATGGCGGTTCGGGTACACCTCTCCATTATTTTGAAGATGCGGCAAAAATTGGTGTCAGCAAGATTAACATAAATAGTGATATGCGCTACGCCTTCCGCACCGTTATGGAAGAAGAGCTTAAAGCACATCCAGATGAATTCGCTGTTGTGAAACTTATGGATAAGGTAAAGGATGCTGTTCAAGCTGTAGTCGAAGAAAAGATTCAAGCCTTCGGGAGTGCCGGGAAAGCTGTCGTTTGAACTATGGCAACGCCGACTATTGTGACAATCGGTAAGGCGACTCAAGATGTTTTCTTGAAGAGTACCAATGCTTTTACGGAGTTTGAGCATAAGGGGGTAAAGTACGAGCAGCTTCCCGTTGGTCAAAAACTTGACCTAGATGAAGTCATCTTCTCGACGGGAGGTAATGTAACCAATGCAGCGGTAACATTTGCGCGTCAGGGCTTGCATAGCAAGTACGCTTGGTGTCTTGGTACTGATGCGTCGAGTGAAACTATCCTCCAAAGCCTCGACCGCGAAGGTGTTGATACATCACATGTATACCAGGGTGAACACTTCCGTTCAAGCTATTCCGTTATCTTGATGTTGGAGGGTGGTGAGCGTACGATTTTAAATTATAAAGGCGCCATGCCGACGGCTCGCGATTCCGAACTCGATCTTTCCGTAATTGACGGTGGCGAGTGGATCTACATATCTTCGCTTGGTGACATGGACCTGCTAGAGCGAATTATTAGCCATGCAGCTGAAAAGAATGTGAAGGTCATGCTTAACCCAGCCGGGGTTGAGTTGAAAAGCCCAGACAAGCTAAAAGGCTTGCTAGAGGATGTCGAGATATTAGCGGTCAACAAAGAAGAAGCGCAAATGATTGTCCACGGCGAGACTCTTGAAGAATTAGTTCGGCATCTTACGCATTACGTGCCAATAGCCGTAGTCAGCGATGGCCCTAATGGCGTGGTTGCAACAGACGGAAAAACGATTATTACCGCTGGTATGTACGAAGATGTACCAGTTATTGACCGTACTGGTGCGGGCGATGCCTTTGGCTCGGGCTTTTTAAGTGCCTATGCACAGGGAAAGTCGCTCAAAGAAGCCATTGTTTTTGCCAGCGCTAACTCAACATCTGTTGTGCAGTTTATTGGTGCAAAGGAAGGTATTTTGCACGAAGGCACCGTGCTTCATGACATGCCTTTGACGGAGAAAGACTTCTAATGGCTCATATGCTGGAAAGATTATTAGGCAGTACGGACCCGCTCTTCGCAACGGCATTAGTGAAGCTTGAGCAGTCGGCGCGTAGCGAGGGGGTTGATGTTCGCCTGATTGCTGATATTACTCATACTGCCCACCAAATAATGCGTACGTTACAACTTGACCCAGCGAATAGCACTGCCCTAGAAGTATATAGTGCTTTACGGGCACATGTGGCTAAAACTGAACGCGAAGAGTTGTTGACGACGGATTACATCATTTTTATTGTAGGCAGAGAACTCATCTCATTTAACGCGGTTGATCTTCTAGATGATATACGGCACAATCGACAATTCACATCACGCACATTTGACCATGCTCGCCGTGCATTACTTGGCGAAATTACTCACCGCTATACAGTCCATCCGTCCACTCATGAGCCAACGGTGAGAGCGTTGTTATCTAAAGAACCGAATAATATAGAGCAGCCTGTAGTTAAGGAGAAAGTTATGGCAGAATCGTACGTACTCGCAATTGGTGATATTTTCACCGATGCATTTATTAAGCTTAACGAAGAGGTAGCACGGGTTGAGACTGATGAAAATGGCGATAAACGCTTGAGTTTGCCATTGGGTTCAAAACCACCATATGACGGGGTTGATATCGTGCAAGGGGTTGGGCCGGCGCCTAATGCCGCGGTCTCGACTGCACGCCTAGGAGTAAAAACTGGCCTTGTGTCTTTCCTTGGTGATGATCAAGTTGGTAAAGACGCCATAGAATACCTAAAGACAGAGCATATTCTCACCGACTCTATCTCTATGCAAGAAGGTCTGAAGACAAGCTATTATTACGTTTTGCGATATGGTGCAGAACGAACGATTCTAGTGAAAAACGAGGCTTTTACATATACCTGGGTTGACCCAGCCGAAGAGCCTGAGTGGGTATACCTAGCGCTTATTAGTGATGCGTCATGGGAATTTCATGAAGGTCTTCTAAACTACCTAGAGGCGCACCCAAATGTGAAGCTGGCCTTCCAGCCAGGTACTTTTCATTTCAAGTGGGGTGTCGAAAAACTTGCTGATTTGTACCGTCGCACACACATTATTGTCTTAAATCGCGAAGAAGCGGTTGATGTAACGGGTCAGCCGTACGATTCAATTCGCGACCTTGCGAATGCCCTCCACGAATTGGGTCCACAAAAAGTGGTTATTACCGATGGCCCTAGCGGTTCGTATGCATCTTACGATTTTAAGCTAGTGACCATTCCTAATTACCCAGACCCAGCTCCTCCAACTGATCGAACCGGTGCGGGTGATGCCTTCGCGTCGACAATTGTTGCGGCCCTTGCGCTAGGTGAGACGATGGATACCGCCCTCACCTGGGCACCTATTAACAGTGCGAGTGTTGTGCAAAAGCTCGGTGCGCAAGCTGGTTTGTTGCACCGCGAAGAAGTTGAAAAGTTCTTAGCCGAAGCACCTGACTGGTACAAATTGACTGATTTCGAAGGGTAATGAATGGCGAACACACACATTTCTGTTAATGCATTAAAATCTGAAGACGAAAAAAATCACCTATTAGTACGTCAGAAGCTGATTGATGCTGCTGAGGGCCGGCTTGTAACAGTGGTTGAAGAGTTTGAACGAGCCTTCGATATTTTAAGTAAATACGACAAAACAGTTACCGTGTTCGGCTCGGCACGTTTGCCGGCTGAGCACCCTGTTTGTCGCCAGGCCTATGCGGTAGGGTGGGAGCTTGCTAATCAAGGCTATGCCATTGTAACGGGTGGTGGCGGCGGCGTTATGGAGGCGGCTAACCGTGGCGCTTTCGAAGCTGGGGGTACTTCAATTGGCTTTAATATTCACTTGCCCATGGAGCAGAAGCTTAACGAATATACGACCGAGAGTTACCGGTTTGAGCATTTCTTTGGCCGCAAAGTAGCTATGACCCTCGATGCCAGTGCCTATATTTTTGCCGGTGGTGGCTTTGGTACTTTTGATGAGTTATTTGAAGTCATCACACTTATTCAAACCGGAACAGTGCCGCAAGTGCCAGTTGTGCTTTTGGGTAAGGATTTCTGGACACCACTTGATCAGATGATCCACGATACACTTGCTGATAAATACCATACTATTGAACCGGAAGACCGTAGTTTGTACATTATTACAGATGATATACAACATGTGACGGATCGTGTGAATGAGTCGTCACTTGAGCGAGCCCGTGAACAAATGTTTGATCGTGCCTACAAGCTTAAAGATCGCTGGATTGCCGAAGGCAAGCGCTAGGGTATAATAGAAAGGATGGAGCAAAAATTCGTCCTTTCATCGGCCTATGAACCAACGGGAGATCAGCCAACAGCTATCGCCCAGCTTGTTGATGGTTTGGAAAAAGGCGAACATGAGCAAACCCTACTTGGAGTAACTGGTTCGGGTAAAACATTTACCATGGCAAATATTATCGCCAAACGTCAGGTGCCGACGTTAGTTTTGGCGCATAACAAAACGCTTGCTGCCCAACTTTATAGTGAGTTTAAGGCGTTCTTCCCGGACAACGAAGTGCATTATTTCGTCAGCTACTTTGATTATTATCAACCAGAGGCCTATATTGCTAGCAGCGATACTTACATTGAAAAAGACAGTAAAATCAATGATGAAATTGATCGTTTGCGACACGCGGCTACAACCGCCCTATTAACGCGTCGTGACACTATTATTGTTGCCAGTGTCAGTTGTATTTATGGTATTGGTTCACCAGAAGACTACTCGGATATGTCAATTTTGGTGCAAAAAGGTGAGCGCCGCCAGCAGGATAAATTTGTTCGTTTACTGACTGACATTCAATATCAACGCAATGATATCGATTTCCATCGCGGCACCTTCCGCGTGAAGGGTGATATCGTCGACGTCTTCCCAGCCGGCAGTGATGTTGCGTATAGGGTTGATTTCTTTGGTGATGAAGTCGAGCGTATTACTCGTATTGATCCGCTAACAGGGGAGATTTTAGGAGAGCCCGAGCAAATTTCTATTTTCCCAAGTAGCCACTACGTAACACCAAAGCAAAAACTCGAACGTGCGATTGAGAATATTAAGCAAGAGTTTGAAGAGCGGATGGACTTTTTCGAGAAGCACGACAAGCTACTTGAAGCACAACGTTTGGCGCAACGTACCAAATACGACATTGAAATGCTTGAAGAGACCGGTTTTGTAAAGGGGATCGAAAACTACAGCCGGTATCTTACTAATCGTGAGCCAGGCGAACAACCGGCTACATTGCTAGACTATTTCCCTGATGATTTTTTGCTCTTTGTCGACGAAAGTCATATGACACTACCGCAAGTAAGGGGTATGTATAATGGTGACCGCGCCCGTAAGGAAGTACTGGTTGAATACGGCTTCCGTTTGCCAAGTGCTTTGGATAACCGACCATTAACGTTCGATGAATTTAATCGTCAAATCAACCAAGCTGTGTATGTATCGGCGACGCCGGCTGAATACGAGTTAAGTCATAGCCCCGAGCCGGCCCAGCAGATTATTCGCCCAACTGGCCTGATTGACCCAGAAATTATCGTCCGCCCAACCGAGGGTCAGGTTGATGATTTGATTAGTGAAATCCGTGATCGCGTCGCCAAAGGTCAGCGCGTGCTTGTGACGACACTTACTAAGCGGATGGCGGAGGACTTATCTACGTATTTGCAGGAGTTGGATATTAAAACCGCTTACATTCACAGCGAAGTAGATACCTTAGAGCGAAGTGATATTCTGCGTGATCTTCGTACTGGCGTGTACGATGTTTTGGTAGGTATTAACTTGCTTCGTGAGGGTCTTGACCTGCCAGAGGTTAGTCTTGTGGCTATTCTTGACGCCGATAAAGAGGGCTTTCTTCGTAGCGCTAGCGCCTTAATTCAGATTATCGGTCGTGCCGCTCGACATCTTGATGGTAAAGTGCTGATGTACGGTGACACTATCACCAAATCTATGCAACAAGCGATTGAAGAAACCAACCGCCGTCGTGAAATTCAACAAGCTTACAATAAGGAACATAATATTACGCCAACCAGTGTGGCCAAAGAAATCGATGAAGGCTTGCGTGCGATTATTCCAAAGAAAGCTGATGACAAACCGAAGCTCGATTTGAAGAAAATTCCAAAAGATGAATACGCCAGTCTTATTAAAGACCTATCGGCGCAGATGGATCTTGCTAGTGCGAATCTGGAGTTTGAGAAAGCGGCTGAACTTCGTGACCTGATTGCCGAAATACGGCAAAAGCTATAAGCTTTTTAGCGCATGAATAAATTCAGATTTGAGCAACTGCTCCCAAGGAAGAAAAAGGGGGCTTGGTAAGTTGTCAAAATCATACCACCCCATCATGTCGTATTTATCTGGCTCGGTAATGTGTTCTTGACCCGACTCCCAATCTGAAACTATCCATACTGTTAGGTAGTGTTTTCCATCCTCTTCAAAGCGATCATTTGTTACAGCGCCGAACCGTACATTTTTGATATGAAGGCCGGTTTCTTCTAAAGTCTCACGAATGGCGGTTTCTTCCGGTGTTTCGCCAAATTCTAGGTGGCCGCCCGGAATACTCCAGGTTCCATCGCCATGTGCATTATGGCGTTTGCCCATAAGGAACTTGCCGTCCTTCATGATAAACACCCCAACACCAACGCGCACTTGCGGGACTTCTGGTGGCAGTAATGATATAACCTGATAGCCGTATGTTTCAATATCTTTTGTCGGCCAGACTTGCCAGTGTTTTGTTTTGCCAACATAGCCAACTTGGCGCGTCAGTTCACGCCCGGTGTATTTTTCGGTTTTAGGGTCCCATTCTTTGAAAATGATCGTATCGCCATTAGCAACTTCCCAATCTGCAAGGCGGAGATCGTAGGTTTTTGCTCCAGACTGAATAAGTTCAAACGATTCTGGCCAGATTTTTTTCTCGATGGTCGTCATACGTGCAGTATAGCACCTAACTGGTATACTAACGATATGCCTAGAATTCTTAAGCCAACATACTTTGGAAACCCTATTCTTCGTAAAAAAGCACGTCGACTAACGCGCAAAGAAATTCTTTCTGACAAAACCCAAGAACTTATTCAAAACATGTTTTATACTTTGCGTGAAAAAGAATATGGCGTTGGTATTGCCGCACCTCAGCTTGGGTACCCGATTGCTATCAGCGCGATTGGCATTAAGCCAACTCCAACCAGGCCAGATCGTGAGCCGTTTGATGGTGTTATTATTAACCCACAGATTCTAGAAACGTTCGGTGAACCGCATGAAATGTGGGAGGGGTGTCTTAGCTCCGGTGAAGGTGATAATACCTTATTTGCCAAAGTGCCACGCTACAAAAAGGTTCGCTTGCAATGGCTTGATGAAAAAGCACAAAAACACGATGAAATAGTAGAAGGTTTTGTAGCCCATGTGGCGCAACACGAAACAGATCATTTAAACGGTACGTTGTTTGTAGATAAGGTCGTAGACACAAAGTCGTACATGTTGGCAAGCGAGTATAGAAAACGAATAATAAACAAACGAAGCTGACAAGGCATGTGTTTGCTATACTACAATCATGAGACTCCTTCAGATAAACGCCTGGTCTATTCGTCTTTCAAATAGACTCCAAGATATGATCGCCAAAGAAGCCCCCGATGTAGCACTCCTCCAAGAAGTGTTCGAATCCCCCAGTGAGATAGGGCTTTTCCCAACATTAACAGAATTCGTTCATTCTATTAAGTTTCACCATCAGTATTTTTCGCCCGTATATGATTTTGGGTTTATGGATACCCGAACGGAGTTCGGTAATGCGATTATTAGTAACCTTACCTTAAATGATAAAGCAACCATTTTTACAAATCGTGAATATGTACATAACAGGGCGATTGACGACGACTATAATGTGCGGAATTTTCAACATGTAGTAATCGAAGATCAGAATAATAAAAAGATACACCTGATTAATCACCACGGCTATCATGTGCCTGAGCATAAAAGAGGAAATGAGTTCACTCTTAAGGCGTGTCGGCAGATCGTAGATTATGCCACCCAACTCGATGGCCCAGTCATTATTGCTGGCGACTTTAACCTTGAGCCTAGTAGTGAGTCGATTGCAGTGTTGAATGACCATTTCCGAAATTTAACAACTGAATATGGACTTGTAACCACACGGAACGACCTGACGCACAAAGTTGAAGCCTGCGACTATATATTCGTCAGTCACGACATTACGGTGAACGATTTTTATGCTTCCACAATTGTTGCTTCGGATCATCAGGGGCTAGTCTTGGATTTCGAAGTATAATAGCGAATAGTATGTATCTGATAAAATCCCACGATCTTTTAGATAGGTAATATTTACCCTCTCTTCGTTCTAAGCTATAATAGTCATAATATGACACAAATCTCCCACGATGATGTGCACCATTTGGCACAGCTCAGTAGTTTGCAGTTAGCTGATGAAGAAGCGGAATCGCTGCGCATTGACCTAGAGAATATTCTTGGCTACATCGAGCAGCTTTCGGAGTTGAATACAGACGGAGTCGAGCCTACGTATCAGGTAACTGATCTACAAAGCATCTGGCGCGAGGATGTTATTGACGATTACGGTTTGGGTCGCGAACCCTTACTTGCACTAGCGCCAGATTCTGAAGCAAACCAAATTAAAGTACCAAAGGTATTGTAAATAGTATGTCTTCTATTTCTGATTTCAAAGGAAAATCTGCACGCGCCATTGTTGAAATGGCACTAGAGAAAGCTCGTGAACATGAATCATTTCACGCACTATTGTCGCTCGATGAAAAACGGGCCTTAGAGCGTGCTGACCTGGTTGATGCGGGTAAGCTCAAGGGTCGTCTGGCTGGCGTGCCTTTTATTGCTAAGGATAATTTTCTAACGCTCGAAAGCACAACAACTGCTGCGAGCCATTTTCTCGAAAACTTTACTGCACCTTTGCAGGCTACGGCAATTGAAAAGCTTGAAGCTGAAGGTGCTATTTGTATTGGCAAGGCAAACCTTGATGCTTTTGCCCATGGCGGTAGTACCGAAAACTCTGCCTTTGGCCCAACCAAAAATGCCCATGACGACACTCGTGTTGCCGGCGGTAGTAGTGGTGGTTCAGCTGTAGCGGTCGCTTTAGATATCGTGCCTTTTGCACTAGGAACCGACACTGGCGGATCTATTCGGCAGCCAGCCAGCTTTAATGGTGTCATTGGTGTAAAGCCTACTTATGGAACGGTTAGTCGATATGGTGTTGTTGCTATGGCCAGTAGCACTGATACTATCGGAGTACTTGCTGGAAATGTGGATGACGCTGAATTAGTTATGGATATATTAAGTGGGCGTGACTCTAAAGATATGACGACCCTGCCAGATTTCTTTAAACCAATTGTCCAACTCGACGCACCAAAAAAGATCGGTGTCATTAAAGAATTTATGACAGATGATGTTGACGCTGGTGTGCGCGAACAGGTGACGGGGTATATCGAGAAATTAAAAGCCCAGGGGCATACCATCGAAGAAGTCAGCTTGCCGATGCTTAAATACGCATTAGCTATTTACTATATTGTTGTACCTGCTGAAATTAGTAGCAACTTGGGCCGTTACGATGGTATTCGTTATGGAGAACGCTCGAAAGACGCAAAAACGTTAAGTGAGGTGTATGGGCTGTCTCGCGATGCTGGGTTTATGCCAGAAAACAAGCGTCGCATTATGATTGGTAGTTACGTACTCTCGAGCGGTTTCTTTGACGCCTACTACCTAAAGGCCCAAAAAGCCCGTACTCTACTGATTAACGAATTCAACGAATTGTTTAATACCTATGACGCGCTTATAGGGCCGGTTGCTCCAACTCCCGCTTTCAAGTTGGGCGAAAATACGGCCGACCCAGTCAAGATGTACTTGGCTGATATTATGACGGTGCCAGCGAGCCTTGCCGGCTTGCCTGCTATTAGTGTTCCTGCGGGGTTAACAGATACCGGCCTACCGGTAGGGGTTCAGCTTATAGGGCCGCGTACGTCTGACGCAACCTTGCTCGCTATTGCAAAAGGGGTGAGCGCGTAATGGATCAAAGTGTACTGATCATTTTATTTTTTGCTGCCATCTTTATTTTTGGTGGGTTATTATTTGTCATTATTTCGTTTACCAAAGGCAGTGCTCGAGCGCTTGATCAAGATAAATTCCGAAGCCGATGGATGCGAATTGAATCACAACTGCAGCGTAATAACGAAGCCAGTTACACCGTTGCGATTATGGAAGCAGACAAACTGCTTGACCAGGCTTTACGTGAACGCGGGCTGCAAGGCAAGACGATGGCGGACCGCATGAAGCAATGCCAAGGCAAATGGACGAATGGTAATGGAGTGTGGGCCGCACATAAGTTGCGCAATAAACTCGCTCACGAAGCCGATGTTCGCGTTGATTATGAGCGATCACGTCAGGCATTAGTAAGTTTTAAGCAAGCACTAAAAGATATAGGAGCAATCTAATGGCTGTAGCACCCGAAATCTTAGACACATATGAAATGACTATCGGCATCGAGTGTCATGTTCAGCTTGCAACGGCTACAAAGCTATTTAGCGGAGCGGATAACGATGCTCGTGATAAAGACCCAAACACTGCTATTAATCCTATTGACTTCGGCCTGCCGGGAATGCTGCCAGTTTTAAACCGTGAAGCAGTGACGCTCGCTGTGAAGGCGGGTAGGGCGCTGAATTCAAAAATAGCTACCGTCAGCCGCTTTGATCGTAAGCACTACTTTTACCCCGACCTTCCTAAGGGGTATCAGATCAGTCAAATGTACCAGCCTATTATTATCGGCGGTTTTGTTGAAGCAACACTTGAAGATGGAGCTCCAGTAAAAGTGCGCCTCCATCATGCTCACATTGAGGAGGACGCCGGAAAGCTTACTCACCACGGTACATATAGCCTGGTAGATTTGAACCGTGCCGGGACACCATTGATTGAAATTGTTTCTGAGCCGGACATTCACTCAGCTTCCGCCGCCAAGGCTTATGCGAGTGAGCTGCATCGTCTTATGACCTATGCTGGTGTGACATTGGGTAATCTTTATCACGGAAACATGCGTTTTGACGTCAATATTTCGGTCGCTAAAAAGGGTGCGACTGAACTTGGTACTCGTGCCGAAGTGAAGAATCTTAATTCATTCCGTAGTGTTGAACGTGCTGCTCAGTATGAATTTGAACGTCAAATTGAATTATTAGAAAAAGGCGAGAAGATCGTACAAGAGACTCGTGGTTGGGACGACGCGGCTGGTAAAACGAGTTCGCAGCGCAGTAAAGAGGATGCCCAAGATTACCGATACATGCCCGATCCTGATATCCCACCGATTGTGCTTACAGAAGAGGACATTAGTGCTATTCAAAGTACTGTACCAAACCTACCGGCCTATTATCGTGCAAACTGGGAACAGCTTGGACTTGATCGCTCGGTTGTTGAAGCATTACTCGCTACCCAAAGCTATGCCGTTCTTGTTGATGAGGTATTACAAACATCTGGCCCCGACACGGCTCGGCGCGTTGCCCACTGGTTTGTCAGTGCTATAAACCCGGGTGAAGAAGCGGCAATTATTGCGAGCAATTTTAGCCCCGAAGCATATATTGAACTTTCCGACATGGTAGGTAAAAACGAATTATCAAGTACGGCCGCCAAAGAAGTATTCCAGGAATTACTGACGAGTGAACAAACGGCTCGTGAAATTGCTGAAGCGAAAAACTTGTTGCAGGTGAGCGATGAGTCGGCCGTGTTAGCTATCGTTGATGAAGTTCTAGAAGATCCAGCCAGCGCTCAATCGGTAGCTGATATTAAGGCTGGCCAAGAAAAGGCGATCGGCTTTTTAGTTGGCCAAGTAATGAAGCGCTCTCAGGGTAAGGCTAACCCTGCTATGGCTCAGCAACTTATTCGTCAACGCCTAAGCGAATAGTATACCCATTTTAAAGCTACGTTATGCAACAAAGTAGCGTATACTAACAAATGAAGGTATAATAAAACAAAAAGGAGCTCATACTAATGGAAAATGCTGCTGAAATTTTAGTAATTATAGTATCAAGTGTTCTTGCGCTCTTTTTGATCGTAGGAATCATCTTAGCTATCTATTTAATTAAACTTACGGCCGAGATACGAAAAATTACTAAATCGGCTCAGAATACGGTCAGTCATATAGATGCGGCCATAACGGGGGTCACTCGTTTGACGTCGCCGCTATTTGTGGCTGAACTATTTAGTAAGTATGTAAAAAAATGGACGAGCAAGTCATCTAAGAAGGGGAATAAGTAATTATGTCAAAAGGTAAAGTATTTCTAGGGACAGTTATTGGTGCAGTAGCCGGTTTTGCGGCTGGTATTCTTTCAGCACCAAAGAGCGGCAAGGAAACACGACAAGACATTAAGGATGCAACTAACAAGTCAAAAGAGACGGTTATTGCCGAAGCGGAACGTGCCAAGGGTGTTGCAACTGAGAAAGCTCAAGAAGTAACAGCTAAGGGCAAAGAAGTAGTCGCCGAAGTAACCGACAAAGCCGAAGAGCTCAAAGAGCGTGTCGAGCAAGCAGTTGAGGGTGCAAAAGCTGGTTTTAATAAAAAGCCAACCACCAAAAAGAAGTAGGTTTCTTAGGTATTATGGTGGTCAAGAAGCTTATTAATAAGGTTAAGCGCAGGGTAAAAAAAGATAATGAAGTCGGTGCTCGCCGGGCAATATTAGAAGATCTTTTTTACGACTTTCACAGTTCACGCCGTGAAGTATATTGGATGAATTTCATTCGCGGCGTATTTTTCGGGGTCGGCTCGGTGCTTGGTGGTACAATTGTTATTGCCTTGATCATCTGGCTGCTTTCTCTGTTAACGGATATTCCTGGTGGTATTGGCGACTTTATCCAATATGTCGTCGATATTGTTCAACAGGGCAAGAAGTAGTAGCGCAACTCTGCATTAGATAGATTTTACTACAGACGTAGGCTGGTTTTTTCGCTATACTAATACATAGTTATGGGGGTTCAAACTGAGGCGAAACCAAAAGATGTTGGCGTACTGCAACCATCGCAGTATGTTCACTTGCATAATCACAGCCATCACAGCTTGCTGGATGGTTTAACAAAAATCCCCGCCCTTGTGAATGCAGTTAAGGATATGGGCATGGAAGCGGTAGCTATTACCGACCATGGGACGATGTCCGGAGTACTTGAGTTTTATAAAGCCGCTAAGGCAGCTGAAGTAAAGCCAATTCTTGGCATGGAGGCCTATGTGGCGGCCCGCAGTCGCCACGACCGTGATCCACAAAAAGATAAGGCTCGCTATCACCTTATTATTTTGGCAATGAACAATAAGGGTTATCAAAACCTGATGCGCCTTAGTTCTAAGGCTAACCTTGAGGGTATGTACTACAAGCCACGTATCGACCATGAGCTTTTAGAAGAATACAACGAAGGGCTTATTATTCTATCTGGCTGTGCAAGTGGTGAGCTCGGTGAAAACCTGCGCGCCGACAATTACGAAGAGGCCAAGAAGATCGCCGCCTGGTACAAAAGCGTGTTCGGCGATAGGTACTACCTTGAAATGCAGGACCACGGCCATCTTGAATCACCAACTGCCTGGGATGTACAGGTAAAAATTAATGGCTATCTGGAAAAGATCTCCGAAGAGCTTGATATTCCTATGGTAGTTACAAGTGACGGACACTACCTTACCCACGATGATCAAGACACGCATGAGATTCTACTGTGCGTCGGTACGGGTGCCTATTTGAGTGATGAAAAGCGCATGTCTTTGAAAGACTTTGAGCTTCACGTGACTGACCCGAAAGAAATTATCGAACGTTGGTCGAAAACCCACCCCGAAGCCGTGGCAAACACAAAGGTCATTGCGGACCGCTGCGAGGTTGATATCGAGCTTGGTAAAATTCTTATTCCAACCTTCCCGACACCTGAGGGGCATAACGAAAAGACCTATCTAGACCAACTTGTCTTTCAAGGCCTGGCTTGGCGTTATGGCGAGGTCCCATTTGAAGATGCCGAAGCTATGACAATCGAAGAAGCTCGTAAACATACCCCAAAGAACGTCCTTGAACGCGCTGATTATGAATTAGGTGTTATTGACCGTATGGGCTTTAACGGCTACTTCTTAATTGTCCAAGACTTTATTAACTGGGGGAAGAACCAGGGTATTATTTTTGGACCAGGGCGTGGTTCGGCCGCAGGCTCTATTGTTTCGTATGCAGTGCGTATTACTGAGCTGGACCCACTAAAATACGACCTCTTGTTCGAACGTTTTCTTAACCCCGACCGTATTAGCATGCCAGATGTCGATATCGACATTCAGGATACTCGTCGAAATGAGGTGATTGCCTATTGTACGGAAAAATATGGTGAGGAACGGGTGGCAAACATTGTGACCTTTGGTACTATGGCGGCACGCGCAGCCGTACGTGACGTAGCTCGCGTGCTTCAAGTGCCGTATGGCGAGAGTGACCGTATTGCAAAACTAGTGCCGCAGCCGGTTCAGGGCCGTCATATCCCTTTGGCAAAAAGTGTAGTGGATGACGTCGACTTCAAGCACGAATACGAGACAAACCAAACCGCCAAACGGGTGATTGATTTTGCTATGCGCCTTGAAGGTACGATTCGTAGCCATGGTGTTCACGCTGCCGGTGTAGTGATCGCGCCTGATGACATTGTGAAATTCTTACCAATTGAAATGTCGCAAAAGGGTGTGCCGGCAACGCAATTTCCAATGGGCCAGGTCGAAGAACTCGGGCTTTTGAAGATGGACTTCTTGGGGCTGTCTAACTTAACAATTATTAACAATGCCCTGCGTATTATTAAAAAGGTATTTAAGACAGATATTGATCTGGCCAAAATCCCACTCGATGATGAGGAAGCCTTTAAGCTATTTCAGCGTGGCGACACCACGGGTGTCTTTCAGCTTGAATCTGCTGGTATGAAGCGGTATTTGCGCGAACTTAAACCGACGGTGTTTGAGGATATCGTCGCGATGGTGGCGTTGTATCGCCCGGGTCCAATGCAGTTTATTGACGACTTCATTAAACGTAAACACGGTGAACGTGAAATTACGTACATGCATCCTAAAATGGAGAATGCCCTTCAAAACACCTATGGGGTGTTGGTCTACCAAGAGCAGGTGATGCAGATTTCGCGCGAATTGTCTGGCTTTACGGGTGGTGAGGCCGATACGCTCCGTAAGGCGATTGGTAAAAAGAACCTTGAGATGATGGCGAAAATGAAGACTAAGTTCGTAGACGGTGCGGTTGAATTAAACGGTGCAAAGCGTGATGATATGGAAGTTTTCTGGAAGCAGCTCGAAGACTTTGCGGCTTACTGTTTCAATAAGTCGCACGCTGCGTGTTATGGACTCATCTCGTACTGGACAGCCTACCTTAAGGCGCACTACCCAGAAGCCTTTATGGCTGCGCTTATGACCAGTGACGCCGATGACACCGAGCGTCTAGCTATTGAAATTACCGAGTGTAAGCACATGGGTATAAAGGTACTGTCGCCAGATGTGAATGAAAGTTTCGTCGAGTTTGCTGTCGTACCTGGTAAAAAAGAAGTTCGTTTTGGTATGGCGGCAGTCAAGGGTGTTGGTGTTGGGGTGGTGGAAGAAATTCTGCGGGCTCGCCAAGATGGCAAATTTGCCAGTGTTGAAGATTTTGCCAAGCGGGTATCTACACAAAAGGTGAATAAAAAGGCCTGGGAGTCACTGATACGTACCGGGGCATTTGATAGTATGGCTGACCGATCCGACCTTTTGTTTAACCTTGAAACTATTCAGGCTTTTGCGTCGAAACTGCAAAAAGAAGCTCTGAGTGGACAGACAGATTTATTTGGCGGCATGGCCGAAATGGCGGCCATTCAGCCGACCGTTGCTTTGACCCCCGCGCCGGTAAAACATACTGACAAAGAGCGATTAACTTGGGAGCGTGAACTTCTAGGGCTTTATATAAGTTCGCACCCGCTCGATAACTACGATGCCTACTTCAGCGAGCAGACTGTCCCAATTGCCGAAATGACCCAGGACCTTGATGGGCGGGTAATGACTATTGGTGGCTTGGTTTCGTCGGTGCGAAGCATTGTTACGAAAAGCGGTACCAAAATGGCTTTTGTAAAGCTAGAAGATAAAACCGGTGAAGCCGAGGTGATTGTATTCCCTAATTTATACGAACAAGTCGGTGCTAAGTTAGTGCAAGATGCGGTAATACGTGCCAGTGGTAAAGTTGCGGCTCGTGATCGTGACGGCAACCTTACGAGTGATACAAAACTCATTGCCGATGAAATTCAAGTCGTTGAGGATGACGAACTCAATACCTACGAGTCGAACGGGCGCAAGATGGCAAAGCCAAAGGGTGGTGCCCCGCAGGTGCGGACTGCACGAAGATCCTTCGGAGGGCAAGGTGGTGGAAATTATCCTAGTCCGTCAAATAAACCGGCTCCATCGGCACCCAGAGAGGCTGGACCGCCGCCGGTTGCTGAAGTGCTCAAAAAAGTGTTCGTACATGTTAAAGATCCTGATAATCAAACTGCTCTTATGCAAATCCGCAATGAGTGTTCACATTTTCCGGGTTTGAGTGACATTGTATTAGTCCTCGGCCCAGACAAGCAATCGGCTATCAAGATGCCGTTTAGGGTTGATGGCAGCGATGAACTGATTGGACGTCTTGTAAAAATATTAGGTGAAGATGCGGTCGTTTTAAAATAGGGTCATTTGCGTCTTCGAAAAGGCTTATGTTAGACTAGGCTCATGCTAGGTGGGAAAAACAAACATGTCCAAGCAGGTTTTACAATCGTAGAATTACTTATCGTCGTCATTGTTATAGCAATTCTCGCAGCAATAACGATAGTTGCTTACAATGGCATTCGTGATCGGGCAAGTGATTCGGCTGCCAAAACAGAGTTAAGCCAAGCGGGCACGAAGCTTGCGGCAAACAAAGTACTTAACGGGGGAGTCTACGCGCAAGATTGGACAGCTGCGCAATCTGCTGGCGTTACTTTTTCTAGTGATACAACGGTTAACTATTACTCAAACGGGTCAAGTTATTGTTTGCAAACACAGAAAAATGCAAAAAATTATTTTATTAGCTCTGACGATACAACCCCAAGGACTGGAAGTTGCACAAACGACGGTATTGTCTCGTGGATGCCGATGAATGGCAGTGCGAATGATTCGGTTGCTACCTCTAGCAGCGTAAGTGTCACGGGTGCGTCGCTTACTGTGGGGCAGAATGGTCTTTCAAACGGGGCATATCTCTTTAATAGCTCAAGTCTCATAACGAGTTCGATGCAATACCCGACCAGTGCGTCACAACCGTTTAGCGTGTCTGTATGGTCTAAGGGTACGGCGTCGAGTTCGACTGCCTGGGGGTATGTCGCTCGGCAAGGTGCAAGCACTGATGTTGGAAACTCGGTGTGGCTTATTGGTATACAGCCGGGTCAGCAATTTACATTCTCTGTAAATGGTCAGTGGTCGTCAGGCGGTGCGGGTGTCACAGCCTCCGCCTCATCTTGGTCACATTTGGTACTTACTTATGACGGATCAACAGTGAAAGGATATGTAGACGGTGCATTGAAAGTGTCTGCTAATGTTGGGGCAATCACAAATGCTGTTCCCGGAGGCGGTATTGGGCTTGGGGCAATACAGGCAAGTCGTCCATTTATTGGGTCTTTGGATGACTTGAGAATTTTTAGCAAAGTTCTTACAGATAGTGAAGTAGCTAACTTGTATGCGAACGGGGCTAGCTAACAGAGGCTCAGGTGATAGAGGGCTATGCCGGCCGCAACAGAAACATTAAACGATTCTTTTTGCCCAACCATAGGAATTTCAATAATATCCTCGCACTCTTTTAGTAAGTCCTCTGGAATGCCTTCAACTTCTTCGCCTAAAATAAGAGCCACCTTTTCGGGTGCTTTATATATTGGGAGCGCAATACTTGTATCGGCTTGCTCAAGCCCCACTATGCGGTAGCCTTGTTGTTTCAATGCTGTAATATTGGGTATCTCTTGATACTCAAACGGCACGAGCTCTTCGGCATGTAAAGCTGTTTTATGAATTTGGCTGGTGAGTTTTTCGGCAATATGAGGCAGGCGCGGGTCGTTATCTATACGCGGGAAGGGTGTGTAGCCACTGAGAATGATCTTACTGATACCAAAGCCTTCGGCTGTACGGAAGATAGCCCCCACGTTATGGGTAGAGCGAATATTGTGGGCGACAACAATAATTTCTGGCATCTACTCAGTATAACACTGTAAAACGCTTACGTTTTCTGCTACCATAAGACCACATGGATGAAGATAAGGTTCAACAGCAGGCTCGCGAAGCGGACGAGCAAAGTACGCAGCGGCGTGCGGCTATTCTTGGGCTGCCGTATTTGGACTTGCGCCCTATTGAAGGCGAACTCAATCTACTTGAAGATGTGCTCGATGTTGATACAATGCACAAAAACCGGTTGATACCATTAGTAGCTGGTAACGATTCGGAGCCTTGGCAGTTTGGTATTACTACCCAGACCCCGCAATCTATCTTAAAAGAAATTACCGACCGCTATTCAGCTCAAGCGCAAAACACTGTTTTTCACCTTATTAGCCAAAGCGGCTTCAAAGTCATGATGGAGCGCTATGATCCACCGGTAAAAGTAACCTACGATGACATCCGTATTGCAAACGATGGCGATAGCGAAACCATCGATCAAGTGAGCCAGACTCTTAATAGTGTGGGGAGTGACGAGGTATTCGACTACATCATCACCCAGGCAGATAAACTGGGCGCGAGTGATATTCACATTGAAAACCAGCGCGATGGTATTCGCATTCGTTTACGTGTTGACGGAGCGCTTCACCCGGTTGCGACCATTGATCAAGATCGCTACCGTGTCATTATAGGTTCTTTGGCAACTAGGGCTAATCTATCAACTGCCTCGAACGAGCCGCAATCGGGGCATATGCAGCAAGAAATTGGCGAGGGTGACGAGCGTCACATGTTGAATATGCGTATTGAAATGGTCCCAACTATGTACGGGCAAGATGCGGTAATTCGCTTGTTTAACTACGATGAGTCAATGCTTAACCTCGATCGCTTAGAGATTGGCGAAGCCGAGCGCAAAGAGATTGACGAAGTGGTGAGTCACCCGCGGGGAATGGTATTGATGGTTGGTCCAACTGGCTCGGGTAAATCAACAACCTTATACAGCATGATTAATGCGCTTAATACGACCGACCGTAAAATTATTACCCTTGAAGACCCTATTGAGTTTAGTGTGCCCGGAATTTCTCAAGTGCCGGTTGATACAACCGGTGGGCAAAGTTTTGCCGACCATCTTCGTTCGGTACTGCGTCTTGACCCTGATGTCGTGATGGTTGGCGAGATTCGAGATGCCGATACTGCTAAAACAGCAATTCAAGCCTCGATTACCGGTCACTTGGTGCTTTCGACCTTTCACGCTACCGACACGGCGGCGGCCTTTAGTCGCATGATCGATCTTATTGGCCAGAACCCTATTTTTAGTACGGCTATTCGCCTTGTAATTGCCCAGCGATTGGTACGAAAACTCGACGATAGTAGTAAAGAAGCCTATGAGCCGGACGAAGCGACCAAACAATGGGTTCGCGAAGCCTTAAAGGACCTACCATCGCACGTTGAAAAGCCCGCTCTCGATAATTTTCAATTATATCGCCCAGTTAAAACCGAAAGTTCACCTTTCGGCTATAGCGGACGAATGGTCATTATGGAGCAGTTGGTCGTTAACGAAGAAATCCAAAAGTTTTTGCGCGGTGACGTGAACGATGTCCATGCGGAAGTAATTGCCAAAACAGCTCGTGAAAATGGTATGGTTACCTTACTTGAAAATGGCGTGTTAGCCGCATTAAGAGGTGAGACTACACTCGAAGAAGTTAACCGTGTTATTTAGTAACTCTTTCTTTTTGGGTCTAAACGTGCTATAATCACTAACTGATTGTATAGAGTAACCACCAGGGTTGGTCGGGCTGGAGCCGTAGGGATACAACTACGTGGCTAGCTGCGAAGCGCCATTGGTATAAGCAAGTACCGCACAAGGTACACATAAGGAATAATTTAATGAGTTTTGCATTAATCCAAAAAGTAAATGACGAACAGCGCAAGGCTGCCGTTATTGACGTCAAGAGTGGTGACACTGTTCGTGTTCACCAGAAAATTAAAGAAGGTAACAAAGAACGTATTCAGGTATTTGAAGGCGTTGTTATTCGTGTCGATCGCGCGAAGTCACACACTGCTCGTATTACTGTACGTAAAATCGCTAGTGGTGTCGGTGTTGAAAAGAGCTTCTTGCTCCACAGCCCACTGGTAGAAAAAATCGAAATCACCCGTCGTTCAAAGGTGCGCCGTAACTACCTATCATACCTTCGTAACCGTAGCGGTAAGAGCGCTCGTCTTAAGGGTGTTAAATTTGACCGCGAAGCAGTTAACGATGTAACTGACCCACACGCCGAAGCTGAAGCAGAGCGCCTAAAAGAAGAAGCCAAAGCTGCCGCTGAAGCAAAAGCTGCTGAAAAGGCCGCAGAAGAAGCAGAATTGGCTGCAAAGCAAGCTGAAGTTGAAGCGCGACATAACGACGCGTAAGAATACGGTAGTTGTTTGTTTAAAATACCCTTCATGTACGAAGGGTATTTTTTTAAATACGAAACTCCTCGTATACTAGACGTATGATACTTGGAATAGATGAGGTGGGCCGTGGCCCTTGGGCAGGACCCTTGGTAATAGGCGCGGTAGTATTGCCCGACGGATTTACTTTACCCGAGCTGACCGATAGTAAAAAACTAAGTGCCAAAAAGCGAACCGAACTTGATAGCAAAATTCGTGAGCAAGCTCTAGGCTATGGGCTGGGTTGGGTACATGCCGACGAGCTAGATGGAATTGGCTTGAGTGCTGCACTGCGTCTAGCGACTATTCGAGCTGTCGAGGCGGTAACGGTACCGTATCATGAGATTATCATCGATGGTACGATTAATTTTTTGAAGGAAACGAATAAAGGTCGTTATGTAGCAACCATGGCTAAGGCTGATGCGTTAGTCCCGGCGGTTTCGGCTGCTTCTATTATTGCCAAGGTCGCGCGCGATACTTTTATGGCTAAACAAGACGACCAATATCCAGAGTATGGGTTTGGTAAGCATGTTGGGTATGGTACAGCTCAGCATCAAAGCGCATTGCTGCTTCATGGAATAACGCCGCTTCACCGCAAGTCGTTTGCACCGATTAAAAAACTGATCGATCGGCCGGACGAACCAATAGCAGATAAACCTATGTCTGTAGGCTCTTTGGCGGAAGAAAAGGTAACTCAGTGGCTAGTTGCCAAAGGTTTTCGTATCGTTGACCGCAACTGGAAAACGAAACACTGTGAAATTGATATTATTGCCGAAACGGAGGACACCCGCTATTTTATTGAAGTAAAATACCGTCGATCGGCGCAGTTTGGCGATGGTCTAGCAGCGATCACTCCTAAAAAGCTTCGGCAAATGTACTTTGCGGCAGAATTATATAGTGTATCTAATATAACTACTAAAAATAGTGCACTCGCTGCCATAGCCCTAGACGCCAAAGGTAAACTTGATTTAATTGAGATCAAGTAGGGCTTGGCGAACGCGCGGGCCATCGGTCTCAAGCAATTCAACAATACCTTCAAGCTCGGTGTAACCGATCTTGATATTCCGCGATAGGGCTACTTCGTTTTCAAGTGGTGCAAAGAACGTTTTAAATTCATCCATTTGCTTCCTGGTAATTAACGCACCAGCAATGTAGCGAGGGAACATGTCATAATGCGAATCGCCCTTAAAGGTATCGGTAATCCATTGCCAGTTATCACGTGTCCATTGCCACATGTAATCGCGGCCATAGTAGTTACGGAGCAACCATACAAACCAGTGTGAAAAATCTTGTACTCGAAGAAAGCTCGTGTCTTTTAAGTAGCCCGCCAGCCGAGTAATAACTGTCGTATCGCGGGTGGAAGTCAGCGCAGAACAGACGTCGTCGCGGAGTTCGCTATTTGTAATAGTTGGGTAGAGCTTAATAAGCGAATCAACTACACTATCGCTGACAGTGCGACGAACTGCATTTGCCAAAATGGTAGTACGAAGCTCGGGGTCTAGCTCTTCAAGGGAGTCATCTTTGTATCGAGCGGCTGCTTCCTGTATAGCCTCGGGCAGTTCACTGTATAACGCAAGCGCAATTATTAAGCTGCGTAGCTTTGTGTCATTTTCGTCTTCATCTGTTTTTTGGTCCCAGCCTAAACGGCTATATTGTGGGCTAATTAATTCGCTCACAAGCGCTTTGAGTTTTGTCTCTTCCGCTGTATCGGGGGTTACAAAGCGTTTAATCTCATTAATAGCGAGGGACACAATGCTCCAGACTGATTCGTTGGTTTCGTCTTTGAAAAAAGTAAGGAGGGGCAAAATAGTGGCATATGACTGAGTGCCAGATTTGGCTAATAGCAGTTGCTCATGTAGGAAACTTAGTTTATCAACCGAAGATAAGGTGCTAAGGCTTGAAACAGTACCAGCTCGCAACGAATCATCGTATTGAGTAATGAAATGGGCGGTGCTACCTTGGTTGAGTCTGAGTGGCGTTTCGTCTGTGTACGTAAAAGTCGTCTCTTTCGCTTGCAGTGTTTCGGGGATGAGCGGCGAAGCACCATGGAGCGGTATTGGCCAGCTACGGTCTTTATCTTCATGCGGTCCAATGAAGAATTGCTGCTGGCTCAGTGTTACGGTTTCATTTTCTTTATTGGCACTAACAACTGGGTACCCAGGTTGTGTCATCCAAGCATGCATAAAGCTGCCGATGTCCTTGCCAGAGGCTTCACTTAAAGCAGCCCATAAGTCGTCTGCTTGAGTGTTTGTGTAAGCGTGTCGCTCGAAATATGCTTTTAAGCCTTTACGCATCGCTTCGTCACCAACGTATGACTGTAGCATACGTAGCAATCTACCACCCTTGGCGTATACGATGGAGGGGTCGAAAATAGTACTAATTTCATCCGGATGGGTGACGTCAACTTGAATAGCTTGAACGCCGTCTAGGCTATCGCGTCGTAGGGCGCTAATAACATCGGCTGTGGCAAAGTCGAGCCAAATATCCCAGCCTGGTTCAAGCGCATCGACGGCTACGTACTCCATCATGTCGGCGAAACTCTCGTTTAACCAAAGGTCATTCCACCATTTCATGGTAACTAAATTGCCAAACCATTGGTGACTTAATTCGTGTGCGACAACAGTTGCCACGTATTGCTTACCAGAAAGCGTGGTTGTCTTTGGGTCAACTAGCAAAGCGATTTCACGGTACGTAATAAGCCCCCAGTTCTCCATGGCACCGGATGAAAAGTCAGGTAAAGCGACATGGTCAGATTTTGGCAGAGGGTATGGTACACCAAAATAGTCATCGAAGAAATCGATGGTACGTGTGGCGATATCCAAGGCGAAGTCGAGGTTTGACGCGGCATGGGCTTTAGTCGACCAAATAGATACCTCTACGCCACTGTTAGTGGTGGCGGTTTTCTTTTGTAAATCACCCACTACCCAGGCAACCAAATAGCTACTCATACGCGGAGTGGTTTCAAAGGTAGTAACCAGTTGATTGCCTTGAATGTCCTGGCTTTTAACGGGCATATTTCCCAGAACGGCAACATCTTGCTCGGTGGTCAAGGTGACATCGAATGTTGCCTTAGCTTCAGGCTCATCAATACAAGGGAAAGCGCGGCGAGCATAATGGCTTTCGAATTGGGTTGCTAGCAGCTCTTGTTTAACGCCATCGACTTCGAAGTAGCAGGGGTAAATCCCATTCATGTCATCGGTAATAATGCCACTGAAAGTAACAACAACGACATGCTTACCGATGGTTAGGTCTTTGTGGCTAATGACCAACTCGTCGTTAGTATCGGCTCGAAAGTCAGCTCGTTTACCATCGACAAGTGTCGAATGAATAGTGAGGTCTTTGCTGTGAAGGCGAATTTGACCTTCGCTGGTAATGGCGGATCCATTAATAGTAACTATGCCGTCAAAGGTGCGCTCGGTGCGATTTAGAGTAATAGAGAGTGTGTAGTGTTCGGGTGCAAATAATGTGATAAGTCGAGATACAGATTCCATACTTTATATTGTAGCAAAGTTAATAATTGCCTGTCATAGTAATGGTATGCGATATCGGCGGGTTGTATTTAGTCTTATTTTTACACTTATTATTTTGGGTGTAAGTGCGGCTGTCGCTCCGGAAATTATTGAAGAGCAAGCGACTAAGCCTACGAGCTACCAAACCATCTCGGATACGCCACTGCCTGCCGATGCTACAGCCGCACTTAAAACCTTAGAAGGACTCCCTATAAAAGGGCGCGCCCCAAAAACAGGCTACAGTAGGGCGCAATTTGGTGATGGCTGGGCGTCGGTCAATGGCTGTACGACTCGTCAAATTATTTTGCATCGTGATTTAACAGATATAACCATGGCGAATGAGTGCACAATTGCTTCAGGTATTTTACAAGACCCTTATACGGGTGAAACAATTCATTTTAGTAGCGCCGATTCAAGTGCTGTTCAGATTGATCATATTGTTGCGCTATCTGATGCCTGGCAAAAGGGGGCTCAGCAACTAACAAAAGAGCAGCGTCAGCAACTTGCTAATGACCCATTAGAATTATTGGCAGTCGACGGGCCGGCAAATCAGCAAAAAGGTGATGGCGATGCAGCAACGTGGCTACCAAAAAATAAAGCTTTTCGTTGTTCCTACATTGAACGGCAAGTGATAGTAAAGCAGAAATACTCATTGTGGGTAACTGACGCAGAAAAGACAGCTATGATTGATGTACTGAAAAGTTGTACAAATTCATAAAACACGCTATAATAGCCACAGTACATTCCGGCCGGCAGGTCGGATTTTTTAATCAGAAAGGATTGAAATAATATGGATGAATTAAACCTAAAGCAACTTACCCTTGCCGTCCGCACGATTGCTGATGAAAAGAACCTCCCAGAAGACACTGTGCTTTCTGTGATTGAGCAAGCAATTGCCGCAGCATGGCGTCGTGACAACGGTGAGCGTGACCAAGAAGTTCGTGCTGAACTAAACACCGTTGACGGTACCGCTAAGGTATTCGTTGGCCGTGAAGTGGTTGAGGTAGTAGGAAGTGATGCCCACGAAATTAGCCTCGAAGATGCTCGGAAGATCAAAGAAGATGCAGTGCTTGGTGACATTATCGAAGACGAGTACGAAGTGACTAGCTTCGGTCGCGTGGCAGCTCAAACTGCTAAGCAAGTTGTTTTGCAGCGCCTCCGCGAAGCTGAGCGTGAAGTAGTCCTTGAAGAATACGAGGACAAAATTGGTACCGTTGTTACGGGTACTGTGCAGCGTGTAGAGCCTCGTGTGGTTCGTGTTGAGATCGGTAAGGCTAATGGTATCATCCCTCAAAGCGAGCAGATTCAGGGCGAATACTACAATGTCGGCGCACGAATCAAGGTATTTATTAAAGATATTGAACGTGAAAACCGTGGCCCTCAACTTATTTTGAGCCGTGGTAATGAAGCATTTGTTGAGTATCTTTTCCGACAAGAAGTTCCTGAACTCGAGACAGGTGCGGTAGAGATTAAGGCGATTGCCCGCGAAGCTGGCCGCCGTACTAAACTTGCGGTTGCAAGTACTGTTCCTGGCGTTGATCCAGTCGGTACCTTCGTAGGTGGCCACGGTACTCGTGTGCAGGCTGTTATGAACGAAATTGGTGATCAAGAGAAAATCGACATTGTTACTTTTGATGCAAATAGCGAGCAATTTATTAAAAACGCTCTTAGCCCAGCTGAAGTCGTTAAGGTTGAGATTAACGAAGCCGACAAGCGCGCTAAGGTATTTGTCACCGAAGATCAGCAGTCAATTGCGATTGGTCGCGGTGGACAAAATGTTCGTCTCGCCAGCCGTCTAACGGGCTATGAACTTGATATTGAACAAGGTGCACCAACACCTGCGCCAAAGGCTGATAAGCCAAAGAAGAATATCGAAGATAGTCTTCTGAGCGCAGTTGAAGAAGCCAGCGAAGAATAAACTAGACCCACGTTACAAATAATTAGCACTCGCTTGACCCGAGTGCTAATTTTGCTATACTAGATATATGAAAGCGCTGGAAATAACAATTCCTCTTGTGCTTCATACTATGGAGGATAGATAATAGATATATGTCAGATGATTTTGCAGAATTCATTTCACACCTAACCGACAATGCGCGGACGAGTCTTCATCACGCTACCTTAATAGCGCAAGGATACGGCAGTTCATATGTGGGTACTGAACACCTACTATTAGGAGTTATGGCCCAGGGTGCGTCGGTAGGGGCTAAAATACTTGCAGATGCGGGGGTGACTTTAGATAAAGCACAGACGGCACTCAGTGCTGTGCCTATTAGCTCAAGTAATTTTACTGCCGGTATTATGACGAAAAGCCTGAGTGAAACAGCAAAACTGACCTTGAAGATGAGCTGGGATATTGCCCAGGAATTTAGGCAAGACTATCTAGGTACGGAACATATCCTATATAGTATTCTGTCTCAAAAAAATGCCCGCGCCACTGTTTTATTGCGTGATATGAATGTTGATGTAGCCGAAATATTGTCAGAAATAGAAGACTATCTTGATCGCAATAGTGAGACGGGCGATGTAGAAGTTCGCGAAGAAATAGCCCGTAGTGCTAAAGCGCCAAAAGACCGCGGTATGCTCGGGGCCTTCGGTATCGATTTAACCGCAAGAGCGAAGGCGGGTAAACTTGACCCGGTTATTGGTCGTAAGGATCAGGAAGAGCGATTAGTAACTATCCTGAGCCGGCGCACTAAAAACAACCCCGTTCTCATTGGTGAACCAGGTGTTGGTAAAACGGCTATTGTTGAGGGACTAGCGCAGCGCATTGCTAGCGAGGATGTTCCAGAACACCTATTAGATAAGCGAATTATTCAGCTTGATTTAGCAGGCATGATTGCTGGTACGAAATATCGTGGCGAGTTTGAAGAGCGGCTCAAAAAAGTCGTCACCGAACTAAAGGAGCAAAAAAACACCATCGTCTTTATTGACGAACTTCATCTTATCGTAGGTGCTGGAGCAGCCGAAGGTGCGCTTGATGCGGCGAATATGTTAAAACCGGCTCTAGCGAGGGGTGAATTACGATTGATCGGTGCGACAACGCTTGAAGAGTATCGCAAGCATATAGAAAAGGACAGTGCTCTCGAGCGTCGCTTCCAGACTGTCATGGTGCCCGAGCCCAAGATCAAAGACACCATTGCCATTTTGAAGGGGCTCAAGCCTTACTACGAGAAACATCATGGTGTTGCGATTAGTGACGAAGTGATCGAAGATGCTGTGTACATGGCTGATCGCTACGTAACCGAACGTTTTATGCCAGACAAGGCAATTGATGTTATTGATGAAGCCGCCGCCCGCGTGCGGGTTAAGGTCGGCCACAAGCCAAGCAAAGTGCGCGACTACATGAAGCAACTGAAGAATCTTAATGAAAAGATGGAAGAAGCGGTAGCGGCCGAAGAATACGAAAGGGCTGCGTTATACAAGACGCGCATAAGCCAGCTTAATGAGAAATTAACCGAAACTCGTGAAGAGTCAGAAAAGAAGGCGCCAATCACCTTGACTGATGACGACATTGCGCAGGCTATCGCCCAAATGACTGGCATACCTGTTAAACGTGTTCAGAAATCCGAGGCCGGCATGCTCCGCGCGCTTGAAAAACACCTTGGTAAGTATGTCATTGGGCAAGAAGAGGCGGTCGAGAAAGTTGCGCGAGCAATTCGTCGTAGCCGAAGTGGCGTTGCTAGTAGTAAGCGCCCAATTGGATCGTTTGTGTTCATGGGGCCTACGGGTGTTGGTAAGACTGAGCTAGCGCGCGTGCTCGCTCGCGAAGTATTTGGCAGTGACGATGCACTAATTAAAATTGATATGAGTGAATTTAGCGAACGCCACAACGCCAGTCGTTTAGTAGGAGCGCCAGCGGGATATGTTGGCTACGAAGATGGTGGTCAATTGACCGACAAGATTCGTCGTCAACCGTACAGTGTAGTGCTGTTTGACGAAATCGAGAAAGCAAACAAAGAAGTCTTCAACTTACTCCTTCAACTGCTTGAAGACGGTAAGCTCACCGACGCCAAAGGCCGATCGGTCGACTTTACAAATGCAATCATCATCTTAACAAGCAACCTTGGTGCCGAGCAAATGATGAAAGAGTCGAGCCTTGGGTTTCGTGCAGTTTCACGGCAGGATGAGCACCAGCTTGATGCTGTGCATGAGGAAAATGCTGCAGCAGCCCGCGAAGCGCTGGAACGACTTATGCGCCCAGAGCTCATAAATCGGTTTGATGCTGTCGTGACCTTCAGGGCTCTCACCCGTAAGCAGGTGGGCCGTATCTTTGATACGTTACTAAGCGAGCTTCAGGAGCGTCTTGTTCGCAAGGGCATCCATCTAGTAGTCACTCCATCGGCAAAGCGAGCCATTATAGCTGAAGGATATGATGAAAAGTATGGTGCTCGACCGTTGAGACGCGTCATGCAAGATATGCTTGAGCATACTATAGCGGAAGGTATTTTGAGTGGCGAGTACGATAAAGGTACTGTTCTAAAGGCAACCGCGCAGCGGGGAAAGATTCAGCTTAATGTCGAACATGAAGTCCAGGCCGTTCGTTAAAGTTATATCGCTTATTCTAAGTGCTGCTGTTGTAGCAGTGTCTATCTGGGCAATTCTAAACCGACAGTATGTCCTTGACCAGCTGTCGGTTTGGACGTTTCAGCCGTCCGCGGCCGTACAGAATATTAGTCAGCGCACGGCCTTAACGCAGAAGGGTGAGCTTACTTTTTATGCCACTCGCCCAGCTATAGATACCCGCGATGCTTTTAATCAGGCCTGTCCTCGTCAAGAGACAAACAGTCCTATTTTAGGGTGTTATACGGGCGATGATCGTATTTTTATCTATGATATTACCAACCAACAACTTGATGGTATCGAAGAAGTTACCGCTGTACATGAAATGCTCCATGCTCAATGGAAGCGTACAAGTATGGCTAAAAAAGCCACACTCACCACGCAGCTAGAGGCGGCATATAACTCTATAGATGATGCCAAGTTGAAAGAGCGGATGGACTACTACAAACGTACCGAGCCAGGCGAATTTGTGAATGAACTTCACTCTATTTTAGGTACCGAGTTTCCGAATTTAGGGAGTAACCTAGAGTCGTATTACGGCCAATTCTTCAGTCGTGAAAAAGTACTTGCGCTGCACAACGCCTACAATAGTGTGTATACTGCTCTTTATACACAGGCTGACGAACTTTCAAGTAAAATGGAAGCCCTAGGTACAAAAATTAATAGTGAATCCGAGGCATATACAGCGGCGACGAAACAGCTTTCGGCAGACATTAACTCCTTTAACACTCGCGCGAGTAACGGGTCATTCTCATCAATGAAAGAATTCAACACCGAACGCGCATCTTTAGTCGCACGCTCAAACGCGCTTGATCAGCAACGAGAAATTATCAATGGCGATATCGATACGTATAACTCGTACTATGCTCAGTACAAAGAGGTGGCTAGCCAAGTAGATGCATTAAATGGGAGTATCGATAGCTTTACTCAGGTACAACAAGCTCCGTCTGTTTAGGGTGCTATACTAGGGGAAGAAATATGGTGAAGGTAAAAACACAATTCGTGTGTCAACAGTGTGGCACGACCTATAGCAAATGGATGGGACGTTGTGAAAACTGTGGCGAATGGAACAGTCTTGTCGAGCAGGCGCCTGTTTCGGTGGCACAATCGTCAGTTGCTAAGGCTACATCAAGCGGTAAGCGACTTGTGGCGCAGCCTATTCGTAAGGCTCAGGCGGACGAAACAACTCGTCGCTTAACAACGGGTGTGTCTGATTTAGATGAAGTGCTGGGTGGAGGGATTGTGCCAGGTTCGGTAACGCTCTTGGCGGGCCAGCCGGGTATTGGTAAGAGCACGCTTTTACTACAATTGGCGGCCTATGTGGCTCGTGATCATGCAGTACTCTATATTAGTGGAGAAGAGTCAGCCCACCAGGTAGCGCTTCGAGCGACACGTCTAGGGGCTGATAGTACTGAAACACTTGACTTCGCCGCCTCAACCAGCGCTAACGACATCGCTGCTACTATTCAGGATGCTAAATATGGCTTGGTTATTGTTGATTCCATTCAAACCATGTCTGTTGATGAAATGACCAGCGCACCAGGGACGGTAAGTCAAATCACCAATAGTAGTAATGTGCTTATTAGGGCCGCAAAAAGCGCCGGCTCTGCGGTTGTGTTGGTTGGGCATGTCACAAAAGAGGGTAGTATTGCTGGGCCTAAAGTGCTTGAACACCTAGTAGACGTAGTCTTGCAATTTGAGGGTGATCGCTACGGCGGATTTAAGGTTGTACGCGCCGCAAAGAACCGGTTTGGTTCAACCAGCGAAGCCGCTATTTTTGAGATGTACGAGCAAGGTTTGCGCGTAGTAGAGAATCCGTCGGCTGCTTTATTAGCAGAGCGGCAATCGTCTGATGGTTCAGTTGTACTTGCTACGCTAGAGGGCACTCGTCCGTTGCTTGTTGAGATCCAGGCTCTTGTCAATCCAACCAGTTTCGGGTATCCTAAGCGTACTGCGAGCGGGTTTGACTTGAACCGCCTCAACCTTCTGATTGCGGTGCTAGAGCGTCGCACAAAGTTGAATTTATCTGATAAAGACATTTATATAAATGTTGTTGGCGGTATCAAATTGAACGATCAAGCAGCGGACTTGGCTATCTGTATGGCAATAGCCAGTGCGGCGGCTGGTAAGCGTATTGATGATAAAACGGTTGTCTTTGGAGAGGTTGGTCTAGGGGGAGAGATCCGATCAGTCGTTGGGGCGGACAAGCGTATCGCAGAAGCAAAGAAGCTAGGCTTTACTCGAGCTGTAGCACCAAAACAATTAAGAAATAATCAATTTTTAACACCCGTAAGCGATGTAAGGGGAGCCTTGATCGATTACTTACGGCAATAGTAAAAGGAACTAATGGAAATCATTATCATTATTCTACTGCTGGCTATTGCAGTGGGAACCACCTACCTTACGGTGAACTCATTTCAAAAAGAACGACGAACGCAGTTTGCACCTATGTTTGTTGATACATCAGTCTTGATTGATGGTCGTATTACTGCCATCGCTGAGTCAGGCTTTTTAACCCGTCCGCTGTATATTCCACGAAGCGTTGTAGGGGAGCTGCAATTTCTAGCTGATAACGCCGATTCAGAGAAACGAAGCCGAGCTCGTCATGGCCTGGATATTATTAGTCAATTACAGGCTTTACCGCAAGTAAAAACAGTCATTTTTCCTGATGGTGTTAAAGCTGAAGAAGGCGTCGATAACCGTCTTTTGAAGCTTGCTAAAAAGCATGGTGGTGCTGTGTGTACAATTGACTATAATTTGAATAAAGTTGCCGTTGTTGAGGGGATTGAAGTACTTAATGTGAACGAACTCGCCAAGTCGCTTCGTATGGCGTATCTTCCCGGCGAGAAAGCCCGCATAGAGTTAACCCAAAAAGGTAACGATCAGCATCAAGCGGTAGGGCATTTGGACGACGGGACAATGGTTGTTGTTGAGCATGCCTATAAACAAATCGGCACAATTGTAGAAGTAGAATTTATCCGTAGCTTACAGACAGCAGCGGGCAAAATGATGTTTGCAAAATTAAGCCAGCAGCCTAAAGCCATTTCACAGAAGCAAAAGACTAGTACGCCGGCTAAAACAGATAAAATAACAAAGAAGCAGCCACAGCTAAAAGGTACTCAGCCACAGACTAGCAATAAAAGCGCTCAGAAGCGCGTTAATTCAAAGCCTTCGCGAAACAAATCGCCTGAAGATAGTTTGGTTGAATTAGCAAACGGTCGCTGAAGTTAAGAGTCTTGTAAATAAAAGAACCCTCTGAATGGAGGGCTCTTTTATTATTTAAGATGATTACTCTAGCCTGATTTGGAAGCGGTGTAATAGCCGGTATCGGTGACTTTAACGTTGATTGAACCGGTTGGGTTTGATGAACCACTGTATGAAGCTGAGTAAGCGCTACCGTTCTTTGTTGCGGTAAGTGTTTGCCCGTTCACAACTATGCTTACACCTGATCCATCAATACTGAATGTTCCTTGGTTTACAACAACATTGATAGTCCATGAGTTACCACCACCGCTTACACTGATAGTTGATATGCTTGGTGCTGTGTCGCTACATTTATGTATATCGTCATCATCGGTTGCGATGTAGCCATCTGGTACATTAGAGTACGCATCCTTTTTGCTGACAGGGTCAGTTGTTTTGACGACATCTAGGGTAATCTTAGCAGCTTCTGGTGTACAATCGGTTGCCTTTTTCTTAGATAGCTTATCAAAGGTAAGGGTTGCATTTGCTTGTCCTTGAGTCTTGCTCCACCATGATGGGTACACCTCATTACCGATCCTTTGAATGCCATTTGGCGCAGTGTACCATTGGTTAGCTGTGTATTTCCCCTCGCTAGTGTAAATGTCGGCGGCAGCCTTCATGGTACTAGCGATAATCGGGCTACCAAGTGAAGAAGTACCATTCTTCAATACGGTCGTATCTGGGTTACCGAGCCAGACGCCCATGGTAAGGGCCGGGTTGTAACTCATCATCCAGAGGTCCTTGGCGTTACCGCCTTTGTCGGAGGTACCGGTCTTAGTGGCTGTTTTTACCCCAGGGATACTTTTAGCGGCGTAGTTACCAAGTGCAGCGCTAGCATTAGAGTCACTGAGGATATCACTCACGATATAAGCAGACTGTGAGTCAACAATTTGTGTGCCTTGAGTATCTGCCCATTTCTTTAGTACTTCACCGGAGCCATTTTTGACTTCAAGGATAGATGATTGCGGCTTATATACACCTTGTCGAGCTAATGAAGCGTATGCATTAACAAGATCAACCTGCTTGATGCCACAACCACCAATCGCTGCCGCTAGGCCTGCTTGGGTATCGGCGCCTTGAGTACAGTAACTGGTCGCACCCATCTTGTGAATGGTGTCGAGTGTAGGCTGAATACCATTAATATACATAGCTTTTACGGCTGGTACGTTACGTGAAGTTGCTAAGCTGGTTCGGATAGTGACGGAGCCTTTATATTGACGGTCGGCATTTTGAAGCTTAGCCCCGTAAATTGCATCAATAGGTTCATCGACTAATATACTTCCGCTTCCGTAGTTTTGTTGACCACTTGGTTTTTGTTGGAAGAGCTGTGAGTATACAAGGCTCTTAATGGTAGAACCAGGTTGGATATATGCAACTGCGGCGTTGTCTTGACCATAGCCTTCGTAGTTGAAGTCCCGACTCCCCATTAATGCCACGATCTGGCCAGTCTGCGTATCTTCTACGGTAGCGGCGCCATTTGTAAAGCCTGCATAGTTAGGCGTAGGTGAGTCGAACATTGCTTTCATGGCTTCTTCGAGTTTGTCTTGGATACGAATGTCGAGTGTTGTTTTAACCGTAAGGCCTCCACGTCCAACCGTAGCCGTTCCCAACTCCTTCTCGAGTTCGTCGCGTACCATCATGACAAAGTGAGGTGCTTTTATGTTCTGGTATTGGCTTGTTTGAGGCTTGATGCTATCAAGGATTGGAACAGCAATCGCTTCGTCGTATTGAGCCTGTGTGATGTATTTTTCATCCAGCATCGACTTCAATACTTTGTGTTGACGATCGATAAGTGCTTCGTGTCCGTCAACAAAGTAGGGGTCGTATAGTGATGGATTGTTGGGTATTGCCGCTAACAAGGCAGCTTCGGCAACAGTCAGGTCTTTAGCTGATTTACCAAAGTAGGTTTGAGCACCCGATTCGGCACCGTTGCGGCGGCCACCGTATGGCGACTCATTAAGATACAATGTAAGGATCTGGTCCTTGTCGTACATACGCTCAATTTCAATAGCCAAGATCAACTCTTTAATTTTACGAGGAATACCACCAAGGCCACGGTCACCCGCTTCATCCGAGAAGAACACTTGCTTCACAAGTTGCTGCGTTAGGGTTGAACCACCCTGTACATCACCACCAGTAAAGTTGTTAAATGCCGCACGTAGGGTACCACTCACACTGACGCCGCTGTGCTTAAAGAAGTCTTTGTCTTCAATTGCTACGGTAGCTTTTTTTAGGTTATCACTAAGGTCTTTACTCGCAACGACAAGTTTGTAGTCGCCATCACCTTTATCTTCCCAAAGGACTTGTCCATTGCGATCAAGATAAGTAGTAACAGTAGTTTGAACGCGTTTATCAATTTCACCGGGTCGAATTTGGTCGAGATCTTTACGGAAATACGCGAACAACCCACCAACAAACAGGGCAACAACAAGAACGGCAACGCCGGTAATTTTAAGGGCCATAAACATGCCACGCTTACTAAACCAATACGCCCAAAAGCGCTTTGGGTGTAAGCGATAAAAGAAACGTTTAACAGGATGCTTCGGGAGTGTCGCTAAGTATTCAGCGCGACGGCGTGCTTCTGCGTCCTTCTTCACTTTTCGCTTTTGCGACAAATTCGAATATAGACTTATCTTCCGGGTTGGTTTTTTCTTAGTCACCTTGTTCCAATTCTCATAAGCAATTTACTAACCCCATTGTAACACGATGGGATGGAAAAATTCTACCAATTGTTACTGTGAATAACCTGTAATTTTTGCTATAATCACATCAGTTAATTAAGAGAAAGAGAGAAGGCATGACGCTATCTGAAGAGTTGACCTGGCGAGGCTTCGTCAACCAAATGACCTACCCCGACATCAAAGCGCTAGACAAAGGCCCTATCTCTTTTTATTGGGGTGTTGACCCATCTGCCGATAGTATGACTATTGGTAATTTGGCGGCAGCTATGATGGTCTACCATTTTATTAAGGCTGGCCATAAGGCGTTCTTGCTTGTTGGTGGTGCGACGGGCATGATTGGTGACCCCGACGGTAAGAAAGATGAGCGTACTCTTCTTACTCTCGAAGATATTGCACGTAACAAAGCGGCCATTGCCGAACAGTACAAAACAGTTTTCGCTGGACAGCCATTTGATATTGTCGATAACTACGACTGGTTTAAAGGTGTGGGCTACCTGGACTTTTTGCGGAATGTTGGAAAACACGTGCCTCTCAGTAATATGTTGGGTCGCGAGTTTGTCCAATCACGATTAGGCGAAGATGGCTCTGGTATTAGCTACGCCGAGTTTAGTTACTCGCTTATTCAAGGCTATGACTTTTTAACGCTGTACCGCGACCACGGTGTAACACTGCAACTGTGCGGGGCCGATCAGTGGGGCAACTCGATATCTGGAGTTGATATGATCCGTCGCATCGAAGGTGGTGAGGCGCATGTGTATTCAACGCCGCTTATTATCAATAAAGCAACTGGTAAAAAATTTGGTAAATCAGAAGACGGTGCGGTTTGGCTCGACCCAAATAAAACCAGTGTCTACAAGTTTTACCAGTTCTGGCTGAATTCTGACGACGAGGGTGTAGTTGATTACGCTAAAGTGTATACACTGCTTGATAAAGAGGCGATTGACACTATGGCACAACAAGTTGCTACTAATCCTCAGGCTCGTGAAGCGCAAAAAACCCTAGCGTACGAAGTAACAAAGATTGTGCATGGTGAGAAAAAGGCCAGAAGTGCCGAGAAGGTAACAGCGGTATTGTTTGGTGGTGCTTCTGTTGAAGAGCTAAGCGAAGAAGAGAGTGTGCTATTAGCACAAGAGATCCCAACTGGGAAAATCGGTACTACATTGGTTGAGTTACTGGTTGGTGAAGGTGTTGCTAAAAGTAATGGTGAGGCTCGTCGCCTTATTGAGGGCGGAGCAGTGAGTGTCAATGGCGAAAAGGCACTAGAGGATAGTATTGTCGCACGGCGTAGTTTGGTAAAAAAGGGTAAAAATACTTTCATTTACGTTACAGAGTAAAACCATGAGCATGCTTTTATTTGCAACTACAAACTCGCGAAAAATAACTGAAGCGAATGCGACCTTGTCAGACTACGACATAGTGGTTGAACCCATAAAACTTGATATTGATGAAATTCAGCATCGCGATCCGGCTGAAATTGCTAAAGCTAAAGCACGGTCTGCGTATAAAGTCATTAACAAGCCGGTCGTGGTATCAGACACCAGCTGGAGTATACCTGCACTAGGCGGTTTCCCGGGCGGGTATATGAAAGATGTCTCAGCCTGGTTTAAACCTAGCGATTGGACATCCCTTATGGCAGATAAGCAAGATAGAACTATTAATTGTCATGAGCATATTGCCTATTTTGATGGTGAACAACTTCAGCATTTTGAATCAACTTACAAGGGTGTAATTATTAATGAAGCGCGTGGTATTGTAAGTGAAGACGAATCTATTGAGCAAGTTGCAATACTCTATGGTGATAAAACGATGGCCGAGCAAAAAAGCGATGGTGGTATCGCCTCGGCTGGTGAAGTACTTGAACATTGGCGGCAATTCGGCGAGTGGTATTCTAATCTGGCGTAACAACCACTTAACTCTATTTGCTAAAATAGCTATATGAACTTAACAACGTCATTACAAAAGATAAAAGGCGTTGGTGAAAAAACCGCCGAGCAATTTGCGGCGGCACATTTACACACCGTTGAGGACCTTATTACTTTTTTGCCTCGCAAATACGAGGATTTTTCGCACGTTACCTCGATTGCCGATATTCAGCCGGGTAAAGTTACCGTTAAGGCGCGCTGTGAAAAGATCGAGACGCGACCAGTACGCAGAGGGATGAAGGTGACAACGGCCACGCTAGCTGATGATACTGGTAAAATTCAAGCCGTCTGGTTCAACCAACCATACCGTGCAACTCAATTAAAAGGCGGTGATGAGTATTATTTTTCTGGCGAATTTGAATTTAGCTACAATCGCTTCCAGCTGACAAACCCAAGCGCCGAAAAGGTGAGTGATATGCCAGTACAGACGGATCGAATCCTGCCTATTTACCCAGCGATTGCAGGGCTAAAAACGCAACTTGTACGTAAAATATTGGCTGAGCTACGCCCACTCATGACAATGCTGCCAGAAACGCTGCCGGAAAAAATTATCAAAAACGAAAACCTTGTGAGTTATAGCGAAGCTATTTTAGGGATGCATTTTCCTGAAACGCGCGAAGAAATCGAAAAGGCGCGTGAAAGACTGGCGTTCGAAGAGCTGTACCAACTGCTCCTTGCCAGTCAACTAAATAAACAAGAGAATGCCCGTCTTGAAGGCTGGATGATTCATTTTGAGCAGGCAGTGGTGAAAGAATTCGTCAGCAACTTGCCGTTCGCCCTTACCAATGCTCAGCGCATCGCGGCCTGGGATATATTTCAGGATTTTCAAAAAGCTATACCAATGAACCGCTTGCTTCAGGGTGATGTGGGTTCTGGTAAAACGGTCGTAGCGGGCATTGCTGCGCGCCAGGCTGCTCACGATGGGTTTCAAACGGCGCTCATGGCGCCAACGGAAATTTTGGCTAGCCAGCATGCTGCCACGCTTGATGCGCTCCTGACACCGTTTGGTGTACGGGTCGGTTTGCTGACGGGTAGTGTCAAAGGAAAGGCACGCGAAGCTTTATACGCAGCTATTAAAGACGGTGAGGTTGATGTGGTCGTGGGTACGCATGCGCTCATTCAGTCTGGTGTAGAGTTTCATAAGCTTGGCTTTGTCGTTATTGATGAGCAGCACCGTTTTGGGGTCGCGCAGCGGCATGAGCTATTAAAAAAGTCTGTTCGCATGCCGCATCTTTTGTCTATGACCGCTACACCAATTCCACGGAGTCTGGCATTAACAGTGTACGGTGAACTAGACGTCTCTGTACTCAATGAAAAACCAGCTAATCGCAAGCCAATCATGACAAAAATATGGTCACCCAATAGTCGGCCGCAACTATATGCTCTAGTTGATGACGAAATCCAGCAGGGCCGCCAAGCCTATGTTATTTGTAACTTAATCGACAATAACCCAACAAACGACCTGAAAAGCGTTGAGGTAGAATACAAACGATTGAAAAATTCAGTCTTTAAGCATCGACAAATAGGGTTATTGCACGGTCGTCTTAGCCCGGCTGAAAAAGAAGCGGTTATGCAACAATTTGCTTCTGGTGCTATTGATATCCTCGTCAGTACAACTGTTGTTGAAGTGGGTGTTGATGTACCGAATGCTACTGTGATGATTATTGAAGATGCCGATCGATTTGGTTTGGCGCAACTTCACCAGTTACGAGGCCGCGTCGGGCGAAGCGAGTACCAAAGCTATTGCTACCTAGTACCGAGTGATTCGAAAAAACCTTCACAGCGCCTGCGTGAGATTGAAAAAAGTAATGATGGCTTTTACTTAGCTGAAGTGGACTTGCAGCTGCGTGGACCGGGTGAGATTTATGGCCGAGCCCAACATGGTGCGCTTAATTTGCAGGTAGCAACGCTTGGTGATACGAAACTCATCGCCAGGGCACAAAAAGCCGCCCAGTGGTTCGCCCAAAGTGGCGATACTCTGGTACACTATACACAGTTAGCTCGTCAGGTAGAGCACTACCAACGCTTGACGACGTTAAATTAAACCTATATGTACTCAGGAACAACCTTTCGCCATCATTCAGGTAATATTGCCGGTGCCCATCAGCGCATTGATAGGGTTGCTAAACGACACCTAATTCGTACTATTGGTACCCATGCTTTTTTCCCGTCAATTAAGACTATCCTTCACTTTGAGGGCAAGAATGGGCCAGATGGAATTAAGAGTAAAAGCCCATCGATTGACGAGCCGTGGCACTTTATTTCTCCTGAAGCCGGTGCGGATGACCCGCTCATAGGGCTAATTAAAGATCATTTATATAATTTGGCGCAGGCTATCCAGAAGAAAGATGAAATTCGTGCGGGCTTTGAAGCGGCCTGGTTATCCCATGCTATTGTTGATGGCTTGACGCCAGCGCACCATTTTCCGCTTGCTGAAAAGATCGAAGAATTATGGGGTAAGGCGCACCACGAACGCTCAAGTCGTCGCGACAAGATTATCATTAAAGGCAATGGCGTCCGCGATATGGCATTGAAGAACTGGCAATATTGGGGGACAAAGGGCATTTTTACTGCTCACTTTTTATACGAGTGGGGGGTCGCATCATCTATTGCCGTCGGCCAGTTTAAGGATATCGGCTTGCACCAAAAGGATATTGCACGAATTGAAAAGGAAGGCTATATTCCGTATTTTCTAGAATCGGTCAAAGCGGTCGACAAGCTTAACACCTACCAGGAGTTCGTTAAAACTGGTTGGTCGGCATACTTGGGCCGTGTGACGCGTAAAAAGTTAGCACCGCTTTTAATGCGGAATGTCTGCTTGGCGTGGTATGCAGCCAGTAAAGGACTAGTCGATTAATGAATATGCGTATTATAGCCGGCCAATTTGGCGGCCGGAGCATTGAAGGTTCGGGGACAAACCGTACCCACCCTATGGGTGAACGTATTCGGGGTTCACTGTTTAATATTATCGGCACTGAAATACAAGGCGCTACCGTACTCGATGCTTTTGCAGGCAGTGGGGCGCTTGGGTTTGAGGCTTTAAGCCGCGGTGCCGAGTCGGCGACATTTATTGAGCGTGATAGAGTAGCGCAGACCATTATTGCCAAGAATATTATGTCTCTTGGGGTATCTGGACGGGCACGGCTTGTAAAAGCCCCAGTAGCAAGCTGGCAAGCCACCAGTGATCAACTATTTGATATCATCTTTGCAGACCCTCCTTATCACGATGCGCAGTTATCCACAGTGATGAAACTCACAAAACTATTGAAACCCAATGGGCTTATGGTATTATCGTATTCAGGAAGAGGTGAGGTTCCCACCGAATTAGGAGTTGTTGTGGTGGACAATCGTAGTTACGGAGACGCGGTGCTGATCTTTTTCCGAAAGAAGGATGCTTAGGCGTCCTTCTTTTCTGTTTTAACTCAAATAAAACACCGCAAAATAAAACGACCTCAATTGGGTCGTTTTTGATTCTATGTTGGTGCGGATGAAAGGACTTGAACCTTCACGCCTCTCGGCACATGCTCCTAAGGCATGCGTGTCTACCAATTCCACCACATCCGCACGTTGGATGTACCACGCGGCGTGTCTACGCATAATACGTAATCCACCACATCCGCATAAATTATATATGTAGTTGGTACTCGTGAGATTATAGCAAGAATTAGTATATTTTAAAAGGTGTAAATAGCTGTATATTTTAAGCGTAAGCAGGCTTTCTAATGTGCTATCATAGAACCAGTACCAATGAGGACAGGGGAAGATGAATAAAATTGCATCGTATTTGAACGAACACTTATTAGGTGAAGTAAGTAGTGCTAAATCAGTGCGCAAAAAATACGCAACTGACGGCAGTGTTCTTACGCTTACTCCTGAAATTGTTGCCTTTCCTCGTATTACTAACGATGTACGTAAGATTGCTCGTTTTACGTGGCAACTCGCCGAAAAAGGGCATGTAGTGGGTATGACCGCGCGTGGCTTTGGTGGTGATGTAACCGGTGCGGCTATCGGCAAGGGTATAGTGATTGATACATCTGTCCAGCTTAATAAAATTATTCAAGTTGCCGATAAAGACAAATTAGTACATGTACAGGCCGGGGCGAGCCTCGATACTATAAATGAAGTGTTACGTTGGCAAGGTCTTACGTTAACGGGCGCTTTTTCGCGTGATCTTAAAACTTTAACAGTTGGAGGCGCTATTTCTAGTGCTAGCTGTGGGGTGAACGGTTCTATCGCAAGTAGTATTGAACGTCTTGAGGTTGTCTTGGCAAACGGTGATGTCATAGAAACGGGTAAGGTAAGCCGACGCGATGTTAACAAGAAGCTTGGTTTGCAAACCTTTGAAGGTGAAATCTATCGCAAGCTTGAAGGCCTGCTAGAAGACAATGCTGAATTAATCGAAGACATCTCTAAAGAGGAGGTGCGCGATAATACTGGCTATCAGCGTATTGCCGACATTCGTAATAGTGATGGCTCGTTTGACTTGACACCTTTATTTATAGGTAGCCAAGGAACTCTCGGTATCATTTCGGAAGCAGTATTAAAAACGGATTTCTACTCATCGAGCGATACGTTTGCTGTCGTAACGGCTGATAGTATTCAAACCGCCCGTGATCTTACCGAGCGTCTTATTGAGCTTGAACCGTCCGAGCTAACAGTATATGATGGCGCGCTTTTTAGGCGAGCTGCTAAACAAGGTTCGCAATTCGCTGTTCTAGGTTCTATCGATGAAGTAGGTGCAGTTGTCTATATTCGTTTTGGCGATATTAATGACCGTGCCCAACAACATAAGCTTAAGAAGCTGCGCAAGCTTTTGCAAAAAATTGACATGGGTATAGTAGATTCAACCGAGCGCGACCCTGAGGATTTCCGAGTCATCACTGGTATTAATAAAACCTTACTGCTTGGTTCTAATGATGAGCAACTTGCCTTGCCAGTTATTGACGGCGCTTCGGTTCCTATTAATCGCCGTGAAGAATTCGAAATTGCGCTTGGTGAATTAAGTGCGAAGCATCACATCGAATTACCAACAGAATTGAATGTATTGAACAATACCTATGCGGTCTACCCACTTCTTAAGCTAGAAACGGTAAGTGATAAGCAAAAATTATTTAAGCTCATGGCTGACTTTGCTGTAGTAGTTGATCGCTGCTCGGGTGCATTTACCTCTGATGGTGCTGAGGGGCGTTTAAAATCTACAGCTGCGTGGAGCTTATTAGATGAGCCTCGCGCCGCCTTATATGAGCAAATTCGTCAAATCTTTGACCCATTTAACACACTCAACCCGGGCGTAAAGCAAAAAGCTGAACTTCGCACGCTCGTAGCCGCACTACGCCACGACTACGACAGTGCAAGTGTGCTATAATAACCCAGCATTATTAAGTATGCGGATGTGGCGGATTACGTAACAATCGTAGACGCGCCACGCGTAGTGTAATAGGCGGCTGCGTGGGCGTGAGTTATGTGTAGACGCGCCGCGCGTAGTGCAATATATGCGGATGTGGCGGAATTGGTAGACGCGCTAGCTTCAGGTGCTAGTGCCCGCAAGGGCGTGGAGGTTCAAGTCCTCTTATCCGCACCAATGAAACTTCCTTGGAGTTTGCAAGCTTAAATAGCTCGTTCACCCCTGGGATTTTTTCTATTTCAGCGGTGCCAGCTTTTATTTCCTCGTAAGTTGCAACCTCATCGAATAATACGCCGAAATACTGCGCTTTTTTGATTGGATTACAGTGGTCAACGAGTAGCTCTTTGATGTGTTCCATAAAGTATTTGACGTATGTCAACATCGTTGGAACATCGACCGTATCTTTGGCTGCTTCTTGCTGTTTCTGGTTGTCTAGATTGCTAATCTCTCGTTCTAGCTTTAATAAGTCCTCCTCTAGGTATTTAATGGCGGTTTCCGAGCTGATCAGCTTCATCTTGTCTACGATGACTTTGATTTCCGCTTCAAGCTCGGAGCGTCGTTTATCAACTAGTTCCTCGGCTTTCACTTTCTGACCTTGCCGTTGCTCATAGACGGTCATAACGGCTTGCATCAGCTCCTCAACGCGCTCAGGACGCATTGTGACCGTTTTTATGAACGTATCGATTGTACCCTCAAACTCATCCTTGCGTACGCGGAAGTGGTGCCCGTGATTGCTACAGTGATAAGCCGCGTAGTATTTACCTAGTCTGCCCCGTGAGGCACTTCCAAGAAGCGGTCTGCGACAATGTGGACAGGTGACTACTTTTTTGTATGGGTAGTCGGGGTTCTGGTGATTCTTCTTAACAAACCGCTCATCTTTCTTAGCGTATTCAACGATTGGGTGATCCATATCGTCAGGATTGTTACGGAGCGTTACTTTGCCTCGATTGGCTTTGTTGAATAATTCCATCGAAACGAGGCCATCGAACTTACACTTCACTGGCACGCCGCCTGTCCATTTCTCAGTATTTACACCGGCATAGATTGTTTGTTTGACATATGTTCGTAGTAGCTTGGCGGTTATCTTCTTCCCGCCAGTCCTGCTGACGATCCGAGTTCTATCCCGTTTGTCACGTACGATTTTAATAGGGGTTTCAAATCCCATATCATTCATCTTTTCGGCAATCTCGTGGTCATTTAAGACGGCCGCCGCACGTTCTTCAAACATCATACGGATAATGTCGGCCTTATCCCCGTCTGGTACAAGAATTGCTCGTTTACCGTTGACGGTTTCTATCTTCTCGGTCTTATAGCCGAACCGAGCGCCACGCGACCAATAGCCGAGTTGCGTATAACGGATTTCTGAGCCGATCATACGGCTCAAGATATCACGCACCTCATCTTTGGCACGTTCTGCCTCTAGAAGCTCTGTTTTACGAGTAGGGGAGTAGACACTCCATTTATATTCTTGGCCGAGGTGTTCAAGCGTGTTCACTTTTTGAGTGCTAATAATACCGTACATATCGACAAGCGTCACGCCGAGCGGTTCAAGCTGGGCTTTGAGCTGGTCGTAGACGGTCGAACCGGCACGGGTGAAGCGGTCAATTGATTTAATAAGGACGACATCGATCTCGCCCTTATGACGCTTGCAGTAGTTAATAACCTCCTGCATCGGTTGCTGTTCTTTGGATGCAGACTCAAGATATTGGAGTGTCATCACGATCCGCATATTGTGAAGCGGCGCGTAGCGTTCGCCTTGCTCGATCTGAGCTTCCGGCGAGTCGCCATCAATACCTTGTCCGACCGTTGAAACACGGACGGCGAGTAGTGTACGGAGCGTCTGTCCGTTAGTTGGTTGCATCACCTTGTCCTATCTTTTTTAAGAGTGGTTGTTCGTTTTTTATATCTTCAATAATGCGTTCGACGATGAGGGTAGCAATAAAAGTCAGGCGTTCTTCGGTCGTGAAATTCACCGTGTCTGGTACGGCTGGTGGATTAACATTCTTACTGCCTTTTGGTCGTGACATATACCCTCCATTTGGAGATTGTCACGCTGGCAACTCGGCTAGTCTTTATCCCAAGGTCGTCCGGGTTTTGAACGCTCTTTGAGGTCTTTTTCAATCAAGGTTTTTAGTTTCGAATCGTTAGCTTTCGCAAGCTGGGTAAGTATCATTTCACTAACTGACGAGAAGCCGAGCTTCTTTGCCGCGATTTTGGCATAAGCTCGGACTTCCTTAGAAGTCTTGATTTGCATACCGACCAACTTTGTATTCATTATTCATATTCTACAACAAAACTCCCACCGCCGCTATTTGTCCGCACACCTCGCAAGGCTCCGTACGGTTAATAATGGCCAGCAGTTCTTTGTCCGGCGTTTCTTCTAGCGTGTCCTGCAAATCGTAGTAGAGGCAAGCACACACCGCATCAATCGCCAGACTTTCAAGAATTTCCCGTTCTATCATCGGTTTTCCTCCTTATCTAGCCGAATTGTCAACGTGCAATCTCTATATATAATTGTATGGCTAATTAAAATAAAAAGCAATACAATTAACCTATAAAATACACCGAATTTCGTTATTCACCCTATATCATCTATTTTACCTCTGTTATCTATTGCTCTTTTTCTCTCTTTCTTATATATAAATATATAGAAATGAAACGAGTAGAAGTATGAGTAAACCAGACGGTCGGTCTAGGGTAAAACAAGGTCAGATAGACATCTTAGAAGTAATCTATAAATATAGGTTTGGTAGTCGTCAATTAATAGCAGAGGTGCTTAGTGTTAAAGCTGGTTCTGGACTATTTGAAAAATTGGAAGTGTTAATTAAACAGGGCTTGATTGATAAACGGCAGGATAATCGCCAGAAGCTCTTGGGGCAACCTGCCGCCTATTTCCTGACTCCCAAAGGACTCCGCTTTCTAGCGGGGTTGGACAATCATAGCTACATCACCGAGAAAGTGATAAAGTCCAGCTACCGCGACAAATCCCTCTTAAACTCCACCGTCATCCACTGCTTACAGGTCTTCTCGGTGGTCTTACGCCTGAAGCGTCACTACCAAGAATTAAAGGCCTACCTCCGCCGTGATATGTCGCAATTCTCATACTTTCCGGACAATCCGCCGGACGTATTTCTCTCACTCTCTTTTGGCGGCAACACCAAGCGGTTCTTCCTCGATGTCATTCCGGACAGTTTGGATCGGCAGGGGGTATTTCGGAGAGTGTCCGCCTATATCGACTTCTTCGATAAAGGCGGCTGGGATGAAACGGGCGCAGAACTCCCGACGCTACTGTTCGTGGCCGAAAGCGTAAGAACTGAACGCCTCATCCGCCGGATCACGAGCGGGGTCATCAACAAGATGGAGCCGGACGAGGAGTCGGAAATCTACACCACCACGCAAAAAGCATTGGAAAACATGGACGATGAAGCCAAGATCTGGACGACGCTGGATGAACCAGATGACCTCCTGAGCCTTCAAGAAATAGACTAACGACAGCCAGTCACGTAGTAGGCTTTCCAGCCGAAGATCAACTCTCCGTCACAGCCGTGAGACCACAGAAAGAATACGCCAACCGCACCGGCCGCAAGCACGAGAACACTGCTGAGGATAATAACCGTCGCGATGATGTTGCGTTTCTTCCTGTCCATACTCTCATTATACGCGAGCCTTTTTATGCCATGCTCAGGGCGGGGGAGTTAGTCTAAGAAGTCAAAATCCTCCTCATCCTCAACGTAGTCCTCAATGATGATGTCTTCTTTCATACCTCGAAACGACACACTATCTACCACCTCACCGTCCGGGTCAAACCAGACTTGAACAAAAAACGGCTCGTAGTACCAGCCGTTTTTCTTTGCGAAGTTTGCCCAGATCGTCCGCATTGCCTCGATCTTTTCTTCTATACTCATAATACCTCTCCTAGCTCATCCAGTAAGATGTCGTATATCGTCTGGGCTTCATTGGTGTACGTTTCGGCATCTTCACCAAAACCGCCGTGCCGCGTTTCGAGCAACTGGATATCCATCGCCCAGCAGAGCCGGTCGGTGATAGCCTCAGCCAGTGTCGTTTTCTTGTCGGTATTCATATCAATCTCCTTTGTAGGTTAGTTTGGTCGAGCGGTTTTCAGTCGCGCTCAGGACTTAAAAACCGAGGACTTAGTATTCCTCGGCTAGCATCACGGTCAGTACCCGCTCGCATTCCGGGTGCAACGGGTCGCACCACAGCTCGAAACTCGGGTCGTAGTAGTCAATCTTCCAGAAGATCTTTTTACCCTCCCAGACAAACGAGCCGAAATCATGCTCGCCGTACGGGTCATTATCTTTGTTGAAGTCCTTGTACTCCCTGACTGCCCGGATCAATCCTAGCACATCGTGAAGCTCATAGATTCCTTTGGTGAGCGTTAGCATCTCGACTGCTCGGAACTCATCGTTGAGCCTTGCTATCTTGGCACTCGTTTCCTTTTGCTTGGTTAGTATCTTCGTGGTCATAGACCCTCCTTTGCTTCTTGAGAGGGCTTTCTGCCTCTCTGTCTAACGAGGCACAGGGTAAGGCTGAAGCTGTCAAGATGGAGCGCCCCTGACGTTTACCAGTGGACGAACGACCTTGATAGATTCAGGTCTACCCGTATCATGAAGAAGACAGAGGAGGAAGAACTCTTCCTAAAGAGATATAATGGAAGATATTATGGGAGTGACGCAGTTTAACAAGACGGCCAAGAACGCCATGTGGCGTAATGCTGTATGGCCAGAATCGCCAGATAGAACAGACAGTGTGTTCGACCGCCGCGCTCCATTCCGCAAACTTCGCGTCATGATCGATAGTGAGCTGTTCGATGAATCGACCACTTCGGACATGCGAGGCACTCCGACGAAAGGGCTGTTGCTGAGAAGCCTCCTCTATAACGACTTGATTGAACTATACCGCTACACCGAAACTCCACCGGCATCGGTCGAGCCAATCGAAACAGGCAACCCGAACATCGAACCAACCTACGAGGGATATGCAGTCCTATACCCACAAAAGTCAAACGGTTTATGTCCGGTGACCTATGCACTCGACGACAAGAACGCATCTTACTCTGGCGTTATGGGTGACCTGTACACTGCAGCAAGGGACGACGCTACTGATAAGACTTACACTGGTGATGACGCGGCCGATAAAAGACAAGCCGATGCGATTGCCGTCCAAGTCGCCGACGACTGTATTGATGCTGATATCTATATCACCACCCGCCCTTATCTCTACGCACCGTCACGGCGTATTGCAGCTGGTCGGGCAATAACTATTTGCCAACCAGACGATGCGATCTCGGCTGTTTCTTTATATTTGCGGGCGCAACGTGAGTTCATTATTCCGACTGGTCAAAAGAAATTCCGCTACCATTTAAATAGGGGAATGTTCTATTGGGTTGGGATGCGCGAGTTAGTACCCGAAACGTGGCGTTGGTTTTCGGCTTGCGTCCACCACTCGTCCGGAACGAAAGACGATAAGCTGATGTACTTGGCTAGTGCGGTGATGAGCCGGATGCAACGATCGCTCGAACTACGGGACCAGATTCATATCGGCATCAACTCCAAGACCAACAACGACATCAATGATGACGTACTCGGCACGTTCGACAATACCTTGATGACCTTGATGGGAGCGATTGATGCTAGTGCGAGGGTGGCACATTATGTCCTCGGTATGAATCCGGCCAAAGCACATAATGCGGCATGGCAACGAGACTGGATAAAGGACGTTGCGAAGCTGGATGCCAATCTTGCGGCGGCCGTGGCAAAGGGGAGCGATAATGCTCATCGGCTTACCGTTCTGACCAAGCTACGAAATTCTATCCACGGTGAAGCAATCAAAGGCATCACCAAACAGAGCGGCAACAAGACAGAAACCATCCTCGGGCTGCCGAAAGACGACGAAGCGGATATCTTGCTTTCGATGGACGCACTCGGCGGACGCGACGCGTGGGGAGTGAAGCCCCTCGGTGCTAATCTCAACGAAGTCAATCCAGCGACGCTGGTAGACAAGCTATTCGAGGAGGTAGTGATACTAGTCAATGATCTTATGCGAGCGACACCGGTTGAGAAACTGAGCCATGTCCAGGCGGCTAACTTGACGAACATGCCACCCCCTCCAAAAGATAATCACCCAACAAGTGACACGTTCTCGGAGTGGAACAGGCTGACGATACGATGGCAGTTAGGATTCTAGAAATGCAGGTCAACTACATCCCCTACCTAAATATGAAAGATGTGAATGAGGTCAACTTCCCAGACCTTACTGTTAAGATTTGGAACTACGGTTTGATGAAGAATGCCTACATCACCGATCCGGATGTACTTGCGAGGCTGGATACAATCATGGGGAGCAACGTTCACTACGTCTTTCAGGGTATGGGTACACTAGCCGATGAGGCAATTTCAGATATGGGCATTATCAGTGTTGGTGATATAGATTTTCGAGAATATACCGACAGTGAACGGAAACTGGCACGAGAGGCAAGGCTCCGCCTGTTCGCTGGTGCGTTGGTATGGAACCTAAAAATCCTGACGGACGTAAACCGAGGTCACCGAATGGTTGTGTCGGAGAACTTCGATATGGTGTGGCAGGGCTTCAGTACGCAAGACGATCACTTCGGTATCCGAGGCGGGTCCATCATCCAGAAGAATGATATGGGCTACAAGCTGGGTGATATGATCTTCCGGCGACCACAGCAGGTGATGTCACCGATGTCATTTAATATTGACGATGATACCTTGGGACTATTAGCCCGCCTTTATAGGAAGAACAAGAAACTGTATCGACGCATCATACAGGCTATCGAGGTTGTCGTTCAGGCTTATTATAATGATGATAAGATTCCAGAATCTCAACGAGTCTTGTCGATGTCTAGCGCACTTGAAACCCTGTTTGATATTCCGGACTCTCGACAAAGGGAACACTTGAAGAACACAATGAATAGCATGTTTGTTCTGCCGAGTGATCCGAAGCGTCGTTATAAAAGTTCTCGCGGTAGAGCACCAGCTGTTTGGGAACATGAAAGTATCAAGGTGATGTGGGCTGATAGGTTTTATGAACTGAGAAGCGCAATTATTCACGGTGACAAGATTAAGTCCGATGACTACAACTTCCTCGATAAGCAAAGACACCTTGATATTGCCCTGCTCGTTTTTGGGATTGGGATGCAGAAGATTATCAAACAGGCGTTAGGCATTACTGACTATACGGACGAGCTTGTTTGGGAAAAGCATGTGGAGGCAGGGGAGCCACCAGAAAGCCCGTTCAACCGCGAGGGGTTCGTATACGAGGACAATGCCCTCACGTATGCCATACATCAAATGCTGGTCAAACAGATGAAACGCCAGAAGCCATAAGCACACTTCGGTTTTTCTGGAAGAAAAGGCGAAGTCCCCTGGATGACGCGGTAAAAACTTATGGTTTGCTGGGAGCAAAGGGTTGCGCTCAATACTGCTTATGATACAATTTGAGTAATGACTAAATAACAACGCTAGTCGACGCAGATTTTCGAAAGGGTACGGGCAAAACAGTGAAATACTTACTAAACAATAAAAATGAAATAAGTAAAGCTCTCTCTCTCTCTCTCTCTCTCTAGCCAGAATAAGAAATCTACCGCGAGGTTCTAACCAGATGAATCGTCGCGGTTTTACTATCGTCGAACTCCTGATCGTCATCGTGGTGATTGGTATTCTTGCGGCGATTACCATCGTGGCGTACACCGGCATCACTCAGAACGCCAACAAGGCTGCCCTGACCGCAGATATCAAGCAACTCCAAACAAAGGCTGCTGTCTACCGCGCCCAGAACGGCATCGACGATTGTCCCGCTGGTTACTCATTTGTCTACGGCAATTCCACACTCGGTACCTCGCCGTTCTGTGTCATGAAGTACGAAGCCAAGAACGTCAGTGGCGTGGCTACCTCACAGGCTTCCGGTGCGCCGTGGGTCTCGATCACACAAACGGATGCGATTACGCAGTCTACCAATGCTGGCGGGCACCTGCTGACCGAGGCGGAATGGATGACGATTGCGGCTGATGTACTCTCGATGAAACAGAACTGGTCTGGTGGCAGCGTGAACTCCGGAATCATCTATCAGGGTCACGTAAACAACAACCCAGGAAGCGCGTTGGCGGCTTCGGACGATGATACCGACAACCTGAATGGCATGACCGGTGGTATCGGAACCAACTCCGGCAATAACAGCTCTCGCGTACTGTACCTTTCATCTGGCGACGCAATTTGGGACTTCTCTGGTAATGTGTGGGAATGGACACAGCAAGCCATTGGTACACCAACACTCACTATGAGCAACGTCGGTGTCTCTGGCGACTCAGCATTCAACTGGCGCGACTACACGCTTGGTTCACTGAGTCTCGGCAACTTAGCAAACGTCAGTAAGCCAGCAACCTTAAACGGTTGGACAAACCCGGTCAATAACGTCAGTCTTTCTGGTATTACTTGGGGAGCTGGTAAGGGTGTTGGGCAGATTTACGCGAACTATGCGGACTCAGCTTCTCGCGCGTTCCGCCGCGGCGGCCCTTGGAACTATGGCTCCAATGCCGGGGTCTTGGCGCTCTATTTGAGCAATTCTGCGTCGTACTCGAACGCGCACATCGGTTTCCGAGTTGCCCGGTGATACTCCCGACCCTAGCTTTTGTCTCTTGAACTCTTAGTTCTTACAACATTAAATCTTTAATCTTTTCTTCCTCTATGCACCCATGAAACCGGATTTTATCATCTACACCCGTATGCTCGAAGTGCAGCAATGGATCTTCGATAAGGTTAATACCTTTCCGAAGAAACAACGCTTCGTGCTGGGACAACAGATTGAAACCAGCGCCCTCGCGTGTCTGCGGCTCATCATTCAAGCCAACAATCTGAAAAATCCAGAGAAGACACTCTTGAAGCTGGATGACCTGAACACGGAGTTGGAAGTACTTCGAGGACTACTTCGGATTGGGTTCGAGATGAAGTTCCTTAGTGCCAAAAGCCTCGGACACATCACCAAGCGGATCGATGAAGTAGGGAAGATGACCGGTGGGTGGATCAAGACAGCCCGCGACAAACGGCTACCGACTATCCGAGCCGTCGAAGTCGAGCAGTGACAATTGGGTCGGCTTTCGGAGCCTCCGTAAATTCTGGCGGTGCTTCTTCCTGACAAATGCAATGAACTTGTGGGAATCCAGCTCCTCGGTGATTTGCTTAATGAGCGGTTCACCACTCCCATGCCTCACATGAGCCGACCACGCGTTCACCATATCATCCAGCCGTTGTTCACTGACCGCGCCTTTATGGTAGGCTTTGAGGTTGCGGTGGAACTTCCGTCGGAATCTTCGGAGCGACGATGCCCGTACCCGTTTACCATACGGATACATGATATAACCGACAAAGTCGACTCCCAGACGACTTGGATAGATGCGGACTTTTCTCGGATTCACCGTCAAGTACAGTTCATCGTATAGAAACGCCGTGATCTTTCGTTGCCACTCTTGCAAAACGGCTTTGTCTTGATGAAAGAGCAGGATGTCGTCCATGTAGCGGATGTAGAACTTGGCGTGAAGCGACTGCTTCGCAAACATATCCGCCTCATGAAGATAAATATTGGCAAAGAGCTGGGAGGTCAGGTTCCCGATAGGAATACCGCGCCGACCTTTTGTATGGTAGTTGGAGTCAGTTGGGAATAGGTAGTCGTGTTCATCGCCGCTGTCACTACTGTCAATAATGACATCCAAAAGTCGGAGCAACCTCGGATCATCTATCTTGCGACGCAACAGCTCACGGAGTTTAGCGTGATTCACCGACGGGTAGTATTTGGAGATATCAATTTTACAGACGTACAAGTTCGGTTCGCTTCTGAGGAAATGTTGCACCCTCGCCATTGCTCGGTGGATTCCCTTATCTGGCCGACATGCATAAGAATCACGAATAAAGGAACGTTCGTAGAATGGGCTAAGAATGCCGTGCATGGCGTGGTGAACAATCCGGTCCCGAAAGGCCGGAGCCTCAATCATCCGGACTTTGGGTTCACGGATGATCCGGCGACGATAATCCATCGGGCGGTACGAGCCGGACACCAATTCTCTCTGGATTTGAAGCAGATCACTCATGAAGCGGAAGTTGGTGGCCGTTGCCGAGTGGCTGTTGCGCTTTCCTATCAACGCCTTTTTATGGGCTTTTGCTAAGGCCTCTAGTGAAGCAATCTTAGCAAAAGCGGTGGCATCTAACATCGTCATCTATTCCTAGTATAAGCGTAAAGCGATATACTGGTTACGGTTATCGGGTCTGAAGCTTCTCGCGCGTTCATCCGCGGCGGCAATTGGAACAATGGCTCCAATGCCGGGGTCTTGACGCTCAATTTGAACAATTCTGCGTCGAACTCGAACACGAACATCGGTTTCCGAGTTGCCCGGTATACTAGTTCGACAGATCGACACCTGTCGGGGCGTGATATGCAAGGTCTACGGATCTTGCGTCAGTGCCATATAGTATCCGACCTGCATAACCAGTCTTACTACTAAAAAGTCCTTTCTTAAACTTTATAAAGTAAGACGAATAGTACAAAGCCGCCCGGTTCAGTCGCGGGCGGCTTGCTTTTTAGGTACTAGCGGGATCGCTTCTTGCGACCGATGCCAGCGACAGCAGCCTCCCAATCGGGCAGGTAGGAAGACTTGCGGATATTCTCGATGTACTCCGTCAGATCGGCGGCGAGGATACGTTCCTCTTTGCCGAAGAAGACCATCCGGAGCAGTCCTTGATTAACCGCCTCGTCGACTTCCTCTGGTGATAAGCTGAGCTTCTTGGCAACTTCCTCGATAGAGTAGGCGATCTCTTTTTTATACGGGTTGATACGTGGTAGGGTTTTCATAAATAAACCTCCTTTTTCATTACATTTAGCGTCCGTTAGCCAGAGCGGATATAAGTATCCGGCCGCGCAGCACCTCTGGTAACTGTCCCATTTTCGGGTCGGACGGGATTGGAGTCAACCGTCGCACCGCTATTTTCTTTTATAATCTTTGGGAGAAGTTTTTTCGGCGTACCAGCCGGTCATAAAATCGACCCCTTGACCTACAGGGGTCGTAAGGTGTAGACTTTTCTTAGAAGGGTCTTATTGAATAAACAAGGACACTTCCAAGAGGGTAATATCTTTTGGAAGTGTCTTTTTTACGAGGTAGGTAATCGGTCTTCAACGCTTTGACCCATACTGCGTTTGAACGATCCGCCGGGGAGATTGGCTTATGCCTGATGATCTTAGCTCTCTGCGTCTAGTCGCCACTACCCTTGCTGGTAAGTGGACTCTCCCGGTTGTTTATTCACTTAAAGACAATACTCGTCGCTATCATGAAATCCGTCGCCATTTTCCAAAGGCGACCGAGAAAATGATTATCGCTACACTCAAGAAGCTGGAGAAAGATGGACTGGTCAAGCGCCGCATCTATCCAACCGTACCTCCAAAAACCGAATATACTTTGACACCGTTAGGTTTTGAAGTCCTTGCCATAGCCCAATCAGCCAATGCACTAGCCAAAGCTAGTACCGCCATTGAATCACTGAAAGAGGCCCGCGGCGGCCTCTTTTCATAGGCAGATAAAAACTCCGTTTCGTGTCGTTATCCACAGGCGGAGTTTTTGTTGTTTTTGAGCATTTCCATATCTGTTAAATGGGTACTATCCTCGAAGATAGTAACTAACCTTTTAGTAAGTTACTTACTTTTAAGTGCGTTCTTGTTTTCCGACATTCCGGATGATTTAGTGGCATCAGGTATAAGTGTGATTCGTACCTGCTCACGGTGGCAATGAGGTTATCAAAATAAGCAACGTGGGAGGTTGTATGAACAAACTGACAAACATCAAAATAGTCGCCAGTGTCGTCGCCGTCGGGTCGCTCGTCGTACTGACTCAACCTGCATTGGCCGCAGATGTCGCAGGTGTGGATAATGTAGAGAACTTCATCCGCACCATCATTAGTGTCATCGCGGGTCTGGCGGGATTGGTCGCTACCGGCTTCATTGTAGTAGGCGGTTTCGGCTACATCACCAGCTCCGGCAATCCGGAACACCTGGATAGGGCGAAGCGGACACTGCTCTGGTCTTTGATCGGGCTGGCAATCGTTATCGCGGCGTTCGTCATTTCAAATATCATCGTATCGGTTGCGACCAACGCGTTCGGGAGTTAAGGGGTAACTCATGAACTTTCTCACCATGAGTTTGTCGCTCATGGCTGATACTTCCGGTGCCATCCAAGCGATGCGCGACTGGGTTAATCCGACCATGACGACTTTAACCGCACTGGCTGGTCTAGCTTGTGTCTTCTTTATCGTCTACGGCGGAATCCTTTACATGACTTCTACCGGACGGCCGGAAAAGCTGGATCAAGCCAAGCGGGTGTTGAAGAACGCTCTTATCGGGGTGGTGATCGTCATTGGAGCGGCCACACTGACCGCCATTCTCAACGGGGCGATGACGCATACGCAAGCACCGAGTAGCGCCGCCTTGCCGAGCCTGAACGATATCACGCCGGAAGCACCGAGCAACGGGCTGATCGACATCTTGATAAACGCTATCGTCGGGGTGCTGAGTTTCATCATCCAAGCTATCGCTACGCCATTTCTGGATGCGCTAGAGTTCTTTACCAAATCAACTCCGCTCATGACCGATAACTCCGCCGTCTTTAACTTCTGGTTGGCAATGGTTGGTATTACCGACGTATTCTTCGTGGTCGTGGTGGCGCTGATCGGTTTCCACGTTATGAGTGCCAGTACGTTCGGACTGGACGAGATTGAGTTCAAGCAACTGCTCCCAAGAATCCTACTGGTATTCGTGCTGCTCAATTCCTCGATATTCATCATCGACGGGTTCATCGCCGCAAGCAACGCGCTCATCACAGCAGTCGGGCAAGTCGGCGGGGCGGCCGGGGTCTGGGACACCTTAACAAAAGTGGTTGGAGAATCGGGCGGTCAAGGGCTGGCGGCACTGCTCATCATGCTGGTCTTTCTGATCTTCTCGTTCATTCTGCTTATCTACTACGTCGGACGTTTGGTTGCGCTCTACATCGGAGCGGTACTCTCGCCACTGGTGATTCTAGTCTGGTTGGTGCCGGGGTTTCGAGACTTTTCGGAAACCGCGATGAAAACCTACCTCACCACCATCTTTGTCCTATTCGTCCACGTGGTCATCCTGACCTTAGCGGGTTCACTATTCGTCGGATTATCCAGCACTTCCGGAAACGATGTGCCGAATGTTCTCATGAGCATGGCGGTAGGCCTCGCAACGATCATCGCACTGCTTAAAACTCAGGGGCTGATGATGCAGTTTAGCTACGTGAGTCTGGGCGCGAGGAATACCCGCCAGCTAGGTACACAATTCATGAATGGTATCAGTTACTTAGGGGGCAAAGGTCGGGCAGCTGCTTCATGGGCGCTTCAAAGCGACAGTAAATCCAGCACCGGACTGACTCGTTCGTCTGGGATGAAGGGCTCAAGCGTCGGCGGAAGCTATACCCAGCCGAAATCTACGGCCAAAGCTCCGATAGTTGGAGGAACTTCCACTAAAGCCACGAAACGTACTCCGACTGGCACGACTACCAAAGCACCGAAAGTCGGCGCGGCCAACGCTACGCCAAGAACTGCCGTGAAACCCGTTACTACCAGTACGACAGTCGCAAAGGCTAAGACTGCCACGAAAACTACCAAGAAAGGAAAAACGTCATGAAAGTAACCGTTGTTCCCGCACAGGTCACGACCGTTGAAGACAAGATTACCGGTAACCTGTCGCTCTCTCAGATCGCTTTGTTCTGTGTTCCGGTGTTCGGCGGGTCGCTCCTGTATGCCGCACTTCCACCGAGTATGGGCTATATGCTCTACAAACTGGTTATCATCGGTATCGTGTCACTGATTGCACTCAGTCTGTCCATCCGCATCAAAGGAAAAATCGTACTGCAATGGCTGTTCGTCCTGCTTCGGTTCCATGCTCGGCCACGGCTTTACCTATTTACCAAGAACACCACGCTCCACCGGGAAGACTATCCGGAAGTCGTGAGGCAGACGGAAGCGGTTGTCACCAAAGAAAAGAAACCTATCTCACTACCGAAACTCGACCCATCCCAAAGGGCGTACCTGTACACCAAGCTGGACGATCCGATTAGGCGGTTGAAATTTGAAACCACCAAGAAAGGAGGACTCAATGTCCGTATCTCAGAAACAGAATAAGACGAAACGCACCGGCACGACCCGTCAGCAAATCGGTATCAGGGGAGTGCGGGACGGTATCTTGCTCCTACCGAACAACGGCTATCGGCTGGTGCTGGAAGTATCCTCGCTCAACTTCGAGTTAAAAAGCGAAGACGAGCAGGATGCGATCATTGATACCTACGAGAGTTTTCTGAACTCCGTCGGCACCAAGCTCCAGATTCTTATCCGTACCCGCGAAATCGACATGGATAAATATCTTGAAGACCTGTCGGCTCGGCTAGAAAACGAGACCGAACGCATCTACCGCGACCAGCTTCAAAACTACGACGAGTTCATCCGCTCACTGATTCAGAGCAACAAGATCCTGACGCGGCACTTTTATATCATCGTGCCGTATGAAAGTACCAGTAAGGACTTTGATCTCATCAAAGAGCAATTGGCGCTGACCGCCGATATCGTTATGAAAGGTATGAACCGGATGGGTATGAGCGCACGGCAGTTAAGTAGTCTGGAAACCCTCGACCTGTTCTACAGTTTCTACAACCCAACGGCCGCGAAGATTCAACCATTAACCGACCGCGCCTTATCCGCCATACACACGGCACTTATAGAGAAAGGAGAACAAGTATGAATAGCCCGATAGCAACAATGAGAAAACGTCGTGAAGCCAGAGAATTAAAGGCCAAAGAGCTGAAGCTGGTATTCGGTGAACAGGATATGCTCGATGTGATGAGCTATGCCAGCTTAGAAGAAACGCCGGACTACATCAACTTAGACGGCGTGTTCCTCCGGACACTCTACATCAACGGTTATCCGTTCGTGGCGAACTCTGGCTGGCTGGATAGTCTAATTAACTTCAACCACGATACCGACATCAGCTATCACGTGACGGAAGTCAGCGCACTGCTGGCACTTCCGAAACTGCACCGCAAAATCACTGAGCTGGAAAGCACCAAGCGGGCGATGATCCGAGCCGGTAAGATTGTGGGATCGGAAGTCACTGACCCACTCGAATCGGCCATTGAACTACGCGACAAAATCCAGCGTGGGCAGGAAAAGTTGTTCCAGATGAGTATCTACGTCACGCTTCGAGCCGATAGTCTGGAAGAACTCAATAAGACGACCAAACTATTAGAAGCCACCTTGTCGGCGCGTCTGTTTTATAGCAAAGTCGCTCGTTACCAGCAGATTGAAGCCTTGCAAAGCATCCTCCCGCGAGCCGAAGACCAGTTAGCCCAGAAGCGAAACCTAGACAGTAGCTCGGCGGCACTGACCTTTCCGTTCATGAGTTCAGAACTCGTTCAAGAATCGGGCATCCTTTATGGAGTCAATAAGTCCAACAATTCACTGGTGATTTTGGATCGCTTCGGGCTGCCGAACGCCAACTCCATCACGTTTGCTCAGTCGGGATCTGGTAAGAGCTACACGACCAAAGTGGAGATACTCCGCCAGCTTATGCAGGGGACAAAAGTTATCGTCATTGACCCGGAACGTGAGTATAAACGCCTCACCGAATCGGTCAATGGCACCTACGTCAAACTCAGCGCCAAGAGCAAGCAGAAGATTAACCCGTTCGACTTAGCGACGACATTTCACAATATCGACGACCTGTCCGAACACGTCCAAGACCTGACCGAAGTGATCAGCCTGATGGCCGAGGGGTTGAACTCTCGTGAGAAAGCAGCGGTGGACAAAGCGATTCTTAAAATCTACAAAAACGCCAAGAAAGAACAACCGCTTCTTGAAGACCTGTACGCCGAACTGAACAAACTCGGACAGTTGAAACTCTGTGAACGGCTGGAAAAGTACATCTCAGGATCACTGGCGAGTGTCTTCAATAGCCAAACTAACATCGACCTCTCGAACCGTCTGGTGATCTTCGACATCAAAGACCTGCCGGAATCGCTCCGTCAGATTATGATGCTCATCATCTCTAACTTTGTCCAGAATCAGGTCAAGGCCAAGCCGGAAAAGCGACTACTGATTATCGACGAGGGCTGGTTACTGCTCGAACACGAGGAGTCAGCTCGCTTCGTAGCGGGACTAGTACGCCGCGCCCGTAAATACTACCTCGGCGTGTCCATCATCTCTCAGCAAGCCAACGACTTCCTGCACTCTGATTATGGCCGTGCCATCGCTTCGCAATCGGCACTCCGTATCTTAATGCGACAAGACACCACGACGATTAAGAATGTGGCGAGTGAGTTCAACCTGTCTGAATATGAGGAGAGCTTCCTGCTGACCTGCGAACGGGGTGATGCCCTGATTATCGCCGATCAGAATCACGTGGCGGTGAAGGTCGTCGCCAGTGAGAAAGAACATCCGCTCATTACCACCAATCCGACGGAGCTATACGGATGAACCCGGCAATCATCGCGTCACTATTTTTTAGCGGAAACCTCCGCAAGTACGCTTTGATTGCCTTATGTGTTCTCGTGTTTGTATTGTCGATGCCAGTGGTAGCAGTCTTTGCGATGGGCAGGGATGTGACGACCTACCTCTCTCAACAACCGAGTGCCGAATCCGCTGAGGAGCAAGGCTTCTACATGGGGCCGGACGTTCCGGGCAATACCTACGCATGGGGTAACTGTACATGGTGGTCATACGCTATGCGCTTTTGGGCAGACGATCCGATTCCGACGAGTTGGGGCAACGCTAATACGTGGGACGACTACGCAAGGCGCGATGGATACCTCGTTGATCACACACCAAGCATCGGGGCTATCTTCCAGACTGACGGCGGCAGTGAACTCGGTCACGTGGCCTACGTGAGCTTTGTTGACCCTCTTTCTGGACAATGGACGATATCAGAGATGAACGCTCCGCATATCAATGTAGTATCCACTCGAACATTTGCCGCATCCTCGGCGGCTTCCTATAACTTCATCCACGATAAGATCGGAGAACTCTAATGATAACCGAACATATCAACCGCCGTTACTACCAAAAGAGGGATATGGTTTGGCTAGAAGTCACGCCACCGGCTACCGTGTCGAAAACTCCCGAAGCCACCGAACAGCTTTTCTCGGTGATTCACGGAATGTACGCCACGAGGAAGCTTCGCGACAAGTTGATGGATCGCTCACCGGTATTTAGCTTTGAAATCACCTCGACCAAGAAAGACGGTATCCGCTACTTGATTCAAGTAGAACGAGAACGTGCCGACGCATTGCAAAAGGCGGTCAGCGCCTACATTCCTGATGCCAAAGTAAAAGAGATAGACGCGCCGAGTGGCTCGTATAGCAAGGTCTTGGAGTTCAAGGAGCAGGGTCACTATGTCTTGCCATTAACATTGACCTCCGCGTTTGCCCAGCATGACCCGCTCTCTTATGTGACCAGTGCTATGACCAAACTTGGTGATGATGAACGGGTCACGCTTCAGTTAGTCATTGCTCCGATCAAACTGCGGGAGGCCGGCAAATTATCCCGAAAGATTCTGCGGAATGAGGACGTTCTATCGTCACTCAATTCCAGTCCGCTCGATTTCCTCCAAAAAATCAGCGACGTGATGAACGGGGCGATGTGGGGAGCCGTCGATCTGACCAATGAGGTCTATCACGGCACGGTGTCCGGTGACTACTACACACAAACCTCTGGTAAGCAGGATACGTTCAAAGACCAAGTAACCAAACGCCAGCGTCCGGCGAGAACGCTGAGTGCCTTTGAATTGGAGTTGATGGAATCCATGCACAAGAAAGTCACCCAGCCGCACTTCCAAGTGTCGTTTAGAATTATGGCGAGCGGCGAGAATGCCAAAGAAAATATCCAGTCTCTCCGAACGGCGCTGGATGGCTATAGTGTGCCTTTGTACCAGTCTTTGAGGAGCAAGGTGAGGATGCCACTTCTGCAACAGCACCGCCAGAAACTGGCTGAAAAGCGACTACCAAATCTTTATAGGCGAGGCTCTTTGATACTATCTGCCGCCGAAGTAGCCGGACTCTACCACTTTCCGTCAAGCCGAATCAGTCGGACGGATAACCTGATTACCTCGCTCTCTCGGACATTACCGGCTCCGATTTCGTTGAAGCAAAACGCCAAACTTGATGTTGTACTGGGTGAGAATATCCACCACGATGTTGTGACGACTGTCGGACTGACCGAAGCGGAACGTTGGCGACACCTCTATATCATTGGAGGAACGGGAAATGGTAAAACAACCATGCTTCAATATCAAATCGTGCAGGATATGGAAGCGGGTCGGGGAGTAGCGGTCATTGATCCCCACGGCGACATGGCGGAAACCTTACTTAGCTATGTGCCGGAAGACCGCATTAAAGATGTCGTCTATTTCAATCCGGACGACCTAGAGTATCCAATCGGGTTGAACCTCCTAGAACTCACAGAGGGGCTAGAGGGAAATGAATTGCTCCGAGAAAAGGATATCATTACAGAATCGGTTATATCGGTATTTCGGAAAATCTTCTCAGAGGAAGATACGGGCGGACACCGTATTGAGTATGTCCTCCGTAACGCCGTGCAGACCGCTCTCACTGTGGAAGATGCCACGTTATTCACCGTCTTTGACCTCTTAAATGACGCAAAGTATCGCAAGAAAGTCCTGAAAGACTTGGAGGATAAGAACCTCATCAATTTCTGGAAGAATGAGCTAGGCAAAGCTGGAGAAATGCAGAAAGTGAAGATGGCGGCCGGTATCACGGCCAAGATTGGTCGTTTCCTGTTCTCAGCATCGGCTCGGCAGATTCTTGAACAGCCAAAGTCCACGATTGATTTTGATAACATCATCAATAATGGCAAGATTCTGATATGCAATTTCTCCAAAGGCTTAATCGGAGAGGACACTTCCGAGCTATTCGGCATCACCGTCCTTGCCAAACTCCAGCTCGCTTCACTCCGTCGCGCTCGCATTAAGCAGAGTGAGCGTCGTCCGTTCTATCTGTACGTGGACGAGTTTCAGAACTTTGCTACCGCCTCCTTTGTCCAGATGCTTTCAGAAGCTCGAAAGTATAAGATGTTCATGATTATGGCTGAACAGTCTACTTCTCAGCAAAAGGATCAGCAGATGGTAAGTATCATTCTTGCTAACGTGGGTACGGTGATTTGTTTTAGAACTGGTAATCCGCAGGATGAACAGGCTTTGTTGCCACTGTTTAGCCCATACATCGAACAAGGGGAAATTGCCAACCTGCCAGCCTTTAATTTCTACGCCAAACTTTCGGCTATATTACCGCAAGAACCACTATCTGGCCAGACGTTGCTTCTTGAACGAGAGGGGAGTGAGGCGATATTGGAGGAGGTCGTCAAACTCTCACGTAGCCTGTTTGCTCACAAGAAAGAGGAGCCGGAAAAGGAAGAATCCAGGCCCGAAACAAAGGCTAAGAAAAAGACCCCTGAGCCAAAAGTGGCAACAGGAGGTCTTGATATCGAGGCGACGAGAGGCTAGTTCTTTTTGTAATCTGACGAGAACTCGTTGTAGAGTTCCTGCATCTCTTCATCGCTCAGAACGTGTCCGGCGGCGTGAACTTTTGCCTGAAGCCTTTCAAGGTAGGCGATTGCATCTTCTGGTGTAGCGTCCTCGTAGCCAAGAGTCTTAAGATAATTGATGGTTTTATCAATATCTGCTTCTGTCATTTCGTATTCTTCGTACTGTGTCATAATCAAGCTCCTATATGTATCGGTCGATTGCGATAAACTTGCGAAGATCTTTGGCGATCACTTTCGATACCGTTTTTCTCATTATCTCACAACTGTCGCTGAAAGAAAGGATGTTGAGACTTCCCTCATAAATAGTCTTCCTGTCTATTATAGCGAGCTTTCGGTGAAGTCCGCTCGTATAAAGAACCTCAATGCCTAAATCCTGCATAGTAGCAACCGCATCAAGAGCCTGGCGATAGTAATCCCCATCATGTTCAATAGGGTCGCGGGTGTTTATGATTATCTTCACGTTACGACGACGCATTTTGGCGAAGACGGGTAGTAATGTCATCATGCGTCGTTCTGTTATGAATGGACTCTCTATAATAACCTCGCTTCGTGCCGATCGTAACTCGTGAACGAGGCTCTTATAAAAGGTATCTTGGTTGTAGAGGCTACTTTTTAGCATTTTCATTATCCTCCGGTTCGACAATATGGACTTCTCCGTTATAATAGGTAAAGCCCAAGTCGATTAACTTGTTGTACATTGTCGTGATACTAGGTAGAACGCGGTGCCATTGAGAGTCGATGAGGCGCACCATAGGAGATTTACTGTAACCACCCTCATGCAGGGCAACGAGCAAGTCTCCTATGGTTTCTAATAAAAGGTACCTCAAAAAGGGCCTTTAATCGTTTCCAGGCTTCTGTGAGGCGCTTTTTGACTAGCTCGAGGCCAATTACGATAGCTGTTCTTTGCCTTTTTTTGAGAAAACGAAGGGAAATACGAAGAGGAGAGTAAACGAGACTGGAAGAATGAATACGGCGGATATCGGATAGGTAGATATAGACGCAAAAGCATACGCTCCTAGGAAAAGCATAAAGGGTAGGTATGGCAGCATGAGCAGACCGGATATAACGAAAGTAAAGATCAAAAGTGAGCGTGCCCAAATTCTAAGAAGGAGTAGCCCGATACCTCCAAAAAAACATCCGAACCCCCATGTAATACTGCCAGCATAGAGAAGCATAGCGTTAAAACTGCTTCCTGCCGATTTGGTCATAGTAGTAGACACGTAAATAAGTGTCACGATACCCGCAATGGCGGTGACTGTGCCGTAAAAACGAATCAATGCAAATGAGGTAGGTGTAGGTTTTGCGACTTCTGCGATATAGGGGGTTTCGGAGAGAGGTGGGTTTGGGAGGGTGTTGGTAGCTGATACGCCTGTCGATGGTTGTGTCCTGTGCGGAGGTTCTTCTTTTGCTGCTACTTCAGCCAACTCCCTATTCAAACGTTCGGGGTCAAGCGGTTGCAGTACCATTCTTCCTGTTATTGAAGGGGTGTCTGTGCGAGTTTGTTTTTGTTCTTCGTCCATCTCGCTCCAACTATGGGGCATGTTTGACAAAATGCCAAGACTTTTTCTGTACGTAACTTGCCGATTATTTATATAGAGTATGATGGACATATGGATACTAGAAATGTAGTAGATAAATATAGGGATCAATCAGTTGAAGATATAGTGAAAGACCTCGATGAGTCTCGCAGTGATCTTGAAATTGCCGTAGAAAATCTTGAACGTGACTTTAATATGGGTACGATTGTACGTAACGCCAACGCTTTTAACGTTAAGGCTGTACATGTTATTGGACGTAAGCAATGGAATAAGCGTGGAGCAATGAAAACGGATGCATATGTACATATCTATTACTATCAAACTGCAGCTGAGTTCTTTGTAGCGATGGCTGAAAGAGGTAAAGAGGTAATAGCTATAGATATCGTGGAGGGTGCTCAGCCTCTTGGTAGAGTACGACTACCGGTTAATTCGGTACTTGTATTTGGTGCCGAAGGTCCGGGTTTATCAGATGAGCTGTTACATGGGGCGAAGCAAGTAGTAATGATTGAACAGTTCGGCTCTACTCGTTCAGTCAATGTTGGCGTGGCCTCGGGTATAGCAATGTATACCTGGATACAACAAAACCGCTTGCAGTAATTGACCCCTTATGTCATGATGACGGCATGAAGACGCCAGAGAATACACCACCAGGCGAAAAATATCGTGTACGTTTAACTGTACGTGATGAAACAACTGATGGGCTTTTGGCTAATTTATCAGCACCTGCAATCCGGCGTAGTTTGCCGGGTTTTTTATATGTATTCTCTGAGCAAGCATATGTTCACAACCCGGACGATTATATTGACGGTAAAAGTGATAAAGAACTGGCATTTGGTTCTTATCGTCGTAAAATTGACGATTATAATAGGGCTAGTTTTGGAGCCGATGCTCGTTTCGAAGTGGCGGATCGTTTCATTCGGCTTGGTGTTAGCCTAGGTCATCAGGCGGCTAGTAGAATTATTATTCCACCAGTTTTTAATGATAACGGACCCGACGCGTTAACGTTGTCGGTATATTACGCACTGCCCGGGGTAGGGAGCGCAGATTTTAAGCCACCTCGTGTCGATGCTCTGGATGATTTACGCGATCATCTCCAATCGCATCCGCGAGACGTATTTGACGAGCTTGCGCTTGTTAATGTAAATACCCCAGATGCTCTTCGCCCGCGAACTATTCGCACCAGAGAGCGCCAAGATGATATACTAGCTTCATGACTTCACTCTCCCCGCAGCCCTATAAAGGAACTCGAGATTATTATCCAGAGCAAAAACGGCTCCAAAACTATATTTTTGATACCTGGAAACGTGTCGTAGAACGTTTTGGCTACGAAGAATACGGCGCGCCTATTCTGGAAAATATCGAAATTTATGCCGCTAAAAGTGGCCAAGAGTTGGTGAATGAGCAAACCTACACCTTTACCGACCGTGGTGGTCGCACAGTGGCTATCCGCCCCGAGATGACCCCAACCATTAGCCGGATGGTGGCAGCTCGCCGTCAGGAATTAGCCTACCCAGCTCGTCTTTATTCTATTGCCAACTTTATGCGCTACGAACGTCCGCAAAGGGGTCGTGAGCGCGAGTTTTGGCAACTAAACGTCGATATGTTTGGCGTTGACACGCTTGCAGCCGACGTTGAAATTATCAGCATAGCCGACGCTATTCTAAAAGAGTTCGGCGCTAAAAAGGGTGATTACGTTTTACGTATTAATAACCGCAAATTCGTCCATTACATGATGGCTGAGTATCTTGGTCTGGATGCGGTTGCGGCCCATCAAATGATCAAACTATTTGACCGTCGTAACAAAATTGACCAGCAAGCTTTTGAAGAGCAGGCCCTTGAGATTCTCGGCAGCGAGCAGGCTGGTGATCTAGAAAAGATAAACCAAATTATTGCCGCTCAAAGTATCGAACAGCTACCCGAGGCTCTTCAGCACGTCTCGGCTATTGAAGAAATTAAAACCCTTTTTGATGGGCTGAATAAAGCAGGTGTCGATGGCGCGATTTTCGACGCCACTCTTATGCGCGGCCTTGATTACTACACCGGTACTGTTTTTGAAGCTTTTGATACGCACCCAGATAATAACCGTTCACTCTTTGGGGGTGGTCGCTATGACGGTCTTGTAGGTCTGTTCGGTGCCGAGCCAATCAGTGCAGTAGGTATGGCGCCTGGTAACACCATGATAGAGAATTTCCTTGAAGTCCACGGTTTGCTACCCCAGAATACTTCAAAGACTGATGTATATGTGGTTGTTGTGTCCGACGAAGCGCTTGATGATGCTCGCGGTATTGCTGCTGAATTACGCAGCAGTGGAATAAACGTCGAAGTAGACATTACTGGACGCAAGCTCGATAAGCAAATCAAGACGGCGGTAAAAAAGGGCATCGACTATCTTTTGTTTGTGGGTCCACAAGACGTAGCAACGGGTGAGTACTCGCTAAAAAGGGTTGAAAACGAGCAAGAAGAAAAGCTAACCGTTGAGCAAATAGCTGAGAAATTTAGCACGTAGTTCATTTGGCAAAACTTGCCCCACCTTTTGACCTCTGTTATACTAAGTCTAATGAAGACAACTGTAAAAAACCTATCCGACACTAAAGTACAATTAACGATTATTCTTGACGCCGAAGCCTTAGCTGACGCAGAAAAAGTTGCGACCGTAAAACTCAGTAAGACTGTAAAGGTTCCTGGCTTTCGTAAAGGCAAAGTGCCTGCCTCTGTAGCTGCTAAGCATGTTGACCCACAAGCCTTGCAGGAGCAACTCCTTGACGATGCAATTAGCAAAGCTGTTGCTGAAGCTTTTCTGGCTGAAAAAATTCAAGCTCTCGACCGTCCGATGGTAGATATTAAGAAATATGTACCTGGTGACCTCCTAGAATTTACGGCTGAAGTTGAAGTACTCCCACCGGTAAAACTTGGTGATTACAAAAAGCTCGATAAGAAAGCCGAAGCGGTGAAAGTAACCGACGCTGATGTTAACGACGTTATTGAACGTATGCGAGCTGGCTTTTCTGAAAAGAAAGAAGTAGAACGGGCTGCAAAAGATGGCGACGAAACAGTCATTGATTTTGTTGGCAAGAAAGACGGCGTTGCCTTTGATGGTGGTGCCGGCACCGACTACACACTAAAGCTTGGGTCTAACCAATTCATTCCAGGTTTTGAAGAAGGTATTATTGGGCACAAAGCTGGTGAAACGTTCGATCTTGAGTTGACATTCCCTGAAGATTACCATGCTAAAGACTTGGCTGGCCAATCGGTAGTATTTACGACTACTTTGAAAAAGGTGACTGAAGTGAGCTTGCCTAAAGTTGATGACGAGCTTGCTAAAAAAGCTGGTGACTTCGAAACCTTAGCAGACCTTAAGAATGATATTAAGGCTGAAATTACCACCCAAAAGCAGCGCGAGGCTAACGACAAACTTAAGGATGCACTGCTCGACGCTCTTATTGAAAAGAGCGAAGTAACAGCACCTGAGCTACTTATTGCTGACCAAATGCGCTCCATTGAGCAAGACTTTGCACAAAACTTGATGTACCGTGGTGTAGACCTCCAAACTTACCTAGACGCGAACAAGTTTAAAGACGAAGACGAATGGCGCGAAAAAGAAGTCAAGCCAGCCGCTGAAAAGCGCGTTAAGGCTAGTCTTGTACTAAATGAGCTAAGCCAAGCTGAAGCCATTACTGCAACAGATGAAGAAATCGACGAGCATGTTGAGGTACACAAGCGCCAGTACGCTAATAACCCAGAGGTTTTGAAGCAGTTTGAAACCCCAGAAGTACGTCGCGATATCGCTAACCACTACGTAACTGAAAAGACCATCGAGCGACTCGTTACACTCAATGGTGGTACTGTTACGCCACACAACTAAAAAACCTTCTTACAAATTAGCACTCACTTGACCTGAGTGCTAATTTTCATATACAATGTATACAGAAATGAGGCAATTGGTATATGAGTACTCCTAAAAATTATTTAGTTCCAACAGTTATTGAAAAGTCTCACGATGGTGAGCGCGCGTTTGATATTTATTCTCGTCTTTTAAAAGATCGTATTATTTTCCTCGGCGAAGAGGTTAATGAACACACGGCTAATATTGTTATTGCCCAACTTTTGTACTTGGCGTACGAAGACCCTAAAAAAGATATTAAGTTGTACATAAATAGCCCAGGCGGAAGTGTATATGATGGTCTTGGTATTTACGACACAATCCAACACATTCAACCAGACGTGCAAACGATCGGTATTGGTTTACAGGCAAGTATGGGTGCCTTCCTGCTTTCAAGTGGTGCCAAAGGCAAGCGCTATGCGTTGCCAAACAGCCGCATCATGATCCACCAACCATCAAGTGGTACTCAGGGTAAAATTAGTGATCAAGAAATTACGCTCCGTGAGGGTCTATTCTTAAAACAACGCCTTAACGAGATCTTAGCTAAAAACACTGGTCAAAAATTATCGAAAGTTGAAAAAGACGCCGATCGTGACTTTTGGATGAGCGCCGAGGAAGCTAAAGAGTATGGCTTGATTGACGAAGTTATCAGCAAAGCCTAGTCAAGCGGGCTTGTATATTATATAGTTACCTCATCCCATCACGAGTTAGGAGTCAAGATGTCAACGAAGCGCCTTTCTCCGCTCAGCCGTTTGGTTGCGTGGTTCGGCCACCAGTACACCTGGTTTACGGGCGATTTCTGGCAACAGCATCGCTACTAGGCGGCCTGTGGTACTTGAGGGGGATCTCTATGGGTTGTGTTGCCGTCGCATAGGACGTAGCCGCAACCCATAGAGGAGTAATTTTCTTGAAATTAGCCCTTGATTAATTTATTTAAAACGTTCATAATGGCCATTAAGAAGTAGTGTAGCCCTGGGTAGCTATTGGCCAAAAATTGCCATACGGCAATTATGCAAGCAATAGTACCTGCGCCGATGTGGCAGTCATGCGTAGGAATATCTAAGGGGTTAGGGAATCTTCGGCGCCAATCCCTACAACAACCCATAATTAATGCGAGGTATAACGTACGCCTATGGCAGGTACTCCTAAAGGTACAAATAGCAAGCGTGTGTTCTTCACGAGTGATGACACCGCCCTTCCGTTACCAAACCTAATTCAACACCAAAAAGAAAGTTGGAAAGATTTCGTCGAGACTGGTCTTGGTGAAATTTTTGCAGAACTTAACCCAATCGATGATTACACCGGCCAAAAGCTGGCGCTTCGTTTTGGTAAATATGCCTTCCAAGAGCCTAAAAACTCTGAAGCATCGGCAAAAGAAAACAACCTTACCTTTGATGCACCGCTCCACGCGATTGTAGAGCTTACCAACAAAGTAACCGGTGAGGTAAAAGAGCAAGAAATTTACTTGGGTGACTACCCATGGATGACTGACCGCGGTACCTTTATTATTAACGGTACAGAGCGTGTGGTCGTATCTCAGCTTATCCGTTCTGCTGGTGTATTCTTCACGGCCGACCGTGCTGCTACCCGTAACTACTACGGTGCGAAGCTTATTCCAGGCCGTGGTGCTTGGCTCGAGTTTGAAACTGCTTCAAACGGTGCGGTGTACGTAAAGATCGACCGCCGTCGTAAACTGCCTGTCACGACGCTGTTCCGTGCCCTCGGCTACAACAAAACTACTGAAATTAAAGAACTCTTTGCTGATGTTGATACTGGTGATGTGAAATACATCGACGCTACACTCGACAAGGACCCAGCTCGTGGCACCAACGAAGCCCTCATCGAGGTATACCGCCGCCTACGTCCAGGCGACCTTGCTACCGTTGATAACGCTAAGCAAATGATCGAGCGTATGTTCTTCGACTTCAAGCGTTTCGACTACTCTCGTGTTGGTCGTTACAAATTGAACCAACGTCTTGGTCTTGATGTTGCAAACGTTACTGAAAACCGTGTGTTCCAAGTATCAGACCTTATCGCTATCGTGAAAGAAGTGATTCGTCTTAATAACACTCAAGAAAACCCAGACGACATTGATGCCTTGTCAAACCGTCGCGTGAAATTGGTTGGTGAGTTGGTTGCTCGTCAATTCCGTGTTGGTATGCTCCGTATGCAGCGTAACGCTATGGACCGTATGTCAATGTCTGAAATTGAAACCGTTACACCATCACAACTTATTAACGCCCGCCCAGTGGTTGCCGCGGTTCGTGAATTCTTCGCCAGTTCACAGCTTTCACAGCTTATGGATGAAACCAACCCACTAGCTGAGCTTGCTCACAAGCGTCGTCTTAGCTCAATGGGTCCTGGTGGTTTGTCTCGTGAGCGTGCCGGCTTTGACGTTCGTGACGCCCACCCAACCCACTACGGTCGTCTTTGTTCTGTCGAGACACCGGAAGGTGCCAACATTGGATTGGTATTGAACCTTGCTGCCTATGCTCGTATTAACGAGTACGGTTTCATTGAAACGCCATACCTCAAGGTTAAGGATGGTAAGGTTACCGATGAAGTTGTCTATCTCGACGCTTCACAAGAAGCTGTCGAAGTGATCGCCGACGCCGGTGCAGAACTCAACGACGACGGTACCTTCCGCGACGAGCGCGTATCAGCTCGTAACGGATTGCTTCCAGAGCAAGTCGATGCTAGTGAAGTTACCTACATGGATGCTGCGCACAAGCAAATTCTTGGTTCAACTGCCGCACTGGTGCCTTTCGTTGAAAAGAACCGTGTTGACCGTTCATTGATGGCCTCAAGCATGCAGAAGCAAGCTGTGCCACTGCTCCAGCCACAATCTCCGATTGTTGGTACTGGTATTGAAGAGGTGATTGCTCGTAACACCAGCCAACTTATTGTCGCTGAAGGTGATGGTGAAGTTGTAAAGGCTGATGGCAAGAGCGTTGAAGTGAAGTACAAAGATGGTGTAAAAACCTACGAACCAGTTCACTTCGTAAAGTCAAATGACGACCGTTCGATCAACCAAAAAGTCCGTGTTAACCGTGGTGACAAGGTAAAGACTGGTGACATTCTCATTGAAGGTGCTTCAGTAGCTGATGGTGAAATCGCCCTCGGTAAAGACCTTCTGGTAGCCTTCATGCCTTGGAATGGATACAACATGGACGACGCTATCGTATTGTCACGTAAGCTCGTTGAAGACGACACCCTTACAAGTGTAAACATTAAAGATTACACCGTTGAAGTCCGTGAAACCAAGCTTGGTCCAGAAATTGTCACCCGTGACATTCCAAACGTATCAGAAGAATCACTTCGTCACCTCGACGAGAACGGTATTGTTCAACTTGGTTCTGAAGTAAAAGCTGGCGATGTACTGGTTGGTAAGATTACACCAAAGGGTGAGCAAGAGCTTTCTTCTGAAGAACGTCTGCTCCGTGCTATCTTCGGTGAAAAAGCCAAGGATGTACGCGATACCTCACAACGCATGAACAATGCTGGTGGTGGTAAAGTAGTTGGCGTTAAGATCTTCAGCCGTGAAAACGGTCACGAACTTAAAGCCGGCGTACTGATGCAAATCCAGATCTTCGTTGCTCAATTCCGTAAGATTTCTGTCGGTGACAAGTTGGCTGGTCGTCACGGTAACAAGGGTGTTGTTGCCCGTATTCTTCCACAAGAAGATATGCCATTCCTAGAAGACGGAACACCTGTTGATGTAGTGCTTAACCCACTCGGTGTGCCTTCTCGTATGAACATTGGTCAGCTATTTGAAACCCACCTTGGTATGGCGGCTCGTGCTCTTGGCTACAAGGTTGCTACTCCACCATTTAACGGTGTATCTGACGAAACTATTTCAAGTGAACTAGAAAAAGCTGGTCTGTCTCGTGATGGTAAGAGCCAACTATTTGACGGCCGTACTGGTGAAGCCTTTGAAGAGCGAACCACAGTTGGTGTGATGCACATGTTGAAGCTTCACCACATGGTAAGCGACAAGATTCACGCCCGTTCAACTGGTCCTTACACTATGGTGACCCAACAGCCACTTGGTGGTAAGGCACAAAACGGTGGTCAGCGCTTTGGTGAGATGGAGGTGTGGGCACTTGAAGCATATGGTGCTGCCGCAACCCTTCAGGAAATGCTTACTATTAAGTCTGACGACGTATATGGACGTGCAAAAGCGTACGAATCGATCATTAAGGACGAGCCAATCGTTGGTCCAAAACTCCCAGAGTCATTTAACGTGCTTGTTAAGGAACTCCAAGGTCTTGGTCTTCGTGTCGACCTGATGGACGAAAGCGAAGAAGCGATCATTGACGCTGAGCAAGTGATTGGTAGTGTTATTAACGGCCAGCCAGTTGCTGCTGCAGATGTCGATCTCGCTGAAGATGTAGAAACAATCATGGATGAAGCTGACGCTGAGATGGACGACCTCGAAGAGGACGGCCTGAGTATCCAGGATATTGATGAAATTGACGAAGTAAAGGAGGAGGTGTAATATGTCGCGCGTCGTCACTAACACCAACAACGGCATCGCTGACTTTGATGCTATTCGCCTAAGTGTCGCTAGCCCAGATGACATCCTCAAATGGAGCTACGGTGAAGTCACTAAGCCTGAGACGATTAACTATCGTACTCAAAAACCAGAGCGTGATGGTCTGTTCTGTGAGCGTATTTTCGGTCCAGTAAAAGACATCAACCCACACGACTCGAAGCTCAAGGGCGTTCGCTCTCGTGAAGCTGCTGTCGACAAAAACGGTGACCTTGTTACCAAGGCAATCGTTCGTCGTGAGCGTATGGGTCACATTAGCCTAGCTGCGCCAGTTGCCCACATTTGGTTTATGCGTGGCACCCCAAGTGCAATGTCATTACTGCTTGGTATCACTGTTCGTAACCTCGAACGCATTGCTTACTTTGCAACCTACGTTGTATTGAAAGCCGATGAAGAGACTCGCGACAAGTTCCTAGCTGACCTTGAAGCCGAGACCGAAGCTGGCCGCATGGCTATCAAGATGCGTTACGAAAAAGAAGCTGAACCAGAAGGTGCCGATGTAAAGGCGCTCGCTGAAGCTCAAACTCGTGAACTGAACGATCTTGATGAAGCCTACACTGTAAAGAAGGCTCAGCTCGAAAGTCTTACTAAGAACTCACTCATGAGCGAAGTTGACTACCGTAACCTTCCTGAAGAGTACCAAGATCTCATCGAGGTTGGTATGGGTGGCCAAGCACTCAAGGCACTACTTGACGAAATTAACCTTGAAACACTGATTGCTGAACTCACCGAAGAAGCTGAAGGTGCTAAGGGTCAACGTGAAAAGAAAATCTTGAAGCGTCTGAAGGTGCTTGAAGGTATGCAAGCTGCTGGTATTAAGCCAAGTAGCCTTACGCTTACCGTTTTGCCTGTTATTCCTCCGGACCTCCGTCCAATGGTACAGCTTACGGGTGGCCGTTTTGCGACCTCAGATCTTAACGATCTTTACCGCCGTGTCATTAACCGTAACAACCGTCTAAAGAAGCTGATTGAGCTTAACGCCCCTGAAGTGATTCGTCGCAACGAAATGCGTATGCTCCAAGAAGCCGTTGACGCCTTGGTTGATAACTCAGCTGCCCGTGGTGGCCGTGCGGTTAATGCAACCGGTGGTCGCCGCCGTCTTAAGTCAATCTCTGACATGCTTAAGGGTAAGCAGGGTCGTTTCCGTCAAAACCTACTTGGTAAGCGTGTCGACTACTCTGGACGTTCAGTTATTGTGGTTGGTCCTAAGCTAAAGATCAACGAGTGTGGTCTGCCTAAGCAAATGGCCCTTGAACTCTTCAAACCATTTGTTATTAGCTGGTTGATTCGCAACGAGTACGCCCACAACATTCGTTCTGCTTCACGCCTGATTGAAGCTGGCGAAGCAGTAGTATGGGACGCACTTGATGCAGTAATCGAAGGCAAGTACGTTCTTTTGAACCGTGCACCGTCACTTCACCGTCTATCAATCCAGGCTTTCCAGCCTAAGTTGGTTGAAGGTAAGGCTATTCAACTTCACCCACTTGTAGCCAACGGTTTCAACGCCGACTACGACGGTGACCAGATGGCTGTCCACCTTCCTTTGAGCCGCCAAGCTCAAGAAGAAGCTCGTACTTTGATGAGTGCAACAGCTAACCTCTTGAAGCCAGCCGATGGTGCGCCAGTGCTTTCAATCGCTCAGGACGTTGTACTTGGTAACTACTACCTTACGTACAACAAGCCAAGCGCTCAAAGTGAAAATGTTAAGCCATACAGTTCTGTATATGAAGCCGAGATCGCGTATGACAACGGCATCATCCAGCTCCAAACGCCAATTCGTGTGTTTGCAAAGGGTGAAATCCGTAACACAACGCTTGGTCGTGTGTTCTTTAACGAAATTCTTCCCGCTGATTACCCATACGATGACAACGTTCAAACCAAGAAGCAAATTAAGAAAGTTCTTAATAACATCTTCTTGAAGTATGGTGCTGAAGAGACCGCTAAAACAGCCGACCGTATGAAGGGCTTAGCCTTCCGCTTCGCTACTGTTTCGGCTGTATCAACTGGTAAAGACGACTACATTCACTTCGACGAAACCGACGAAATGATCGCCGAAGGTGATGCTAAGGCTGCGTTAATTAGTGAGCAATACGACCAAGGTCTTATTACTGACGAAGAGCGTTACAACCTTACTGTTGCTACTTGGCGTGGTGTGGTTCGCCAAATTACCGACTTCTTGCAAGACAAGTTGAAGGACATGGATACGAGCGTGTCTGTGATGGTGAACTCTGGTGCTCGTGGTGATATCTCGAACGTTATGTTGGCTAGCGCTATGATCGGTATTATGGTTGATGCAACCAACCGTGAAATTGAGCTACCTATCCGTTCAAGTTACAAGAAGGGTCTTTCAAGCCTTGAGCAATTCGTGGCTACCCGTGGTTCACGTAAGGGTCTGATCGACACCGCGCTTAAGACGGCCGACTCAGGGTACCTCACTCGTCGTCTCGTTGACGTGTCGCAAGATGTGTTTACGGTTGAAGACGCTGGTGATGACGATGGATTCACAATCTACCGTGCGGAAACTGAACTCACTATGATTGACTTTGGTAACCGTCTCTACGGACGTTACGCCGCTGAAGACATTGCTGGCCACGTTAAGGCTGGTGAACTCATTACTCGCGAGATTGCCAACGCAATTGAAGCAGACGCTGAAATTACCGAAGCAAAGATCATGTCAGTTCTTTCAACGAAGAACCTTCGTGGTGTACCTCGTAAGAGCTACGGTATCGACATGTCAACTAACACGCTTGTTGCAGATGCACAACCAGTTGGTGTGATCGCTGCACAGTCTGTCGGTGAGCCTGGTACACAGTTAACGCTTCGTACCTTCCACGCCTCAGGTGTGGCCGAAAGCGACATTACTCAGGGTCTGCCTCGTGTTGAAGAGTTGTTTGAAGCTCGTAACCCTAAGGGTCAAGCTCACCTTACTGAAGTAACTGGTGTGGTTGAAGCTTGGGAAGATGGCAAGAAGTACATCGTACAAGTAACCCCTGAAGCTGGTCACGTTGAGCGCCTGGCGCTTGAAGGCCGTACAGCTGGTATCAAGAATGGTGCCAACGTTAAGGCTGGTGACGTGCTGGCAAGCGGTGAAAGTGAAAGCAAGCCAATCATTTCACCATTTGACGGTGTAGCAGAAGTAACCGACGAGTACGTTATTGTTGCAGCTAACGCTGGCGCGCCAGTACGTTACGAAGTACCTGGTTCTATGCAGCTCCTCGTAAAGAGCGGTGATGTTGTTGAGGCTGGTGATCGCCTGACTGGTGGTTCACTTAACCTTCACGACCTCATGCGCCTCAAGGGTGTTGAAGCAACTCAGCGGTACATCATCAACGAAGTACTGCGTATTTACGCCGCACAGGGTCAAGATGTTGCCGACAAGCACCTCGAGATCATCGTTCGTCAAATGTTTAGCCGTGTTCAGGTTGAAGACCCAGGTGACAGTTCATTTGTTACTGGTGACATCGTCTCACGTGCTGCTGTTGTCGAAGCTAACGATGAACTGGTTGCTGCTGGCCAAGAACCAATCGCGTATACTCAGTTGCTCCTCGGTATCACTAAGGTGTCTATCTGGTCTGATAGCTGGCTTTCAGCTGCATCATTCCAGGACACTACTCGTGTACTGATCAACGCTGCGGTAAGTGGTCGCCAAGACCAACTCCACGGCCTCAAGGAAAATGTGATCATCGGTCGCAAGATCCCTGTAGGTACTGGTGTGCACAGTGCAACTGCACTTGATACATTGGAAAGCGACGAAGAGATCGTAGCCGATATCGCTGAAGATATCGAAATCGCTGCCTAAAGCATTTGCGAAGTGCTTAACGAATAGCTCCCTATGTGGAGCTATTTGTTTTATAAGCATTAGGAGTACAATGAGTCATGATGAGTATTTCTGAACATAACCCTTTACCTGGGGACCAATCAAGCATAAAAGCCGAAGATCGTCCTCGTCTATTTATTGTAGGTAGGGCAGCTGATATTGTTCGTCAAAGGGTGGATGAGCCTATTGAACATGCTCGGGGAAACGCAGACCGTCATGTCGCATCTGAGCAGGTCGGCGAAGATAGTGCAGCTAAGGATGACCTTGCTCGACGGAACGAACTACAGCGCAAGATAGCCCAAGAATACTTTGCAAAACGAAGAGCACTAAGGCCGAAGAGTAACCCGTATCCCATTCTTCCGGATGAAGACTAAGGACTGTTTCTATTGAAGTATTGTGTTATATCTGCTATAATTACTGTTGAGTTTCCGTTCATACGTAACCGAACCGTGTACAAGACGGCTACGTGCAATGAACACCGCTTTAAGCGAATTGCTGAATCGCCTGAAGCACCTAACGCAGTTACTGTTTCTTTGCGTTAGCCTCCTTTCATTAGAAAGGAATCCTTTAACTAGAAGGTGTGAATCTCATTAATTTTTAAGAGGAAAGTATTGTTTTATGCCAACAATCAACCAACTCGTGCGTAAGCCACGCCAGACAGCGACCAAGAAGTCGAAGTCTCCAGCGCTCGGCCGTATCCACAACGCACTTAAAACTCGTTACTACGACCAAGACGCTCCTTTGAAGCGTGGTGTGTGTATTAAGGTAACAACTAAGACTCCAAAAAAGCCTAACTCGGCTCTTCGTAAGGTTGCTCGTGTGCGTCTTACTAATGGTCACGAAGTATGGGCTTACATTGGCGGTGAAGGCCACAACCTCCAGGAGCACGCCGTTGTGCTCGTTCGTGGCGGTCGTGTGCCAGACCTTCCAGGTGTTCGTTACCACATTGTTCGTGGTGCCCTCGACCTCCAAGGTGTTGCAAAGCGTCAACAGGGCCGTTCTAAGTACGGTGCAAAGAAGGAGAGCAAGTAGTCATGCCACGTAAGAAAACTGTTAGCCTACAGCGAATCCCTAACCCAGACCGCAAATACCAAAGCGTAATGGTACAGCGCCTAATCAACAAGTCAATGCTTAATGGTAAAAAGCTTGTTGCAGAGCGTGCCGTCTACGACGCACTCGAAGCTGCAGCTAAAAAGCTTGATAGCGAAAACCCACTTGAAGTCTTTGAAAAAGCCCTCAAGAACGTTTCTCCAAACTTCGAAGTAAAAAGCCGTCGTGTTGGTGGAGCAAACTACCAAATTCCATTCCCAGTAGCTGGCCACCGCCAATTGCACTACGCATTTTCATGGCTTGTACAAAGCGCACGCGCACGTAAGGGTATTCCTTACAGCCAACGACTCGCCCTTGAGATCGTTGATGCCTACAACGAAACTGGTGCTGCCTTCAAGAAAAAAGAAGACACCCACAAGATGGCCGAAGCAAACCGTGCTTTCGCACACTTTGCACGCGGTTAGCCCGCAATAAACAGGATACTCCACCTCTATGCTTCCGACACCGGAACAACTTCCTACTCCTAATGATTATCGTCGAGCTACAATTGCGCTTGATCGACTATTTGCGAGCGAGGGTGGACCACGAAAGACCATTGACCGATTCTCCGGCAATGGTCTTTTTCGTAGCAGAAGGGGAAGAGACTTTTTGCAACGAGTCAATAACTTGTCTGTGATGATGAGTATGGGTGATGCAAATCCAGCGTGGTCACATACTGAAGATGCACAAGCAACTGCGAAGGCTCTACAAGACGGTATGCTAGTAGGCTCTTTATTGACGGATACAATGCATCGAACGTCACCTGATTCCACGCCAGAGCATATAACCCGTATTAACAAGGGCGTTGATGTTGTGCTTCGCGCGGCTGAGTATCGGGCCAATGAGGTTGGGGACCGTGCTGTACTGTTCGACCAACTTCATATTGCAGGACGATGGGGGATGGGTGCGCTTTCGACAAGTAAAGAAATCATTGAACTGTGGGAAGAAATACTGCTCCATACGAGCAATTCAGAAGCCGAAGGAATGGTGCAAGTAGGCGTAGGTATTATTATAGATGCCGATTTCGCTTCTCGTCAGAGTTTGTTTGAAGCCGTCCAGCGGCGACTCCACGGTGATTTTAACGAAATTGTTGATAAGAATGATTTAAATAATATGACTACGGATACCGAAAGTGACTGGGATAGGCATTGGCGTGAATTTCAGGGTGATGCGTAAATTTTTAAAACAAAAAAGTCTTTCCAAATATTTGAGTGTGGTGTATAACCATAAGCAAATGGGAGCAAAAATCAATATATTCAGAAAGTTGAAAAAGGACTAATATGCCACGGGAGAGGGTTTTTCATGCACCCCTCCCTGGAAGTGACGCCCTCAAATCTGCATTATATTTTGACGCCCCCGAGTCTTTTGACCCAAATTGCTTGAGCGAATATGATCAGCCGGGAGGGTATTATCGATATCTTCTTAATGAAGATTATCGTGAATATATGACACTGAGTAAATCAATGACTGATGCTGTAAGCCCGGACATTCTGGTTGAATATGGTCAAAAACTTGAATCAGAAACGTATCCAGAATATCTTAGAGCGGCAGGATCAGCTTATGTAGAGGCTTCATTATTAGCGGCAGACACGTCAGCTGTTGATCGATTAGCTATAGCGATGAGGGGTGAACAAATTTGGCAAAGACAACTTGTGAGCGAACTTTACGCAGGAAGAAATTTAACATTTGAAGTAGGTGATCGCAATGAATACGGTGGCCATCGGACTGCATTAAATTTAGCGACAATGCCACTAGTAAAGTCGATCATCGTAGGGAATGTTAGTAATGGAGTGATGGCATCGGTATTGGCGGACATAGCGCATATTACTGACAGTATTAACATCGAATATCAAGCGGCAATTGAACAAGATGATTGGGCAATGCAGGCGCAGCACAAAGGACTATTGTTTGAAGCAATAGCACTTATGGCCGCTCTAGTTATTGATGACCCACGGTACGTGCCACTACTATCTACGGTAAGAGGGGGGTCAGGGCTTTACAATGCCAGACAAACCCATGACATTATGATAGTCAACCAACATTGGGGGAATATTCGTAAAGTCATTCCGATAGAAATAAAATCACGCCTCACAAAAAGGGCAAAACGTCGCTATAATGCGCTCGTTGTTCCAGGAGGGGTGCGCTTAACAATCAACGAAGACGATCCGTCCGGTACCGTAGATGCATTTAGCCGCTTTGTTAGAGGAGGGGCCAGTGTGGATGAGGAATTGGCTATTGAAAATATTGCAACTCAATTTCGTGAAACACTCCGTCTTTATCAACAAGGCCTTGTGAGGTTTGATGATATAGCTTCTAGTGGCTTGATGCGGTTCCATCGAAATGATGAGGTTGTGAAGCACTTTCCAGAGTTTGGAACGCCTATAACACGAGTCTAGTTGCTACTACCTAGCTTATGCTTGAGTCACGTGATGTGCGGGGTATAATGATTGCTATGCCCGAACCGACAATACCAGAACTCCCTACTCACGACGAATATTTTACTGCAGCTCAAAAGATAGATGCAGTTTTATCCGAGACTACAATAGATGTAGCTTATTCACGATTTCTTCAAAACAAACATTCTTTTAAGAATTTTCTTCAAGAAACGGAGCGGTTAGCGGCCTTTGTAGAGCCAATGGATCGCTCAACCGGTGAATTCATTGATTCAGACCGTAGGTCTAAAGAGGCTTTTTACCTTGGGGCGACTGCTGGTGCTCTTTTGATATATGAAGCGCACGGTTCTGCACTCTCGCCGTTGCGGTTATATTCCAATGTTGAGCTAGGTGGGATTGAAAATAACACTGATGATGAAGCACATACGCATCATCAAATTAGTGAAGCTATTTTAAATATGGGACACCGAGGGCTCGTTCTAATGGGTCCTCAGACAAACGATATTATTGAGCATTGGAGTGAACGGTTTGTCAAAGACGTTACTAAGCAGCGTATGTTTGAAACGGGCACGGGAGCCGTTGCGAAACTAGCCTTCAATCAGCATGAAATACTTTTCGCAAAGCAGGAGCGGGCAGTAATGCAGGCGCTTGCGCAATCAGCACATGACATTGATTGGGACGCTCAATTCGCCGAACTTTTGGACCATTGATAGTCAAAGAGGATAGTTATGTCAGCAGAAAATGAGTCTTTCGACAACAATGCGAATAATCTTGAGGTTAGCGATGGATCGCTCGCCGCCCTTGAGGAGCAAATTGGTCTATTACGCGAACCTGCTATGGATAGAGTTCTCTCCGAAGCCTACTCGGCTAATGAACTACTTACAACTATACCCAACAGCTTACAGCACAGGCAGGAGATTGTAGCGGAATTTGACCGCAAGTGGGGGGAGTGGTTAGGAGAAAAGCTTAAGGTTCGAGGGTTGATTGAGTACAGAGATGGTAAAGGACAGAGAAGTCAAGCAATACTCTGGGATACGACGGTTATCTCAAACGGTTTTAATGCAGTCACTACGTCGGCTATTAAAGATGACCGATCTTATTCTGAACTATTACATGACTTTGTTGTTCCCGCAGACTGTGTACCAAATCCGCCTGAGGGCGAGCAGTACGTAAGAGCTACTGGTAAGCTTACTGACGTTATTGTTGATACAGATAAAGCATCAAAAGAAAGGGCCTTTAATTGGGTGACCTTGCAATATCCTTTGTTTGTAGATGAAATTGATAGGCGACTTTTGGGTGTAATGTCCGAAACAGAAGCATTAGAAGCGGTTGCTGACCTGGATATAGAACAGTGGATTGATCTCAGTGACCCTCTATCAAGGAATTGTGTCAAAGAATATCTACGTGGCCTCATAGTTCTTGACAAGGACATGCCTTACGAAGCGGTTATAGAGGGGCCGATTATTCGAAAAGATAAAAAGATGGGCCATAATATATGCTATGAAGTCACTAATATGCGCGCCATGACCCACCTCTCGAACATCAACTTGATTCCAAGAATGGTAGATACTAACAGTATTTCTTCCAGCTACCAATTGGTTGTTAAGTCACGAGTATACCCTATGGATCATCGACAGGAATCAATGACATATACGGTACCACTATCATCAATCAAATCAATAGTATCGTTGCGAAAAGCTTTTTATACAGTAACTAGTCATAGGCCTTAGTATCTGTTATAATAGAGTTAAAGCGGCTATTTTCTATGGCCAAAAATAAGTAAGAAAGAGAGAGACATGGCTCAAGCAAACGTCCCACTTAAGGACTATCGAAACATTGGTATTATTGCCCACATTGACGCGGGTAAGACCACTACTACTGAAGGTATTTTGTACCGTACGGGTATTAACCACAAGATTGGTGAAGTTCGTGGCGACGGCGACGGTGCAACCACTGACTGGATGGCGCAAGAGAAAGAGCGTGGTATTACGATTACCTCTGCTGCTGTTACGTGTTTCTGGAAGGGTCACAAGATCAACATCATTGACACGCCAGGTCACATCGACTTTACCGCTGAGGTTGAGCGTTCACTTCGTGTCCTCGACGGTGCGGTCACTGTGTTCGACGGTAAGATGGGTGTTGAAGCTCAGACCGAGACCGTATGGCGCCAGGCGAACAAGTACGGCGTGCCTCGTATTTGTTTCGTAAACAAGATTAACCAAATTGGTGGTGATTTCTACAAGTCTCTCGATAGTATTCACAACCGTCTTTCGAAGCACGCACTTCCTGTGCACCTTCCTATTGGCTTTGAAAAGGACATCAACGGTCTTGTTGACCTTCTCGACATGAAAGCCTACACCTACAGTGACTATACTGACAAGGCTTTGGTTCAAGGTGAAATCCCAGCCGACATGCTTGAAAAAGCCAAGAATGCTCGCAGTCTATTAGTTGAAGCAGCAGTTGAAGCAGAAGATGAACTCTTCGAACGTTTCCTTGAAGAAGGTGAAGAGTCTATCACTCTTGAAGAGCTTAAGCGTGCGCTTCGCAAGCGTGTCCTTGCCGGTGACTTCTTCCTCGTGACTGGTGGTGATGGCCGTGGTGTAATCGTTGAAAAGGTGCTTGACCTTGTAAACGACTTCTTGCCTTCGCCGCTTGATGTTGAGGCGATTCAGGGTACCAACCCTAAGACTGGTGATGTCGTTGAACGCCAACCTGCTGACAGCGAGCCTCTTTCTGCGCTAGCCTTTAAGATCGCTAGCGACCCATTCGTTGGCCGTCTAATCTTTGTTCGTGTATATAGCGGTAAGCTTACAGCTGGTAGCTATGTGCTTAACACCACAACGGGTGAAAAAGAGCGTATTGGCCGTATTGTTCGTATGCACGCCGACAAGCGTGAAGACATCGACCACGTTGGCGCTGGTGACATCGCCGCCGTTGTTGGCCTTAAGACGACTTTCACAGGTCATACTCTGTCTGACCCAGCACACCCAATCGTACTTGAGTCAATTGAATTCCCAGAACCTCCTGTATCGATTGCGGTTGAGCCTAAGACAAAAGCCGACCAAGAAAAGATGGGTATTGCCCTGCAGCGTCTAGCCGAAGAAGACCCAACCTTCCGTATTCACACCGACGAAGAAACCGGCCAAACCATTATGTCAGGTATGGGTGAGCTTCACCTCGACATCCTCGTTGACCGTATGAAGCGTGAATTTAACGTTGAAGCCAACATTGGTGAACCGCAAGTGGCCTTCCGTGAAACTATTCGTGGTACCGCTGAAGCTCAGGGTAAGCATGCTAAGCAATCTGGTGGTCGTGGACAGTATGGTGATGTTTGGATTCGTTTCGAACCGACCGAATCTGGTGAAGGCTTCGAATTCGTTGACGAAATTAAGGGTGGTGTGGTGCCGCAAGAATACCGCGCACCAGTTCAGAAGGGTATTAAAGATACGCTCGAGGGCGGTGTGATCGCTGGTTACCCAATGATTGGTGTAAAAGCAACCCTCTACGATGGTAGCTACCACGACGTCGACTCAAGCGAACTCGCCTTTAACTTGGCAGGTGTATTGGCTGTAAAGGCCGGTATTCCACAAGCGCGCCCAGTTATCCTTGAGCCTGTCATGAAAGTTGAAGTTTCAACTCCAGAAGATTTCATGGGTGACATCATCGGCGACCTTAACTCTCGTCGTGGCCGTATTGACGCCATGGAAGACATTCCTGGTGGTGCTAAGTTGGTTCGTGCCTACGTACCACTTGCAAACCTCTTTGGGTACACCAACGACATTCGTTCAATGAGCCAAGGTCGTGCCGCTTCAACCATGGAACTTGCCCAGTACGAAGAAGTACCACCAAACGTGATGCAAGAGATTATTGCAAAGCGTACAAATAAATAACTTTAGTAATAAAGTTCAAAATTAGTTAAGATTTGCCCCGTATCATAGTGATATGGGGCAAGTTTTATACGAACAACCAAGAGAAAAGCTGCGTGCTCAAGGGGTGCGTTACTTAAGCTTGGTTGAGCTCATTCAACTTATTATTGGCTCTGGGAGTGCTCGGGTTTCGGCGGCAAAATTATCCAAACGAGTCGAAAGTCTTCTTTTGGCAGGGAACTTTCAGTATAGCTCGCTTGTTGGTATTGTTGGACTTGGTGATGCTAAGGCCTGCCAGTTGCTTGGTGCGGTCGAACTTGGGCGGCGCATGGTGATGGAGAATTCTGGTGATCGTGAGTCGACAGAACTCGTTAGTAAATACGTTGGTGAACTGGCGAATATACGTGGTCATCAAGTCGTGAGCTATTGGCTAGACGGCTTTATGAAAGAAATCGATCATAAGTCGTATACCCTAGTGAAAAATGAACACTACAGCCTTATTGCTAAGCGGATTTTTACCGATGCTCTTACTGTTCATGCTCGCAACGTGTATATATTTATCGTGACGAAAAATAGCACTAAAGGGCCAAATCCACAGGAAATAGGGCTTATGGGTTCTATGTACGAAACCTCACGACTTTTAGGCATAAAGCTCAAAGGGATATATGCGGTTTACGGACCCTCCTGTCAAGAATGGGGAAGCGTCCTATGACGGACATATCGAACAATGGCAGCTATAATGTTCCTTTTGGATTTGAAAAGGTATGTGAGTTGTATGAAAAATCAATGATAGATTACGAGCAACGCTTCATGTTATTATATGCAGCATATAATGCGTGGTATCGTCGAGTGACGGTTACGACAAATGACCGCAAGGCCATTACGCTACTAAAAGCAAGAGTAGGTATCTGGGAGGATTATCGAATTGGCAATAGCATGACACCACTTAAGTCTACATGAAGCGTCTGGTTGATGTCACGCAAAAGCAGCCCCTAAAAAACGAAACAAATCACTGGAATGGTGAAATACAAAACGTCGATGATTGGCAATCACTTATAGAATATTGGTACCAGGTGCGGTGTAAGATTGTGCATGGCGTAGGTCTAGATGCAGTCTATACCTGGCTTGCCTACGAAACACTCGATATTTTTATGCAGGAAATTATTCGTAGGGCTCGAGATTGCATCAAAGAGTTCGACCTCGAAAAATTGCGAAATGCAGCATCTCAGTTTGAGTTCAACCAGACCGATTCTGAAAAACTAAAAGCGTTGCATCAAAAGATGGTTATTAAATACAGTACGATGCCCGATATTTGGCAGGTGGATATGCAGTCTTCGTCCTAACATTGGCTCTTTACTCTCGGCTAAAAACAGGCTATAATTACTGCTATACGCCGTGGGGTATATTATCCTATGCGAATTATAATTTAAAGGAGAACTAACTAAATGGCAGATTTCGACCGAAGCAAGCCTCACGTTAACGTTGGAACTATGGGTCACGTTGACCACGGTAAGACCAGCCTAACTGCAGCTATTACCGCTGTACTTGCTAAGAAACTTCCAAGCGATGTAAACAAACCTATCGCTTACGACCAAATTGACAACGCACCCGAAGAGCGTGCACGTGGTATTACCATTGCTACCTCTCACCAAGAGTACGAGTCACCAACACGTCACTACGCTCACGTTGACATGCCAGGACACGCCGACTATGTCAAGAACATGATCACCGGTGCTGCGCAGATCGACGGTGCAATCCTCGTGGTTGCTGCAAACGACGGTCCATTGCCACAAACTCGTGAGCACGTTCTTCTTGCTCACCAGGTTGGTGTGCCTAAGATCCTTGTGTTCCTTAACAAGATGGACCTTGCTGACCCAGAATTGGTTGAGCTTGTTGAAATGGACATCCGTGAACTTCTTGCTAAGAACGGATACGACGAAGACGCTCCAATCATCAAGGGTTCTGCTACTAAGGCTCTTGAAGGTGATGCTGCTGCTGAAGACGCAATCATGGAATTGGTTGCTGCTATGGACGAGTACTTCCCAGAGCCAGTACGTGACCTTGACAAGCCATTCTTGATGCCTATCGAGGACGTCTTCTCAATTAAGGGTCGTGGTACTGTTGCAACCGGCCGTATCGAAACTGGTGTTATTAACATTAACGACCCAGTTGAAATTGTTGGTGTTAAGGCAACTCAAACCTCAACTGTTACTGGTATCGAGGCCTTCAAGAAGAACCTTGACCGCGGTCAAGCTGGTGACAACGCCGGTCTTCTGCTTCGTGGTATCGAGCGTGATGACATCGAACGTGGCCAGGTTATTGTTAAGCCAGGTTCAATTACTCCACACACCGAGTTTGAAGCTGAAGTGTACATCCTTAAGAAGGAAGAAGGCGGTCGCCACACTCCATTCTCTAAGGGTTACAAGCCACAGTTCTACTTCCGTACGACTGACGTTACCGGTGAAGTTGAGCTTCCTGCTGATAAGGAACTCGTTATCCCTGGTGACACCGTAACCTTCACCGTAAAGCTTCTCGCGCCTATCGCTATGGAGCAAGGTCTTAACTTCGCAATTCGTGAAGGTGGTAAGACTGTTGGTGCCGGTGTGGTAACCAAGATCATTAAGTAATCTATACTTTTTGAAGCAAAGCCCCTGTGAAAGCAGGGGTTTTTGTTTGGACAAAAGCCAAAAAGTACTATTATAGAGAGAGTGAAATCGACAAAAAATAAGAAGTCTCCCGTCACTTTCGTGCGCCGTTATTGGCTCATTGCTTCGCTTATTATTTTGCCGCTACTTGCAAGCCTTGTATTTAATAACTGGTATAACGCACATATTGACCAATCTATAAGTCAGGCTAATGCCAATACCTCGCAGTTACTAAAAAAGGCAAATGATCAGCTGGTGGCTAACGCTAAACTTAGAGCAGAGGCGAAGGCAGCGAGAGAAAAAGCGGCTAACGAAGCTGCCGACGCAGCTCGAACGGCTAATGAATCAACCGTATCAACAATTAATTCATCGGCATGTAACACGGCAAGCTCTCATAGTAACCCGGCGAACATTGATGTGCTGGTTAATAAAAAACATTGTCTTCAACCATTAAGTTACGCGCCGGGTGATCTTGTGACTTCCAACGGAGCGACCTTAAGCGCCAAGGCAATTTCTGCATATAACCAGCTCTTTGCTGCTGCCGCCGCCGCTGGCCAAGGCTTCTCTGTAACCAGCAGCTATCGATCCTATGGCGACCAAGTAAGTACGTACAATTATTGGGTGTCTGTAAGTGGAAAAGAGGGGGCTGATACCTATAGTGCTCGCCCTGGCTATAGTGAACATCAGACCGGCCTGGCTTTTGATGTCGCTGCCGGTTCATGTGTATTAGATTGTTTTGGGGCAACTTCTCAGTACCAATGGCTTCAGGCAAACGCAGCCGACTACGGGTTTATTCAGCGCTACTATGCAGGTTATGAAAACATCACAGGCTATAAGGCAGAAGAGTGGCATTATCGCTATGTCGGTACGGCGGTTGCAAAAGATATGCAGGCGAGAGGCATAAAAACCCTCGAACAGTACTGGGATATTCTTGGCGGAGGGTACTACTACTAAATGCGAAGACCCCGCTCGTCCCGGAGGACGGCGAGGTTTGTCAACGACCCCTAAACGTGCTATAATAAGAGAGTATTATTAATTACTTCTGAAAACTCGGCCAGACGTAAGTCACTTGTCTTATTGTAAGAGTCTACGATTCGAGGAGAGGTTACAGAGTCGCTACCCAAGCGTTAGATGGGTAAAGGAGTTTCTTCTCATGGCAGAAGCAAAGCAAGAAGGCCTACGAATTCGTATTCGTCTTAAAGCCTATGATCACAAGGTTATCGACCAATCAGCAAAGCAAATCATTGACACCGCTATTCGTACCGGTGCATCAATTGCCGGTCCAGTACCACTTCCAACTCGCCGTAGTACTTTTACGGTTGTGAAGTCACCGCACGTTTACAAAAAAGGTGGTGAAACATTTGAAATGCGTATTCACAAGCGTCTTATTGATATCACAAACGCTACTCCAAAGACTATCGACAGCCTGCAAAACCTCAGCCTTCCAGCTGGTGTTGATGCAGAAATCCGTATGTAGTTTGTGTGTACTAAAAAAGCGAGCTTTTATGCTCGCTTTTTTTATTTCCAAGATACTCAGTTGGTAGTAATTTGCGTTTGTTGTGAGTCAAGCAGACTTCCAATGTCAACTTGTAGTTTGATGATCCAGAGTTGGGCGAAAATGATAAAGGCAATGAGGATAATCCAGTAAATAGTCTGGCGGCTAAGCTTGAAGTCTGTAAATTTTTGAGAACTTTTGGCTACCTTAAATGAACGAACTTCTGGTGACTGAGCCACGGCTTTTTTAGTTACTTTTTTCGTGGTAACACTTTTTTTCTTCGAAGCAGCCGAAGCGGGTGCTTTCTTGGTGGGGGTTTTCTTGGTGGCTGCTGCTTTCGTTGTCGCCATAACTATTCCTTTAAACTGGTTGGGGTTTTCCTTATCTAGCAGTATGCAACGTATGTGCATGAAATTCAAGGGCTTATCCGTAATTACTCTTGACGAAACACCTAAAAGTATGCTATTATCAACCTTGTAACTTATTACGTAATAACAACTCAAGTTCTCGAGTGAATAGGCAAGTCTACGGATACTACCTGTCACCGAGGCTTTTAAGTGGGAGAATGAAGAGCATGAAAGCACTTCTCGGTACCAAAATTGGTATGACCCAAATCATCAGTGAGGATGGACGTGCAGTACCTGTAACGTTGATTCAAGCTGGCCCTGTGACTGTGACTCAGGTAAAAACCGTCGACACCGACGGCTACAACGCAGTGCAAGTAGGGTTTGGTGAGGGTAAGAACCTGAGCAAGGCCGTGGCTGGACACCTTAAGGCAGCCGACACAACTCCGAAGTATATTCGCGAGTTCCGCATCGACGACCCAAGTGAAGAACTCACTGTCGGTGCATCTATCGACGTAACCACCTTTGAAATCGGTGATGTAGTGGACGCTACCGGTATCAGCAAGGGTAAAGGTTTCGCCGGAAATATCAAGAGGCACAACTTTGAACGTCACCGTAAAACACACGGTGGTAAGGGTAACACTCGTCGCCCCGGTTCAATTGGTTCAATGTATCCTCAAAAGGTCTTTAAAGGTAAGCGAATGGCTGGCCGTATGGGACACGAACAAGTGACTGTTAAGAACTTGGTCGTAAGCTACATCGACGCCGAAAACAACCTTATTGGTCTTAAGGGTGCTGTGCCAGGTCCAAAGAAGGGCCTTATCGTTATCGGAGGTAAAGCATAATGGCGACTGATACGACAAAAGCTGCACCAAAAGCAGCGGCTGCGCCAAAGCTTCCTGAGGAAGTGTTCGCAGTTGAAGTAAACAACCACGAGCTATTAAAGCTTGCTTACGATGCCTACCTTGCTAACAACCGCACAAGTGCAGCCCGCACTAAAACTCGCGGTGAAGTAAGCGGTGGTGGTAAGAAGCCATGGAAGCAAAAAGGTACTGGTCGTGCTCGTTTCGGTTCAACCCGAAACCCAATCTGGCGCGGTGGTGGTATCGTATTTGGTCCACGTGGCAACGAAAACTACGGCAAGAAAATTTCAACACAGGCAAAGCGCCAGGCTATCAAGCAGGCTCTTACGCTCGCTGAAAAAGCAGGTAAGGTTCACGTTATTGACGTTAAAACTACCGGTAAAACAGCTGAAGTTGCGAAATTCCTCGCCGACAACAAGTTTGACCGTAAAACTCTTATCGTTGTAGACGAAAAGACTCCTACGATCATTCGTGCCGCGAACAACCTTGAAAACGTACTGTTAGTAAGCACTAAGTACCTAAGTGTGTACCACGTTTTGAACGCAGATCACATCGTGCTTTCAACTGCTTCACTCCCAACACTCAAGAGTTGGTTAGTAAAGGAGGAGGCGTAATATGGCTAAGAATCTTTCAACCATCCTCGTTACTCCTGTAACTACCGAGAAAGCCTACGGCCTCTCACAAAAGAATGTTTACGTATTTAACGTCCCACTTGCAGCAAACAAAAACGAAATCACTGAAGCGGTTAAAAGCCAATACGGTGTTGAAGTAAAAGAAATCAAGACGCTTGTGCAACAAGGTAAAGCAGTTCGCTTCTCACGAGGCAAGAACCGTTACCCAGGTACAACTAAGCGTACTGATAGCAAAAAAGCGTATGTAACGCTTGCTGCTGGTAGCTCACTTGCTATCTTCGAACAACCAGAAGAGCCAACCGAAACTAAGACGAAAGAGGAGAAGAAGTAATGGCTATTAAGCAATACAACCCAACAACTCCTGCTCGTCGTGGTATGACTTCACAGGATCTTAGCGACATTACTACTCGTAAGCCTCTTAAAAGCCTTACGAAAAGTAAAAAGCAAAATGCTGGTCGTAACAACGCTGGCCGAATTACCGTTCGCCACCGTGGTGGTGGTGTAAAGCGTCACTACCGTCTCATGAACCACAACCTTCCTGCTGGTATGGTTGTCACTGTAGAGCACATCGAGTATGACCCTAACCGTTCAGCTCGTATTGCTCGTGTAAAAGACCAAAATGGCCTTTACCACTACATCCTTGCTGATACTTCAATGACCGTAGGCAAGGTTATCCAAAGTGGTGCGGAAGCTCCTATTGAGCAGTCAAACCGTATGCCACTTGCCAACATCCCTGTTGGTACCCAAATTTACGCAATTGAACTTCACCCAGGTAAGGGCGCGCAAATGGTGCGTTCAGCTGGTACGAAGGCACAGTTGATGGCTAAAGAAGGTGACTACGCACAAGTACGTCTTCCTTCTGGCGAAGTTCGCAAGTTCCGACTTGAGGCAACCGCTGCCATTGGTGTTGTCGGCAACGTCCAACACCAGAACATCAAGATTGGTTCAGCCGGTCGTAAACGACGCAAGGGTATTCGTCCAACCGTTCGTGGTGTTGTTATGAACGCCGCAGATCACCCTCACGGTGGTGGTGACGGTGGACGTCACGGTGCTGGTAAGGCACCACGTACTCCATGGGGTCAATTGACCCTCGGATACCGTACTCGCCGTCGTAAAGACGTAGCTGGTCATATCGTAAGGTCGCGCCACGACGCGAAGAGGAAGAAGTAATATGAGTCGATCACTGAAAAAAGGTCCATTCGTCGACTTCAAGCTCGCGAAGAAAGTAGCGGCCTTGAGCCTCGAAGACCGAACTATCATTAAAACTTGGGCTCGCGCAAGCACTATTAGCCCAGACATGGTAGGTCGTACTATCGCCGTTCACAACGGTAAGGTACACGTACCAGTGCTTATTACGGAAAACATGGTTGGCCACAAGCTCGGTGAGTTTAGCCCAACTCGTAAGTTCCGTAAGCACGGAGGAAAGGCGAAGTAGTATGGCTGATTCAACTGTAGTACGTGCCTATGCTAAAGGTATCGACCTCGCTCCACGTAAAGTGAGCCTGGTTGCTAGCCTTGTGCGTGGCCGTTCGGTAGCTGACGCTATCGTTATCCTAAACCACACGCCAAAGCGCGCCGCATTGTCTGTTCGTAAGGCAATCGAAAGCGCCCAGGCTAACGCTGTTAACAACCATGGTTTTGACGGCAAAACACTCATCATCAAGACACTGTCTGTCACAACTGGTACGCGTATGAAGCGATTCAACCCAGCTAGCCGTGGCCGTGCACTACCTTACCAAAAGAAGTCTTCAAACATCTTGATTGAGGTAACTGGTGAGTTGAAACCAAAGAAGGCAGCAGCTAAGGCGGCTGAAGTAACTACTCCTGAAGTTGTTGAGACTCCAAAAGTAGCTGCTAAGAAGCCAGCTGCAAAGCCAGCGAAGAAAGAGGAGAAGAAATAATGGGACAGAAGGTTAATCCAACCAGTTTCCGTCTCCAGGTTCACAAGAACTGGGATTCACGCTGGTTTGCCCACAAGAAAGACTTCTCTCGTCTGCTCGTCGAAGATATTAAAATTCGTGAGCACATCGAGAAGCGTTTCGCGAGCCGTCCAACGATTGCTCGTATTGAAATCGAACGTTCAGCCAACCTCGTTACGGTTACTATCCACACGGCTAAGGCTGGTGTTGTGATCGGTCGCGGTGGTGCAGGTGTTACAGAGCTTAAGAGCGAGCTCGAAAAACTTGCAAGCTTGCCAGTTCGTATTAACATCGAAGAAGTAAAACGTCCTGACCTCAGCGCTAAATTAGTGGCTGAAAACATTGCTCACCAACTTGAGCGTCGTGGAAACTTCCGTCGTGCGCTAAAAATGTCAGCTCAAAATGTTATGGCTGCTGGTGCTAAGGGTGTTCGTATCCAAGTATCAGGTCGTCTTAACAGCGCTGAAATGGCTCGTCGCGAAAAAATCAGCGAAGGTTCAGTGCCACTGCACACTCTTCGTGCTGATGTTGACTTCCACACTGCACGTGCCGCACTTCCAGGTGCTGGTATCGTTGGTGTAAAGGTCTGGATCTACAAAGGTGAAAGGAGCTAATCGGTATGTTACTTCCTAAGAAAATGAAGCACCGAAAAGTTCGCAAAGGCCGCAACGATGGCGTTGCAACCTCTGGTAACTATGTAGCCTTTGGCGACTTCGGTCTTCAGTCACAACAAAACAGCGACATTACCTCTCGCCAAATCGAGTCAGCTCGTCAGGCGATGACCCGCTACATCAAGCGTGGTGGTAAAATCTGGATTCGTATCTTCCCGCACCTTCCACGAACCCGTAAACCACAGGACGTAAAGATGGGCGGTGGTAAGGGTAACCCAGAGTTCTTCGTAGCTCGTGTAAAACCTGGCACTATCTTGTTTGAAATGAAGGGTGTCGACGAAGCTGTTGCCCGTGAGGCTATGCGTCTCGCTGCTCACAAGCTTCCTGTGAAGACTAAATTCATCGTGAAGGAGCAAGCATAATGGCTGACGTAGCGAAGAAGACAACCAAAAAGACTACTAAAGTTGCAAAAGCAACTGAAGTAAAAACACTCGAGCAACTCAAAACTGAGCTGGTAACCCTGCAAAACGACCACCGCGAATCACGCCGGAGCCACTTGCTTGGTGAACTCGTAAACCCACACGTTTTAACGACTCAACGTAAAGCAATTGCGCGATCTTTGACTGCTATTAAGCAAGCAGAAATCGCAGCCAAAAAGGAGGAAAACTAATATGGCAAAGTCACTGACTGGTATTGTCACCTCTGATAAGGCTGACAAGACAATCGTTATTACGGTTACAAGCCGTGAAACACACCCAATCTACGGTAAGCAGTACACTGTAAACCGTAAATATGCTGCCCACGACGAAAAGAACGAAGCTCACGAAGGTGACCGCGTTACCATCAAAGAGACTCGTCCTATTTCAAAGAACAAATCATTCACACTTGTAAGTGTTGATGAGCGTTCTCACGGTAGCATCGAATTGAAAGATGAGACTGTCGAGGAGGAGAAGTAATATGATCCAACAAGAATCTCGTCTTAAGGTTGCTGACAACAGCGGTGCAAAGGAAATCCTTTGTATTCGTGTTCTCGGTGGCACCGGCCGTCGTTACGCAAACGTTGGCGACGTTATTGTCGCTACCGTTAAAGACGCTAACCCAACCGGTAACGTTAAAAAGAAATCAGTTGTAAAAGCTGTAGTTGTTCGTACCAAGAACCAAATCAAGCGTAAAGACGGAAGCACTATTGCTTTTGACGAAAACGCTGCGGTTATTATTAACGACGACAAAACACCAAAGGCTACTCGTGTGTTCGGCCCAGTGCCACGTGAACTGCGTGACCTTGGCTACGCTAAGATCATCAGCCTTGCGCCGGAGGTACTCTAATTATGGCTGCTATTAAGCGCATCAAGAAGGGTGACACCGTAAAGGTGATCTCTGGTGACAACAAGGGTACAACTGCTAAGGTATTGGCTGTATTGACCGCTAAGAATGCTGTACTTCTTGAAGGTATCGGTCAAAAGCACCGTCACATCAAGCCAAGCCAACTCAACCCACGCGGTGGAAGCAAGGATATTCATGTTCCAACCCCACTTTCAAAGGTTGCATTGGTTATTGATGAAAAATCTGGCAAAACAAGTCGTGTCGGATACGTTAAAAATGTTGAAGGTGGAAGCACTCGTGTTGCCCGCCAAGCTAATAGTAAGGAGATTAAGTAATGGCTAAAGCTACTACTGTTACCGCTCCTCGCCTGAAAGCCTTTTATACTGATACGTATGTAAAGGAACTTCAAGCCGAACTCGGTCTTTCAAACGTTAATGAAGTACCAAAGCTTGAAAAGATTATTGTCAGCGTAGGAATCGGTAAGAACAAAGACGACAAGCACCACTACGAAGTAGTGCGCAACACCGTTACTAAGGTAACTGGTCAGTCACCAATCGACCGCATGGCTAAAAAGTCTATCGCTGGTTTCAAGATTCGTGCTGGTATGAACCGTGTTGGTTTGTCAGTAACACTTCGCGGTGCTCGTATGTACGAATTCCTCGACCGTCTGGTAAATATTGACCTACCTCGTGTTCGTGACTTCCACGGCGTGAGCAACAAGGCATTTGACAAGGGCGGTAACTACAACCTAGGTATCACCGACCAGTCAATCTTCCCAGAGCTTACCTTTGAAGAAACACAACACATTCACGGCCTGCAAGTAACTTTTGTTATCAAGAATGGTAGCAAAGAAGCAAGCAAAGCCCTATTGGTAAAGTTTGGTATGCCGTTTGAAAAAGAAGGAGGCGCACGCTAATGGCTAAAACATCTGCTGTCGCACGCGACGAAAAACGAAAGAAGATGATCACCAAGTACGCCGAAAAGCGTGCTGAGCTCAAAGAGCTTGGTGACACTGATGGTTTGCAAAAACTTCCTCGTAACAGTTCTCCAACTCGTTGGAAGAACCGTGACGCACTTCACGGACGCCCGCACGGATACATGCGCCGCTTTGGCCTGAGCCGTATTAACTTCCGCGAAAAAGCTTCAAAGGGTGAAATCCCTGGCATAACAAAGAGTAGTTGGTAGGAAAGGAGAAACGATTATGTCACTACAATCTACAGACCCAATCGCCGACCTACTGACTCGCATCCGTAATGCAGTTATGGTTGGTAAGAACGAAATCACTGTTCCTTCAAGCAAATTGAAGAAGGTGGTTGCTGAAGAACTTAAGAAGGCTGGCTACATCGCTGGCGTAAAAGTTGAAGCAGCAAAGCCTCGCGACATCTTGGTTGTTACTATTAACAAGCCAGGTGAAAACGCCGCTATTAACGAAATCAAGCGCCTTTCAAAACCTGGACGCCGCGTGTACGTAAGTGCCAACGACATCCCTAAGGTAAAGAGCGGCCGTGGTATCGTTCTGGTAAGTACATCGAAGGGTGTGGTTACTGGACAAGAAGCTACTAAGCAGCGTCTTGGTGGTGAATTGCTTTTGAGCGTTTACTAATGAAAATTCTTTGCATAATAAAAGAACCTCACTTCATGTGAGGTTCTTTTTTAGAAAACTAGTTTGTAGAAGTGGGTTAATTTGAGATGCTTTATTGTCACTGCGCTTACGATACCTTAGTATAATAAGAGAAAGTTTAATAACAAAAGAGTTAGCAAATGGGACGTCCTAATATACTAGAGCGACTGCAGAATAAGTTGAATGATTCTGCAATAGAACGTAGAGACGGTGTGATTATAATACGTTCACTTAAAGAGCGGATTTCCCTACGGCATTTTATTAGTGCTGTTCTAGAAGCTAGACATGAGGGCTATCAAGAAATCACCCTTGATTTCAGTAAGCTAAAAAATGAAACAGTATACGCAAATATAGCAGTCCCGTTAGCGGCTTTTTGTGACAACCTAAGAACTAATTCCGGAGTTGTTTTTAGGCTTCATGAGACGCCTAACTCATTTGTAGACAAGCGTCTCATTGAGCCTATTAGTTTTGGTTTCAATGAGCATAGTAATAATCCATTAAACAAAGTTTGGAAATTTGAAAGTCCCGAGGATGTGTTTGGTATTGTTACTCTGCTTATTGATGCTATTCGAGAAAGAGAGTTAATCACTAATAAGGATGCATTAGTGTCACTGGAGTGGTCACTTAATGAAGTTGTCGATAATGTTTTACAACACGCAGATTCCGACTCAGGTTACGTAATGGGCCAGTTGCACAGCGGACAAAAGCAGGTCGTTTTTTGTGTGGCGGACGCAGGTCAGGGTATATATAACTCTTTAAGTACATCGGACTTTTATAAACCATCCGATTCAATGGATGCCATTACTCTTGCAATGAAAGAAGGGGTTACAAGGAGCAAGACGGAACATCAAGGAAACGGTTTATGGGGTTTGCATAGGATTATAGAATCTGGAACAGGAGAGATGACTATAACAAGTAGTGGAGCGCGTATTCATATTGGTAATGATGGGCAAATTACAAAAGATTCAGGGCCTTATCTCAGTCATGCGCGAAAGGGTGGTGGTACAATTGTCGATTTTCAAATAAATTATCAGAAGCCAATTAATATTGAAAATGCTTTAAATGGACATCGACCTGATTCATATCGAGTACTCTCGTCTCTTAATGAAACAGGAGAGAGATTAATGTATAGGTTGGATGAGAAAGCTTCAGGTTATGGTACTAGGCAATCGGGCTTCAGGATTAGAAATGACATTGAAAATCTAATGCTTGAGACTGGCCTTCCGGTAGTTGTTGACTTTGATAAGATTGCGATTGTATCATCTTCGTTTGCTGATGAAACTTTTGGTAAGATGTTTAAGAAACTCGGGCCTGTAGGCTTTATGCAAAGAGTGCGGCTTGAAAATATGAATAGCACGGTCTCAAGTTTGGTTAATAAGGCGATAGAACAAAGACTAACGGAGGCAACTGATCACGAAAAGTGATAAGATTGTCTCGTTAACTCATTTTAAAAAGAGTGCCACATCTTGTGTATATGGCGTTAATGTGCTACTATTATTCAGATAATTAATGCGAGTGAAATCAGAGGTGATTTTGCGCTAGCGCTATTAATGATACTAAAGCCAATGCATGGCATCGTAGTAGAGTAATATAGCCGAAGCACTGAAACGTCTTGTCCGTTTCACTCGTGGTAAACAAGGAAGTAGATCATGAGTCGAATCGGAAAACTACCAATTCAAATTCCCTCAGGCGTGACAATCACGGTCGCTGATGATGCTATTACAGTTGTTGGTCCTAAAGGCCAACTAGTAGTACCGCATCTCTCTGACGTAACTGTCTCACTAGAGGACGGCAACGCTATTGTTACCCGTAAGGACGACGAGCGCATTGCCAAAGCACAGCACGGTTTGCAACGTGCCCTTCTTAACAACGCAGTCAACGGTGTTACAACTGGCTTTGAAAAGAAGCTGGAAGTAAACGGTGTTGGGTTCCGTGTTGAAGGTGGTGGCCAAGAAATCACTATGGCCCTTGGGTTCTCGCACCCAGTGAAATACAAAGCTCGCGATGGTGTCCAACTTGAAGTAAACAAGATGGAAATTACTGTTAAGGGTATCGACAAGCAAGCTGTGGGTCAAACTGCTGCTGAAATTCGTGCTCTTAAAAAGCCTGAACCATACAAGGGTAAGGGTATTAAGTATGCTGACGAAGTTATTCTTCGAAAAGCAGGAAAGGCAGGTAAGTAATCATGAGCGCTCTCGATAAAAAACTTGTAAATCGTAGCCTCCGTGCTGCTCGTGTTCGTGCGAAGGTTTCAGGTACTGCTGAACGCCCACGCCTGACCGTAACTATTTCTAACAAGCACATTAGCGCCCAACTCATTGATGACGTTAAGCAACACACCGTTGCCGCTGCGACAACTGTTGGCACAAAGCAAACTGGTACTATGACCGAGCAAGCTGCTTGGATTGGTGCTGATATCGCTAAGAAAGCAAAGAAAGCAAAGATTACTGCGATTGTCTTCGACCGCAACGGCCGCAAATACGCTCAGCGTCTTGCTGCCCTAGCTGATGCTGCACGCAAGGAAGGATTGGAATTCTAATATGGCTGAAGTACAAAACACAGCTGCGCCAACTACCGCACCTGCACAGGGTACCCGTGGTGGTCAGCGTGGCGGTAACAACCGCGGCCCACGCCGCGACCAAGCTCCACAAGAGCCAAAGCAATTTGAAGAACTGGTTATTAACATCGACCGTGTCTCACGTGTGGTAAAAGGTGGACGTCGTTTCCGCTTTAAGGCACTTGTTGTTGTAGGTGACCGCAAGAACAAAGTTGGTGTGGGTGTAGCCAAGGGTGCTGACGTGCAAGTTGCCGTTCAAAAGGCAACTGACATTGCAAAGAAGAACCTTATCGTTATTCCTATTGTAAATGAAACTATCCCTCACGATAACGAAGTTAAATACAGTGGCGCGCGTGTGCTTCTTAAGCCGGCTGCTCCTGGTACTGGTATTATTGCCGGTGGTGTCGTTCGTTCAATCATTGGTGTAACTGGTATTCGTAACCTTCTTTCTAAGTCACTTAACTCTACGAACAAGGTAAACATCGCTTACGCTACTATTGAAGCGCTTCGCGGCCTTGTTCCTAAGGAAGAATGGCTTGGTGCAGAAAAGGCTCCTAAAAAAGCTACTGCTAAGAAAGCTGCTGACAAGGAGGAGAAGTAATGACTAAGTATAACGAACTCCTCGCCGGGGCTAACAAAGACAAGAAGCGTGTTGGTCGTGGTATTGCCGCTGGTGGTGGTAAAACTGCTGGTCGTGGTACGAAGGGTCAAGGCGCTCGTACTGGTAAGAAGCTTGGTGCTACTTTCCAAGGTGGTCAACGTACGCTTGTACGTGCCGTGCCTAAGGCTCGTGGTTTCAAGAGCCTCCGTACGCCCGCTCAGGTTGTATACCTCGATACGCTTAACGATTTTAAGGGTAAGACTGTTGATAACGCCACTCTTTTCGAACAGGGCTACATCTCAACACCTTTCCACACCGTTAAGGTAATTACTCGCGGTGAACTAACTGCTGCATTGACCGTTAAGGTAGCCGGTGCAAGTAAGAGCTCGCAAGAAGCGATTGCCAAAGCTGGTGGCGTGTTTGAAAAAACAGCCGTACCGCTTCGCAAGAGTACTAAGGAAGCTGAAGCCAGCGACAAGTAGTGTATATTACACCTTTAAATACACCCCGACAGGGGTGTATTTTTTATGCTATGATGTATTCGGACAGGTTAAGTGGGTGTATCGGAGGATTAGATACCCGGCGACATTACTCACATATTATATCTGCCACCACCTACTGGGCGTGATTCACCACAGTGGACGAAAAGGTGCTATGCACCCACAAACCGTTTCTTGGCGTTCGATGCCCGGAAGCGTAGTGTATACGGCACGCGTACGACATCTAGAAGGCCCGATCGGGCTTGATGACGGAAGTCAAGATATACGTAGTGCACCCATAAGGCATGCAGGAGTGCGATCCTCATGTACTTGAATCACAGTAGCGGCTAGAAGCGCCGCCCGCTGGTAAAGCTAAGTGTAACGTACTTTTGGTACGGGATACTTACGCTATATCGCACGTCGCTCCGGTGACACCCAGGGGCTGATCTGTTCGCTTAATGTGCGGCAGATTGGCTCCTGGGCTATTTCATGAAGCCGATCTGTGTAGTATAATCAAGGTAAATCGTATAACTTCGGGGTAGTCTGGAAAAAGTCCGTATGAACTGGAAAACAATCTTTAAATCGCTCAAAAACCGCGACATGCAAAAGCGGCTATTAATTGTACTTGGTATTATTATCGTATACCGCTTATTGGCGCACATTCCGGTGCCACTAGCCGAGCCAACCCAGCTGAAAGAGGTTGTAAATAGCGTTGTGAGCGGTACCGACTTTGGTGGTTTCTTGAACCTACTTTCCGGTGGTGCGCTGGCTAGCTTCTCGATCGTTCTCGTTGGACTAACCCCGTTTATTACCGCCTCGGTTATTACCCAGCTTCTTACAAAGGCTATCCCGCGTCTTGAAGAGCTCCACAAGGATGGTGAATCTGGTCGTCGCAAGATTAACCAGTGGACCCGTATGATTACCGTGCCATTGGCGATCGTCCAGTCAATTGCGTATATTTTCATCTTGCGTCAAACGGTGCTTGCGAGTAACTCGACAGCCCTGGGTGACCCTACCGCCATCGAGTGGATCGTAGCTGTCGGTGCAATGTCAGCCGGTGCTATTTTACTTATGTGGCTAGGTGAGCTTATAACCGAACAGGGTATAGGTAACGGTATTAGCCTCCTCATTTTTGCTGGTATTATTAGCCAACTGCCTTCAATTCTTTCAACTTTCGGCACATCGCTATTCAATACATCTTCTGGTTCACTCCATGTCTTTAACTGGTTCACATTGCCGGTAAACCCAACTATGTTCTGGTCTATATTAGCCATACTGTTAGTGTCGCTCTTCTTGCTGTACTTCTTGGTGAAAATTAATGAAGCCCAGCGGGTAGTCACAATTAACTATGCTAAGCGTGTCCAAGGTAATAGTAGCTACGGTGGTATTAAAAGTATTCTTCCAATTAAGCTCATCGCTGCCGGTGTTATTCCTGTAATCTTCGCGGTCGCTTTTCTGTCACTCCCAGCCTTTATCGGTCAAATTTTGAAAGCAACCGGCAATGAAGCCTATGCGGTGTTGGCGAATAACCTTATCACCTGGTTCCAAGCACCTAACCCAGGCAACTTCACAGGTACTTCATTAGAAGCCTTTATTTACCCAATTGTGTACTTTGTACTTGTTATATTCTTTACGTACTTCTATACAGGTATTGTATTTAATGCCAGTGAGATTGCCGAAAACCTTCAGAAGCAAGGTGGTTTCATTGAAGGTGTACGCCCAGGTAAGCAAACCGAGAAATACCTTACAACTACCGTTAATCGTTTAATCCTGTTTGGTTCAGTTGTGCTTGGTCTTATTGCTGTTACACCGTTCGCAGCCGAATATTTGCTTTATCACTTTGCTGGCATTACAAATACCAACCTCTCAATTGGTGGTACTGGTTTGCTGATTGTTGTATCTGTAGGGCTTGAGACGCTTCGCCAGATCAACTCGCGCGCCCTTATGGTGACCTACGACGATTACGACCGATAGGGAGGAACCCACGGGCGTTGTTACCCCGTAGTATTACGACCGATAGAGTCAAATACTCGCTTTTATATGTATTTTGTGGTATAATATAAATATGACTCCACACCCCGGATGTGGAGCGTATTTTTGACAGGAGGCGTCCGTGCCTAACGGAAGTACGATCCCAAGCACCGAAGCGCTGCGCAAACAGTACGTCCGTACGGTGTATGATGCCAATGCGGTGAACATTGTTCTCGGCACCTACCAGAGGCTCCGAAACCTGCATGTCCGTGAAGGCTTTACCAAAGAGCCTCTTCACGAAGCCATCGCCAACGGAACGGTGGACGAGTACTTCATGTCCATCGAGCAGTTCCAGTACTTCTGCGGGTTGGCCAACATCGACCAGCAGTCGCAAGGTGTCGAGGCGATCGGCTACATACTCAAAACCCGGCTCAACGAGCAAAACCTCATGCCGGCCATCACCCTCAACGACGAAGACCAGGCACACGTCGTGCTGATTCCGCGTCGCTGACGAGAACAGGGCTGGTGGCGTCGTTGATGCCTCCTGTCCCTTCTCTAGTTTTCATAACTTTTTGTGAGCAGTAGAGAAGGGTACATAACAATCAAACTATTGACTCGTGTTAGCGATTTGCTAAAATAAGTCTATTATGACGTACCACTCCGAAAAAGTCGGAAGGTATATTCTTGAAAACGCTTTACCTGAACTAACTTTTGGTGTATAATACACTACTGTAACTTATGGCTAATTCTAAAGAGGTAATCAAAATGCGAGGCAAGGTGGTGGAAGCACTGCCTAATACTCAATTTAAGGTTGAACTCGAGAATGGCCTGAGCATCATCGCGCACATTAGCGGAAAAATGCGTAAAAACTATATTCGCTTAGTGCCTGGTGATATGGTGGATGTTGAGATGACCCCTTACGATCTTACGAAGGGACGAATCACGTACCGCCACAAGGACCAAATTTAACTGGAGGAATTCTTGAACTCATGAAAGTTCGTGCGAGTGTAAAGAAAATCAGTCCAGATGACCAGCTAGTGCGCCGTAAGGGCCGCTTGCGTGTCATCAACAAGAAAAAACCTAAGAATAAGCAAAGGCAGGGTTAAGCATGGCTCGAATTGCAGGGGTAGTAATACCCGCTGAAAAGCAAGTTCAGATCGCTTTGACGTATATTTACGGCATCGGTCCGAAGTTTGCACGAGACATCCTTGCGGCGGCAAAAGTTGAGCCGACCACTCGGGTGAAAGATCTCACCGAGGCTGAAGAACAGCGACTACGCGAAGTAATCGACGCCGATTACACCGTAGAGGGCGACCTCCAGCGTCTCGTAACTAACAATATCAAACGTTTGAAAGACATCAACGCGTACCGCGGTCTTCGCCACAAGGCGGGTCTGCCGGTAAACGGTCAGCGTACACGTACGAATGCACGAACTCGTAAGGGTCGCGCGATCGCCGTTGGTGGTGCTCAACCTAAAGCAGCAAGTAAGACCTAGAAAGGAACCGATTAGATGGCAGATTCTACATCACGCGCTTCATCAAAAAAGAAGCAAAAGCGATCAGTTCCCGCTGGTCAACTTCACGTTCAAGCAACCTTCAACAATACTATTGTGAGCTTTTCTGACAAGAAGGGTAACGTTATTTCACAAAGTAGTGCTGGTGCAGTTGGTTTCCGTGGAAGCAAAAAGGGTACTGCATATGCAGCCCAAGTTGCTGCTGAAAAGGCAGCCGAAACCGCTAAGGGCTTTGGCCTAAAGTCGGTTGACGTATTTGTTAAAGGTGTTGGCCAAGGCCGTGATTCAGCCATTCGTGCGTTGAACGGGTTTGACATTAACATCGATAGCATTAAAGAAGTAACTGGCGTGCCACACGGTGGCGTACGCCCACGTAAGGTGCGAAGGGGATAGGCTATGGCACGAGATAATTCACCTATCGTTAAACAAAGCCGTCGTGAAGGCTATGCACTTCACCCTAAGGCGCACAAGATTATGGCTCGTAAGAGTGGTATTCCTGGTGTTCACGCCCACGGCCGTCAAGGTAAGCCAAGTCTTTACCTGACACAACTTCGTGAAAAGCAGAAGGTTCGTCGTTTGTACGGTCTTCTTGAAAAGCAATTCGCTAAGCTTATGAATGAAGCTACTCGTCAACCAGGTCTAACTGGTGAGAACCTTCTTCGTATGCTCGAGCAACGTATCGACAACGCAGTGTACCGTGCTGGTTTTGCTACTAGTCGTCGTGCTGCAAGGCAACTCGTTGGACATGGACACTTCATGCTAAACGGTCGTCGTGTCGATATTCCATCAATCCGCTTAAAAGCTGGTGACGAACTGGTTGTTCGCCCAAAGAGCCAAAAGTCTGGTTACTTTACCACTCTTGACGATGTTGTAAAGGCAAGCACTCAGGGTTCACTTAGCTGGCTAAAAAGCGACGCCAAGAAAATGACTATTTCAATTACCGGCGCTCCAAAGCGCGAAGAAGCTGAAGCAGACATTAACGAGCAATTAATTGTTGAGTACTACTCACGATAGGGTAAGGAGAGATAAGATATGTCAAAAGTTATTCACAACCCAGCACTTGCCGCAGTTGAAGAAACTGGTGCAAATAGTGCATCGTTCGTTATTGAGCCGCTTCAAGCCGGCTATGGTAACACCCTCGGTAACAGCCTCCGTCGCGTGCTTTTATCAAGCGTGAAGGGTGCAGCAATTGTCGCCTTCCGTATTGAAGGTGCAAGCCACGAATTCACAACCGTTGATGGTATTAAAGAAGATGTCGTTGACATCATGCTTAACCTCAAGAACGTACGTGTAAAATCTTCTTCAGACGAGCCGGTTGAGCTCCGTATCGAGAAGAAGGGTGCCGGCGCTATTACTGCTGCCGACATCAAAACTACTGCCGACGTTGAAGTTATTAACCCAGACCAAATCATCGCTACAATCGATGATCCAAAGAAGTCTGTCGTTATTGACCTCGTTGTTGAAGCTGGTCGCGGGTATCAAACCATCGAAGACGCTAGCGTAAACCGCCTCCACAGCGACATGATCGCCTTGGATGCAATGTTTAGCCCTGTCCTTCGTGTACGTTACAAGGTTGACGCAACTCGTGTTGGTCAAGAGACCAACCTTGATAAGCTCCAGGTAAACGTTGAAACCGACGGCTCAATCAGCCCACGTGAAGCGTTTGAAGAAGCTGCTGCTATTTTGGTAAACCAATACACTGCACTTGCTGGTAGCACTACTGTTGAAGCCGCTCCTGCACTCGGCCAAGAATTGGTTGACGAAGGCAACGAGCTCAACACCCCTATTGAAGAATTAAACCTGAGTGCCCGCACCGCCAACGCGCTCATCAACAACGAAATCCGCACCGTTCGTGACCTCGTCACGTTAAGCGAGCAGGATCTTCGCGAGTTGAAGGGCTTTGGTAGCAAGGCGCTCGATGAAGTCAAAGATAAATTGGCAGAATTGGACGTCTAGAGATGCATCGACACGGATACCAAGGACGTAAGTTTGGCCGCGAACGCGATCAACGCCGCGCGCTCATCAAAGGTTTGGCAACAAGCCTCGTAGAGCACGGTAAGATCGAGACCACGCTTCCAAAAGCCAAAGAACTCGTCCGTTATATTGAAAAACTCATTACTAAAGCTAAGAAGGGTGACCTCGCTAACCGCCGTGCGGTTATTGCCGGCCTTTCAACCCAAGCTGCAGCCTTCCGTCTTGTTGACGTTATCGCTCCTCAGCTTACGGGTCGTACCAGTGGCCACGTTCGTGTAGAACGTACCCGTCTTCGAGTTGGTGATGGCGCACAACTTGCAACTATTGCTTTCGTTGATGAAATCAGCGAAGTCGCAAAGGAGGCTAAGTAATGGTTAACGCTAAAACTTTCAGCCAAAAACCTGCTGACGTAACTCGTGAGTGGTACTTGGTGGACGCTACCGAGCTTCCGCTCGGCCGTATTGCTACTATCGTTGCTGACAAGCTTATCGGTAAGAGCAAGCCTACCTACACGCCACACGTTGACGCTGGCGACTACGTTGTTGTTATAAACGCCGAAAAACTGGTAGTTACTGGTAACAAAGAGACTGGTAAAATTTACTACCGTCACAGTGGATTCCCTGGTGGAATCAAGGATGCTACCCTTGCAGAAGTTCGTGAAAAGTTCCCAGAACGAATCATCGAAAAAGCTGTCCAAGGTATGCTTCCAAAGAACAAGCTTTCAGCTGAGCGTATAGCTCGTTTGAAGGTCTTCCCAGGTGCCGAGCACGCTCACACCGCACAGCAACCTAAAAAAATTGAGGTAAAGTAGTATGGCTGACGCAAGTTACTTCTACGGCCTCGGACGCCGCAAGAGCGCTACCGCTCGAGCACGCCTTTACAAGGGTAAAGGTACGGTAACTATTAACGACAAGCCAGCTGCCGACTACCTTGCTGGTAACAAAACACTGCTTGCCGAAATTACCGACCCTCTGGCGCTTGTAAACAAGCAAAAAGAGTTTGATGTTACTATCCGCGTACAAGGCGGTGGTGTAGCCGGTCAAGTTGACGCCATCAAGCTTGCTATTGCTAAGGCACTTACCACTGCGCACTCTGACCTTCGTTCAACCTTGAAGAAGGCAGAACTTCTTAAGCGTGATTCACGTGAGAAAGAGCGCAAGAAGTACGGTCTCCGATCGGCTCGTAAGCGCGAACAATTCTCGAAGCGTTAATACCGCTCGAGATTCGCATCAAAAACCCTCCGAGTATGGAGGGTTTTTGTTTTCTTTAAGCTACAGCTCGACAACAAGCGCTGTCATGTCGTCGGGTTTGGCGCGATCATGCGCGTCTAACGAGCGACGCTTGGCGAATGACACTAAGTCTTCGGCTGCTTTGCCTTTTCGAGCACCTAGGAGTATTCTTCGGATTTCTTCAGTACTTAAGTTGTCGTGTACGCCGTCTGTCGAAAGAACGAGAATATCGCCCGGTTCAATAACGGCATATTCAATATCCATGGGCACATTTTGCATACCGAGTTTTGATGAAATAAGGTTTCGGAAATTAAAATCCATCTGATCTCTTTCATCGACCAGGGCCTTAATTGATTCCGTAGCCGCGAGTTTCTCTTGGTGAATTTTAGAATCTTCTTTGTCGTGACTGGCACGGTAGGCATCATGATCGGTTGTTATAGCCCCTAGTCTTCCGTCTCGAAAAATATAGGCTCGGCTATCACCCGAGGAGGCTATAGTAGCAATGCGGCTTTTGCCGTCTCGGCTGGTATGTACTTTCAAGATGACTGCGGTTGAGCCCATAGATGGGGTGTGACGTTGCTCGAGGATGGCAGCGTTTGCTTTTTGTAGTATAGCTTTCATGTATACACCCATTTCCCTAGGTGAAGCTGATGATGGTAAGGAGGCGGACTCGGCTTCTAGTATAGAAGCGGCAATTGCTGACGCCCTATCGCCACCTCCGCCTTCACTCACGCCGTCAAAGACGCCATATACCTGCGTTTCATCGTCGCGGAAAAAGGCGTCCTCGTTTCGCAAAGGGTGTCTTTCCGAGGCAATTGAGTGTGCGTGGGAACTAATCTCGAGTGTGGTTTGAAACTCTTGGCTTATGGATGGGGTTTCTGCAAAAGGGGATAAAGGAGTGTATGGCTTTTCTCCTATGTATGACCCATTGGTTGAGCCAAGATCCTGGAGTGATATTAAACCGTCTTCGCCTAAGCCTATTTCAAGATGATGTCTTGAAACGGGTGTGCCAAAGTCTGAAAAACGCTTTAAATAAGGGGCGGTATTGTATCGACGCCCTAAGACGAAGGTGTCGCCAGGTCGTAGCGCTTTGTATCCGCGTTCGGTAAGAGGATTAAATGAAGAAGGTTGAATAAGAAGTGTTGAAACGTCAGGGTTAAGACCTATCCTTTCCGTAGTTGAAAGGTGTATCGCTGGGTTGATAATAGCAAGCATCTCTGGCTCTGCCACAGAAGAGAGAACTCTTCGTCCAAGATTTATAAATAGAGGCAAGCGGCCGTCTAATTGGGTCTGTTCGACAAAGCCAGGTGCCATACGCCGCCATTCTGCGGACGAAGCATCATTAAGAAGGCGCTGCTGGGTAGCTTGGATAGGGTCCGCACCTTCACGCTCGTTAAACGAAGTCATTATAGTATTATATTATCATATTTACATTAAAAAGTCAATTATATAAGAATGTATGTAAGGTGTTGGCAGTGCGGTGTTTCGAGTGCTTTAAGGTATAATAAGGCTATATGGCAACAAAAAACCTAAAACGTGAAGCTTTAGCAATTCTCCGTGACTTTGAGGTTGCTGGTGAAGTACATACCTCAGCCGATATTGAATCTGTCAAAGAGACGTCACTCAGGGCTGCTACGCGCCAGCTGACCATTCAGTTTGATAATGCCGTGTATTTAGCGATCATAGATAACACGATCGATGATGACACAGTGCCTTTGCAAGAAATTCTTAGCTCTGGTCGTCCAGGCCTAAAAGGCCGTTTTTTACGCAACCCTCGTGAAAACGATTTTATTACTTTCGGTATACGACATAAATTTCGTGATACGTACTTATTTCAAGTTGAGCCAACCTTTGTTCGCCTTGATAAAGAGCTGGCTGCTCGTTACCCTGATTTATCACGCTCTACCATTCAAAAGTATATTAAAGCCGGCTACGTTCAGGTAGCTGGTGAAACGGTCACTAAAGCCAGTACTGATGTTAGTGATATGGCAACAATAGCCCTGACCCTCCCAGAGAAGCAAGACACCTCTGGTGATACATTGCCTATTTTGTACATCGACGACAATGTGATTGTCGTAAATAAACCAGCCGGAGTGCTCACCCACAGTAAGGGAGTAATGAATGACGAGTTTACCGTTGCAGATTTCTTCCGTCGGTATACTACATTTGGTATTACAACTAACCGCCCGGGCATCGTTCACCGCCTAGACCGTGATACCAGCGGAGTTATTATCGGTGCTCGTACTGACGAAGCGGCCGCGCTATTAAAGAAGCAATTTGCTGATCGTACAGTCAAAAAGCACTATACGGCCGTCGTTGACGGTGTGCCAAAGCTTGAAAAGGCTATTATAGACGTGCCGATTGCTCGAAATCCTTCGGCGCCCAGTACTTTTAGGGTTGATCCAAAAGGTAAGCCAGCTCTTACTTCGTATGAGGTTATGTCATCAAATGGCAAGCAAACACTGGTTGAGCTTCGTCCTAAAACTGGACGCACCCACCAACTACGTGTTCACATGCAGTATATCCATACTCCTATTGCAGGTGATAGGGTATACGGTTCGGCACAATCGGCACCTCGCTTATGTCTTCATGCTCATAGCCTAGAGCTTACCTTGCCGGGTTCTCACCGTCATACTTTCACAGCACCGGTGCCATCGCTATTCGAGGAAATGGTGCAGTGACCCTGTATATCAATGCCCAATCTGAGCGAGAATTACAGAGCATCCGCAAAGCAGCTCCGCACGCACTGTTACTTACTGGTCCAGAGGGTATTGGTCTATCGACAATTGGTAAGGCGTACGCCAACGATATTGCCCCTACTGTTTGGGTAGTATTGCCAGAAAAAAATGATACGGTTGATCTTGTGGCTGGGACGATTACCGTTGATAGTATTCGTCGCCTGTACGATAGTACTAAAACCATTGAGCCAAAAGGTCGGGTGATTGTAATTGATTATGCGGAGCGGATGGCTATTCCGGCTCAAAATGCCTTTCTAAAGTTACTCGAAGAACCCATTGCTGGCACGACGTTTGTGCTATTAAGCCATAAACCGGAACTTCTTTTGCCGACAATTACCTCACGTTCTCAAAGGGTTGATATCCGACCTATATCCCCCCAGCAGTCTGAAGCACTGCTTGATGAATACGCCGTGAACGACCCAACAATTCGCACGCAGCTCCTCTTTATCGCTAGCGGACGCCCAGCTGAGCTTATACGGCTTATTAAGGATAGCGACTACTTTGCATCAAGGGTTGCCATTATTAAAGATGCGCGTTCATTATTAAGCGAATCTTCTTATCAAAAGCTACTTTTGGCTAAAAAATACAAGGATGACCGCAGTACAGCACTGTTGCTTCTAGAGGACGCCATGAAACTCCTGCGAAGAACGGTAGCCGAAAAAGGTTCGGAAAGCTCTTTGCGCGTGTTAGAGCGTTTCGAGCAGGCACACCGCCGTATTAGCGAACAAGGCAACGTACGCTTGCAGTTGAGTGCAGTGGCTGTCGCTACATAACGTGTTTGTGGTATACTAATAAGAACATGCTAGGTCTTGTTGTTATTGCTATTTTAGGTATCTGGGCGCTTTACCAAAAACAAACGGTTGGTGAAGTGGCTAGTGATCTTTCTTCGAAATTATCTGATAAATTGGATCAACTGTGGTCCATTGCTCAGACCTCATTACAGGATCGTAAGTATCTACGGGCCGAAAAAGCGCTGCTGACTATTTTGCGTGTCGATGAACGCAACGCCAGCGCCTATAACCGTTTAGGTATTTTATACGCCAAGCAGCAGCAATTTAAAGAGGCAATTGAGTGTTTTGAAATTGCCCAAAGCCTTGAGCCAAGTGCCAGTAGCCTCCATAACGTCGGCCTCATTTACTTCGAAACGCAAAACTACGATAAGGCTGCGCTTGCCTTTGAACAGGCTCTGGCTATGGATAGCGAGCACGCCGCCCGTCACATAGCTTACGCGAAAGTGCAAGAAAAGCTAGGCAATAACAAACGCATGATTGAAGCGCTTGAAAAAGCGGTTGAACTAGACCCTATTCCACAGACGCTGACTATTTTGGCGGATGCTTACGACCGTATCGGTGATACTGACTTGGCTCTTAGTTTGCGTGAGCGAGCTGCTAAAATGATTATTCCGCAAAGTCAAAACCGGGTGAAACAACCACGACGCGTGGTGATGTAGACTTTTATTACGATAAACAAAAAACCTCACGATAACCGTGAGGACTTTTGTTTGGTACAGGGGGCAGGATTCGAACCTGCGAAACCGAAGGTGGCAGATTTACAGTCTGCTGTGTTTGACCGCTCCACAACCCCTGCATATGGGTAACCTAGTTATAAATTTGGAGCCGCCTCACGGATTCGAACCGTGGACCTACTGTTTACAAAACAGCCGCTCTAACCAACTGAGCTAAGGCGGCGACATGTTCTATTTTATCATATTTTACGGCTCATGCTAGAGGTGAAAGCTAAAAAAGTATATACTAATACAGATGTCTAAAAAATCTTTACCCGAAGTTGTTATAACGCTCGAAAAAATTGTTGGTGGCGGGCAGGCTTTGGGTACGCTTGAAGATGGCCGTAAAGTGTTTGTCTGGGGTGGTTTGCCCGATGAGCAAGTTCGCGTACAGCTAACAAAGAAAAAGGCTTCGTACGCGGAAGGCTTTGTAAAAGAAGTGCTAAAAGCGAGCCCGGAACGCATTGAACCACGCGACGCCGAAAGCTATCTATCGACCAGTCCTTGGCAAATTATGCCCATGACCACCGAACGGCGCTACAAGGCGGCCTTAATTGAAGAAGCTTTCGAGCTACACGATATCGTTTTACCCAACCCAATCGAAGTGTATACCGATGGCCATGAGTATCATTACCGTAATAAGGTAGAATTTAGCTGGTATAGCAATACTGTAAATGAAAATAGCACTGATACCGACAAACTTGACTTGGCCTTTTTTCGGCGGGGCAGCAAGGGGAAGGTCCCATTAGAAGACAGCGCCCTATTGCCCGAAGAAATGGTGCGACTGGCGCATGAAATTCGTGATTTCCTCCAGGCAAAAGGCGTACAGGCTCGGTCGCTTAAAACATTACTAATACGGTGCAACGCTCAGCACGAATGTGTGTGGCAGTTGTACATAAAAGATGATGAGCTTCCTTTTATGAATGAGCAGGAGGCTATGCAGTTTAGTGCTTTGGGTGGTGAAGTCATTTACAGCAACCCTAAATCTCCGGCCAGTGTCATTACACGGCGAATCTTAGCTGTAGGTGAAACAACCCTGACTGATACGATTTTAGGTGTGCCTTTTCGTTACGCAACAGAAGGCTTCTTCCAGGTAAATCTGCCCGTTTATGAACAAGCACTACGCGACATGGCCGGTTGGGTTGAAGAAGGTAAGCCGGTAGTTGATTTGTATAGCGGTGTTGGTTCGATTGGCCTAACGATTGGCGGCGATGATGTTACTCTGGTGGAGATTAACGAACACGCCGTGCGAGAAATGCAGCGAAATGTTGAATTGTTGGGTAAAAAGGCGACGCCTGTGTTAGCGGCGAGCGAACAGGCACTCGAATATATTACATCCGGGAAGACTATCATTGTAGACCCACCCCGAGCCGGGCTACACGAAGCCGTCATAGAGCGACTCCTCGAAGAAAAGCCACCACGTATTATCTATTTGTCATGCAACCCGGTGACACAAGCCCGTGATGTTGCCCTGCTGACTACTGCCTATGGCATAAAGCATCATAAGGGCTACAATTTCTTTCCTCACACACCACATATTGAGCACCTGGTGGTGCTTGACCTATATGATAAATAGGGGTGACAATTGCATTATTTTACCTATTATGCTATAATATAAATATGCAAGAGTTTAAGAAATCTTTACAGGCTTGGAACAAGCGTTCCGATGCGTTTACTAAACAACAGGCTGGCTATATTGTATTAGCGGTTGCGTTGTTTTTGCTCGCCGGTATTGTAAGCCTTATTAACTACAACTTAGGTCAAACTATTCTATTCTTTGCTTTTATTGCCGGTCTAACATTTATAGCTAATGGCGTTATGACGGCTATTATTCGTACGTTTGTAGTGCCTAGCCTTGAAGTACCATCGAGCAAGCCTCGTAAGAAATAGTTTAAATTGATTTAAGAATTCTTATTTACAATGGTGTAGGTGGATAAAGACCTTTTAGTTGATTTGTATGTAAAAAGCGAATGTCGGTCAGTGATATAGCTCGCTCATTGGGCTACTCGTCATCCAAGGTTGATTATTGGCTAAATAAGTTTAATATACAAAAACGCTCAATTAGTGAAGCGATTTTTGCTAAAAAACATGGCGTTGATGATGGTTTTATGATTTCTCGTAAACTATCGCCCAGCGATCGGATACTATTTGGGCTTGGTCTCGGTATCTATTGGGGAGAAGGAAACAAGAAAAACAAACACACAGTTCGCGTTGGCAATACTGACCCTAGATTGCTTGCTGTATTTATTGATTTCCTTGTAAAAATCTGCGGCGTAGATCGGAGTAAAATTAAGTTTAGTTTGCAGATTTTTAGCGATATAGATCCTAAAATAGCTCTGTCTTATTGGGTTAATACTCTAAAGATTAATAAAAACCAAGTTATGCCTACTATAAATTGTATAAAAAGTGGTAAAATAGGTACGTACAAAATGAAAAACCATTATGGTGTACTGACGGTTTATGTTTTTAACATGAAGCTTAGGAACTGGTTGGTTGATCAATTAAGTGTGCCGCGATAGCTCAGTTGGTAGAGCGCATCCATGGTAGGTCGCAAAGGCCCTGCCCACTTGTAGAGAAATTTACGAGTGAATCCCGAATTACGGTTAAAGCCCTCGCTGGGTAAGACCGTGGCGATACAATCGCCCGAACGACTGACAAGGGAGGCTACGTTACAATGTGTAATATGCCTAAGATACAGTCTAGCCCTCTTTTAGCGACATAGAAGAAGAGGTGTAAGCGAAGGATGAGGTCTCGGGTTCAAGCCCCGATCGTGGCTCCATTTTTTTGTTTGAAATTATGTTAAAAGTCGCCAAGGTTCTATTTAAAAATCCTGAGGGCAAATATCTTGTGCTTTTTAGGAATAACCATCCTATCTTCGGTAATGCTATGGATTTGCCCGGTGGAACGTTGGAAAAGGGTGAAACGCTTGAAGAGGCGGCTATTCGTGAAGTATATGAAGAATCCGGCATTCGCTTGGATCACGATCAACTCAGGCTTATTGAGAAGACAAGGCGCTATTCACGCGTTGGCACGCAGTTTGCCTTATATGCCGTATTAGCAAAGGATAGCCCTGAAGTCACCTTAAGCTGGGAACATGCCGATTACAAGTGGGTTACCAAAGAAGACCTTCTTCAAGGCGCTAAGGATACTCGCGATCATTTTCTCCAAATGACTGTCGATAATATTGAAAAAGTCTAGGGCTTGTTTTAAGGTATCTTTTTTGCTATAATTAACCCCTGAAAGTCCTAGTTATCTAACAATTTTATAAGGGAAGTTATGGCAAAGAAGAACACGAAGCGTAAGTTGATTGGTTTAGTCAGTGAATTGACTGGTCACCGTACGTACTACACTACTAAAAATACTCAGAACACTACTGAAAAAATTAGCTTGAAAAAATACGACCCAGTTGCTCGTAAGCACGCAGTCTACACCGAAACCAAGAAGAACCTTGGTCGCAACGAAGTTAAAGCTCGCAAAAGCTAATCTCTGGTTGAATCAATTGCTTCGGCCAGCCATAAGGCAGAAGCAAGTGTCGACTCTAACACCGTCTTTGTAAGGCGGTGTTCTGTTATGTACACGATAAGCTTGTTGTGCTCGAGTTCAATGGCGTGGGGCCAAAAGCGGCTGGCTATGCCAACAATAAGCGGTGAAGTAAAGAGCTCAGATACTTTTTGGGCATGCGTAGGGTTAGCTAAAATTTGGAAACGGCCATGAAACTCTGGGCTATGGTTGGCAAATATCATCGAGTTAAGGGGGTGGAGGTGTAGCTGGGTGGCATAGACACGTGAATATTCGCCCGCTTCTTTGCCTGTGGGGATAAAAAGGGTGTGGGGGATAGAGTGTGACTCGAGTTCAATTTCTAATAAGGCCCAGGTTTGTTCGTGGCGTTTCCCGTGTGACTTTATGACGTCAAAACGGTCAACAAAACGAATATTGTAGCCGTTGTAGGTGCCTACCATGTAATGAGAATCGTTGTGGCTAAGAGAGGCAGTAAAACCATGAATTGCTTCGTGCTCGTCGGTATGTTGGTCCACGCTACCAAAATGCACCAGCCCCACGGTGCGGCCGAATTGCTTTATGGCTGCGGCTCGCTGTCGGGCAGCAACCGAAATTGCTCTATGCAATTGTCTTACGAGCGAAGGGCGTGACATTTAGTGATCCTTGCCGATAAGGTCAAGTAATGTCGAGACGTATTCGGCATGGGTCCATGTTAGGGGAACAGGGGAAATGACCTGGTAGTTTGTCGGGTCAATTTGCTCGCCCATCATACCGGTTGAAAGAATGAACTGCTGGAGCCAATCAATGGTTGATAGGGCTGCTTTCTCGTTGTTTGTCTCAAGGTCGTACTGAGCTTTCCATAAGGTAGTAATATACCACCAATTTCCATTAATAGATGGGTTAGCGCGTCGGTAATTGTCATCCTCGTAGCGAGGCAGACCTGGTGCGGTAGCGTCGGTTTGAAGGTGGGTTTCAACAGCTTGTATTGAGGCCTTCACTTCGTGGCTATCGCTGGCGAACAGGCCAAACATAAAGGCACTAAATACGGCGGCAGTGTCGATTGTCGCATCGTGGACGATCGTACCGTCATTAACAATAAGACCCCTATAAAAGACTTGTCGTTCTTCGTTAAACAAGTGAGTATGAGCAGCGGCTTGGATGTCATCTGCGGCACTGCGCCATTTTACAGCACTGGTATTATCACCGGCGATTGAGGCGAACTCTGAAGCTGCGACGAGTGCTGCATAGGTGACTGCGGTGGTGTGTGTATTAATGAGGAATCGCTCTTCCCAGAGGTCATAGCTTGGTTTTGGTAGCCCGGTGGTTTCGTCGATGTATTCAGCCATGAAGTCTGCCATTGGTTTGATCATCGAGGCGTAGAAATCTTTAATAAGAGCCGGGTTTTTAGTGGTAAGGTAGAATTGAATAAATACAAATACCACCAAGGCCGTTTCGTCTTCTTGGATGGGTGGCGCAATAATGTCACCATGTACGTAAGGGTGCCAGCTGCTACCTAGGGCGCCATCGGCACGGTATTTGTGCATAAGGTAGCCATTGGGGTGCAAGGCTCGTCGGCAAAATTCGAAAAAGGCGTACGGCTCTTGGTAGTAGCCAAGGCGAATGAGCGGCCACACTACATTGGCGCCGTCACGGGGCCAGCAATAGGCGTAGCCGTCTTTTGAGTAGTTGAGGAGCGTGCTGTCGGTACTGGCAATGACCGCACCGCGCTTATCAAGCTGCGATTTAATAATCATGAGGCTTTCGATGAAATGTTCGCGGTAGTGTTCGGGGAGCTGTTGGGCGGTGTCGAAGCCTGGTTGTAGCCATTCGTGCCACCATCTTGCGGTAGCGTTGATACGGTTATGAATGCCGTGCTCTTGAATTTGTTTGTGAATGTAGAGGGCTTCACGGGTATTCAAGCCAGCGGCCAGCCAATAGTGAATACGTTCCGAAGAGTGCGCCTCGAGTGTAAGACTGAAACGGAGAATGGAGTCGACCCGTCCGTGTTCAACGTTGTTGCCGCCTAGCTCGCCATCTTCGGCATCACGGAATGAACCCTCGTGTTCTTGGTCGCCGAAAAGGCCAACCGAATATTGATCAAAAGGTGTTGAGTCCGATACACGGGCACCGCCAATAATAAAGGCGCGTCGGCCGCGGTAGTGTAAAATGGCATCGCTGTCAGGCAGATACTGAGCTGTATCGGTATTACTGCGTGAATCACCAATTGCAAAAGCTTGGTACATAAACAGCTTAACGTCACGCTTTTGATCGCGTTGGTTAATGATATGAATATTACGGATGAATACGCTCATCTCGGCATCAACCAGGTCGTCGAATTCAAGAATGATACCTAACGCTTCGTTTTTGGCAACCGTATGACCAATAAGGGAAGTGTGAGGATAGCTGAAATCAAACGACCAACTATCGTCATCGGTCCAGCTCAACGTACCGTCAATCAGTACACCAACCTTATGGCGCAACCCGGCACCGGCCGAGTGATTTTCAAAACCGACATAAGGATAGTACAGATCGTGCACCACCCCATATTTGTTTAGGCCAACATGTAATTCGCCATTCGACAAAACGATCGGTCTAGCCACTCAGTCCTCCGGTTTTATGGGTTTCGTGCAGTCGCCAACGAACATCGCGAATAGCATTCATGTAGTATAAAAAGGCATCGTACGGTGAACTATAGGGGCTAAAGTAAGCGTGGACATCACCATCAGTAAACCACTTGGTACACATGTAGTAGGCATGATCGGATGTTTGTAGCTTGCGCCAGTCGGAAATAAGCTCACCATCGCCAGAGCGTAGGATGTCATCTTCAAGCGAGTATAGGTGGCGCATCGCCTCGTGCTGCAGGCTATTGCCAAGCCAAGCGGTAAGGTCGCGCTCGCTGTCTGCCCAAGTAACGGTTTGTGGCATACTGAGGGTGCCAACTGGTTTGTTAGCGTCGATCGCTTCAGAAACAGTATAGAACGTGTTGTCTGGGTTGCTGAGCCAGCGGTTTACAAATTCTTCAAAGAAATTAAAGATGCCAGTGTCTTCCCATTGGTGTTCGCCGAATGTCTCGTAGTCCATGAATAAGTTGACGAGCGGCTGGTCGTAAATGGATGACTCTACCCACGAATTGTATTTATCAACGGTGAGCGGCCATTCTTGCCAGCCTTGGTTGCTAAAACGGAAGGCTAGGTCGTCAGACAGTTTGTAGTTCTTGAGTAAGAGTGCAATATTTTCAGTGCCCTCTGGTTGGTAGACGAAGTTAGGGCTGCGCCAGTCTAGAATGGGGTCCCAGCCTTCGGCTAAAATACCCTTAAAGCCATACGCATCGGCCCATTGGGCCAGCTCGTCGTTGTAGGCAAGCTCGGTATTGCGAAAGACTGATGTTTCGACGCCAAATATTTCTTTGATTTTTGCTTTGTGCGCCTCGACTTGTCGTTCAAATTCAGCGCGGCTGTAGAAAAAGGCGAGTGAGTGGTAATAAGTTTCTGATACAATTTCAACCCGACCGGTACGCACAAGACGTTGGAAGCTTTCCAGTACATCGGGTGCCCAGGCCGACGCTTGGTCGATAAAGGTACCGGTAATGCTGAGCGATACTTTAAACTCTGGGTGGTCTGCTAATAGCTTTTCGAGCAAGCTATTCATTGGCCGGTATGACTTGTCGGCAACTTTGTTAAAGATTTTTTGGTTATTACGGTTACTGAGCGGGTCGGGGTCTGTAAAGTAATTGTGATCTATGGCTGTATCGAAAACGCTATATTCGCGGACGCGGTACGGCTGGTGAACGTGAAGGTAAAGAGTTATGCCACGCTTGCTCATACAGCAACTCCTAATGGGCGTACCGACTGATACAATGCGACGCATTGTGCAGCGATATCATGCCATGATAAGCGGGCGTACTCACGTGTAACGTTTTCGCGAAGCGACTGCTTAAGAGACGGGGAAGTCGCGATACCGACTAGTTGGTCAGCTAGGCGGTCGACATCCCAGAAGTCGTAGCGGAAGATACTGTTCAATACTTCGCCAACGCCAGATTGCTTAGTGACGATAACGGCGTTATCGTGATGGGCGGCCTCGAGGGCGGTTAAGCCAAAAGGTTCACTAACAGAACTAAGTACGAATATGTCTGAAACACTATACGCGTCGCGCCATTGTTTTCCGCGTACGAAGCCGGTAAAGAAGACTTTATCAGATATGCCGAGTTCAGCTGCTAAGCGGATGAGTTCGTCACGTTGCTCGCCATCGCCGGCTAGTAGTAACACCAGACGATCGTATTTCTCGACGGCTTTTGCTAGGGCACGCACAAGGTTACCAAGCCCCTTTTGAATAGTAAGGCGTGTAACAGCGCTAATAATTGTGTACCCCTCGGACTTTAGGCCCTCAAGGTAGCGGTAGGTACGTTGGTCGTATTGGTAGCCATCGTCGAAACTGAGGGTATCGATAGCGTTGTACATCACCTCAATTTTGCTAGCAGGAATACGGTATTTCTCAATAATAATTTGCTTGGTTGCGGCACTGACGGCGATGATGCGGTCGGCCATAAGGAGACCTTGGTATTCGATTTCATGTACGATTGGGTTGCCAGCCGAACCGCCCGCGCGGTCGAACTCGGTAGCGTGAACATGTACAATGAGAGGCTTATTGGTTAATTCCTTGGCCCGAATGCCAGCCTCCATAGTGAGCCAGTCGTGAGCGTGAATAGTGTCGAACTCGTTCTTGGTGACGAAGTCCTCGACGAAACGCCCGTATTGAGCTTGGATGGCGCGGATATTAATAGATTCGGCTGTATTAGGACGCTCGACGGTTTCCAGTAAGAAAGAGCTATCGTAAGCCCCCATACCAAATTTGTGGAGTGGTGATAGTGATGTGGCGTGATGCACCGTCATAAAGTCGATGTCATCGTGTGGCGCTGAATAAGGCACGACAAAGTCGATAGAAGTACCCTTAAGCGCTAAGGCTTTTGATAGGTGGTAGCATGCTACACCCAAACCACCACTGTTGTGTGGCGGGAGTTCCCATCCCAACATTAATATTTTCATAACTCCCGGCTACGAGCTGCTTATGTGGAAGCGCGTCGTTTTCTCCTTTTATTTTTTGCCTCTTTGGGTTCTGTCCCGATTATAGATCTAAGCGTAGGCATTTACAACACTTCTTACGCTTAAAATAATCCCAAGCAAAGAGTTCTCCACAGAAACCATTGTTATTCATAAAATATATAGAGTATACTGCTTATGTATGTTACATTATTATGCTAAAAAATCGTTTAACGAAGACCCCTAACAGGTTCATGATGCCCCCACCGAGCGTGGATGGGTATATGGGGCAAAAGTAAACGACACAGACTTAGCGCATGTAACTGATCTGTATGGCCTAGACCCGGGCATTGTTAAAGATGTCAAAGACGTTAATGAGTTACCACGCGCCGAGTATAGTCAGGGCAACCTGTATGTATTTATTCGCTCGCCCCACCAGGCTTCACGCGGTAATATTGCTTCGACGCCCTTTTTAGCTGTGTTGAAAGGCTCTGTGCTTATTACGCTTTCTACAAAAGAGTATGTCCAGCCAAGTGAGTTGTTCGAATCTGTCAAAGTCGACATGAAAAGTACCAAGCATGTATTTTTGCAGCTTACTAACCATGTTATTGGGCAATACGAAGCTTTTATTCATGCCACCGGTGACTATATTCGCAATACCGAGCAGCGCTTACGCACCCATGAAGTGGACAACAATGACTTTATTCAATTTGTAACGGTTGAACACGATATTAACGAATATCACACCAACCTGACTGCTTTGCAAGCTTTGATGGCCCGCCTGCGCGAAAATAAGCACGATATTTTTAACGACAAGGACTGCGAGTTCATTGAGGATATGGTGCTTCACTTGAATCAGCTTTTGGTAGCGACAGGCAGCCACCGTAGTACCATCGATAGTATTCGTAATGCCTATACCACTATTAGTAATAATACGCTTAACCAACGCATGAAAAAGCTGACGGTTCTTACGCTACTAGTGGCATTGCCAAATGTCTTCTTTGGTATGTTTGGTATGAACGTTATATTGCCATTTTCGCATGAATCATGGGCCTATGCCGCTATTACCGGCTTTAGTGTATTGCTGGTTGTTATCATCTACATGATACTGCGGCGTATTCGCTTCTAGTCGAGCGAGGTGTCAATTTCAGAGAGATCGTGGGCGCGCCAAATCGGCAGCGCTTTTTTGAGCGGCATAATTTGGCAATAACTGTAAAGTTCGATCCAACGGCGTACCACCCAACCGCTTACACCGGCCACATATATACCGAAGTACTCCACGTACGCCCATTTGTAACCCACCGGGCTACTTTGTATGTAACGGCCTTGGTGAAATTTCTTCTTCGGCAAAGCCTGGGCTTCGCGGGTAATTGATCGCGCGACGGCTTTAGCTTGGGCCACTGCCGACCAGGCTGTGTCGTTATTAATAACAGAGTTGCTATCACCAATAACGTAGACATCATCGAAAGCTTCAAGGTAGGGGTTAACAAATACATGACCTTGATCATCGAGGTGAAATGTGGGAGTATTTTGCTTATAAAATGGGTTTGGCTCCGAGCCCGACGTCCAAATAACTGTTGCATCCGGATGAAGGTTTTCGCCAATTGTAACGGCCGTTTTACTGATGTTTTCTACCCGTTGTCCCGTTATAACGCGAACACCTTGCTTTTTTAGCTGGCGCGTTACTTTGTATGAAGCCGTATGGGATAGTTTTGGGAGCAGTCGTGGCTCTTGCTCGACAATCGTCACGTGTGCTTTTGACTTTTTTAGTCGGTAGAGGGTTTTGAGATTTTTGATATACACATCAAGCGCACCGGCAAATTCAACGCCAGTTTGGCCACCACCGATAACGACATACTCGCTATCTAGTTCTTTACGTACTACTTCTTCGTGAATGTGATCCTGGAATGCTTCAATAGCTGACAAGGTTTTTAAGCTGTGACTATACTTTTCGGCACCTTTGACGCCGCTAAAAGAGGTGACCGAACCAAGCGACAGTATGAGTTTGTCGTAATGATACTCTCTAGTAGCGCTGCTAATACGGGATCGATCAGCATCGATGTGGGTGATAGTATCGTTTACTAATGTTACCGATGGGTGATCCGCAAAAAGGGCATGAAGGGGTATGACCGATTCCTCGCTGCTTTGGCCCGTGGCCGTGGCATAGACCGTAGCGTGATGTAAGAAATAGGGCTCTTTAGAAATGAGGGTAATTTTACCAACTTTACGTTTACTAAGTTCGAGTGCAGCCTTCACGCCGCCAAAGCCACCACCAACGATAACTACATGCATATACCGTCCTTGTTTATTACCCTTATGGTAACAAGTTAACCGCTGAAGGTAAACCTATCTGTGAAAATTAGCTTTAGATTTAACAACTAGTTTAAATTCGCTCGCCATAATGGAAGCATGGCTTATAAAGATCCTAATGACCCTCGGCAATTTTTAAGTAAGAAGAAGCATTACTTGAAAAATAGACAAAGGTATATTGATAATGCCGTGTTAGCAAAACAACGCATGAGGATATATTTACGAGAGCAAAAAGATAAGCCGTGTGCCGATTGCGGAATACGATATCCTTACTACGTTATGCAGTTTGACCATTTACGGGATAAGAAGTATTCACTGGCGAATTTAGTAAATTTCAACAGTCGTGTTAAAATAGACCAAGAAATCGCAAAGTGTGAAGTTGTATGTGCAAACTGCCACGCCGAGCGAACTCACCAAAGGGGCTTAGTTCATCGGCTAGAATAAAGCTCTCCAAAAGCTTAGAGATAGGTTCGACTCCTATAGCCCCTGCCAAGAAATTATAAGAAGCCTACCTCTGTTGAGCGTAGACTTTTTTCTTATTTATCCTAAACCTGTCAATAAACAACCTGCCAACCATATGTAGACGAGCAACGGGACATGGGCATTCGATTTCAGCGGGTGGTCGTTCGAAAAAGACCCGTTGAAAGTTAATGAAACGTTTGCAATAGATAGATATCCAAATTGGAACTATGAGCGCATCGTTATAAAGAAGGTTTGGTATTTGTCCGATAGCTCTTGCCAATATAAATGACATACTGTCAGATGTATGTCATTTATATTTTGTATGTCAAATGCAAAGTAGTATAGTAGATGTAATGTAATAGGAGACCTTACATGAATGAACTTTGTGACATATGCGGCATCAGACCAGTCACTCATCGAGTGCAAGTCACGCAAAATGGCCAGGTGGCCGAACTAAATGTCTGTGACATTGACTACCAAAGGCTACGGCAACAAGCTGGCTCAAGTTCACCATTCGAGTCATTATTTTCTGGCAGTAACCCATTCAATTCTTTTGAGCAAGCCTTTGCCCGCCCCGAGCGACAACAGGCTGCAGGCCTTGAAGCACTCTTGTCCGACACTGCCAAGGATATTATCCAAGAAGCCGGTAGTGTGGCGCACAAATTCGGCCGGAGGGAGGTAGATACTGAGCACTTGCTTTATGCCCTCGCTGACAACGACGTCATTGCTGAAATCCTCAAGCAATACAAGCTGAAACCGAGTGACATTAAGGGTTATATTGATGCTAATGCGCCAAAAGGTAAGCAAACTACTACTGAAGATGAGATGGGTGTCAGCCCGCGTGTTAAAAGCGTACTGCAAAGCGCCTACCAAATTTCGCGCGAACTCGGCCACAGCTACATCGGCCCAGAGCACCTTTTGATTGCACTTGCCGCCGAGCCTGACGGCCTGGCACACGAAGTGCTCGAAAAGTACGGCTTGAGTCCTGAAAGTCTCCGCGCCAAAACAACCAAAGTGGTCGGGCAAGGAGCTGAGGGTGGTAAGGTTGAAACTCAGACGAACACACCACAGCTCGATAAATACTCGCGCGACCTGACGCAACTTGCCAAGGCTGGTAAACTTGACCCAGTAATTGGCCGAAACGATGAAATTCAAACGACTATCGAAATTTTAAGTCGCCGCACCAAAAACAACCCCTTGCTGATTGGTGAGCCAGGCGTCGGTAAAACTGCTATCGTCGAAGGCTTGGCGCAGCGAATTGAAGCAAAAGAAGTACCTGAGGTGCTTGAGGGTAAACGCGTCGTTGAACTTTCACTTATGAGTGTGATTGCTGGAGCCAAATATAAGGGTGAATTCGAGGAGCGTATTAAGGCTGTCATCGATGAGATCGTCGAGCACAAAGACGAGTTAATCGTGTTTGTGGACGAGGTGCATACTATGGTAGGTGCGGGTGGCGGCGGTTCTGAGGGCGGCATGGATGTCAGCAACATCATGAAGCCGGCGCTCGCCCGTGGCGAGCTGCATCTTATCGGGGCAACAACCTTGAATGAATATCAAAAATATATCGAAAAGGATAGTGCTCTCGAGCGACGGTTCCAGCCCGTTATGGTGCCAGAGCCGACGATTGAGCAAGCGATTGAGATCATTCGCGGCCTCCGCGACAGCTATGAAGCCCATCACAAAGTTAAGATTGATGATTCAGCCGTCACTGCCGCCGTTCATTTGAGTGATCGTTATATTACATCTCGGTTCCTACCTGATAAAGCCATTGACTTGATTGACCAAGCGGCAGCTCGCGTACGCATTGCCAGCGATACACGCTCAGCCGAAATTGCTAAATACGAAGATGATATTGCCCGTCTTTCGCGCGAAGAAGAGTCAGCTCGCAATCACAAGAAAACCGATGAAGCCGAGAAACTGAAAAAAGAAATTGAGACTCTGACAAAGCAAAAAGATGAGTTAATGGAAGCTTGGAAGCGCGAGAAAGGTGTTTCGACAGCCGTAGTCACTAGTGCTGACATCGCCCAGGTTGTTAGCAAACTCACCGGTGTGCCGGTCACTGAGCTCACCGAAGAAGAGAAGCAAAAGCTATTAACACTTGAAGATAAGATTCACCAACGGGTTGTTGGTCAAAACGAAGCCGTTCAGGCAGTGAGCGACGCGGTTCGTTTGTCGCGTGCTGGACTGACACAGGGTTATCGTCCAATCGCAAACTTCCTCTTCCTTGGCCCAACCGGTGTTGGTAAAACAGAGCTTGCTAAAGCCTTGGCTTGGTCAGTCTTTGGTAATGAAGATGCTATGATTCGTATCGACATGAGCGAATATATGGAGCGCCATGCTGTTAGTCGTCTTGTCGGTGCGCCTCCAGGGTACGTCGGCTATGATGAGGGTGGCCAGCTCACTGAAGCAGTGCGCCGCCGCCCGTACAGCGTCATTTTGCTTGACGAAATAGAGAAAGCTCACCCAGATGTTTATAACATTCTGTTGCAAGTTTTTGACGATGGTCGGTTAACCGACGGTAAGGGTCGTGTAGTGGATTTTACGAACACGATTATTATTGCTACCAGCAACCTTGGTAGTGCCCTAATTATCGAAAACGATAAAGCCACAGGCAAAGATAAGAAAGATAAAAAGGCGCTGAAAGCCGAGCTCATGGAAGTGCTGCGCGGCCATTTCCGTCCGGAGTTTATAAACCGCATCGACGATATTATCGTCTTTGACAGTCTGAATGAAGACGAGATTAAAAACATCGTCCGTTTGCAGCTCGAAAAAGTCGCCCAGCTACTTGCCGAAAAAGGTGTATCTATTACGTTTAGTGACGCACTAGTAGATGATCTTGCGAAGCGTGGATACCAACCAGAATTTGGTGCCCGCGAACTACGCCGTCTCATCAAAACCGAGATCGAAAACTTGTTAGCTCGTAAACTGCTTGCGGGAGAGCTCAAAGAAGGTGCTCGTGTCACCGTTAATTACTCACCCAAAGATGGAGTAACTATTGATCAGGTAAAGTCACGCAAATAGTACTATAAGAGGATCATATTACCATAAACCCCCTGAAGACTATTTAGCTCGCGGTACGTTTGATAATCATCCTTCAGCCCCTGCCAAAGAAAATAGCCAACCAATGCGTTGGCTATTTTTTTGGCTGCGGTTTGTTGGAAATTGTGCCACGATCGCGACAGCTTGCTGGCGATAGATCGTGCGTTAGAACATGAGGAGCGAGATAGAAAAGCTTGCTTTTTATAATCGTGACGAAATGGCGGAGCTACTTCATGTACCCCTACTGAGGTGAACTCGATTAACATAATGGCATTTTGGTGCTCTCTCGACCATCGTATTAGTCATACTATACTTGCATTTCTGTTAACTATATGCTATTGTAAAAATCAATATTTACTTCGCCCGGGGGACTCGGGCTTTTATTATGTTCAAAATTCGCAAATCAAACCGACTATATATTGCAATGCTTACTGTGTGGGCTGGCCTTATCTCGTTTACAGCCTATCCATTCATTCATGAAATTATTCTTGCCGGAAATAGTAATAGTCCATACGAGCCACTTCTCATTGCGCTGCTTATTTTGAACGCTCTTTTCATTAGCTACTTTTGGCTAAACGGTGTAAAAGATATCACCTACGTTATCTATTACTATCTGTTTCGGGGTCAGATGAATAGGCTTATTCGAACGGCAACAAGCACTCGGCTTAGGCGCAGCCCATCTATCGTCCTCGTGTACTGCACGGCCAATGACTTTAACGAGCATAGTCTCGAGCGCTCTATGAAGCAAAAGTATGATAACTTTAAAACTGTTATCTTGGATGACTCTAGCAAACAAGAGTATCTTGATCGGGTAGACCAATTTGCAAAGCGTCACGACATTGAAGTGATTCGTCGTACAGATCGTGCCGGGTTCAAGGCAGGCAACCTAAATAATTACCTCAAAGGACGTACTGACTACGACTACTTCGTCATTCTTGATAGTGATGAAGTAATTCCAAGTACCTTCATTACATCAGCACTAAAATACTTCAGTCGCTTTAGCGACATTGGCGTCGTACAGGCAAATCACGTGGCAACGCGCAACCGTAATGACTTTATGCATATTTTCTCTAAGGGAGTTAACTCGCACTGGCCAACTTACCAAATGACAAAACACCATCATGGCTTTATGTCGCTTCTTGGGCATGGTGCAATGGTAAGCCGCAAATGTTATGAAGCGGTCGGCTGATTTCCTCATGTCGTAGCCGAAGACCTGTGTTTCAGTATTGAAGCTCGTACCAAAGGCTACTATGTGGCATTTGCGCAAAACATTCGGTGCCAAGAAGAATATCCGGTGGATTATCTAGCATTCAAAAAACGGCATTCCAAGTGGACACAGGGGAATATGGAGTTTATTAAGACCTATACGAAGCGCATTATGCTATCAAACATGAGCTGGTACGAAAAGCTCGATATCGTCCTATTTACATACAATCTGCCGCTCACCGCATTTTTCGCGCTCTATATCGTTATCAATCTTGTCGCACTGCCGCTCCTTAACTACCACTTGAGTTACCCAGGGTGGCTTATCATACCGACTCTATTATTTCTGCTAGCCCCAATGCTAAACGATATTATTTATCACTATAAGCGCATGCCTTTTTCTCGACTTATTTCATATCTTCTGCACAGTTTTATACTATACGGTTCAATGTTTTATATTAGTCTTCTCGCATCAACAAAGTCTATGCTTGGTGCAAGAGCTCACTTTCATGTAACGCCAAAAGAAAGTACGGCGGTTAGCTTTAGCGATGCAATCCGCTTTAACTATCGAGAGCTCCTATTTGCACTAAGCCTCGTGGCTATTGCGCTCATTACTGTACAGAGCGTACTCCCCATTCTTATGATTGCCGTGCCGAGCGTACTGAGCCTTTATTTAACGATGCTCAGTAATCCTCCTCTTAAATTCAACCTTGCCCCTGTAACTACCGCGTATAAGCGATTGGTGCAGAATTTCTCTTCTTGGATATTTTGATCTTAGTGCATTGTCTCTGATCCATCGGGTCTTGGCGTAACCATAGAAATCATATAAAGTTCTAAGTTTATACAATTGCTTTAGCCAAACTTAAGCATAACAAAAAGCTCTAATTTAGAGGCTTTTTGTTATGATATAACTATGCAGTTGTACCGATTCAGTCCTATTACAAATGACGAGCAATGTTCAGAGGCGTTACTTTATATAAACGCGCAGCTTGGGATGCTTATTAAAGTAGCGATTCAAACCGACTTACCCATCGATACCTTAAAGATATTTGCACATTATGATGCAGAGTATACTTTCCTTAGAAAGTGGATTGATACAATTGGAGAAAATGACGGCACTTCTGAACCAAGCTATTATGTTAAGCCAACAAAGCCAATAGAAATCAATGATAGTCGAATAAGTCTTATAGGTATTAGGAGGCCAGATCCATATCGCTCACAGGTTGGTTGTGGTGACTATGTGGTTGAAGACTATAATGCATTTAAAAGTACTTACTTGGGTAAGTCACCATTTATTCGTGAGATAGCTCATCCGAAGTTTGAGATGCTAGAAGTTTTTCATCCTGATTTTGATGTTTTAGGCTATATAGCAAAAGATTAAAAGTTCTATGTTCGTCCAGTAGAGAATGCTATCAAGCACATGCTTTAGTAGACTACGAGATTGTGGTCTGTTTTTGTTATACTAAACCTATGAACATGGTGTTATATGGCGATAGTTTTCTCGGAAGATTCGGAAAGGATCTAATTGATCAGCTAGAGCATGAACTAGATAACTTTACCGTGTATAATTGCGCAGCCGGAGGCTGGAATACTTCAGATCTTGTTAGTCGTGCTCAATATATATCGAGGTTACATCCAGAATATGTAGTGTTATCTTTTGGTGCCAACGACGTAGCTCCCTGGAAGAATGTCATTACCATAGATGCATTCGCAGATAACGTAGAGAAGATACTGAGTTCTTTTAGTGGAACTAAAATAATAATGCTTAAATGCCCAGATGTTGATCTTCATGACAAAGAGCAAATGAATGAATTTAACAGCTCTTTAAAAACTTATTATCACAGTGTTGAGAATATGTTTGAATCAGTCGGTGTCAGGGTTATCGAGACAAACATATTATTTGAGGGTCTCGATGAATATCACGAAGACGATGGACTTCATGTGAACAAGCTCGGATACGACAAGATTATTCAAAAAATGAGTGAACTTGTATATTAAAAGTTCTAACCCTATTCAATATGGTTATTATAAAAAAGTCCCTGCATTAGAGGCTTTTTGCTATACTATGCTAATGGTTAGACACGCTCAAGCACACAAACACATTACCAAAAAGCAAAAACGCTCGGCATTCGATAATTTTATATATGTTTTTGCATTCACGACGCCTTTGTTTGAATTACCCTAGCTCATTAGCATTATTTCAGCGAGGAGTGCGGAGAACGTCTCTTTAATTACCTGGGGATACTTAGCTATTTCGTCATTAGCTTGGCTGATATATGGAATAAAGAAGAAAATGAGGCCTCTAATCGTCTCCTATATTCTTTATGTAATAGTCGAGTTTTCTATTGCGATTTCTATTTTAATATTCAGGTAATTTTTAAGTTCTTCAGACACAAGTTTTAGCTCTTTGAACCGAAAGCAAAGAGAGAATAGAGACAGCTTGTGTGTTTGAGAGCGCTAAGGATCGTATGCTTGAAAAAGCAGGTTTTAAGATCCAGGACTACCTTGATGTTTATGATGGCCCTCGATTCCAGGTCTTGTATTCTTTTGAAGAGCCGAGCTTTATACAGACTACGTAACTTACTTTTAGCAGCACTTTTTTCTTAAGAAGATAGTGTGTATTATTGATGTATGTCGAGAGCATCTCATTCAGACGTTAAAGAAGCACATGATTACATGCTTTTTATCGGTGAGCTTGTAACGAAGTTTTCTCGTATATCGAGGGCGCCAAGAATGCCTGATGGGACTCGAGAGAGTGACGTAGAGCACAGCTTTCATCTAGCTTTGTCAGCTACGGAGCTTGCGGCTACCTACTTCCCTGAACTTGACGCTGGTCTTGTGGCGCAGTTTAGTGTTGTTCATGATCTCCCTGAGGTGTATGTGGGCGATGTATGGACGTTTGGTATTAGCCAAGAAGACCGCACGAAGAAAGAAGAAAACGAAAGAATAGCGACCCAACGCCTTGTGCATGAACTACCACCGTATACCGCACAATTACTTGAGAGATATGAGAATCAAACTGAAATAGAGGCTGTTTTTGTACGATTTGTAGATAAATTACTTCCGGCAATCATTAATTATTGGAGTGGAGCAGCTGGAACGTTTCTTGATGACTATAATGCGCACGATCGTGAAAAATTGCACGAACGAACTTCGTTATGGATAGCTGAGCTGAAACAGCGTTTCCCTGAATACCCTTTTTTGCATGAATTGCTAGAAATGCTCGATGCAAGTTCTGAAGAGGCAGTATTTAAGGCCTACAGTTAGCTTGCACATAAACTAGGGTAAATTAGATATTTTATGGTACAATAAACCCTATACTTATTCGAAAGTTACTTCTACGAATTAAAAAAGATTGGAATAGAACATGGCGAAACACCGCAACTGGCACGGCGCTGATATCAAGCGCGCACGTAAGAAGAAACTCAAAGCACTCAAAAAGAAGATGCAACGTTTCTAGTAAATAGCCTCCGAGATGGAGGCTATTTTAATTACTTTCGTGGTTGAATTATTCTTAGCTTTTCCACTCCCAGTTAACAATCTCGGGCATATCGATGCCATTTTCGACAATGTAATTGCTGTGCTCAACTAACTTTTGTTGCATGAGTGTTTTCAGGCTCAGTGCGGCTGGACTAGCAAGCTCGGCGCGTTCGATAACATCGAGCACCAAATGAAAGCGATCCATATCGTTACGAACAGTCATATCGAAAGCGGTAGTAATAGTGCCTTCTTCTTTGTAGCCGCGAACGTGGAGTCGTTGGTTGTTGCGGCGGTAGGTAAGGCGGTGAATCAGCCATGGGTAGCCGTGATAGGCAAAGATGATCGGCTTGTCTCTTGTGAATAGTTCGTCGTATTCAGGAGAGCTCATACCGTGAGGGTGTTCGGTTTTATCTTGAAGACGCATGAGATCGACAACGTTTATAACGCGTACTTTTAGCTCGGGTAAATGTTCAGCCAAAATTGAGCGAGCTGCCATTATCTCTAGTGTCGGTATATCACCGGCTGCAGCCAAGACGACGTCAGGCTCTCCGTTATCGTTTGACGCCCAGTCCCAAATACTAATACCACGCGTACAATGTTCGATGGCTTGATCCATGGTGAGCCATTGCGGTGCGGCGTGTTTGCCGGTAATGGTAAGGTTAATATAGTTACGGCTGCGCAAACAGTGGTCCATAACGGAAAGTAACGTGTTAGCATCTGGCGGCAGGTAGACGCGTACCGTATCGGCTTTGTGGTTGATGAGGTGGTCAATAAAACCTGGATCTTGGTGGGTGAAGCCGTTGTGGTCTTGACGCCAAACATGAGAGGTGAGCAGGTAGTTAAGCGACGGAATGTCTTTGCGCCATGATAACTCTTTGGACATCTTGATCCACTTGGCATGCTGATTTACCATCGAGTCAACGATACGAATGAACGCCTCGTAGCTGTGTAAAATACCATGTCGACCCGTTAGAAGATAGCCTTCTAGCCAGCCTTGTGCCTGGTGTTCGCTGAGCATTGAGTCGAGAATAGGGCCGCTTGTAGCTAGGAATTCATCATGCTCGCGGACGCGGGCGTTCCACTGCCTGCTGGCGACTTCAAAGACCGCCTCTAGCCGGTTGGACACTAGCTCATCCGGGCCGAAAATACGGAAGTTACTGCTCGCTTGGTTTAGCTTCAAAACGTCCCGTAAGTAAGGGCCAAGGGCATGAACGTTACCCTCGCTGGAACTTGCACCGCGGTGTGGTTCAATACCATAGTCTCGGAAGTCGGGTAGGTGAAGTTCATGAAGTGCTTCGCCGCCGTTGGCGTTGGTGTTTGCTCCCATGCGTCGGTTGCCTTTTGGCGCTAGTTCGGCAAATTCGGCCCTAAGTCGCCCGTCGTCTTCAAAAAGTTCTTCATGGTTATAGCTACGCATCCAGGCTTCGAGTAATGGGATATTTTCTTGGTGAGCGGAATCAACTAGGATAGGTACCTGATGTGAAAGGAAATTATCTTCAATTTGCTTGCCGTTGACTACTTTAGGCCCCGTCCAGCCTTTTGGTGAACGAAGGACTATCATAGGCCAACGAGGTCGTGTGGTATCGCCATTGTTGCGAGCATTCGATTGTATGCGTTTAATTTCGGCAATAGCTTCATCCATTTTACTAGCCATTAGTTGGTGCATACGCTCGGGTTCGTCGCCTTCTACAAAGAATGGGTTCCAGCCGTAGCCTCGAAGTAGCTGTTCAAGTTCTTCGTGTTCGATGCGAGCTAAAAGGGTAGGGTTACTAATTTTGTAGCCATTTAAATGCAGAATAGGCAAGACGGCGCCATCTGTCTGGGGGTCAAGGAACTTATTAGAATGCCACGCTGTTGCAAGTGGACCCGTCTCTGCTTCACCATCACCTACAATACAAGCTGCAATAAGACTGGGGTTGTCGAATACAGCACCAAATGCGTGGCTTAGTGAATATCCAAGCTCGCCGCCTTCGTGCATAGAACCTGGGATCTGTGGCGACACGTGGCTTGCGAGTCCGCCCGGCCATGAAAAGCTTTGAAACAGCTTTCGCATCCCTTCTTCATTTTGTGGAATCTCTGGATAGTACTCACTAAAAACACCTTCTAGGTATACATTGGCAACCAAAGCTGGGCCACCATGACCAGGCCCGGAAATGTAGAGCATATTCAGGTCGTTATTTTTAATAACGCGGTTGAGGTGGGCATATATAAAGTTTTGCCCAGGTGTTGTTCCCCAGTGCCCAAGGATCATGTTTTTAATGTCACCTGATTCAAGCGGTCGACGCAGCAGGGGGTTATCCCGTAGGTACATTTGTCCAACGGCTAAGTAATTAGCTGCTCTCCAATAGCCGTTGATGCGATATAGTTCATCTTGTGTTAGTGGTGTTTCCATTATCCCTCCCTATGTTCTTCGGAACCAGTTTGCCCTTCGGACTGATTTAGTAATGTCTGAACGTGTGTAATAATGATGGCGTTTTCGTCGGTCGCTACGACGTTAATCGGTTTATTGGACCAGTCAGAAATACGAGACTCTGGGTAGTGCTCGGCATTAAACGATTGATTGACCGCTTCGTCTATATAAAAACCAAGATAGCCTAGTTTTGTAACGATACGGCTGCGAAGAATAGCCGACTTTTCACCAATGCCGCCCGACAATACCAAGCGATCAACCCCACCCATTGCTGCGCTTAATTCACCAATGGCTTTTTGCACTTGGTAGACGAAGAGGTCGATAGCTTCCTTAGCGAGTGGGTTGGAATCTTCGTTGACAACAAGTGTGTACATATCACTTGATAATTCAGAGATGCCTAATAGGCCGGATTCGTGGTTGGTAATACGCGTCCAATCATCACTGCTGATGCCCTCTAGTTCAGACAAGAATCCAAATATAGAAGGATCGACGTTACCGGTTCGTGAACTCATAACAATACCCGAAGTTGGTGAGAAGCCCATGGTCATGTCAACCGGCTTTCCGTTCTCGACAGCCGCCAAACTAGCGCCGCCGCCAAGGTGCGCGAAGATGATTTTCTCTTGCGACGCTTCGGGGTAGCGGCGAATAATATCTTTTAGCAAATAATCGTACGATATACCATGGAAGCCGTAGCGTCGCAGCCCTTTTGCTTCGTAGCGTCGAGGCAGGGTAGTGAGTTGAGCTACGCGTGGGATATCGTGAAAGAATGCCGTATCGAAGCAAGCAAATTGTGGCGTATCAGGAAGGCGCTCTTTAAGAACCGCTATGATACTTAGAGCTGCGGGTGCATGTTCTGGGTCGAATCGAGCGAAACGCTGCATATCGGCCATAATCTCTTCATCAATAATATGAGCAGTCTGTTGCTGTGTGCCGCCATGAACGATGCGGTGTCCGATACCTTTTACTTTGTGCAAGGAGAAGGTTGGTATTTGTAAGGATAATTGAGAAACGGCTTGGGCGAGTGCCTCGGTATAATTACCTGACGTAGGAACTGTCACTGAATGCAACTCTGTATCACTGTTGTCTGTGTCCGTAATAAAAGGAGCGACCGAGACTTTTAGGCTCGATGATCCAGCATTAATACTCAGTATATAGTCCGTCTCAATCACCCCGTTATTATAGCAGAAGCGGTTTGGTGTTCTGTGATATAGATCACATATTTATTGTCATTTTGAGGATACACTGAGCTGAGTATGGGAAACATTGTAAGAGTATTTACACACCAAACCTATGTCGGAGTCATTAAACCGTTACTGTTTACGCAGTCGCCTGATGTGGTGCACTCTAAAGCAGTTGAGCTTGGATCTAAAGTGGGCAAGCATCGTCCGCTACGGCAACTTGCTTCACTTTCATGGGCATATAAAAACCCACGTCTTTCACAAACAATCCATGGTTTAGAGTATGACAATCCAGTTGGTCTGTCGGCTGGCTTTGACAAGAATGCTCGACTTATTCCTATTATGCAAGCGATTGGATTTGGACATATTACGGTCGGGTCAATTACGAGTAAAGTTTGTGAAGGCAACCCGAAGCCTTGGTTTCATCGAATCCCCGAACAAAAAGCTATCGTTGTGCATGTAGGGCTGGCAAATACTGGACGTGAAGCAATCGCCGCGTCATTGCGAGACGCCAAGGGTAGTCAGAGCAAGGCAAGAGTACCTGTTACGATCTCCGTTGCTCGGACAAACAGCCAAGAGACAAGTACGGATAAGGAAGGTATTGACGACTACGTTCAAACCCTAAAAACACTTCGTTTGTATGCTGATAACTTCGAAATTAATATTTCATGCCCTAATACGTATGGCGGCGAACCATTCACAACGCCCGCAAGGCTCGACGCTCTTCTAGGTGCCATTGATGCACTTAATCTTATGCAACCAGTTTATATAAAGATGCCGAGTGACGTACCGTGGCGCAAGTATTGTTCCCTACTTGATGTCATTATTCGTCATTCGGTACAAGGCGTTACCGTATCTAATCTACGCAAGAACCGTCAAGGCATTGCCGTTTCATCATCCGTAAAAGGGGGTATTAGTGGCCTACCGACACAAGCGGCGAGTGATCTCTTTATTGCTAAAACGTATCAAAAATATGGCGATAAGCTTACTATTATAGGTGTCGGGGGAATATTTACCGCCGAGGATGCTTACCGGAAAATACGGCTAGGCGCTAGCCTTGTCGACCTTTTGACAGGACTTATTTATGAGGGCCCTAGTTTAGTAGGAAGTATTAACAGAGGCTTAGTAAAACTTTTAGACCGAGACGGGTTTGATAGTATCGAGGATGCTATAGGCATCGACGCTCATAAAGTGTAGTTATTCGGTGTATTGTCGGTCCAGGTAGTAGGTATAGGCAGTGTGCAAACAGGCCTCATCGCTGATACAGGTGGCGCCATCATGGAGGGCAAAGGCGTAAAACATACTTCTTTTTATGCGCAGGTCCTCACCCGAGACATTTTGCGGCTGTTCTCTAACGGGGTAGCCAATGTAATGAATAATGGTGCTCTCTTCGTGCTGTTGTTTGTAGCGCTGGAAGGCTTGTTCAGTTACTCGACCGACGACTATATGATCGTTGTGGTCTGAGAACTTTTCGCTATGGTTATTGAGCGCTTGAGTGCGAACGAGAGAAGGATGGTAATGGTCCAGGATAGTGACGAGGGCATCTTCTAACCCTGGCTTTGTGTAGATAGAAGTATTGTCGACCGTTTTTATAGTTGTGATGGTTCCGTTTTCGAGCTTACTTATACTCTGATGATCGTGTGTTTTAAAGCCGCTTCCATCTATATTGCCGTCGGGAAGATGCAGGAAGATAAGCGTAACTCGGTTCTGCACGGATAAAAGCTGAGATACCTTTATTTGATGACCGGAATCAAGAATGATATCACGCGAACGCCATTCTGGTTGCTTGATGCCGAACAGCGCTGCGTAGGCGGCCTTCGATCCTTCTTCTCGCCCCAGCCAATAGGCCTGATCAATCCCGGCATCACCCGCAGTAAAGTAAACAGTACGAATACAATCACCGTGCTGGGTCCCGTGGAGCAAGTCGGGATTCATAAAGAGAATATCATCATCCTGATGGGCAATGGTCTGAACGACGGTATTGCCACTGGGGCACGATACGTCTTTTAATGAGCTAAAGCTTTTGAGCAATGTTTCAGAGTTATTGCTTTTAGGTGTGGTGGTATGGTTATTTTTACCGGTATCGTAAAAAAGAAGGAGTGTTTTCGGCTTTTCTGCCGTACCGCTAATAACCAACGAGTCGCTTGGTGAGCCCCAAGTAGACTTTATGCTCGTAAGGGAGCAAGCAGGAAATCCGGTCCCCGTTTGTTCGGTTGTCAAAAGATAAGCAAAGCTTTGGGTAAAAGCGTCTTTTTGCCAGACGGTACTTGTTAAAACGTTTCGTGGCTGCGTACAGGTATCCATGGGGAGCGGTTTTGTAGTCGAGGACGGTTGCGAGGAGAGCCCCTGTATGATTGGGTAGACGCGCCAATAATCAGCCGCAAATGTTCGTACTTGGTGATGACGCAGAGCTGATTGGATGAGCTCATTCTCACTTTTTATAGAGGCATAGGCCTGTTTTGAGGCGGCATATGACCATGAAAAACTAACCATACCGACAATACAGCTCACTGTTAGTACAGCGGCCGCAATAGCCATAAAACGCTTCGAGAACTTCTTACTTGACACAAAGACAGCCAGGATGACAAACCCAGCGAAGAAGAACAGTGAAAGGTAGCGAGCGTCAACAGGGTGATAGTGTTTTGTGCCCAAAAAAATGAAAAGTGTCACGATACAGCAAGCTGCTAAGTAGGCGCTGTATATATACCAAATTGAAGCTGGCCGCTTCTTTTTCTTAGGCTTAGGTTTTTTGCCAAGCAGGCTTACAATATACCAGGCTCCCCATAGAACTATGCAAAACAGGACTACATTAACAGCGGTAGTAAGGATTGATATGGACTGAAAGCTATGAATAAGGGCACCTGGTAGGTGTGAGGCAGACAGAGTACCCACTACTGGGTTGGCGCCGAATACGGATAAAATACCAAGAATGCCATAAATGACCGCTATAACGAGCTCTTTAGGTGAGGTGACAAGACTGTAAGGGCTTCCACCTGCGCCCGATGCGGCAACGAAAAGCCCTATATATTGAAATAGCGCGCTTATAGCGAAAGCGGCCACAAACGCCCCTAATGAGACAAGGAGCAGTTGCAGGGCGATTTTACGTACAATAGTATGTTTTACGATGATGCTAAATAGCCCAAGCAAAATTGCTCCACCAATAGCGATCGGTACAAATAGTTGATCACTCAAAATGAGTAACAGCAACAGCCCGAAACCACCCATGGTATAAGTGAGCTTCTGCTTCTTTACAACTAACGAACCTTTAATAATTAACAGGGTAGCAATAAGGAAGATGATGTACTCGATGTTACGGGTTGCCAGCATGCCAATTCCAACAGGAAGTAGGCTGCCCGGACTTGGCTCCATGGCAGTACCTAAGAGCACGGAGCTTAATGCTACATACAGTAATGCAAGTATAGCCGGCCTTTTCTCGATTTTCGCCAAAAGAACGGCTAAGGCGGCCACTGTAATAAGTGAAGTGATGACGGTCATAGCAATGAGCGCGTAAGGTGAGTTATGAAAAAGGGCTACTGCGAGGAATAGGGGCCACTTGACGAGAAAGGAGTGCTGCGCTGGGAAGAGGCTGTGTGTAAAAGTGTCAAGCGAAGTAAATAGGTAAGTGTCGGCTATCTGGTCGGCATTATACTGATATATAAGAGCTGCTTGAATTGACCAAAAAATAGTAGTGCCAAATAGTATACACAACGCAACGATAATAAAGGGGTTAAATTTGAGGAATTTCATCTGTGTGTTTCTTGAAGATCCAATTCTTGTATATATAGTAATTCCACAGTACGGTTATCGCAAGCGCGATGGCCCTAATGAGCACGACGGGTAAGAATGATTCCAAAAGTGCAGTGACGACGATAGTGAATATGAAATTCCATCCAACCAACAAGCTATAGGCAATAATTTGCCAAAGAAAAAGTTTCTGCTTAAAAGATTTGTTTTGAAAGGTGATAATTTTCTGCAACAGAAAAGTCATAATAAAGCCTATAACAAAACTAATTGCTACTGCTATAGTCCCAGGCGCTCCGAGTGTTTCTGCTACAAGAATAACCGCAAACTCGACAGCAAAGCCGAAACTACCAATTGCGACGTAGCGAACAATACTGCGTCTATTTTTCTTCATGTAAGTTAGATGAGTAGCGCTTATTTATAACGTACAGGGGTCGTTGCTTCGCCTCACGATACGTTGCGGCGACGTACAATGAATTGACGCCCTGTGCAATTAGCAAAATTCCAACCAAAAATAACAATAATATACCAAGAAGGGCGGTGCCGGTAAAATTCCAGCCAAGAGGATCGCCAAGAAGAACTTGTTCAACCCCTACGCTTATACCCAGTATAAATGAACCTAAAGCGATGCAGGCTCCTAGCGCTAGGAATAAGTGCAACGGACGAGAGGAGGATGATACAAGTGTATTTAAAGCGAGCCTTGCTAATGCTGTGAAGGTAAACTTTGTATCACCAGCAATGCGAGTATCGCGAGTTATGGGGACAGATCGACGATCAAAACCTAACCAATCTATTAAAAACCTGTTTAAGCGGTCACTTTCGGAAAAATGAAGATATGCATCAACAACTTCTCGGTCTAGTAGTCGATAGTCTGTGGCGGAACGATCGAGCTTGTTGCCGGTAAGAATGTTGTACGACGCATAGAATAGCTTAGATGTGAGTTTTTTAGTAGCAGATTCGGTGTCCTTAAGGCTACGCCGTCCAACAATAACCTGTCCACCATCTTGCCAAGCTTTATAAAATGTAGGCAGCGCCGAGATCGGGTGTTGACCATCACCGTCAATAAGTACTACTGCTTCGCCTTTTGCCTCAGCAATGCCAGCGGCTAGGGCCAATTCTTTTCCGTAGTTACGCGATAAAGCAATAACAATACATTTTTTATTTTTCTGGGCTATGAGAGAAAGTTTATCGAGGGTATCGTCGCTACTTCCATCGTTGCAGTACACTACCTCGTAGTTATCACCAACAAGAGGCTTAAGTTCTTTTATTAAGTTAGCGTGGAAGGTTTGTATGCCAGAACCTTCGTTATATACAGGCACAACAACAGATAGAATAGGACGAGTGGTCATGGCTATAAGTATATAGAAGGAGTGATGAACTTCAAGCATTTAAAGTAGTTTTCGTATAGCGAAAGCGGAATGTACATGGTATCATAAAGACAACCATTTTGTGGGGGTATAAATTAGTTATCAGGAGGATGCCGTGGAGCCTACGCACCGTACTGGCTTTGACTCGAGTAGCTCGGGTCAACCAACCTTTGAGAGACAAAAACAAACAAACCCTTCAAATAAAATGAAAAAAATTCTTAAGTTCGTAAAACGATTTTGGTATGTCTTTGTCGTTGTCGCGATTATTGCTGGCGTCCTGATCGCCTGGGGTGTAGCCTCAGCCCGAGAAGACGCAGCTTGGAGGCGAGCCAATGACGCTTTTGGCAAAGCTGATTACGAAACAGCCAAGAAGGAGATCGAGGGCTACGGCGTTCCAAAAGAGCAAGATCGCTTAAAGGTCTACGCACAGACAATGCTGGCAACCCGAACACTGGACAAAGCGCTTACGGGTTATGAAAACCTATACGCTGTTAACAAAGATCAAGGTACACTCTTAATTCTTGGTAATATCTATAATCAAAAGGGTGATTACGATAAAGCTATTACTACCTACAAGCAGATAATTAGCAACAACCCGGGTAACTTACAGGCATACGTTAATCTCGCGACGGTATACAAGTTGAAAAGCGAACAAGATAAGGCCATTGCTACGGCCAAAGAAGCTGTAGAGAAGAATCCTAAAAGTGCGATAGCACTCGAGCTTCTTGTATCGATGCTTCTTGAAGACAAGAACTCCGAAGATTATAAGAAGGCCGTTGAGCAGCTTAAAGCTATCAACCCTGAAGATCCTCTACTCCAAGCAATTAACGCTTAGTACTAAACCACTCACATATTTACACCACCATGAAGTATATTCGACAATTTTCGAAAGCGATTGTACAGCCACTATTCGTGGCATTCATGGTGATGGTATCTATTTTGCCATTACCGGCTCAGGCGGTGTCGTCTAATGGTCAGGCTGCTCTAGACAGTTTGGGGCAGACATACCCGAATGGCAGTATTAATTACTCTTCAGCTACAACAAATAACCCAATGAATGTTGGGTTATACTCGCCATCTGGGGTAAGTATCGACACGACGCGCCATATTGCCTATGTGGCGGATACGGGTAATAACCGTGTCATGGCGTATCAGCTCAACACGGATAACTCTTTCCCTGACTACAACGCCGATTTTGTGGTTGGTCAGTCAGATTTCTCTCAAACGCGGCCCAACAGGGGTTCGGGAAGCCCTGCGGCAAATTCGTTGCGCAACCCAAGTCGTGTTGCAGTTGATATGTCGACTGGTGATCTGTACGTATCCGATACGGGTAATAACCGAGTCCTCATTTTTGCTTCTGTGTCTGCAAACGATCCAAATGCAGTGTTTGTTATCGGTAATAGCAGCTTTATCCTTAATAACTCAAGTGGTGTCGTATCACAAACAAGAATGTATTCGCCAACTGGCATCGCTGTTTCGGGGTCGGGTGCTTCGACCAAGGTCTATGTCGCCGACAAAGACTTTAACCGCGTACTCGTATTTGGAAAGATTACCGCTAATGACCAGGCTGCCGCTAATGTGATAGGGCAGACGGACTATATAAGCTCGGGGCCCGGGCTGTCTCAGAGTGCTCTGGCTGGCCCTTCGGGCGTCGCCGTTAGTTCAAGTGGTGTTTTATACGTAGCTGATACAAATAATAACCGTGTCATGATCTGGAATAGTACGATCAGCTCTAACGGGCAAGCGGCAAATCTAGTGTTGGGGCAAACGTGGTTCTATTCAAATAGTAGCGGCTTGTCGGCAACGGCGATGAATAGCCCTCAGGATGTCTCGATTGATGCGAGCGGGAATCTTTTTGTCGCCGATACAACCAATAACCGTGTTTTGTTATGGAATTCGACTATTAGTACAAGTGGCCAGGCGGCTAACATTGTACTTGGACAGAGTAGCTTTACCACCTCTACCGCTTCTGTTTCTTCGACCCGCTACTCTTCTCCTGTAGCCGTGACAACCAATAATGGTATTACTATCATTGCCGATACCGTAAATAACCGTGCAGTTGTGTATACTTCCAGTATCACGTCAAACGGGCAAGCGGCTAATACCGTACTTGGTCAACTATCGAGCGGGGTAGTGGATTTTTATGGCAACACACTAAACAATCCGCAGAATAAAGGTGTCAATAAACCTTCTGATATTGCAGTAGATAGTGCCCATCACCAACTGTTTGTCGCCGATACAAATAACAACCGAGTCCTTGTATATGCCTTGAATGCTAACAATACATTGGTTGACCACTTTGCAGATTATGTATTAGGTCAGCAAAGTTTCTCCTCAACCAGTGCCAACCAAGGTGGCAACCCTGATAACTCTACCCTTAACGGGCCAAGTGGCGTGTATTACGATAATACAAACCAACGCCTGTATGTAAGTGATACAGGAAACAACCGAGTCCTTATATTTACCAGTCAAATAAACCAGAACGCCCAAGGCGCTAATCTTGTACTTGGGCAAAGTAACTTTACTCGGGTAGCGCCTGCCGCAACCCAAAGTGGCCTAGCATCACCAGAGCAAGTTGCTGTTAACGCTAGTAATAATACGGTTGCTATTGCCGACCGGGACAATAACCGTGTTATGGTTTGGACAGGTTTGCCGCTATCAAATGGTCAAAATGCGAACTACGTGTTGGGTCAAACTAGCTTTACCGCAAGTAGCTATGGAACAAGTGCTTCAACACTTCATACACCAAGAGGTGTGGCATTCGATCCCACTAGCGGCTATTTGTACGTAGCAGACACAGATAATAACCGTGTTCTCACCTGGACGAGTGCAGTAACCTCAAATGCACAGGCTGCTAATATGGCGTTGGGCCAAATATCATTAACATCTGGTACTGCCCAGGGGGTGAGTGCACAGTCACTTAACCAGCCGTATAAAGTAAGTGTCGGACGCAATAGCAGTGTTCTGTATATCGCCGATACTGGAAATAACCGTGCACTAGTGTTTAAGTCGACTATTACAAGTACTGGGCAGGCGGCGGACTGGGTGATTGGCCAATCGAATATGACAAATAGCGGCGCTGCGACTTCTCAGGGCGGCTTGTCCGGGCCGATGGCTGTCATTGCCGATGATACCAATGGTCAAACTATTGTAGCGGATACCTCTAATAATCGAATTCAGTATTATGCTAACGCGGCACCGGGTGTGCCAAGCGGTACGGTTCCGGCAAGCGGTGGAACGGACGTAAGTAGTACGCCAACTTTTCAGATGAGTGCGGCTGATGCTGACGGTGATGCCTTACAGTATCGTTTGCAAGTGGCGCGAGACTCTGGCTTTACAACAGGAGTACTCACTTATGATCAGACTTCATCGCAAACTGGCTGGACTGGGCAGAATATTAGTAACTCTTACGGTCTTGGAGCCACGGCGGCCTTTACGCTTCCTTCGGCGGATATTCTCTCTGCTAACACTACATATTATTGGCGTGCCTATGCTTACGATCCATTTGGGTCGCACACCTGGTCGTCAGCGAGTAGTGTAAAAAGCTTTACGACCGCATCTGCGTCATCTATAGCCGTAACGTCACCGCAGCAAAGTGTCGTTGCAGGTCAGCCTTCTACTGCTGTCGTTATTCAATTGAAAGATAGCAACGGTAATATTGTAAAGTCGAGCACGACGACGCGAGTATACCTTACGAGTAGTAGTGGTACTGGTAGTTTTTCAGCTCAATCATCACCATTTAGTGCTATTACTTACATAGATATACCAGCAAACATCTCTAGTGTGAGTGTGTATTATATGGATTCAACGGTAGGTAACCCTACGATGACCTTTTCCGATAGCACTCCAGCCAACGGTGCTACGGGACTGATAGACGCCACCCAACTTATTAGTGTAACGGCAAGTACCATCTATACATTTAGTTACTCTGCTATAGCCACCCAAGTTGCCGGCACGCCGTTTTCGGTAACGATTACCGCAAAAGACGTGTACGGCAATGTAGTTGCTGGGTTTAGCGGCTCAACATCACTTTCGTCTACTCTCGAAACACCGACGCCTTCAAGCGCGGTATTTGCGAGCGGTTCGTGGACGGGTAACATTACTCTTACTAAGGCGGGAAATATTTCCATTACCACTACATACGGAGGCAGCTCGGGTACAAGCGCCTTCTTCGCCGTTCAGCCAGCAGCAATCGACCATGTTACGGTTACGCCAGCAACACCAACGCTAAAAGCGGGCACTGCGACAACATTTAACGCTTTAGCGTATGACGTCTATAACAACCAAATTACTACTGGCCTAAGCTACGCATGGAGCGCCGACGCTGGTGCGGGTACCCTGTCTTCGACCACTATCGCATCACCTTCACTGACGGCAGCGAGTACCATTGGGACTGGGATCGTAACGGCAACAGTTACCAAGGAGTCTGCAAAGGTTGGCTCTACGACCGTGTCGGTCATACCTGATCATTACACAATCTCGACTATTACGGGGCCAATTACGGCAGGGGCGAACGTACCTGTGACTATATCGGCTCGAACTTCAAACGAAACGCTTATTACTAATGCCACGGACAGTTTGGCAATAAGTGACTTGTCGGCGAGTGTTAACCCTACATCGATAACACTTGTAAATGGCTCCTGGAGCGGCAACTTAGTTATGACGCTTGCTAAGACTGGTAATAAAGTATCTATAACCGGTCAAGGAGGTGCCGTAACTGGTGCGAGCGGAACCTTTGATGTTGTTGCAGCAGCCCTTAGTTCAATTACGCCAACACCGAGCAGTGTTTCACTGTCGATTAACACCTCTACTGGGGTGAGTGCTCAAGGGTTCGATCAATATGGAAACCAAGTGCCGTCATTGACTTACAACTGGACGACCACTATTGGCTCACTACCAGCCAGTGGTCAATCGGTTACATTTAGTGCCGGCTCGACAAGTGGGAGCGGTACTATTACCGTTTCGGCCACGCAAGCATCAGTTACTAAAACGGCAAGTATTCCGGTAACCATTTCCAGCTCCTCAGTTGATCACTTCAGCTTTGCGATCATTCCTACGCAAACAGCGGGCCGCACCTTCCAAGTATCCGTAATGGCAAAAGACCAATATAATAACACGGTAACATCGTATACGGGTAATGGTTCTTTGACGTATTCGGCAGGAACTATTACGCCGACTAATACGAATGATTTCTCTAACGGTGTATGGACAGGTACAGTAAAGGTAACAAAATCTGCTAATAGTGCTTACTTATCTTATAGCGATGGTAGTCACTCGGGTAATAGCGCATCATTCAATGTTGTCCCTGATGTTATTAGTTCAGTAGCAATTACTCCTAATACAGCAACCGTCAACTTGCAACAATCGCAGCAGTTCAATGCCAAGGCGTACGACGCATATAATAATGAAATTACAACGGGCATAACCTATGCGTGGACTATTAACGACTCGAGTTTCGCGACTATTAGCCCAACCAATGCTTCGTCGACTAATTTATCCGCTACTACAAAAGCCGGTGCTACCTACCTTAACGTTACGGCCAACGAAGCCTCGAGTTCACTTACGCAAACGAATAGCGTTATGGTGACGGTTGCTCCTGGAGCACTAGATCATTTCACGTTTGACCCTATTTCTTCTCCTCAGCCGACTCAAGAGCTCATTCAGGTGAAGATCACGGCTCGCGATCAGTACGACAATACTGTGACTTCGTTTAATTCTCAGGTTCTTCTGAGCGACAAATCTGGAACAATGTCACCCTCACAGACCACCAACTTCAGTAGTGGTGTATGGACAGGCTACGTGCAAATGAGCAATGTATACACGCAGAATAGTATTAAGGCAACATCGGGAGTTATCTCTGGTACGTCTAATCAGTTTGATGTCATATCAAATGTGCTTGATCATGTGGTTATTACACCTTCAAGTACGGCCGTCACGGTGGGACAAACCCAGGCCTACTCAGCCCAAGGCTATGATGCCTTCGGTAACGCTATTGTTGGTTTAAGCTACGGCTGGTCTGTAATAGGCGCAATTGGAACAGTGTCACCAACGAGTGGAGTAAGTACTACGTTTACTGCTAACTCAGCGACGGGTTCGGGAATTGTTCGTGTTGTGGCTATTCAGGGCAATATTACAAAGCAGGCTGACGCACCAACGGTTATCAACGCAGGCGCACTCGATCATTTTATGTTTACGCCGATGCCTAATACGGTGGCAGGGGAGTCAACCTATGTCACAATTACCGCAAAGGATAGCTTTAACAATACTATTACAGGATTTACCAATGGGCTAACATTGAGTGATGACCTTGGTGGTGTGACGCCCGTAAGTACGGGGCCTTTAACACAAGGCGTATGGACGGGTCAGGTATCGTTCCAGAAGTCTGGGCTCAATCACTTGAAGGCAACGTATGCGGCGGTAACTTCGTCATCGGATCCATTTACGGTTAACCCGGATAAACTTTACTCTGCCGACATAAGTCCTAACCCTATTACTGTTACCGCTGGTAAAACCGCTAACTTAATAGGCTACGGTAAAGACAGGTTTGGCAATGTAATAGAAAACGTCTCGTACACATGGTCAATTCCTAGCATACTTGGAACCGCCTCGGCTCTTAACACGAAACAAATAACTCTTAGTGCGGCTACGAAAACGGCTTCTGCAACCGTTAACTTAATTGTTTCAGCCGGCTCAACCCTTGTGAGTAAATCGGTGGATGCAACCATCGTATCAGATTTGTTAGCGCAGTTTAGCATTGCTCAAATTAACTCACCGCAAATCGCCGGAAGTGCTTTCCAGGTAACAGCTACAGCAGCTGACCAGTACGGAAATACAGTAAGTACATTTAACCAAGCGGCTTCGCTAACGGATGGTACGGGTACTATTTCACCAAGTCAAACTGCTAACTTTATTAATGGAACCTGGACGGGTTCTGTAACGATAACCCAGACGGCTGAATCTGATGTAATCATCCTGCGTAATGGTTCAGTCCAGACGCAAAGTAATGCCTTTAAGGTCGAAGCTGGTGAGCAGCAGGTATTCCTTACTATCGATGGCGGTGCCAACCAAAAGGGTGCCGCTGGTTCAACGCTCGGTACGCCATTTAGCGTTAAGGCAGTTGACTTATACGGCAACCCGATGTCTGACATAGCCATTAAGTTTAGCGTCGATGCCAGCCCGGTTGACTCTAGTGGTGCCGCCATGTCACCGGTATCGGTCAATACAAGTGTGGATGGTATTGCAAAGTCAAGCTTCAAAATTGGTAATAAAATTGGAAGTTATGTCATTACCGCTAGTATTGATGGTAGGTCATCAGTAAGCGTTAACTTCTATGTTACCGCTACAACGGCCGCGGTAAGTTCGGTGAAGGTAACGCCATCATCAACGACGCTTCTGACAGGAAGTTCACAGTACTTTACGGTGACGGCGTTTGACTCATATGGTAATCAGGTAACGGGCTTCACCCCAGATTGGAATGTAGTTGCTGGTGGTGGAACTATAACTGACGATGGTATATTTACAGCCGGCTCGCAAACAAGCACTTTCACAGATACAGTACAAGCGACAGTTAATGGGGTGAGTAATTATGCCACAGTAAGTGTGACGACCCTGCCAGGATTAACTGGTGATAATAGAGAGGGTGCTGGCGAGATCGACCATCTCGTGGTAAGCCCTGATTCGCCAACGACACAAGTAGGAAGCTCGATAGCCCTATCGGTTAAAGGGTTTGACCGATATAACAATGAGGTAGCCCCATCGAAATTGTCGTATGCTTGGAAGACGAGTGCTGGCTCGCTAAGTCCTAATAACACCCCTGAAGTTACTTTCAAGGCAGACGGGAAGCCTGGTTCGGCAAGTGTCGAGGTAACGGTGACACAAGCAGACAAGTCGCTCACAAAATCGGGTACCACAACGGTGACGATGAATCCAAACCCAGCGGGTTATATCATTGTTGATGTACCAAACGACAAGATTGTCTCAGGCGAACAATTCCAACTAACTCTTACGGCATACAAGGGCGATGGAACTGTCGACACTGACTTTAAGGGGCCGGTCGAATTGAGCGACTCATCATCGACAATCACACCAAGGGCTACGGGCTCATTTACACAAGGTAAATGGACAGGTAAGGTGGCGATTAACACTTCAGATGCCGTAACGATTATCAAAACCGCTGGGCAACAACGACAGGGTGTTAGTAGTAATTTGAATGTACAAAGTAAATACGCCACACAGAAGCTATCTGGTGGTGGTATCTGGGCGACCATTTACAATGCAGTTTCGAGTATTGGTGATGGCATTGCAAACTTCGTTCACAGTTTCTTTAATGTTTCTAATAGTTATCCGGAAACCACCCGCAATATTGCCGCTGCTGGTGTTGCGATCTTTGGGTTTGTTGCTGCAGCGATTGGGTTTGGTAGGGTGGCAGGTGCTGGTGTGGCTGCGATAGGACGCAATCCATATGCACGTCGTAAAATTATACTTAGTCTTGCGGGCGCATTTGTGGTAAGTCTTTTATTTGCAGGCTTAGCGTTCTTAGTTGCAGGGTTTATAAAGTTTACATAGGAAATAGATGAAAAAGGGTACTAGCACACGATGGATACTATGGAAGATCAGGCTTCAAAAAGCCTGGTTTCGTGTTCTATCTACGCCGGTTGGTAAGCGTGCGCATCGTACCTGGCATAAGACCCCAGTGTGGGGCCGTCATGCTGCTATTGTTGGTATTGTAGTTGTTAGTGCTGGACTTGTGGTATGGGGAGCGCTGCCCTCACAAGCTGCCCCTAAGACACTTTCACTTGGTAGCACTGATATTCGCAGCGGCACGACTGATTATGGTGGAATAAATATTAGTGCTGATGGTAGTTCAATGCGTCTGCAGGATGGCTCGGCTGGAAGTTGGGATACATCGGCGGTGAATGGTATGCAAACTTCACCAACTATGACGTATGCTCAAATTCGCTTTGCTTACGGGCCGAATAATACGCTTTACATGCTTTCTTCTTTTGATGGGAATTGTTACCTCAATAGATTCGATATCGAGCAGCAGGCCTGGGTACGGCTTTCGACGCCACCTATTTTTTGTGGCGCTGGTTCAATACTTGAGTTTGATGGTACAAATGGCCTTTACTATGCTCCAGGTGGTCCATCTGCGGCACCGTCTAACCGGTTCTTTAGATACGATATACCTTCGGATGCGTGGTCTGAACTGGCTCGCTTCCCTTCGACAATAGGTGATACAAGCGATGGCGCCACGGTAGTTCAGGGTAATAGGAAGTACGTTTATATTTTCCGCGGTCAAAGCTCGCCGTCTTTTTGGCGCTATTCTGTTAACGATGATTCCTGGACTAGTTTGAATTCGTATCCGACAACAGGCTCGGTGTCGGGTGGTATTAATATGGCTTGGGATGGTGCGAACACTATTTACGCTATGGTGAATGGCTCTGGTGAATTTAAAAAGTACGACCTCATCTCTAATACCTGGTCATCACTAGCAAACCAATCGGGGTATGGTAACGTCGCGCAGTCTATGGTGTATATGAATGGAGTGTTATATGCGATGCGGCTTAATTATAGCTCGAATGTTTACTCACTCCTTAGTTACAACCCTTCCACTACTGTATGGACAGCCCTTAATGCGCAAGCGTCTGGAGCGAGCGAGTACGACTTTCCACCACCACTTGCCGCCGACGGTAACCGTTATTTATATACAGTATTTACTAACGAGATCCGAATGCAACCACAGCGCTACGATGTTATATCTAATAGCTGGAATACTAATGCGCTCTTGCCCGGCACGACAGACGCTGGAGAAAGTCACCAAATTCCTGTGTATGATGGGGCGCAGTCACTTTATTACACTGGCGGTATAGACAGTACTTCAACAGATCGTGTATACAAGTACGATCTTTCTACCAACACTGCTACTCGTATAGGAAGTCAGATCAACACTCGTAGCGGCGTTTCGGGCGTATATTATAACGGCTCACCTTATTTCTTGCCATATTACAGTACGACAACAGACTTTCAGCGCTATGATCTTTCAACTAATAATTTTATTCCATTGTCTAGTTTGCCTACTACGACGTCGGCGGGCGCAGCCATTATAGATGGAGGTGACGGGTATCTCTATTTAACCGTTGGTGGAGCAAGAACTAACTTCTATCGATATAATGTATCGTCAGATACTTGGTCGTCACGCGCGTCGGTGCCACAGGGAGTCAATAGCGGTGGAGACATGACACGTATTAACCGTACTATATACGTGTTAGTTGGTGGACAGTCTGGTTTTATGTACCAATACAATATGGATACGAATGTATGGACGGCTATTCAAAATATCCCGGCCGGTTCGATTGATCACGGTGGCTTTATGACGTCTGACGGATCGAGGTATGTATACGTCGGGGTCAGTGACCGCACGCCTATACGAGCTAAGATGGTCTTCCGTTATGATACGACAAATGGAACGTGGGTTCGCATTGCCGATTTGCCACGTTCGGCATACCCATACACGGCAGGTTTTTATAGCACCTCGGCAAATAAGTTATATGTGTCGGGTGGGCAGCTTATGAGTAACCTGTGGAGTTGGAGCCCTAATGGCAATAATTATGTAAGCTCAGGCACGTGGACCTCTAAGACGTACGACCTTACGCAAGTTGCAACATGGGGAGGCCTACAAACAACTATAGCCGGGTCTGGTACGACAACTATTTCGACACGTACTTCAAAAGATGGTGTAATTTGGGATGATTGGCAGACCGTTTCTGGACAAACTATTCAATCGCAGGTAAATCGATACATTCAAATAAAGGTTGCCCTATCGGGTAATGGCAGTGCAACGCCTACGGTTTCAAACATTACCTTAAATTATACCCAAGAAGAAACGCCACCGAGCTTGCCTTCGCAGTTTACGGCTTATAGTAAAAAAGATGGTGGTACTCAACTTACTTCTGGTCAAACTTCCCAATATCAGCATCCATACTTTACTTGGGGTGGGGCTAATGATGGCGCTAACGGCTCTGGTGTTAAGGGGTATTTTGTCTACTATGGCACAAACTCTTCCGCCGACCCAGCTACTGACGGAAGCTACCAGACATCTACTGATTACACTGTAACGGCACCAATGGTTGCCGGCGACGTATACTATGTTCGTATTAAATCTGTTGACCAACTGGGTAATGTGAGTGCACCGGCAACGTTCTATAGCTACCGTTACTTCTACATTTCACCACCGGGATCACAAATACGGACATCTCAAGAAGACTTCAGCCAAGGGCTGAACAGCGGCATTTCTTTGAATAATGGTTCAATGTCATTGCCAAATGCTAGCGGTGGAGTATGGTCTACTGGACCCGTATCGATGCCACCCGAAGACACTAGAGGCGGTGCGATGAAAATAGTGGGAGATTCAATTTACGTTGCGCGAGGATCTTCAACAAATACGTTCTGGCGATACAATACGGTAACAACTACTTGGACGACACTCAACTCTGTACCAGCCACCGTTAGCACGGGTAGTAGCTTGACCTACGATGGCAACGATACTCTCTATCTCGTTACGGGCGGTAGTACTACTGGCTTTTATAAATATAGTATTACAAACGATACCTGGACTGCATTGCCAGCGTTACCTTCTAATGCCCAAGCTGGAACCGATATTATATATCTTGGCAACGATAGGATATCGGTCTTTCTTACCGGCGTGCGAGAATTTTACATGTACAGTATTAGCTCTGGAGTTTTTTCTCCACTAAGTGCCTATCCAACTACCATTACGGCAAGCGGGTCGGGTACTTGGTATGATGGCAATGATACGATTTATGCTTATTTAGGATCATGGATATGGTACAACACTGGACGCTCTCGCCCCACCATGGCGATGTACAGTATATCTACAGACACATGGAAGACACTCGCTACTGCACCAATTTCTGCTGTTTCTGTACAGAACAACCTTGTTAGTGATGGCAACGGGGGGTTGTATATATTTACTGGCAATACAGTAGATAACCTTAGTGCTAATCAGCGCGCCTTTCGTTATGACATTGCTAAAGACAGCTGGAGCGAAGTACGGGGAGTGCCCGTACAAACATACAACGGTTCGATAACTTCAGACTCGCAGCGTTATATTTATATACTACCTGGTGGTAACGGAACGAATTCTCGAAAAATGGTTCGTTATGACACATGGACGAAAACATTTAGTCCGTCTACGCTAGGGATCGATAGTCTTGATAGAGTACCTTATGATTCTCAGGTCAATGCTTATCAGTGGATCGCAGGTAATGCAACAACGGCTACATATGACGGTTCGAAATATCTCTACGCGCTTATGGCATCGGAAGGTACAAATAGCACTTCACGCTTTGTGAAATACGATTATAAAACAGGAGAGACGTTATATCTTACGTCACCGCCCACTACGGGTATTGGCGGTTCGCTAGGCTACGTTAGTGGCAGGCTATTCTATCTGCCCGCGAAAAGTACGAGTGTGCTGTACGAGTATAACTTTAGTAATAGTAGTTGGGTGATGATGAATAATGTACCCGGCAACGCCTATCGCCCTGGGCCATCATCACTAGTAACGGTTGATTCCAATATTTATGCATTTGCTGGTAATAGTAGAGTATTGTACCGCTACACACCAAATACAACCGGCGGTACTTGGACGACGTTGGCTAATGCACCGGGCACAATTCAAAACGGTTCGATGTACTTTAATAGTTCCGAGCGAAATATATACGTGATTGCCGGTAATGGGGGAAACGCCTTCTATCGCTATAACGTTGACTCGAATAACTGGACAACCCTTACTAATCTACCTGCAAACACTTCCTATGGCTCTACGCTCATTGCGAGAAATGGAAAGATTTATGCCACACTCGGCAATGTTACTAAGACAAGTTATATATATGATATCGCAAGTAATACTTGGTCGGCTGGGGTAACGACACCCGAGCAATTCAACTACGGTGCTCGTGTATTAGACGTTGACCCTAATTACTCAATTGCTTTTGCTGGTTTGAATACGCCTGATGTCTGGCAGTTTAACTTCCCGTCCGCATCGTCCGCCTTTAGTGGTCAGGGTACGCACATATCGACGACATTTACGACTGCTGGACTGTTTGATTATGCCAACGTCACTGCCAATGTTTCGATTCCTCAAAATACAGCTGTAGAATTCTGGACGCGCTCGTCATCTGATGAAACGAACTGGGAAGACTGGAAACCATTATCGGAAGTTAAGACCTATACGAATAGTATCTCTGGGAAGGTGAATTCGACGCCGCAACGCTTCACGCAAATTAAAGCCGTGTTGATATCGTACGATAATATCTCAACTCCGACTGTTAATGACTACAGCTTAAATTATTATTACGATGTTGACCCACCGACCAACCCAACCACTTTTGACGCGTATACCGATAATACCAAAGCGACACCTCTCTTAAATAACACTTGGTACAACAAAGCTCAACCCTATTTTGACTGGCCTGAACCAGGTGAAGCCGGCGGGGCGACTGATGGTCCGCTAGGCTCGAACGTCGCTGGGTATTGGGTCTATGCAGGCACCGACCCAACAGCCACGCCGCGCACGGCTGGAGTATTTGTGCCGACAAGTGAATATACTCCTAATTTGACGCTGTCAGGTACGTATTATATTCGCATACAAGCACAGGATACGACGGGAAATGTCGATAGTGCTATATTTAGTCCCTTTATATATAAATTCGATAACGTTCCACCAACTAATCCAAGTCTCGTGACGGTTACGCCTTCAGGTTTTACTACTCGTAATAACTACACGTTTGAATGGCCTAATGCATACGACGCCGACTCTGATGTCGCCGGATACTGTTATTACACAGGGGCGCCAGACGGTCCGTTTGCGGTCGAGACATGTCAGGATGGCACGAAGTTAGAGAATATATCGGCCGCCTATCAAAATGGTACAAACGTCTTCTATGTCCGCGCCTATGACAAGGCTGGCAACTATGCTCCTAGTTACACGAGCGCTTCGTACTACTTTACAACCGATCCGCCTGGCCCTGTAACAAACCTGCGTGCTGTACCGCCTACTTCTACAAGTAACTTGTTTGCCTTTACTTGGGACCTTCCAATAGTCTATTCAGGTGACCCGGATCAAATGACCTACTGCTATAGCATAAATATCCTTCCTTCGCCGCAAAATACGACCTGTACTTCTGACCGGTTTATATCAGCTTTTAAAGCCGCAACTCAAAAGGGTACGAATATTATATATATGGTGGCCAAGGATGAGGCTGGCAACGCCAACTGGAATAGTTTCGCTTCGGCGAACTTTATCGCTAATACCGTATCGCCGGGTATACCACTAAATGTTACCGCTTCCGATACTTCTGACCGCAATACCAGCCGATGGACAATCACGTTGACGTGGGACAAGCCGACCTTTGAAGGTAATGGTATTAAGGATTATGTTGTCCAGCGCTCACTTGATGGACATGCCTTTACAACCATTGGAAATACGAGCACGAGAGCATTTGTCGACCTCGATGTACAGCTTGATACACAGTATTACTATCGGGTTGCGGCTGAAGACAGTGTTGAAAATATGAGTGGTTTCTCTGGTATCGTTATTCAAAGTGCTAAAGGAACATTTAATACACCACCAAGTGTCGTCGTTGAACCACAGGTGACAGTTGGCTTTGACCAGGCAAAGATTACTTGGGCAACTAACCGTGGTTCAACTACCTTCGTTTACTACGGTACGACTCCAACGGATTTGTCACAAAGTAAGGGTTCACTCGAGCTCGTGACGGATCACTCGATAACAATCACTGGGCTGTCGCCGTCGCGTACGTACTACTACCGCATTCAAAGTTTCGATAACGATCGCAGTTACAACCTTACAGACGCCTACTCGGACATAGCAACCTTCCGAACAACAGCCGCCGCCCAGCTGGCGGACGTAAAAGTGTCAGATATCACTGCTGATAGCGCAGTTGTATCGTGGTCAACCACAGTACCAACCCATGCACGTATTCAATATGGCGCAAACACAAGCTATGGTCTCGCGCTTGATGATGAGGCAGGTAGCTACACGACCATGCACACCACTAAATTAACAAGCCTTAGTTCGGGTACGTTGTATCACTTCAAGATTAATTCTACGACTGCTTTTGGAAGTACTTTAAGTAGTGACGATTACACCTTTACTACCATTGCTCGTCCTATCATTAGTGATATCCGCTTTCAGCCACTCGACAATGAAACGAACGCCGGGGTGAGGGTGAGTTGGTTAACTAATGTGCCAACCAGCTCTACAGTTCGCTATCAAGCGCTTGGCAAGAGTCTTGAATCATCGCTAAGCGAACTCGTTACCCAGCACAGTATCGAGCTGCATGACCTTGCAAGTAACACCGAATATCAATTTACTTTTGAGGGTCGTGACCAGTATGGCAACCAGGCATCGTCATCGGCGCAGCGTTGGACCTCGCAAGTAGATACGCGTCCGCCCGAACTCTCCGAGATAAATTACACCGTCACAACAACAGACACAGGGAAGGGTAAACAAGCCCAGCTCATAGTAACCTGGAAAACAGATGAGCCGGCGACATCTCAAATTGCCTATGGTGGTATGAACGACAAGGTACTGTCAAAAACGACGCCGCTTGATACTGAGCCAACAACTAATCATGTTGTTGTTCTGTCGGGTCTTAACCTTGCTGATATATACAAAATTCAAGTAATTTCACGAGACCTTGACGGCAACACGGCCAAGGGGAGTGTAACTACGGTTGTAACCCCCGATAAACAGCTCAACGTATTTGATACCGTCCTTAACCTAATGCTACAATTGTTTAGGTTTTAACATGAGCGATAACGATACGCAGCAACTTCCGGAACACGAGGTAAAGGCCCCAATTATCGAAACGTTGGGTATATCAAAAGTGTTCAAAGTGGGCGATAAGATGGTGAGTCCTGTATCTGATGTAACGTTACAAGTTGGCTATGGTGATTTTGCTGTTATCTTCGGCCAGTCTGGCTCGGGCAAGTCGACGCTCATGAGTATGTTGATGGGTCTTTCGAAGCCCGATGTTGGTGAGGTTTTCCTAAAAGGTGAATCGCTTTTTGGTTTTAGCGAAGAACAGCGTACGATGATACGACGAAAAAAGGTGAGCTATCTACCCCAAGCGCAGTACTGGATTGATGGTATGGGGCTCATAGATAATGTCGCACTGCCACTGTATCTACTGGGATGGAGTCGCTCGAAGGCACGAAAAAAAGCTATAACCCTCATTAAAGAAGTGGGGCTCGAAAAGGAAATCCATCAGCACCCTAATGAATTGTCTTCAGGTCAACAACAAAAGGCTGCACTAGCAAGGGCACTCGTAAAAGACCCCTGGGTCATTTTTGCGGACGAGCCAACCGCTCACTTAGATACAAAATCTGTCGAAGAGGTGACAAAAATCCTAATGGATACCTCTGCCGCTCACGGTATTACTATTGTCATGGTAACTCACGACTTGAACTTCCTTAAGTTGTCAAAAAAGTGGTTCTTTATGCAGGATGGTCGCCTTTGGGATATCGAAGACAGGCGTAATCCATTTACGAATATACGCGATGCAATTAGTTACGTTGAAAGCGAAGAAAATAAGGACAAGGTGTAATCATGCGTAGCCTATTCTTTATTCGTCTAGCTCTTCTTAATACCTTTAAGAAAAAACTTCGCTTAGCGCTGGCGCTGGCCGGTATTTCATTAACTTCCGGCGTTATTGTCTTGCTTTTTGGTTTGCAGATGGGGTTAAAAAACCTTGTCGATACACAAGTAAAAAATGGTCAAGCGACGAACGTCGTCTCTGTAACGCTACGGAGCTCTAATGCTGTTAAATTAGATGAACAGCGAGTATCGTCGATCCAATCCATAAGTGGCGTGAGCGATGTTGCAGAATCTGTCGGACTATTATCGAACGCCGTATATCATGGCATTACGCTCAACGCACCACTGTATGCTGTATCAAGTAACTATTTCGCTCTTAACCCGCCGACCACCGTCCAGGGTGCGACCGAGCAGCAGCCAGCCGATGACACTATTGTTGTCAGCACTACTGTTCTGACTGCATTTTCTATTGATCCAAAGTCTGCTATTGGGAAGGAAATCAAATTATCAATTAACCTTACGCCAGATTATGTTCGTACAATTGATAAAGAGACACCCACGAAAACTAAGTCGTATACCATTAAGGGTGTGATTGACAGGGGTAATTTGCCTGTTATATATGCTTCAATTGATTCGCTGAAAGATCAGGGGCTTAGCAGTGTATCCCAATTGAGTCTTCAACTTACCAATCCAGACAAAGCCCCATCCGTGCGTGAAGCCGTTGAGCGTCAAGGACTGCAGACATCAAGCATCCAAGATACCATCGATCAGATCAATAAGCTTTTTGCGGTCATAAATGGCATTTTAGTAGTCTTCAGTATCATCGTGTTTGTTATTACGGTCACTGCGACATTTACTATTATTACACTCACACTCATGGAGGAGACGCAACAGATCGGCTTCCTGCGTATTATGGGCCTTCGTAGCTCAGATGTTAGCCTTCTGTTTGTCATTCAGTCGATACTTATTACGTCACTGGGCGCTGTTATGGGAATTATACTTGGTACGGTCGGCGGATTTATACTTAATGGCTACGCGCGGGCCTTAGCCGCGTCCGATGCTTTTTATGGTGAAATTTCTGTCTTTGTATTACCGACCGGACAGATTATAATAATACTTATGCTATCGGTAATAATTGGGTGGATAGTAGGTACAATACCCGCAAAGCGGGCCGCACAACTTAATCCTCTCGAGGAACTGTACTCATAAGGCACTAAGCATTTATGGATTCAGGGGTGGTAACTGTACTCATTTTTGGTGCTATCAGTTTAATATTTGGGCTGATAATTTATTTGATTGTGATGATGCGACGGCTGAATGCTTCTTTCGCCAAACTGGGTTTCTTGGTGCGCGAAGATGCAAAAAAGTATTTTGACGAAGCTGCCGATAAAATTGTCGATACAAACAAGCAATTTCAGGAAAACTATGTAGACATAGTACACAAGGGAACGCAGTCGGCTCTGCAAGACGTGAGCAATGTTATGCGGACAGCGGTTGTAAAGGCTCAACAAGATGCAGGCTCAATTATTATAGAAGCCCGAAAACAAGCGCAGGATATTATCATTGGTGCTCAGCACGAATCGGCTGCCTATAAACAAAAAGCTCTCGAGCAATCTGCTCAAACAATAGAATGGGTAGTCGGGCAATACATTGGAAAAACATATACCGATCAGCAGCATATCGATTTAATCCGTTCGTTACTACAAGAATATATCAACGAGAATAGGACATCACAATGACGGCCGCCGAGCAAATTATCAGCGAACTAGATGCACGCACGCAGTCGCTCGCGATTAGCCAGCTTATAGGCGAGTTGCAAGTGCTGGTAGAACGAATTAGTTTTGCCGCTGCCAGCCAGGATGTTCGAAATATGAGTAAAGACGACGTAGAGTTATTGTTTGAGGGTCAATTATCGGCCGAAATTCTCGATTTTGTCGGTTGGCTAGTCGATAACAAATTAGTGGCCGCTGTAATAGGCGATACGGGTAGACTCTTCTTGAACCACTGTATTAAGCGCTATCACCATATTCAACAAGTTCATTTTACGACCGCACTTACTTTACCGGAAGAAGTTAAACAGCACATTGCTCGTACAATTATGCCTAGTTATCCTGCTGGGGCGCGTATTCTGTTTGAGGTCGACCCCAGCATTATAGCGGGCTTTCGGATCAATGATCGTTCAAGAGTGGTAGATAAGACAATGAGGGCGGCTGCAACGCAATTAACCCGACGCCACCTTCAGGAGGTGCTTAATGGATAATATTGGGCGCGTCCAACAAGTGAAGGGCGAAATATGCATCGTTACCGACCTCGAGGCTATTGGTCTCGGTAACGTCGTGACATTTTCATCCGGAGCGAGGGGTATGGTGCTTGGTTTTCACCACGCCGAAGCTGAAATCGCTTTATTCGGTAGTTATATTGACGTTAAAAAAGGTGACCTTGTGCGCGTAACGGCCCCGCAGCTAAGTACTCGCGCGGGCTTGGAAATGCTTGGTCGCGTCATCAGTCCACTAGGTGAACCTATAGACGGAAAGGGTGAAATACGCTATTCTTCCGACACATTATACCCCATAGAGGCAATTGCGAGACCCGTCTACCAACGTAAAATTATCGATCGCCCGCTTCAAACGGGGTACATTGCTATTGATTCACAAATTCCTATCGGTTTAGGGCAGCGTGAGCTTCTGTTGGGTGAAAAAAATTCAGGGCAAAGTGACCTGGCGATTGATATTATTTGTAATCAGGCACGCCTTAATACCAATCTTATCTGTGTGTATGTGGCGATTGACGCCGAAGCCGCTGCTTCAAAACGACGTATTGAACGGCTTGAAAAACAAGGTGGCTTAGAGCGTACGGTAGTAATTATGGGCCGTACATCCGAAACGGCGTCACTCAACTACATTGCACCAATGGTTGGCACAACGATTGCAGAATATTTCACAACCCAAGGTAAAGATGTGCTCATTGTATACGACAACTTAACAAGCCATGCCAAAGTGTATCGACAAATGTCACTATTGCTAGAGAGGCCGGCTTCACGTGAGGCCTACCCTGGTGATGTCTTTTATTTACACTCAAGGCTGCTCGAGCGCGCTGGGGCATTTAGTGATGATGTGGGCGGCGGTACTATTACCGCCCTGCCTGTAGTGGAAACGCAAAGTGAAGAAGCAACGGATTACATTACTACTAACCTCATGTCTATTACAGACGGTCACATTCTTTTCCGTCAAGCCTTAGCCAACCGGGGCGCTCAGCCGCCAATTGATAGCGGTTTCTCGGTATCCCGTATTGGTAGCCGTGCTCAGTCGCCGCTTATTAAAGTATTGTCGGAAAAGCTAAAAGGCTTATTGATTCGTTATAACGAAATTGTCGAATTTATGTCGTTTGGAGCCGAACTGTCCGATGAAGCTCAGGCTATTTATGACATAGGCCTAAGGGCGGATGACCTATTTCACCAAGCCCACGACGACTATTACTCTAATATTGAAGAGTCGGTTTTGATGTATATTGTTGTATCAGAGGTGATTAAGAAGTGGGGAGAATCTCAAATTGAAGACGTGAGGGTCGCACTTCTGAAATTTATACGTTCGAAACCTTATGATACAATTCTGAATTCGACCATCTTGACCATGCCATACGACCACGCTGCTATTGTGCTGAAAGAATGTCTTGATGATTTCCTAAAACACCCCGATACCCCAGAACCTCAAAAGAAGCGCGAACGATTGGTTGCTGAGTTGGAGACACTAAGCGGTATCCTTCAAAGCGACCAGGAGATACTTAATGACAAAAATTGATGGATTAAAAAAAGATCTCACAACCATGCGCAACCTGGAAGCGTTGACAAACATGCTCGAACAAACCGCAGCTCGTTCAATCTCGCAAATGCGTGAAAACATATTAAATAGCCGTGCCTTCTTCAGTGAGGTGTGGCGTATTTACGGCATACTGAAACAACTAACACCGCCAGCACCCGAGGTCGTACATAAGCACTTAGTGGTTGGCGTGGGTGTGGACTGGGGTATGCCGGGAAACTTACTCCATAAGTTAATAGATGAAACCGAACGAATCCAAAAGCAACACGAGGCAGATTTATTAATTGCCGGTAAAATGGCGCATGGGCACTTCAGAGGGAAAAACCAACAAACGATTCACTTCTTTTCATCACCAAAAGACCCTACGCTAGCCGATATTCAACCTATATATAAAGTAGTAGCGAGCTATGCGAAGGTTACGATTGTCTATCCGCGTTTTGAATCGCTATCACGACAGCCAATTCAAACTGCCTCGTTCTCGTTAAACGAATCAGCAGAGGAAACAGATGCAAGGCAAGAAGAGCAGGTCGGTTCGTCTCGTCTTGTGAATACAATTGATGCCGATAGGTTCATTATTGACCCAGACCCTCAGTCAATATCAAATTATTTAAACGAAGCCGTTGTGGGCCTTACGGTGCATCACTACTTTGCTGAAGCTGCGCTTGCCTATAGTGCCGCGCAAATGGTCGCCATGCGTAATAGTCACGATAACGCCAAGCAAGAGTCGAAAAAGCTTCAAGTTAAGTATAATAGTGCTCGACGTGCTGTAATTGACTCAAAAATTAGAGAGTTGTACGGCACACGTGCGGCTACTAAATTGAAGAAAAAGGTACTTGATTCATGAGTGATACCCAAGAAACATCCTTGCCACATGCTAGCCTTCAGGTGGGCCATGTTGTTCGTGCTGTCGGCCCTATTATAGATGTGCAGTTTGGCGGGCTTCTTCCACCTTTGGGTCGCGCTTTACGTATTACGGACCTTAATTTACCGCTTGAAGTACTTGAGTATAGTGAAGGACAAACGGTGCGGTGTATGGCGCTTAGTCCAACCGAAACGGTGCAGCATGGCATGGAAGTTGTTGATACGCAGGAACCGGTAAGTATTCCGCTTGGTAAAGGTGTGCTCGGCAGGGTCGTAAATACCTTTGGTAAACCGCTCGACAACCTTCCAGCGTATGAAGTCGAGGAGCGCCGGCCGATTTTTCAACCACCGCCCGAGTATCAACACGTTAACGGGAAGCTCGAAATCTATGAAACGGGCATAAAATCCATTGATTTCTATGCACCCTTCCCTAAGGGTGGCAAGATTGGTCTGTTCGGTGGTGCCGGTGTTGGTAAAACGGTCATTATTACTGAGCTTATTCACAATATTGTAAGTGTTATGCAAGGGTTGTCGGTCTTTATTGGAGTGGGCGAGCGTACTCGTGAGGGGCATGAGCTTATTGAAGAGTTGCGTGAGAAAAACCTGCTTGAAAACGTTTCATTATTATACGGGCAAATGAATGAGACACCGGGTGTGCGTTTTCGTGCAGCCCACGCTGGGCTAACGGTGGCGGAATACCTACGTGATACGTTTCAAAAAGACATTCTGCTTTTCATTGACAATGTCTTCCGTTACGCGCAGGCGGGTAATGAAATCTCGACTATTCTAGGACGCTTACCCTCGGATACAGGGTATCAACCGACACTAGGGCAAGAAATTGGGCAGGTTGAGGAGCGTATTGCCTCAACCGACAAAGGTGCTATTACCTCGGCTCAGGCTATCTACGTCCCAGCTGACGACTTTAATGACCCGGCTGTTGAAACGATCCTTAGTAAACTTGATGCCAGTGTTATTCTTTCTCGTGAGCTCGCGAAAAAGCGTATCTACCCAGCAATCGATAACCTTCGCTCAACATCTATTCTTCTTGATAGATTGCATATTGGCGATGATCATTTTGAGGCTGTTCACGCTGCGCGTAAAATCCTCCAGCGTAATGATGAATTACAGAGTATTATATCGGTACTTGGTAAAGATGAGTTATCTGACGAGGATCGCCTGATCGTTGATAGGGCGGGTAAGTTAACTCAGTTCTTCACCCAGCCGTTCTATTCCTCCGAGAGTTACACCGGTATTAAGGGGGTCTACGTGCCGTTAAGTGAAACCGTAAAGGGTGCTAAGAAGATTATTTCGGGCGACGTTGACGACATACCTGAAGAGTATTTCTACTTAAAGGGTACTATTGAAGAAGTAGAGGCTGCATGGCAACAGAAAAAAGATCATTCACAATAAGCGTCTTGAAAGAATCGGAAGTCATTTATTACGGTGAGTGTAATTCTTTAACAATCCCTTCATCAAAAGATTTCATCACTATTCTTCCATACCACACCCCCCTTATTATGAAACTAGGAGCAGGCCCTATTACAATGCGATCTGACGGTCAAAAGCAAATTTTGGCGACAGTTAAGACGGGGTTGGTGTATGTGGGGGAAAACGAAGTCACTGTCTTGGTGGATTTATAAAAATGCTATTCGACATAAGCGTTTTTATGGTATACACTACAACATGAATACATAATTAGGCATAAGCAGTATGCCATCACCTAGCGCAGGAGGGACACAATGAATCCGCAAACACCAAATCAGCCAGAAGAAACGCAGCCATTTTCACCAACACCTCAACCTCAAGCTCAAACCCCAGCGACAACGCCCCTAGAAGCAGCTCCTACGGCCGCCGAGACATCATCCCCTTCATCTCCGATAGCTTCAGAGCTGTCTTCTACTTCAGAAGCGCCAACTCAACAAGCGGTCGAGACTCTTGGTAGTGAGCCTGTCGCTGAAAACCCAACCACAACGACCGAGTCTGCTGTACCAAACGACGCGTTTGCCCCACAATCCACACCAAATAATACACCTCCTGTTGCTAGCGAGCAGCCGGCTTCGTCAGAACCTGTTACATTAGCAGAACCATCTACTGAAACGGTTAGTTCGCCTGTTGCTGAGCAAGTTGCTACTGTTGCAGCTGTCGCTCCTGTCACAGAACCGGCTAAAAAATCCTCTAAGACCGTTGTCATTCTCTTGGTAGTTCTTATTATCGTTGTTGTAGCGGCTGTTGGTGCGTATCTATTCTGGCAATCAAAAGCGTCGGCTGAAAGTCTAGACCAAGCTGGAGTAACAACGACCACATCTAAAGATACCGTCGTTACTGTTACTGCAGAAGTAAAATAAGACGTATTAACCGTCGAATTCATTCTACCCCCTAACAACACAGGGATGTATCTGGTATACTGTCTAACATGAAACCCCTGACTCCCGAAAATCCACACGTGATTGTCATGGTTGGTATTCCTGGTGCGGGCAAGACCAGTTTTGCTCAACATTTTGCAGATACTTTTCAGGCACCAGTTGTAAGCAAGTCGGAATTGGCGCGATCATTTAATCTTGACGCATCCCTTGCCGACGGAATTAGTGCTTATTTCTTGAGCGAATTGCTAAAAACACGCCGCACTATCGTTATCGACGGTGGCACTGACCGTATTACCCATCGTATGGAGCTGTACAAGCTCCTGACAAAACAAGGCTACAATGTACTTACCGTCTGGGTTCAAACAGACAGTAACGAGTCTAAACGTCGTGCATTGAGGCGGTATCCTCAGGGTTCCGGGTTAACGAGCGAGCAATTCGACACGCTTCTTCAACAATTCCAACCACCAGTTCAACAAGAAAAACCGGTCGTTATTAGCGGCAAGCATACCTATGCAACACAATTAAAGGTTGTACTAAAGCAACTTGCAAATACGCGCCCTCCGCAAACGGGCACAACGCCTCCCGCACCAAGGCCGCATGGTCGGCAGATAAGCATTCGATAGGGTAGAAGTATGCCAACGATTCAGGATGATGAGTTCGGCACTATTACCGTCAGACGTAGCGCCCGTTCGCGTCAAGTGCGTCTACGGGTCGCCCCCGACGGTACATTGCGCGCTTCTATGCCGCTGTATGCACCTCTTTTTCTATTAAAAAGGCTCGTTAAAAGTTCACGACCACAGCTACGGAAAATGCTCACCCAGGCACAACCCGACACTACCTATTATGATGGCCAACAAATTGGCAAGAGTCACACTATCTTAGTTAAAAAAGGTGATCGCGTAGGTACGGCCATTGAAGGTCAGCGGATTGTACTTACACTGCCCGAGGCAAAACAGCTGGCCGATGCCGATGTTGTACGGCTCTTAAGAGATGCTTCGATTAAAGCCTTGCGAAAGGAAGCCAAAAGCTATCTCCCTAGGCGCTTAGGGTATTTAGCGCAAACACTTGGCTTCACCTATGCTAAGGTGCGGTTTTCTCATGCGAGCAGCCGATGGGGAAGTTGTAGCAGTGAAGGTACCATCAGCCTTAATATTGCTTTGATGAAACTGCCTTTTGAGCTTATTGACTACGTCTTAATACACGAGTTAGCGCATACTGTTGAAATGAACCATAGTACTCACTTCTGGGAACTCGTAGAGCAAGGCGATGCACAGTATAAAGTACATCGTAAGCGCTTAAAGACAGAAACGCCATCAATTTAGATATATAGTCAGCATACCTAACTTACGCTATAATCATAAGCACATATGAAAGCGGGTGGTATGCAGTACAGTGACGAAACAATTGCGATCGTTCGCCTTATTCGTGTGGCCGTAGCACCGCTTACTGCTATATACGCGTTACTCGTCATTATGGGCCTAATACCTACTGACCGTGTCATTAGCACGCCTGTTGCGTTTAGTTTGTTATTTTTCTGGGTTCTTATAAGCCTGTATTACTATATAAAACCCGCCAGCGAGCACACCGATCATGGACTGCGGCTTATCTTGCTACACTTCTTCGCTTTGGCTATCTGTATCTTGGTAATCGGCTTTGTACAGCCATTTATGCCGTTTTACATAGTTCTTGTTATTAGCAGTTATTTCTATTATGGGCGACTGGGCTATGGGGCAAGTATAGCTGCTCTCCTTGGGGCTTTGGCTCTAGATACTGCTATCCACGGAAACGCTCAGAATCAGCTACTCCTTCAAAATGTACTAGTAGCAATTAGTGTTATTTTGCTCAGTACAATCGTAACCGCTATTAGTAGTAGTCAAGAAACCCGCCGACGCGCCCTGCAGCACAGTCAAAACAGGGAACGTTGGCAGTATGACCGTATGACTACCATTATGAATAATCTTACAGACGCTGCCTTTAGCACTGACGACAAGGGTAGTATTCTTATGTATAACGCAGCCTGCCTGGACTTGCTTGACACAAACGATACGCTTAAAGGCCGTTCTATAGGCGAACTTTTTAATCTGACCGATAAAGATGGTCAGCCGGTTCAACTTACAAACCTTCTAAACGAAGCAACGCGTACTATTCGTCGTGACGACCTGAACCATACCTATAAAGACGGTGAGTCTATTCGATTAGAAATAACGTTGTCACCCATCAAAAGTAGTTACAGTACTCGCAAGAAGGCGTCTGAGCAGGGTGGGTATATCCTTATCATGCGTGATGTCACAAAGCAAAAGAGTCTTGAAGAAGAGCGGGATGAATTTATTAGCGTGGTTAGTCATGAACTTCGTACGCCAATTACCATTGTCGAGGGGAGCCTATCTAATTTGGACGTATTAATCAAACGTCCGACACCACCACCGCATGAGGTACTAGCCGACACCGTCTCGACGGCGCATGATCAAGTGCTCTATCTCGCCAAAATGGTTAACGACCTCAGTACTTTGTCGCGTGCTGAGCGAGGCGTTGCCGATACACCAGAGTCAATCAATGTCTCTGATTTGCTTCAAAGCTTACACCAGCAGTACGAGAAATCGGCTCGCGACCGTAAGCTGGAGCTTAATCTTGATCTTGGACATAGTCTTGGATCGGTCATGACTAGCCGCCTATACCTTGAAGAACTACTCCAAAACTTTATTACTAATGCGATTAAGTACACTAATGAAGGAAGCGTTACTATTATCGGTCGTCGCTCGAAAAATATCGTCACCTTTACCGTAAAAGATACGGGTATAGGGATAAGCCGAACTGATCAGAATAAAGTATTTAATAAATTCTATAGAAGTGAGGATTATCGTATTCGCGAGACTAACGGTACTGGTTTGGGCCTTTACGTGTCTACTAAATTAGCCCACAAGCTTCATACGCGAATTGAACTTAAAAGCCGTCTCAACCACGGGTCAAGCTTTAGTTTTCAGCTTGAGGGCGAATAGGTCGCCCCTTCCATTCTAATCGGTTGAAACTGTACGCATAGATACTCGCAAAGATTAAGGCGATCTGCTGAATTAACAGTAGTGGCCACACTATCGTGCCCGCCCACCAGCCACGACGCCATACAAAATGAGCATACGTAGCATAAGTGGCCCACCAAAGAGCCATGCTAATACCAGCAATAATAATATCCGTGGTGCTAAAATGTGTACCCAATAGGTAATAGGTAATTATTGCGCTTGGAAGAATCAAGACACATAGCCCGACAATACCTAGCAGTGCCATTAGCAAACTACCTTGAAAGCTTGGCACTATGGTACGAACACTTGTTAGGAGTTGTGAACGCCATTTTTTCTCGTAGCCAACCCCAAAGTTGGCAGTACCAATAAGATAGCGATAACGATTTTTGGCTTGTAAAGAGTCAGCGAAACGTTGCTCTGGCTGTACGAGCGTAGCAGTTTCCATAAAGCCACCAAATTGCTCTTTGAGCACGTCACGACGTATAATCCACGCGCTGCTAGACGTTGCGGCATGTTTGTTACTGTAAAACAGTACCGACCAAAAATAGCGCAGGGGAGACCATATAACGCTTCCTCTCCAGCCGTCTTCACGCCGCGGAAGCACCGAAAGCATATCAAGACGATGTGAAAGCGCATACCGTACCAAATGCTCGACAGAATGCGGCTTTAAACGCGTATCAACGTCAATATATAAAATATAAGTACCACTCGCCTCGTCGAGGAGGCCTTGAAGGGCGTGGTTTTTGCCAAGCCACCCTTGTTTTAACGGAGCTCCCTTTACGAAACGTACGCCTTCACTAGCATATGACTTAATAAGAGCCGACGTGTCATCACCAGAGACATCATCTAGTACAATAACTTCTTGTCGCTCGTAGGTTGAGGCGAGTACAGCATCGAGGCAGGCTACTAGTGCGCGCCTCTCGTTGCGGGCGGGAATACAAATACTAACGCTTGGAAGGTCTATATCAGCCTCTCGTTCGAGCTCTGTTGAGTAGTTAGGCGCGGCGTGTTCTTTAAGCACACGACGAACTTTTAAAAGAGACAGTAGTCCTAATAGGGCACCAAGCCCCGATACGGAAGTTACAACACTTTCTAACATCTTCTTTATAATACACTAAGCACAGACGCAATGCCGAACTATTGACGATACGACCCCTATACGGTACAATCAACTTGACAGTCTGCTAAGCAGACTATTTTATTTGGGAGGAACTCCGTGGCAAAAACAACCAAGGTTACACGCATTAGTGCAAAATCAAAGCGTGTTGAGAAAAAACCAAAAGAACACAAGAAATCATTTCTTGGTGGTATTGGTCGTTACTTTAAGGGCGCTTGGGTCGAGCTTCGTCAAGTTCGGTGGCCAAACCGCCGCGCAACATGGGCCTTAACACTGGCAGTTATCCTCTTTAGTGTTTTCTTTGGCGTACTTATTAGTTTGCTTGACACACTATTTAAATATTTGTTTGAACTGATTATTGCCTAAGGAGTAATTCAATATGACGAAAAACCGCTACGATTCATCACGACAATGGTACGCCATCCACACGTATAGTGGCTACGAAGAGAAAGTTGCTGAAAGCATTCGCCAGCGTATTAATGCTGTCGATATGGCTGACAAGATTTTCGACGTTATGGTACCTAAAGAAAAACAAATCGAAATCAAAAACGGTAAGCGTAAGGTTGTAGAGAAGAAGATTTTCCAAGGCTACGCGCTAGTAGAGATGAAACTCACCGACGAAACATGGTACATCGTTCGTAATACTCCAGGTGTAACTGGTTTCGTAGGTACAAGTACTCAACCTACGCCTGTGTCCGACCAAGAAATCTCGAAGATTAAGAAGCGTATGGGCGTTGAAGACCCTAAGCACCACATTGACTTTAGTGAGGGCGAAGTTGTAAGTATTACCGACGGCCCATTCAAGGGCTTTGACGGCGCCATTTCTGAAATTGACACCCAAAAGGGTAAGGTGAAGGTTATGGTGAGTATGTTCGGCCGTGATACTTCAGTTGAACTCGATGCTCTACAAGTAAAGAAAGTATCGTAATACACCCGTAATGAGCAAGAAGGCTTTACATTTGTAGAGCCTTCTTTTATAGTTGATCGAAATGTCCGAACAGTATTTCAGCAGCGACGAGATAGCATCTCAAGAAAAACACGAGCTACGTATTGCCGTATTTAGCCTTTCCAAAAGAGCCCTCGATGGCTCTTTTACTTTGCCGCAACTTTTAAGCTCGCATTCGTCACCAGCTTTATTTCAACATGTGAAACCGCTCAACGAGGCAGGATTTGTTGGTATAGCGCATGAAGATCGTGCAATACGATTATTTCGAGGTAGTCGATTTGTACACGCCGGAATACCTGCTTTGAAGATGGTAGGTCTTCTTGGTTCGGTACTTGTGACCGATACAGATGCTACATCCCACACGGTTACGGGAGTCGCCGTACAAACAGCCGAGCCGTACGATTTTCGTAATTTCGCTTTTCGTCCCTATGATCCACTAGAGCTCGAAGCTCATGCCGCAGCTGAGGTGGCGAACCCAGGGTCCACTACGCTTGATACCATTGATGCACAGTTTATTGGTGAAGCAATTAGGCTTATACGGAGCTCGGAACACGTCCAGCATAGACAGTAAGCTTAGAATTTGCTATAATAACGGGGTTACGCACTAATATCTGGCGAAGATGTGCCCTGAACAAGCAAATCTACACACCGCCGTGCTTCAATAAAGATATTTAGTACAAGCGCATACTGCGCGTAAGGAAAGAATTTACATAATTATGGCAAAGCAAGTTATTGGTAACTTGAAGCTCCGCATCCCTGCCGGTCGTGCAACCGCTGGTCCTCCAGTAGGTTCAACACTTGGTCAGTGGGGTCTTAACATGATGGACTTCATTAACCCCTTCAACGACGCAACCAAAGAACTAAACGGTAAAGACGTTATCGTCCACATTCAAGTGTTCGAAGACCGTACCTTCGCCTGGAAGTCACTTGGTCAGCCAGTTGACGACCTGATTCGTGAAAAGGTAGGCATCCAAAAAGGAAGCGCTAAGCCTCACAGCGACAAGGTAGGTAAAATTACCAAAGCACAACTCCAAGAAATTGCCGAACTCAAGAAGGATCAGCTTAACGCTATTGATCTTGAGGGTGCAATCAAAGTCATCGCTGGTACTGCTCGCTCAATGGGCGTTGAAGTTACCGAATAAGTTGATACTGAGTAAAAAATAACCTCCCGCTATGGGAGGTTATTTTAGTGTCAATACATATTACAAGGTGCGCGTTAATAACGCCAACAAGCCTCCAAGTACTCCAATAACAATAGGAAGTCCGAATACGATACCAACAACAATAAGTACAACCTTTGCCCATAATGGCATAGTCTGTTTTGGTGTTGATCCTTCTGAAAGTTGAGTATCGGCTTGGCCTGCGTTGGCTTGACTTTCAAGCTCATCAGCGTGCTTTATTCTGTATATCCAGTGAAAAACGATTGTAATTACTACGGCAGTCGAAAGTAAAATCGAAAAGGCAGCAACACCCCGGTTGTAAATATCAGGCAGGGTGTAATTAAGGCTATTCGTAAAGACATTTGGTATTAGGTAGATAAAGAAAGCAACCGTTATGCCTATTGAAGCCATAGCACTACGAGCAATTGCACGGTCCGTCATGCGTGAATGAAGTAGTATAAAAATCAATAAGTCGGCGAATAGTGCGTAAAAGATGAGTTTATAAAGGTCACTCACTACGGCCCCCGAGAGTACTCCCCAAGTACCGAGAGCGGAGCTTACGAAACTGGCAATCGTGAGCCCAACGAGTATATTGAGCGCCACTTCGTCCGCATTAGGGTTTCTTTTATTTGTCGAAATAGAGAGTAAGCCAACCGCTATCAAGGAGTGGAGCACCATTATAAAGGTCGTCCATAGGGCACGCGTTACTACATCGTTAATTTCACCTATCAAGACAGCAATAATCGATATTACCGCTGATACAATAAGCCCAACTATAAGAATATAGAAAAACCATTTACGTATCGTCGCCGGGTGAGACTGCGCGTTTGCCGAGTCTAGCTCTGTCGATGCGTCATTTTGTAATTTATCCTTTTTTGGCGCCTCAGGTTTGGTAGTGTCCATAGTACCTCCTAGAAATGATCCCTAATATGCGAGAAGCTGTATTCCCATGTTGCGTTAGCTTTTTTGTGAGGGTTAAAGATGTGCTCTGGGTCGAAGATATCCTTTGTCTTCTTGAATAAGTCGAGTACTTCATCGCCGTACATTTGCTGTAGCCATGGGCCACGAACTAACCCGTCGTTGTGCTCACCGCTTAATGAACCTTTGTATTGCAGAACGAGGTTGTTCACTTCTTTCATAGCTGGCTCAAGCTTAGCGCGGTCATTAGGGTCCTCAAGCTTCATTAATGGGATAATATGGAAGTTTCCATCACCCATGTGGCCGGCAATCGTCGCAAACAATTTGTACTTTTTAATAATTTGGCGAATCTTAGGGAAGAATTCGGGAAGATGTTCCGGGTTAACAACAAAGTCATCGATAAATGGTGCTGTGTGCTTGTCCTTAACTTTGCTACGAAGCAATTGGAAGCTGCGGCGACGGAGAATCCAGAACTTTTCACTTGAACCTTCGGTAGGGTCTTCTTCAAAACCGTTAATTTCGTAGCGTACCCGGTGTGGAGCTAGGTCGCGGTGTAGAGCTTTTACTTTATCACGAACTTCCTCTTCGGTATCACCAGTAAATTCAACCATAAGAATGAGTTTAGGGATGCCCTTGAGAAGCTGGAAGCCTTCAGGAATCAGCGAGAAAAGAAAGTGAATAAATTTCACTGGCCCTAAGAAAGTGAGGAAACTTGGAAGAAACTTCATGCCGAGCAGCATCGTAGCGTCATCAAAGCCCTCGAAGGTAGCAGGGTTGTGGCTAACGACCGTTTTGATCAGGTCGCCAAGTGTATCGATGTCTCGCAAGAAGATCACTAGTAAACCGGAGTGTTTTTCACGTTTAACCAGCCGTAGCTGAGCCTGCGTAACGAAGCCGAGTGTCCCTTGCGCACCAACTATAGCCTTAGCAAGGTCAAATACGCCCGTTTCACGGTTCCAGACGTTCCATAGGTGGTAGCCGGTTGAATCCTTGCTTACGTGAGGCTTAGCGGCTTGTATGGTGTCGTAGTTAGCTTCGATAAGTTCATACAGTTCACGGTACACGCGACCCTCGAAATCATCTTGGGCCATTTTGGCGTCAAGTTCAACTTTGTTGAGTGGCTTTACTGTCCGTTCTACACCATCGGCAAATACAAACTGTAGCTCGGTTACGTAGTCATCGGTCTTGCCGTACTGCAAAGATTTTTCACCGCCAGAGTTGTTATTTACCATGCCGCCAACCGTACAAAGGTCGCGACTGGCTGGGTATGATGGTAGAAGCGCATCAAACTTTAACGTTTCGGCATCAAAATCACGGAAGAACATACCCGGCTGCACAACCGCTCGAGCGCTATCGATATCAATAAGCTGGTTAAGATGTGTTTGGAAATCAACAATAATAGAATCGTTAATGGCCGCCCCGGACATGTCGGTACCAGCACTACGGGCTGTTAATGATAACTCTGGATTATCTTTTTTATTATCTGCCACAAACTTCACAAGCTTAGCGACATCTTCAGCCGACTTTGGTACGGCAATAACTTCTGGTTTAATTTCAAACATCGAAGCGTCGTGCGAGTAAAACTCACGGTCTTCATCGCTATCTTTTATCTCACCACTAAACTCAATACTCTGTAATTTTTCTTTCAACTCTTTCATACTGGTTTAATCATAAGCTCATTAACGGGGGAGCGCAAGCTTTTTCGTTACAGAAGTACACTTCACTAGATACAAACTTTCTTACACCCTATGCTAAGACGGACTGTAACAAAGGAGTTCTATGAGTACTATTACACAATTTCGTGACCCTCAACTTATGACTGATGGATCTATTGTGGGGTTCTACGAGCGCGAGTTTTACGTGTTCTCTAATTTTTCCAGCTTTCAGGTTGACTGGAAGGGAAGGTGCTGGCCAACCTCGGAGCATGCCTATCAGGCTGCACGCTTTTTTGATACAGCACCAGAACTGGTAGAGCGCATTGCTGGCGCCCGTTCAGCCCATGAAGCTTTTGAGACCGCCCAGAGCAATAAAGTACAGCAGCGAAAAAATTGGCCAGATATAAAAGCGGATGTAATGCTTGAAATATGCCGACATAAAGTACAACAAAACCCCTACGTTCGCCGTAAATTATTGCAAACCAACGAAGAGTACTTAGTTGAAGATTCGCCCGTTGATAGCTTCTGGGGGTGGGGAGCTGATAGACAAGGCCGCAATGAGCTTGGTAAAGTATGGATGAAGCTACGAGAGGAACTACGCAATAATGAGCTATGAGGCCGAAGCGCATACAGCGCAAATGAATATATTAAAAAAGCTGCTCCTTGCCCCAAAAGCCTCGTTTTCAGAACTGCAAAAGACAAGTGGTCTTACAAGCGACAGTACGACGTTTCACATAAAACAACTGGTGAAATCGGGCTATATCCAGCACCTTCCTAAAACACTCGGCGATTACACCCTTACCCGAAAAGGTAAAGAATACGCTAACCGCATGGATACGGACGAGCAGGTTATTGAAAAGCAGCCTAAACTATCGGTCGTCATTGTATTGAAGAATAGGAAGGGCCAATATTTGCAGCAGCAACGGCTCAAACAGCCCTATTACGGCTATTGGGGGCATATGACAGGAAAGATACGTTGGGGTGAGACCATGCTCGAAGCCGGCGCCCGCGAGCTGAAAGAGGAAACGGGCTTAACCGCCGATTTAAGAGTGGTCGGGTTCTATCATAAATTAGACTATGATGCGCGCAGTAACGAACTGTTAGAGGATAAGTATTTCTGCCTAATTCAGGGGGCTAACCCGCAGGGCGTACTTATTGACACCGAAGGTCAACATAATGAATGGCTCACTATTGAAGCGTTTAACGCAAAAGACAAGCAATTTGGCTCGGTGCAAGAGACCATTGATATGATACAAGCCGACAGCTATGTTATCAAAGAACAGACCTACAAATATAACCCCGAAGATTACTAACTGTTTTTCACTATTGCGGCGGCACGAGTCTCACCGTACTGATGCCACTTAGTGACAATCCAATCATGCTTTTCAAACCATCGCAAGCGACGCGATTTAAAAGCAGCCATAGCAACTGCTTCATAGCGCAATAACCCAGGCATAGCTGGTACCATAAAATGCTCACTATCCCGTAATTGTTTATGAGTCAAGGTGTTCACGGTAATACCATCAACTAGCGGATAGTTAGCCTGTCCAGGGGTATGGAGTGAAGCGATAAGCCGACTCAGCTCTAGCTGAGATGCACCTGGCCCATCCATAATCCACTCACGCATCTCGGGGGCTATTTCAAGCATACTGTGGGCGATACGGGTCATCTTATCGGTGTCTTTATACCGTAGTCCGCTGATAGATCGATTGGTGTAGTTTGTAATAGTTGTACCCGGGTTCGGAATAGGAATGCGGGTACCATCGGCAGTAATGACAGTCCAGGGTATTAAAGAAGTGGGATCAATTGGGACGGCAAAAGGAAAGAGGGCCTTTATATACGCTTCGTCAGAACCGGGTGCACTATCATAGCGGTCTGATACAAACGTTCGAAGCACCCTTCCACCAAATGGTCGGGCCATCTGTTCGCTGATTATAGTATAGGGACGTACCGGAAAGACCTCTCTTTGTAGATCATCGCCTACAGTTTGCTCTAGGTCCGCTTCGAGTTCGGCAACCTTATTTGGGTCACTTGAAAGTAAAAGAACATCAATATCACGAAGTGTGCCATCATCACGTAAAGACGATTGATATATGTCAGTAGGGGTATATACCTCACCCCTGTAAAAGTCTATTTCTGAGCGCGGATCTTCTAAGGCAGCAGTGCCTACGCCGCCCAATATTTGTACGTCTAGACGCTCAGATATTTGCTGAGCAAACGGGCGAACAATATCAAAGGTGTTTTTAGCAGTCATTGATTCAGACGTTGACATAGTTCACTCAATAATACGCTTATCTACACCTAACACAAGCACAACGGGTATCCACTGGTATTTCTATAAAATTTGTGCTATAATAAGGGTATACCAAATCAATGTTGGGAGGCTATCGTACAATACGAAGCCGCTCGTACCACAGAAAGGGTTTATACCTACATGGCAAAGAAAGCCGATTTACTCGCAGAAGCTTCAAAGCTTGGTCTTGAAGTGAGCGAAAAAAACACTATTGCAGAGATTGAAGCTGCGATCGCTAACGCCGCCGAAGCTAGCGCACCAACAACCGAAGAAGCAGTCGTTGACGCCGAAGCTGAAGTTGCAGTAGCTGAAAAAGAAGAAACTTTTGCAAAAGCTGGTAAGCGTTCTGCTAAAGCAGTAGCCGAAGCTGAAGCAAAGGTTGAAAAAGAACTTCGCAAGGAAGCTGGTGACACCACCCCACAAGACGGTTCTGAAGAAGTCGTTAAAAAGGGTCCAAAGCCAGTGACTCGCCCTATTCTTGAACGCCGTGGCAAAAACTACCGCAAGGTAGCCGAAAAAGTAGATACTGCAAAACTGTACTCACTTGAAGATGCTATCAAACTCGCTGCCGAGACAAACCCTTCTAAGTTTGATGCCAGCGTTGAACTCCACGTTCGTTTGAACGTTGACCCTCGCCAAGCCGACCAAAACATCCGTGCAACCGTGAGCCTGCCTCATGGTACTGGTAAAACAATCCGTGTTGCTGTGTTTGCCCCTGAAGCAGACCACAAGTCAGCTAAAGATGCTGGTGCTGATGTTGTTGGTGACGAAACTTTCCTTGCACAACTCGACAAAGAAGTCCTCGACTTCGACATTCTTGTTGCAACCCCTCAATACATGCCTAAGCTTGGTAAGTACGCTCGTCTGCTTGGTCCACGTGGCCTCATGCCTAACCCTAAGAGCGGTACAGTTGCGACTGACGTTGCCAAGGCTGTTACTGAAGCTAAAGCCGGTAAAGTTGAATACCGTGTTGATAAGCAGGCCATCGTTCACCTTGCTGTTGGTAAGGTAAGCTTCGGCGACGCTAAGCTCGTTGAAAACGCTAAGGCATTCTTCGAAAGCCTCCAGGGTCAAAAACCATCAAGCCTTAAGGGTGGCTACGTAAAGACTATTACCGTCAGCACTACTATGGGCCCTGGCGTTAAGGTAGAAAACTTCGTAAGTTAGTTTATAACTACGCAAAAAATAGCCCGCTTTTATATAGGCGGGTTATTTTATTTCAGTTTCTTGATTATACGGCTACTGGCATTTCTTTTGTAGCTGTCAGGTATTCTTCCATTTCTTGGTCATGACGTACAAAGGAGATCTCTTGTATAACTTCTTTCAAGGCGGCAATTTCTTTCGCGTCATTGGCACGGTGGTCTTCAAGATCTTTCTGTCGTTTTCGCAAAATAGCAATCGCCTCATCTTTTGCTGCTTCAAACATTTCGCCAACAAAATGCTCTGCTAAATCATATAGACTATCTTCGCCGGTGTCCTTAATCCTATCAATGTGCTTCTGCACTTCTTGATGGATTTCGGCATGTGCATATAGGTTATCGGTATGCTGCTGCCAAAAGGCATAGTTATCACTGTCTGTCTCTTTTGGTTTTTTCAAGAGATGCCTAGGTATTTGATCGAGTTCTAAACTTTGAGCCTCTTGAAAATGACGCGCTGAATCAAACTCGAGCTGCCCATGCACTGTGTCGTATACCTGCTTCAAATTCACCACTCCAGAAGTGAATTCACCGCGAATAATTTGTCCAATTAAATTATCTTTTACCTTGATACGCAGCCAGTTTTCTAGGGAATTTATTTCTCTGTTTACGCCATCTTCTAGATATGTTTCTGGTAGTGGAATCGGGCCGGAGCCCTCAACAGACTTAGCTTCATTAACACTTGGGACAATTTCAGGATTGGTAATTGGTTTCGACGGGGACGGTGCTTCCTGTTCAACAGTTAGTTGTTGAGGTGCAAGTTGTCGTTTCGTCATCATGCCTTTGATGCTCCATTACCAGGGTTTTTATTGTTAAGACCGTGTTGGTGTTATGCGCGTTCTCGCGGTAAGTATATCATGGAGGTAGCAAAAAGCACAAGCTTATTTTCTTCTATTTTGACAAACTTTGCCTCCGCTGTCATACTGTATGCAATACAAAAGGGAGATACTAATGACTGATACACAGGCAGACGGGTACTACGGCGAAGACGCTTCACATGAAGAATTCGACCTCAGCTTTCTCGACGAAGACACCAAAGAATAAGCTACGACTTGCTTTAGTTGTCCCGCATTTATTTATTCACCGCGACATCTTGCCCCAGGTTATTTTTTCGCCTGGCCAGCTTGCGATTGAGCTTGCAGAAGGGCTTGTAAAAGAGGGGATTGATGTCACCTTATTTACACCCGGGCCGGTGCATACAACCGTGCCAGTAATAACCGCTGATTTATCGTATTTCGAAGCTGAGCTTGGACGACGTGGCGATACATATCTTGATTTATTAAAGAAGCACCCAGCCACCTTTGTAGGCCTCGCTCGACAAGTGCAATCTGAAATTCTTGCTAAGGCTTTTAAAGCCGCCAACGACGACGAATACGATGTCGTGCATGTATATACAAATGAAGAAGATCTGGCGCTACCATTTTCGCGCCTATGTACTAAGCCAGTAGTCTTCACGCATCATGACCCCTTTAATTTTCTTGTAAAATATAAAAATAACTTTCCAAAGTATACCGACCTTAATTGGATATCAATGTCGTATGCTCAGCGGCAAACAATGCCCGAGGATACTAACTGGGTGGCTAATATCTACCATGGTCTTAGCCAAAGAGAATATACCCACGCCGAACAACCGGCAAATGACTACATTGCATTCCTAGGGCGCATTGTTCAACCCAAAGGCCTGCATCTTGCTATCAAGGCGGTAAAACACTATAACAAAACAGCTTCTCAGCCTCTGAAGCTAAAAATTGCCGGCAAGCACTATGCCGACGTCAGCAACGATGATTATTGGCAAACCTATATTGAACCTGAAATTGGTGGCCCTGTTGAGTATGTCGGATTCATAAAAGACATGCACAAAAAGAATGCATTTTTAGCCAATGCTAAAGCCTTGATGGTACCTTCATTATTTGATGAGCCATTTGGTATGGTACTCATTGAAGCCCTTGCAAGTGGTACGCCGCTTATCGGGCTTGATGCCGGTGCTATACCTGAAATTATTACTGAAAAAAATGGGGTATTAGTACATAAGTCCGATAATGATAGTCTAACAATCCAGGGACTAGCTGAATCTATTGATAGCATAGACAGAATTTCACGGAAAGAGTGTCGCGAAGACTTTGAAAAACGTTTTACCATCGAGCGCATGTGCCGCGAACACGCCGCTGCGTACTACAAGTTGGCTACAAAATAACCAACGGCGCCTTAATGTGTGGATGCGCCTCGTAGTCTTCAATAACAAAGTTCTCTGGCGTAAAGTCATCAATCGACTTCACATCACCGACAATTTTAAGCTTTGGAAAAGCATACGGTGTACGTTGAATTTGCTCTTTGGCTTGTTCGAGGTGATTGTTATACAAGTGGGCATTACCGATTGAAACAACCAACTCACGCGCCTCTAAGCCGGTCACATGGGCAACCATTTGTAATAGCAACGCATATTGCGCAATATTAAACGGTAATCCAAGGAATACATCGGATGAACGTTGATACAGCTGCATGCGAAGTTTGCCCTTAGTAACATCAAACTGGAACATAGTATGGCAAGGGGGAAGGCGCATTTCTTTTAAATCAGCCACATTCCAGGCGCTAACGATAATACCCTTCGAGTGCGGGTTATTTTTAATTTGATCAATCGCCCACGCTAGTTGGTCGAACTCTTTACCGTCCGGCCCTTTCCAGTGGCGCCACTGCACACCATAGACAGGCCCTAGGTTAAGGTCTTTATCGGCAAATTCATCCCAGTAGTGAATCTTATGATCCTGCAAGTATTTAATATTCGAACTACCTGATACAAACCACAAAAGTTCGTGCATCAAAATGTTAAATGGCATCTTTTTGGTCGTAAGCATTGGGAATCCGTGACGAAGATCAAAGTGCATTTGGTAGCCAAAGATAGACTTAATACCAGTTACGCCACGGGTAGGCTTAGACTTGCCGTTTTTTAGGATTTCGGCCATCAACTTCAGATATTCGTATTCAGGATGGTGACTCATATACTTAGTATACTATTCTTCTTATGTCTTTACCGACTTTTGTTAATAAATCGACTGCATAACCGCCAGAATGATCAATGCGATAGACTATTTCGGAAAGTTCTGTCTGCGAAAGCGTTCGGGCACAGCTAGGGCACGGCATGAGGTTCACAAATAAGGTCTTATCTTTTAGTGAAATACCTTGCTTGGCAGCCTCGACCAAAATCTGCATCTCAGCATGAATCGTATCGTAATGGTTCATATCGTTAGCAGGCGAGAAGTTGGTTTCGCGGGAGGCGCCATTAAGTAAAGCGTAGGTTTGGTACGGTACAACCTTATTAAATCCCGCCGCAACCGGTTGGTATACACCATTAACTTTTTCGGCTAAAATAGCGCCCGTCTGAAAACCATAGTCGTAAGATGACTTCGCAACCTCATCGGTAAGTTGCAGCACTGTTGTATCATCGAAACTACCTTCCAAAGTAGGCCGTACTATCTTCTTGTCAGTAGCTACTTCATAGGCACGGGCTTCATCTTCATCACTAAAAGCCGCAACCAGCTGATACGGAATCCGTTTTTCACTTAAAAGGTAATAAATTGGCAATGTATGAAAACTGTGATGCCACGAACCATGGATACCGACAACGCGTGGTGGAGTAAGTTTTTCAATTATAGCCGGTAACTCGCGCTGAAAATAACGCAGTGTATACACCTTATGGGCCGAGGCATCATTCACTTTGTCTATTAGCTTTTGCAATGTTTTTTGTTGCAACATAGCAAATTGTGGCTGACCTTCCAGGCCTTCGACGTAGTCCTCTTTGGAAATACCCAGTAGAATATCTCCCTTTGGAAGGTATTCTTTTAGTAGTTGCGTAAAGCGTTTTTCACTTATTTCACGCGGCGCAATAATAAACGTCGCCTTCAGGTTAGTGAGCGGACGCTTGCTGCTAAAGGCCAACTTTGCCCAATCGTAGTTAAACTCAGTCATCGCTGTACTTCTTATCAAACCGTTTAGCCAGAGACACCATTTCAGCATGCTTAGCTTTGTATAAATCAGCGTTCTCGAGCGGGGTGTTTTTTAACTGGCGGTAATTCCAAGTGGTAAGGTCTGGCGCGTCGAATGGAATAGTATGAAAATGGAGGTGCTCGACGGTACTTTGGGCATCGGCACCGTCTTTTTGAAGAATTTGCATACCCTTAATACCATGTACTTCACGAATCAGCTTTTTGGCAATGTACATAAACTTGCGCATCGTCTCCCATTCTAAAGGAGTAAGTTCCTTAACAGACTTTACATGGCGACGAGGAATGATCATCATATGGCCATCAATGTAAGCGAACAGCACAATTGTAAGCACAACGCCGTTTTCCTCGAATAAAATATAGTCGTCTTTTAAGTCACAAAAAACACACTTACCAACCGACTGCCAAATACCCTCGTAATTACCCGTCACCCGGGCATCACGGTAGGCTATTTGCTTTTTGCGGGTGGCTTCATCCATACGACTATTTTTCTTTTAGAGGTTCTTTGCGAAGATCCATGAAGTCTTTAAAGACCTCACCAAGGTGGCCGCCAATAGCACGCTGGACAATTTTAGTAGTAGACAGGGAAGTAGACTGACGATCAACTACTTGAACCTCACCGCCATAACTGGTGACTGTTTTATATTCACGTGACTGCTTGTAGTTATCTGTCCAGTCTTCTTTCACAGTAATGAAGATATCGGGGCGTAGCAGCCCGAGTGACGGTGCGCAGCTAGGCTCTGGCAAAATGGTTACAAAATCAACAGCCCGTAGATAGGTGAGCATTTCAGCGCGAATCTTTTCATCTAAAATAGGCTTATTGGGGCCTTTGACTTGCTTAATGGCTGCGTTGCTACTCACACCTACCACTAACACGTCACCTTCAGCCTTAGCTTTTTCAATATAACGGCACTGGCCAGCGTGGATAAGATCCCACGAGCCGGCCGTAAACACAATTTTCTTCCCTTTTGCTTTGATCTGTTCGCCAAGCGACATCAAATCGCTTTGCGAAACGAGGCGCTTCTTCCAGTCTGCCATTGTTCACTTCCCCTTATAACAACTACGTGTAGTGTAGCACATGCTCCTCGAGCAGTATAGAGAGTGTACGCTGAAAATGTTCGTTCTGCTTCAAACTTTCGTAAGGTGTATGCCGAAGAAATTTATAAAAGTCATGGAGCAAGAAAAACTGCACCAGTATTTCCAGAGTTGCTGAATAGGAAGGCAGCTGGGCGGCACCACGCTTTTCATACCCAGATACTAAGAAGTACTTACGTACTTGACTGGGCGTTTTGTACTTACAGTCAACCAATAGAAAGGCGAGGGTTCTGGCAACGTCAAAGAAGACTGGGCCTTGGGCGGTTTTCTCAAAATCTAAGATGCCGGTAACTTCGGTGCCCTCAAACAAAACATTACCCCGTACGAAGTCCATGTGGAGTTGCTGAGCTGGCAGTTGACGCAGTTTTCGAAATGTCGCTAAGAAAATTTTTGTATCAATAGTAACCGATACGTTAAGCTTTTGGCGCATTGCTTCCTGTACATCATGACTATCAAAGTACCGTACCATGCGTTCAAGTAGGTCTATAGATTCATCGATTACCGAAGGGTGTCCTGTGGTATCAAAAGAAGCAAGCGCCGCATGTAGGTCGCTCATGTACTTACCGAGCTGCTTGATATGCTCCTTGGTATAGGCCTCCCACGGAATAGTTGCTCCGGGCAAGTAATGGTACAACCCTACATAGACAGTGCGATTGGGAGATGTTAAGACGAGTGTTCGTTCATCAGCCCCAGTGCGGGCTGGCAGGCCTTTGGTGGCCGCCCAGTTTGCAACTGTATCGGCACGCTCAATCCGTTCTTTTATACCTTCTTCAGATTTATAAAAGGTAAGTTGCAGTTGGGTTTTGCCAGATTGAACAATAGGATAAATTTCGTTGCGATAGCCTTTTTGTACAGGAAGAATATCGTCATAGGGAACACCAAAATAGCCTAGAGCCGCTGGTACAAAACGCTCGTACATTTAGCTCCTTTCGTAAATCACAAAGCTGTAATTATAGGGATTCCTCGCGTCGGCCAGGTGGCTCTCTCGATCGACTTCTTCAAAATCGTCTCTATTAAAGCCCTTTAGGGCAACATCACCTTCAATAAACGTGTCGACTTCGGTAATATACCAACGGTCGATAAGCGGTGCGGCAAGTTCGTATATTTGCGCACCACCGATGATAATTGGGTCATCGGTGGTACTGACTTCGAGTGCCTCATTAATAGTAGTTGCTACGAAAGCATCCGAATACGTCGCGTCACTCGACCGAGTAATCACAATATTTTGTCGATCCGGAAGGCCATTACCAAGGCGCGCTACGATTGAATCGTAGGTTTTACGGCCCATAATAACCGTGTGGCCGGTAGTTATTTGTTTAAAATGACGCAAATCAGCCGGCAAATACCAAGGAAGGTCACCGGAATTTCCAATAACGCCATTATTCGAGACTGCGACGATAGCCGATAGCATAGGTTTAGTCTAATACACAGCACTAGGCGCGTCTAGCGTATCATTTTGCTCGAATACCATATACTGTTTCGTTGCGCGCCAAAACGATTCCTTCAGAAATGTCGGTTGTCATAAGCCAATACACGCACCTTTGAAATTCTGGTAAGTGCGTAATTGCATTGAGCCCCTCAATTTCATTTTTTGGCTCTCCCGTCTCTTCGTCTCGAGCAGTGGCTTTAATAGCGGTTTCCCTAAAAAGTTCGCGTAACGAACGGTCAATACCAGTTTCTGTGCTGGTATTAATAATTGCGGTTGTACGGTTTTTTACAGTAGCGCCATAAGGGGTTGTACCCACATGACGCTTGAGACCGATACGCATAGCACCGTAGTTAACGTTCCCGGGCAACCGTATGTCACGATCAAACCCGAGGACACTCATTCGATATACTCCATCAGGGTTTGGGCTGGCATCTCTACCAACAAGTTCACTTACTTCACCCCAAAGCGACTCTTCAAGTTGTTTTCGCTTCTCTCCAATAATAGTAAGGTTTCCATACTCTACCGATTCCATACCAAGCGCTACTCTTGCTATCTCATTTTCGATAGCAGTACCGTGGCCATATCGAACTTTTTCACAAATAACGTCGATATCACTCGATGACATATCTGGGAATTCGTCATAACAAGGCGTCCTGTATGGACGCCGTATGTAGCTGTTCGCATTAAGAGCCTCTCGTTGATGAATACGAGCCGTTATCGCCATAACAGAAAAACCAACAACACGACTACTTGCATATTTGGAAATCTCAGACTCAGTCAACGCGCTTATCGAGTCAATAAACCGATCTTGTGTACTTTTAACTTCCTCATTCTCCTCTTCGCCAATCAGAAGAAGTGGGGCTGCGTGATGCCCATCGAAATCGTCTTCAGAGTAGGTGTAATTTGAGTCGGTTTCAAGCAGAGACATAATAATAATTTAATTATAACATAAATATTAATAAAGCGAAAGCCCTCCTCATTTCAGAGAAGGGCGTAGTTGAGAGGGTTCCACGTATCGGGGGGTGACATGGGTGACGAGCACTGTGCGTCCCGCCACCCATGTAGTCACATCATCCCCAGGATGGCACGGTTGGCTGAGCCCATGCTCGCGATGATCAGCGGGCCGTATTCGTCCCGTTCATCACGATGACGAATGACCTTCATGATCTCGGTGGGCACCATGTCATGGTCTTGGGCGACCTTGTTGAGTGCCAGCTTGACTTCAGCGGCGTCCATACCACGGGCGGCGATTTCGACCACTCGATCGACTGCCTCCTCCAACGTCTGAGTCGGACAGGACGCCATCACACACCCGGCTTTCCGTCGTCGACGAGGCGGTCGCTCAGCGGAACATAGGGGTCTTCCGCATCCCGTAGCGCTTGCTCACGCGCACGGTCGTTGAGACGCTTGACCACTTTGCTGCCGTCGGTGGTGGTGTTCTGATCCATCGGTACTTCCTCTCGGTTCATTGCAAACGAATTTCACTTGCAACAAATACTTATTATACAACTAAATCCTTAAAAATACCAGAGTGTATAGAGTAGGGTAGTTAATGGAATAAGTACTGGTTAAAGCCTTGCTTTTTAGAGCCTCATCTGTTAAAATTGCTCCTAGACATACCAAAGACAGTAGCTGTTATGGCCAAGAGTATGCTCAAGGCCGTCACTTAATCCGCTACCGAGGAACATGTAAAACATACATTTTCTGTAGTCTTTGGCAGTGCGAGGTCCAAAGACTCTTTTTATTTCTAAAGTTTCTAGCCAAGCTACAACTGCCAATGTCTGTCCATTAACAATCTGGTCGAATAGTTAAAAACCAAGGAGATTTTTATGGCAATTAGTCGCGATAAAAAGAACGAATTGGTTGCTGAATTTACTGAGCTTCTAACTAACGCAAAAACAACTGCGTTTGCTACTTACCAAGGCTTAAGCGTTGCTCAACTCCAAGTCCTCCGTGCACAAGCTCGCGAGAACGGTGTTATCATCAAGGTCGTCAAGAACCGTTTGGTTCGCGTTGTCCTCGGTGGTATCAGCGAATACAAGGATGTTGACACTACTTCGCTCAATGGTCAATTGCTTTACGCAATTGGTACCGACGACGAAGTTGCGCCAGCTAAAGTACTTAGCGAATTTGCAAAGACCAACGATGCTTTGGTTATTGCTGGTGGCCTTTCACTCGAAGCCGGACTTTTGTCTGCCGACGATGTAAAAGCCCTGGCTGCACTTCCAAGCAAGTCACAGCTCATTGCAGAAGTTATTGCTCAACTGCTTTCACCGGTTCACGACGTTACCAACGCGCTTTCGGGCAACTTGCACGCGCTCCTCGACGGTGTCGAAGCAAAAGCAACCAGTTAATTCCAACACTCTTGTAGTGTTACACCCGATGCTTCGGCATCACATTAATATATTTTGAAGGAGGCTATCATGGCTGATTTAAAGAAACTCGCTGAGACCCTTGTAGGTCTTACTGTTCTTGAAGTAAACGAACTCAAGACAATCCTCAAGGACGAATACGGCATCGAGCCAGCTGCTGCTGCAGTTGCTGTTGCTGGTCCTGCTGCTGAAGCTGCACCTGCAGAAGAAGCAAAGTCTGACTACACTATCGTTCTTAAGGACGCTGGTGCTCAGAAAGTAGCTGTTATTAAGGCTGTTAAAGACATTACTGGTCTTGGTCTTGGTGAAGCTAAAGCAATCGTTGACGGTGCACCTGCAACCGTTAAGGAAAAAGTTCCAGCTGAAGAAGCTGAAGCTGCAAAGAAGACCCTCGAAGAAGCTGGCGCTAGCGTCGAACTTCAGTAATTCATTTATTCGACCAGTTGTTATACGTTATAAAATACCCCGCTTAAGGGGTATTTTATTTTGCACTCATTAAGGAGTGGCTGTCTTTATAAGCGTGCCGGCCCTAGTGTAACGGCCACTTGCAGACTGCGTGAAATCACGCCCCGCCGCAGTACCGTTGGCAGTTAACGTTACTTTTATGGAGTTGGCCGCGTCTAGGGCCCCCTGTCGAGCCGCACTATCGCTGCTGGTCGTACCAGTCACAGGTGTAGCAGAGGATGCCGATGGATAGTAGGTGATTGAGAAGCCTCCATCAGGCACTCCATCGAGGAGCTGCTCATCTTGCGTCTCGCACAATGTACCCGTCACACCGGGTGAGCAGCTTGGCCGCTGAAAAATGGTCTGGCTTGGACAATCTTTAGAGGCATAATTAGCTACCATCATTGTGCGGCGCCAAAGTGAATTGTTTTTAATAAAGTACACCACATTCATTGTCATAGCCTGGGTTTTATTAGCACAGGCATTTGGGATAGAAGCAATGTTTAGGTATACTAAGCTTCTTGTTGATGATGACGGGCTCTCAGTAGTAGCGAACGAGTTAAGAATAAGTGTTGCATTGGCAGTTGTATTACTCACAAAAGCCTGCGTATTATCATTCACACCCTGCGGTGAGCTAACGGTTTGATTATTCGTAGCGAGGAAGGCTCCACTGAGCACAACGTCATCCTCAATCTCATCAAGCGCGGCGTGTACATCATTAAGAAGAAGCGCCTTGCCGCGCTCGGCCATACCCTGACCCGTAAAGGCGACTATGGCATAAATAAATGAACCTATCAGTAAGATAACAAGCGGAGAAATGACTAACATTTCAACCAGAGTAAACCCACTACGGTCGTGACGCATAGGCCTCGTGTTGTACCGATTCATTTGTACCACCTTCTTTGTAATCTACTTTTACTGAAATCTTAGAAATGCTCGAGAGAGCTGGTATTGGGCAGGAAATAGTAACAGACACTTTAGGTGAAGCCAAACTCGCTGCATCAGTACCACTGACAGGGGAGTTTATTAGTGGCGTTGATTCGACACAAGCCGTACTCACCAGCGAGCGGTAGCGCTGCAGATAATCGGTCGCGATGGAGTCGGCTTCAATTTGATGCCTTGCTTCCGAGCTCCTCGTCACAACTACGTTATATAAAATATATCCCGCAGAAAGAAAGATAGCCGCGACGAATAAGGTAATAAGAAGCTCGACGGCCGTAAAACCCGTTGCATGAGAGACTGATCGTCTTGGTATATTTTTCATATTCTTATAGTGATTATACCGCATATGCTAATAAAGAATGAGGGGTCGTGTATTGATATATTGACGAGCTAGGGGTGTTGAGCTGTTGTTAGTCGTGCCGTCACCTAACTGGCCATAGTTATTATTTCCTACAGTATAGATTTTTCCATCCTCCGTGAGTATAACGGTCGTGCCGAAACCGGTCTGCACACTTTTCGCTTTAACACCAACGGGTAAATTCATTTTCTTAGGTGATGCCTCGTAACTCGTTGTTGTGCCGTTACCGAGCTGTCCATATGAATTTCCTCCCGCGCCAATCACACTTCCGTCATCCAGCACTATGTACGTATTAGCCTCAAGCGTACTATACACGCCCGTCTTGGTTGTGTAGAAATCAATAGCTTTTCTACCGGCTGGAATCTGGAACTGTGTTAAAGCTGGGTTATATATTTTATGCGTCCCGTTACCCAGCTGACCAGCATAATTAACCCCTGCGCCCCAAACCTTTCCGTCTTGCGTAAGATACAATGTTGCCCATTGGTCGGCCGTGATGCGCGTGACACTGCCAGAGCTTGCCGGAATCGGAACGGTCGAGAGAGTAATAGCAGGTTTTAGTGACCAGACTTGTGCCGGCGTGCCATTACAATCATGTAGCTGTAATTCTGTGCCTTGAGTAGGTGAATTGCCCGGGTTATCTAGACATTTATTCACCTGAGCATTGTAGATACTACCGTCATCGCGCATTTCCCATTTCTGCGCTCCTGTTCCATTGCAAGTATACGTAATAATAGGGTTGCCGTTTGCGGAGCCACTATTTGCATTGTCGATACACAGATCATTAACGCCATCAGGGCTAAACCTAATTGAACCATCGTAGTTCCATTCAAGCTTCTGAGCGGTTGAATTATTGCACCCCCAAATACGCACACGAGTACCAGTGGATGGGGAGTTGTTAGCGTTGTCGATACAATAGCCAGTACTGCTTCCCACCGGAGCAGCAGCTCCTCCAAGCTGCCCAAATATGTTCATACCTGCGGCATTCACTTTTCCATCGTCGCCAAGAATGTAAATAACATCGCCATCGAATGCAATTTGCTTGGCTTTTGGCTGCCCTGCATCACCGTAAGTACCTATTTTTACCGGTACTGACGACGAATTAAGCGTACCGTTGGCAAGTTCGCCTACGGAATTATCACCCCAGCCATAGACGCGGCCACCTTGCATACGTACATACACGTTTGAACGGTCGGTTGCCAAGTTCGTGGACTGCAGCCAATCGTTGGTTGCAACAGGTAAGGTGTTTGGGTCCGATGCAGTAGGTGTTGGAAGCGCAACGCGCACAGGGTTAGCCTGGTTGCTGCATCCTGAAATGGTGTAGTTACTTCCCAATTGGCCGTAAGCGCAGTTTCCGGCTGCATAAATATTATTGTTACTAGCAATAACATAGGTTGCGTCTGCCAGATTACTTACATACTTCGCACTTACACCAGCGGGCAAGTTAAATTTAACGGGTGTCGACTGTGTGGTGGAGAATGTCCCGTTACCAAGTTGTCCGCTATCGTTTGCGCCAGCCCCGTACATCGAACCATCAGTAGTGATCGCATACATCATTTTACCGACTGACAAGAAGTTACTGTACAAACTACTTACCCTAAGGCCTACCGGTAATACAAAATTACGGGGTGATGTTGCGCTTGTCGTAGTACCGTTACCTAATTGACCCTGTGCATTATAGCCAAGAGCCGATACGCTTCCTTGCGGGTCGATGATACCGAAGAAGGCACTCCCGCCACCTACATACCCAAACGTAATACTATCAAATGAAACCGCACCCGAGATCGTAGCATAGGCAGCATCATTATACGTTTGCCATACCTGAGCCGTGCTTGTACGAATTAGATTAGCCTTTGACTGAACAACGACTCACTGGACACCATTTGCAAGATTTGTAGGTTCGTTAATAGTAAAAGATGTCTGAAGAGTGCCGTCGTCGTACACGTAAGGAGAAACCAAAGGCTGCACGATGCCACTACAATTAGTATTAGGACGCAAAGGAGAGGCATCAGACCATTGGGGCGTATAGTTATTGGCTTTCAGACAGGCCTGCGCCATTGCCAATCCGCTAGCCGAAGCTTCTTTGGCATACGAGTTATAATGTCGGTTTGATAGAGTAACTGCAACACCCGACGTAACAGAAACGAGGGTTGTCGCGAGTATAAGAAGCATAACCGTAGAGGCAATCAAAACAGTAGGGAGTGCAAAACCTCCACCAGATTTTGAAAAACTGTTCGATAGTAATTTCACGTGCTTCTATAATACCGAATTTCTTCAATAATGACGAGGCGCGACCGGGAATCAGTAAAGAATTAACGGGCGAACATTTACGTATTTTCGCGCAAGCGGCGTAGAGCTGTTTGTAGTTGTGCCGTCACCAAGCTGGCCATTTGTATTATTTCCCACTGTATAGATTTTACCGTCGTCACTTAGAATAACTGTCGTACCTAAACCACTTTGTACACTTTTTGCTTTGACGCCAGCCGGCATATTCATTTTCTTCGGAGAAGATTCGTAAGCTGTCGTCGTCCCGTTACCAAGCTGCCCATAGTTGTTAGACCCCACACCCCATACGGAGCCGTCATCAAGAACAGCGTAGGTATTAGCAGAGTACCATGACGCCCACGGTGCACCCGTAGAAGTCGTGTAGAATTCTTTAGCGGTTCTTCCTGCGGGCAGATTCATTTTGCGTAAATAAGGGTTATATATACTACTCGTACCAATACCGAGCTGGCCAAGTTCGTTTCTTCCTGCACCCCAAATAGTTCCGTTTTCCATCAGGTAAAATGTAGTGTACTGGTCAGTTGTGATGCGCGTTACTTTACCTTGCCCAGACGGTAAGTGCACCTTTTTAAGATTACTGACATGAATGATATTCCAATTTTGAGCGTTTCCGCTATTACAGTCGTATAGCTGAAGTGCTGTGCCGTCGGTCCTTCCGTCGGAAGGATTGTCCAAACATTTACCCGTAGCAGGGTTAACGATATTTTGATCATCCCTCATGACCCACTTTTGGTTTGGGTTGGAAGAATCGCAGTCCCACAGTTGTATCTTATTCCCGTTTGCACTGCCGCCAGCGGAATTATCTAAACATTTTACCGTCGTAGCATTGATCTGAAAGCGAATAGTGTTATCTGATTCAAAGTAAATATCTTGGGCAGCGGTTCCATTGCAGGTATGAATTACGATTGCATTACCGTTCGATACCGAGTTGCTGTAATTGTCTATGCATTTCCATGGGTCAGGGGTTCGAAGGGTAGTATTAACCGCCAGCTGACCGTAATTATCTTGTCCCGCAGCCCATACCTCACCATTAGAGTCAAGAATCCATGTTGCTTCGCCATCGTACGCCACTTGGATAGCTTTCGGTTGGCCGGCATTTCCGAATTGACCAATCTGGACGGGAACTGAAGAGTCTGTGTTAGAGTTGTTGCCTAACTGCCCAAATTCATTTGCGCCCCATCCATACACACGGCCTCCCTGCATGCGCAAAATAACATTATAGCGGTCGGCGGCCATGTTGGTTGACTGCAGCCAATCACTTGATGGAACTGGTTGTGTATTTAAGTCAGAAGTTGGGGTTGGTAAAGCAACGCGGGTTGGCGTCGAGCGATTAACACATCCAGCGATAGTGTAATTTGTACCCAGCTGACCCCTTTGGCAATTACCACTTGCGTACACGTTATTATCACTTCCAATAACAAATGAAGCACTGTCCAAGATAGCGACATATTTTGCCTGAACTCCTGCTGGTAAATTGTATTTCACCGGCGTTGTTATGGGTGTAGTAGTAGTACCGTTGCCAATCTCACCCCAGTCGTTACTTCCAGTGCCATACAGCTCTCCTGTCGTCGTAATTGCAAACATGTTGTACCCGACCGATAGGAAGCTTGTAAATAAAGAAGCGGCATATTTTCCATCGGGCAAGATAAAAGGTCGTGGTGTTGTGGCGCTCGTAGTAGTGCCATTCCCTAGCTGGCCCTGACCATTAAACCCTAATGCAGCCACCGTACCCCGTGGATCAACGGTGCCAAAAAATGCACCCTGGTTACCCACGTATCCAAACGTTACACCATCATACGATGTAAGACCCGAGATAGTCGCATAAGTTGAATTATTGTATGTTTGCCATACTTGTGCAGTGCTGGTGCGGATTAGGTTTGCTCGACCTTGAACAACAACCCGCTGCACACCGTTCGCAAGGTCCGTAGGGCTACCTATTGTAAATGATGTTTGTATTGTTCCGTCATCGTATACATACGGCGAGACCGTCGCCTGAACGACACCACTACAGTTCGTATTTGGCCGCAATGGCGACGCGTCAGACCATTGCGGAGTATAGTCATTAGCCTTAAGGCAAGCCTGAGCCATGGCCAGGCCGCTTTCGGAAGCAGACTTCGCATAGGTATTGTAGTGTCGATTTGCCAATGTAACCGCCACGCCCGAGGTCACAGACACAAGGGTAGTAGCAAGAATAAGAAGCATGACTGTTGAGGCAATCAAAACAGTAGGGAGTGCAAAAGCTCTTTCATAATACCTATAGCGCAAAAGGTTACTCACAGTACTACTATAGTACCTAATCTTAAGAATAAGCGCTAGCAACATAGCAATATACATTTTTAACAACGTTTAGTTCTTCGTATCTGTTAATGATGTGGATAAATAAAAATACTTTCAACCTGAAGAAATAGCCTATACTAGTTGACTTTCCTTAGTACGATTGCTATAAGTAAAGTTAGTATTATTTTTGAAAACACATACAGATAAGGAAACTGCGAGACCATGTCTGAACTACCGGAGAAACAAGCAAAGCGCCTCCATGCTCTCATTCAAGAAGCAGAGACAAACCTAGCGGCCGCTAAAGAGCTGCTTATTAGCATTATTGGTGACGATGGTGCCATTATCACCCCTAAAGGAAGCCCCCTTGAAGAGGTTGGCGGTAAAGTTATTGAAGGCGTTTTTGACGGCCAAAAAATGGCTGGCCCTGACGGCAAAGAATACCCAGTACCCGCAAATTACGCTAGTAAATCAAAACTTGTAGAAGGGGACATCCTCAAGCTTACTATCGCCGACGACGGCAGCTTCATCTACAAGCAAATTGGCCCAGTCGAGCGAACCCAGGTCATTGGAACCCTCACACAGCACGATGGCGCTTACTACGTTGAAGCAAACGGCCGTGAATACCGTATCCTTCTTGCCAGCGTTACTTATTTCCGTATTAATATCGGTGACCAAGTTACCATTATTGTACCGACCGACAACCAAGAAGCCACCTGGGCGGCAGTCGAAGCCGCTCTCTAGTTCATAGCTAAAGCTACAAGAGGTCTATTATTGACTTTTTGTCACTAATATAGTATAATCCACACTAGTATGAAGGTGTCGGAATATAACTTAATGCGCCAACGCGAGTGTAATGAACTTATACCACGTCTCTTCCATGTATATCTTCCCGTTACACGTTTTCTCGGTGAAGACATTGAAACGGGTCCTCATTCGTATGCAGTCCTGTTTGAAAGTGGTCGTGATACGTATGCGCTTCTTATGGCCGCACCAGGCCACGAACAAACCCTTGGTGACGTCCAGCGTATAGCGAAAGGTATGGGCGTGAAAGTGCAGCGTTTTTTTCCACCCGAAGCCGACCCACTGTATTTTTACCATGAGGGCGTAAAGCATTTTCAGAAAGCATATCCAGCCCGCAAACAGTGGAATAAAGACGATATCCGCTTTTATCAATCACTTGCTTCGTATAGCCCCGCACTAATACGCATCAGTGCGATTAATGGAAGTATCCGCCGGTTTAACGTTCATCGCAACGAGTGGCAGACGGCTTTTGAGTATAGCTTTAGAAAGATTCCGGTTATCTCATGAGCAAACTCGTAAACTTGTATGCAAGCCGTTACAGGGGGCTGGTGCATGAAGCCCAGACACATCCGTTAGTATTTCGTCGAAATGCCCAAATTGCCTTTGAAAACTATAGCCGCCGCGACCGCACTGAAAGCGCCCGCCTCAGTACCGACTCTGCCGATACCCTTAGCTTTTATCAAGCCTGGGAACATACGCTCCTCCCACAACTAGAGACCATAGAATCAGCCGTTAATAGCAAGCCGCTCCATAAAGAGATAGCTCAACGCCTTCTTTTAAATGATGCGGAAGCAACAGAACGCATAGCCCAGCTTGTACGCCAACGAACTGCCGACTTAACCGAGCAGCTCATCACTGAACTATACAAGCCGAATGAACGCAAAGCTCGTAAGTATGCCAGGCGTTTTATTACTCGACGTCTAGAGCAAAACCTAGCCAACATCGAGCACTATGTTGAATACGGATTATACAAGTTAGTTGCACGCGAAGAGCGTATGACCATCTACGACCGCCACGCCTTGTTTATGAAGCGTCTCGTTCAAGCAGTGCGAGCCTTTAATCAGGAGCGGACGTTGATACGTCGTACAAAACGCCAGCTTCGCCACAATAATCGTCTAATGAGCACTATCGAGCAGCAGAACGACGGACTGATCGCGTCTTTGTTCGCGCTACGAATTGATCTTGTGGCTATACGTTCAGCTTATCAGTCTTACGAGAAAGCATTGAAGAAACTTTCTGAAACAGCGCGCAAGAGTCCTTCTAAGCAGTTGTCGCTTTACGAGAAAGAAACGGCCGACCTCCGCGCTAGCCATCTCGAATCCGTTGCTGGCATCCACGGCCTTCAAGATATCCAACGTGCCGCTGCGGAAATTGATGCAGTTTTGCTTCGCATATTTGACTTAGATAATCGTCGATACAATGAGTTAATGAGCCTCTTAAAACAGTACCGCGACCTCCAGCGCGAACAAAAGCAGCTGACACAGCGTCTTAAAAAAGAACGTTAGTTGCAATCATGCTCGTGCTTACGGTATACTAACCGTATTGCGAGAGTAAATAAACATAAAGTGTAAAAAGTACGGCATTCATTTCGAGTAAAGCTCGCTATAATGAACGCAGGTAAACCAAAAGGGGAGAGGTGCAGTGTCTCGGGCGCTCTATCGTAAATATCGTAGCAAGTCGTTAGCTGATGTTGTCGGTCAAGACCACATTACTACCATTTTGACACGCGCACTAAAAGCAGGGCGGGTTGCCCACGCCTATCTTTTTACTGGGCCCCGCGGCGTAGGCAAAACCTCAGTGGCACGTATTTTGGCGCATGAAATTAATCAGCTGCCGTACGACGAAGAATCTCAGCATCTTGATATTATCGAAATTGACGCAGCCAGCAACAACGGTGTTGATGACGTTCGCGATTTACGTGAAAAAGTTCAGATCGCTCCTGTTTCAGCCTCTAAAAAAATCTACATCATTGACGAAGTTCATATGCTTTCAAAAGCAGCCTTTAATGCGCTTCTAAAAACGCTTGAAGAACCACCAGAGCACGTCGTATTTATTCTTGCTACCACCGACGTCGATAAACTACCGGCTACAATTATCAGCCGAACCCAGCGCTATGGCTTTAGGGCTATTAAACCTAGCGACGCCGTCGAGCATTTACGGCATATTGCGACACAAGAAAACATTACTATAAGTGATGATGCTCTTGCGCTTATAGCCGAGCGGGGCGACGGTAGTTTCCGAGACAGCATTAGTCTGCTCGATCAGCTGACTGGCCTGTCCGACGATAAGGAAGGTATTACTGCCAGCCTCATTGAAGAATCTCTCGGGCTTGCCCCGGCAGCTATCATCGATACGCTTCTACAAGCGGTCACGTCTCACGACATCTCTGGCATTGCCAGCCAACTCACAAAAACCGAGGCGGATGGTATTAGCCCAATAGTGCTCGCTCAGCAGCTCACCCAGACACTCCGACAATCCGTCGCCGAGAAACCTGAACTCCTCCCATTGCTTGATGCGCTTCTTGACGTACCGAAATCTACCCAGCCGGCCATTAAACTTTTAAGCGTGCTAGGTAACGCCTCCTTGCAATCCAAGCCCAAGCATGTAGCTTTGGCCACACCAGTGCTAGAAGTTTCAGCAACTATTGAGGAGCTTACAAAACAAGCCGTTGAGCCACTCCCCGAGGAAAAGGCCGTCAACCCCACACCTAGTCCAGTACAGATAGAGAAGGAAGTGCAAGTGCCTGCTAAAAAGGCAGCTCCAAAGACAACCCAAGTCGACGATGGTCCATTTGATTGGGCCAAGCTCATCGAACACACTCGCGAACACTACGTTGCTCTCTATAGTGTGTTATCTAAATGCGACTACACACTCGAAGGCGAAGACCTCACCATCTTTGCGGTAAACGCATTTTATAAGAAGAAACTCGATGATCAAAAATACCTAACGCACCTCTACGAATCAATTTCTACTGTTGCTGGTTTTCAACCTGTCATCCACACCGTACCCACAAGGGCCCCTATGAAGAACTCGCAAGCTGCCGCAATTGCTGATATTATGGGCGGAGGAATAGAGGTGTCGTTGGAAGCCGCATAAAAGCATCCACAGCATGCTCTGCTTCATAGACATAAAGGGGAGCTATGGCCGATAAATCAGTCCCAGCCGGGAAAGTACCACCACAAAACCTAGATGCCGAGATGAGTCTTCTTGGGGCTATTCTTATTGACGAAGAAACGCTTGCCGATATCACTGAACATGTAAAGCCAAAAGACTTTTACGACAAGCGACACGCTATTATTTTCGATGCAATTATGCGCCTCTACGAAAAGAATAAACCGGTCGACCTCCTTACCTTAACCGACGAATTAAAGCGCAAAAATGAAATTGACGAGATTGGTGGTTCTGCCTATTTAACCGAATTAACCAACTATGTACCAACCGCCGCCCACGCTGAAAGCTACGCCGAAATCGTCGCCCAAAAAGCCGTCCGACGTCGCCTTATTAAGGCTAGTGGTGAAATTTCCGAGCTGGGCTACGATGAAAATACCACTACCCAGGAGCTACTACAACAAGCCGAAGCAGAGCTGTTTTCAGTCAGTGATCAATCGCTCAAGCAAGACCTTATTAGTCTGGAAAGTATCCTTACCGATAGCTTCGACCGTCTCGAGGAGCTTCACCGCAACAAAGGAAGCCTACGTGGTGTCCGAACCGGCTATCGTGATCTTGATAATATGACTGCCGGTTTGCAACGTAGCGACCTCATTATCCTAGCGGCCCGTCCAGCCATGGGTAAAACTACTTTAGTGACAAACCTTGCCTACAACGTCGCAACCATCGCTAAACAACCAGTACTGTTCTTTAGCCTCGAGATGAGTAAAGAGCAGCTAGTCGACCGTATGCTGGCTGACGCCTCGGGTGTTGATAGCTGGAATATTCGCACGGGAAATCTTTCCGACGACGACTTCAGTAAGCTGTCTGATGCCATGGGAGAAATGGCTGAAGCGCCTATTTATATTGATGACACTCCTGGTCTGAGCGTACTAGAAATGCGCACCAAAGCACGTCGCGCCGCCCACGACCAGCCACTAGGCCTTATTATCATCGACTACCTCCAGCTGATGCAGGGGAGTGGTCGAGATAATGGTAACCGTGTACAGGAGGTGAGTGAAATCTCGCGTGGGCTTAAACTTATTGCCCGTGAACTCAATGTACCCGTTATTGCCCTGAGTCAGTTGTCTCGTTCGGTTGAAAGCCGCTCACCTCAGATACCACAGCTGGCCGACTTGCGTGAATCTGGTTCGATCGAGCAAGACGCCGACATTGTAATGTTTATTTATCGTGAGGCCTACTACAACCCCGAAACAGAAAGAGAAAACATCACTGACCTCATCATCGCCAAACACCGTAACGGGCCTGTTGGTAAAGTTGAGCTCTATTTCCACCCAGAACGCCTCCGCTTCATGTCACTCGATCGCAAGCACGAGTAGCACTTTTTGCTTCTTGCTCGTGCTATACTAAGGGTATTGTCATGGCTACACGTGATTTTTCAAAATACTTTTTATATCGCCACCGCTACGTTATTGGATACGGCCTTATTGGCTTACTCTTAACCGCGTTACTCATCTTTGCTGGCTTTTATTTACCGGGGGCACTATCTGCGGCTGAAACAAGATCAGTGGTTCGTGCCGCCAGCCTCTCGCTGAGCGATACTTCAAGTCTAGCAATTACGAACTTGCCGTATTATGCATTTCAGGCTGGTATTTTTGCCGTGTTCGGTGTCAGTATTTTTACCATAAAATTGCCATCGCTTATTTTGGCGCTTCTTTCTGCTATTGGGCTCGTGCTATTACTCCGACGATGGTTTAAACCGAATATTGCCGTGCTCGCATCGCTTATTGCCATCTCGACGGGTCAGTTCCTTTTTATTGCACAATCAGGCACACCAAGTGTGCTCTACATTTTTTGGCCAATTCTTCTATTACTGCTTGGTACGCAAATTACACGCGGCAAAAAATGGCGTTTCTTATGGAAAATACTATTTGCAATCGTAGCTGGGCTAAGTCTTTATACTCCGCTCAGCGTCTACCCATTAATTGCAATTGTTTTAGCTATGGTTCTTCATCCGCACTTACGCAGCATCGTACGACGCCTATCAAAAGTACGGCTTAGCATCGTTACCGTTATATTTCTAGCTATAATCACACCACTTGTCTTACTATGCATTAGCTCACCTCAGCTTGGGCTCGCATTACTTGGTGTTCCAACGAGCTGGCCTCCAGACTTGGGCGCAAACGCTATAATTGTTCTCAAGCAGTACTTCTTGTTCTGGGAGCCAAGCGCAACCGAACTTATGACACCAGTCTTTGGGCTTGGCTCGGCCCTTTTGATCGTTCTTGGTATCTACCGACTTATTAGAACCCGAGAGACAACACGCAGTTATCTGATTATATTCTGGTTTATTTGTCTTATCCCAGTTCTACTACTCAACCCGTCATTTACCTCAGTAACATTTGTACCATCCGTGCTAATGCTTGCTGCTGGACTCACTTCACTTATTGGATACTGGTACCGCCTCTTCCCACTTAATCCTTACGCTCGTATTGCCGGACTGGTACCAATTGTACTTCTTGTAGGCATCTTATTGACCACTGGGCTTGTACGGTATGGCTACGGCTATCATTACAGTCCTAACGTTGCGCCATTGTTTTCAACCGACTTAGCACTCCTTCCCGAGAATACAACCATAGTCGTAAGTAACGAAGAGTATCCATTTTACAAGGCCGTGGCAAAGTACGAAAAAAACCTTCAAGTTACCACAACCCTCACCAAACCTACTGCGGTCGTATCTCACGATGCCTGGAAGAATACCGACGGGTATACGATTACACGCATTATTACCAATTCACGCGCCGACCTGGCGGACCGTTGGTATATGATCACGCGTCAGTAGGGCGGCACTGTCAGGTATGGTATAATAATCCAGAGAAAAAACGGAGGAATAGATGGCTTTTGACCAAATGAAAATGCTGAATAAGCTACGTAAAGCGCAGAGCGACCTGAAAAAGGAAATTATTGAAGTTGAAGCAGGCGATGGTGCAGTTGTTGTACAGATCACCGGTGAGCTAAAGATAAAGAAAATCAATATCGACCCAGCTCGGGTTGACCTTGACGACATTGCCGAGCTAGAACACTGGATCGAAATTGCGGTACGCGATGGACTTGCAAAAGCACAAGAAGTTGCCGCCGAAAAGATGAAGCCCCTCATGGGTGGCCTTGGTAGCCTTGGGCTGTAAGCCGTATTAATACATAGAAATGAGTAGTAGCGAGTAATGGCACGATTATTGCCTGTTGCATTAGAAAAGTTAATTGATGAACTCGGCCGTTTGCCTGGTGTTGGCCAGCGAACCGCCGAGCGCTACGCGTATTATCTTTTGCGCACCGACCAACGAATCAACGACAGCCTCGCTACTGCAATTCATGACGTCCATGCGCAGGTAAAAACCTGTCCTATTACGTTCGCTCTAATTAGCGCCGACGAAGAAGTCTCCAGTTTATATAGTGATAGTTCTCGTGACAAAAAGCTTGTCGCTGTCGTGGAGGAGCCGCTCGATATCGTTGCCCTCGAGCGCACAGGGCAGTTTAAAGGCACCTATCACGTACTGGGCGGGGCGATGAGCCCTATTGACGGTATTGGCCCGGAACAGCTTCATATTCCGGAACTTATTAGCCGCCTCACCTCTGATGGCGTTGAAGAGGTTATTATTGCCACTAATGCCAGCGTTGAAGGCGAATCTACCGCTTTATTTTTACAAAAGCACATTAAAGATGCTGGCATTGACATTAAAATAAGCCGCCTAGCACGAGGCATTCCCGTGGGAGTTGACTTGGAGTATGCCGACCAGATTACTCTTAGCCACGCCCTTGAGGGCCGCCGCTTGTTATAAGCCATGCTACAATAAAAACAATGTTTGATACACTTATAGCCACACTAAACGATGCTCAAAAAATCGTCATCATCCAAGCTGAAAACCCAGACGGCGACAGCCTTGGTAGTTCTTTAGCGCTCGAAGAACTACTCTCTGAAGCAGGCAAGGACGTAAAACTGTACTGCGCCATTGATATCCCTAAATACATGCACTATATAAAAGGCTGGGACAGGGTAGAAAAAGACTGGCCCACTGACCGTGAAGTCGCTATTATCGTTGATACTCAGGCCGAAGCACTCATTCAGCAAGCACTGGCCCAGCCCGGTGTGCGCCACTTTCTTGAATCACACCCAGTCATCATACTTGACCACCATGAAACAGCGGGGGACCTGCCCTTTGAGACCGTCACAGTAGTTGACCCCAAAGCAGTCGCAACGAGCGAGCTGCTCTACCGTTTAGCTAAAGCTGCTGGCTGGAACATCACCCCAGACGCCGCTGAAAGTATGTTTATCTCCATTCAAGCCGATAGTTTAGGCCTGACCACACCATCAACCACCGCCGACAGCTACCAAGTAGCCGCCGACCTTGTCATGTTGGGCGCTAACCCAGCCGAAGTAGAGAATCGCCGCCGCGAGTATATGAAGAAGCCGGCCGACATTCTTAAGTACAAAGGCGAGTTGATTGAACGCATCGAGTATTTTGCCGACGGTAAACTAGCTATCGTACACATCCCCTGGGAAGACATCGCCGAGTACAGCGACCGCTATAACCCAAGCGTGCTCGTACTAGAAGAAATGCGGATGGTAGAGGGTGTCGAAGTCGCCGTGGCTATAAAAACCTACCCAGACGGCAAGCTGACTGGAAAAATTCGCGTCAACATGCCTATTGCCGATGTTATTGCTGGCTATTTTGGCGGTGGCGGTCATGCCTACGCAGCGGGCTTTAAAGTGTTTGAAAGCTATGACACAATAATAAACGAACTAATAAATGCAACCGACAAGGCAGTATCAGAGTATGAGTCTACGCTTTCATAACCAACTCAGCAAACAAGTCGAAGCATTCGAGCCGATCCACAAAGGAAAGGTAAGCCTTTATACTTGTGGGCCAACTGTATACAACTATCTTACGGTTGGCAACTGGACGGCATACGTATACTGGGACACCCTTGTTCGGCTACTTGAAGCACACAACTACGATGTTACCCGCGTTATGAACATTACTGATGTCGGACACTTGGTGAGTGATGCAGACGATGGCGAGGATAAGCTTGAAAAGGGTGCTAAGCGTGATGGAACCACTGCCTGGGAAGTTGCCAAACACTATACAGAAGACTTTTTAAACGGCATGACGGTGCTTAACTTAATAGCACCGACGCACATGCCAAAAGCAACCGAATATATCGAACAACAGCTCGCACTTGTTCGCACACTGAAAGATAAAGGCTATACGTATCAAATCGACGATGGTATTTATTATGATACTGCCAAATTCCCAACCTACGGCAACTTCGCTCAACTTGACCTAGACGAGCAAAAAGCAGGCGCCCGCGTTGAATATAACCCTCAGAAACGCAATGCCAGTGATTTTGCATTATGGAAGTTCACACCAACTGGCGAGAAACGAGATATGGAATGGGAAACCCCGCACGACTTGCTTGATATGACACGAGTCACCAAATCTTCAGAAACATCTGCAGCCCGAGAATCTGAGGGCGCTAACTCCCCGATAGATTCGCGGCGCGAAGCCGTTTCAGAAGATTTCGGTGACTCGGCGTCGGATACAAGCAAGGTTATGGGCTTTCCCGGCTGGCATCTTGAATGCTCCGCCATGGCCATGACATTATTAGGTGAAACAATCGATATTCACACCGGTGGCATTGATCATATTCCCGTGCATCACACCAACGAAATTGCACAGTCAGAGGCCGCTAGTGGTGTGCAGTTTGCTAATTATTGGCTCCACAATAACCATTTAAAAGTGAACGGCACGAAAATTAGCAAATCGCTTGGCAATGGATATACCCTCGATGATCTAGCCGAGAAAGGCTATGATCCGCTCGATCTCCGCCTGTTTATTCTGCAAAGCCATTACCGTACCGAAGGTAACTTTACCTTTGAGAACCTAACGGCAGCTAAAAACCGGCGCCTAAACTGGCGAAATGTCGCTGCCTTGCGCCATCAAATTCATGATACACTCACAACCGACGACAGTGTTGAAACGGATAGTAAAACGGTTTCACTCTATGCCGCTAGCAAGGCAATGCTGGAAGCTTTGTCTCACGACCTAAACACGGCCGAAGCCTTTGCTATCATTGAAGAAGCCTTTGGGGAAGTACTTCGCAGTCGTCTTGACGACGTCCACCAACACGCTTTTGTCCAGTTCTTAGAAACTATCGACCAGCTATTCGGGCTTAAACTTATTGAAACAACAAAAGACATCGCTGATGATCAAAAGCGTCTTATCATCGAGCGTTCCCGAGCCCGTGAAGCCAAAGATTATCAAAAGTCTGATGAAATCCGCGTTCAGCTAGAAAAAAGCGGCATCACTGTTCGCGATACCGCTTCTGGCCCAGTCTGGGAATATATAGCCTAGGCTTCTTTCGAGGCTTTTGATTTAGCCGTCACCAGTCGTGCTTTTGGCGGCTCGATTGCTGGCTGAGCTTGACGGTGCTCTAAAAATTCTTCAATCAAGATACGAAGGCTGCCAGCAATAGGGATAGCAATAATACCTCCGACAATACCAAACATATACAAACCAATTGTAACGGCAGCTAATACCATCAACGCCGATAAATCGATACGCTTTGACTGGATATGCGGAGAGATAAAATTGTTCTCGATTTGCTGGTATACCACGAAGAAAATAGCATACACAACCGTTGCCGGCAAACTGTTAAAGGCTAACAAGATTGAAATGAGTACGCCACCAATTGTTGCACCGAACATAGGAATGAGCGACAGAACAAAAGTGATGGCCGCTGTTGGCATAGCCAAGCTTGCCGAGACTGGCGGGAAAATAAAGCTGAGAATAAACACGAACAAACCTGCAGCCGTTGCGCCTATTGCAGAAACCGTAAGCTGACCAGTCACATAGCCATTAACTACGTGATACATACGCCCCAGCACGTGACGATGCTTTTTCATCTTGGTCTGGTCTTTGTATAGGCGCCATAGACGATCCATCCAGGCTGGCCCCTCAATAAGCATCAAGAAGGTGAGTACCAATACCAAAATAAGTGCGGCAATGCCAGAAAACACCGAGCCAATACCGCTGACAACATTCTTACCAACATCGCCAGCCCAGTTAGAAGCACTACTTTGAATTGAAGTCAGGGCAGTATCGAGCTGGCTTTGAAGGTTATATTGCTCAACAAAATGACGCAGACCTTGCCACTGGGTCGTGGCCGTTTCGACCACTTCGGGAATACTTTGCGCCAACTTGGCTGATTGTTGAATCATTGGAGGAATAACCAAAAAGATAACGCCGCCAAGCAAAATAATAACAACTAAATAGGCAATAGCTGTAGCCCCGGCACGACTGCGTCCAGGTAATTTTTTTGCCAATGTTGAAACAGGGCCATTTAAGGCAAGAGCCAAAAACAGTGACACACCTATAATGATAAGTGCGGTTTGAGCTTTATATAATAGAAAAGCAGCCAGGCCGATGCCAAACACGACCAGCCAAAAACGAACAAATGTACGGGTATCGATATCTATCTTAGTTCTCATATGCATCATTATACACATAACTGCCTCGATATACCCCTCTATAGTTGCTAAAATACCACTAGATATTGTATAGTAAATATAGTTATGACATACGATACTATCGGCTGCGTCAAGGCGGCAACCAAAATTCTCGGCGATAAGTGGACGCCACAATTGCTTCGGTTTTTCATTAACGAGGAGTCAGTTCGTTTTTGCCAAATCCAAGACCTCGTTGAAGGTATTAACCCACGCACACTCTCGGCCCGGCTTGATGCTCTAGAAAAAGAAGGTATTATTTCGAAGGTATTCCCGAACGATAGGGCTCGATGTGAGTATAAGCTCACCGAGAAGGGTAAAGCGCTCGCCCCCATTCTTCATGACATGGAAGTATGGAGCGAACGCTACGCCCCAGCTCACGTATAGACTAAGCACGTTTTAAGCTTTCTAACTGTATACTAGTAGTATGAGAGTTTTAGTTGTAGAAGATGAACACAAAATCGCCCGAGCTCTTGCGAAGGCGCTAGAACAAGAAACCTATGCCGTGGATGTCGCCTACGACGGTGATGAAGGCTATGCTATGGCCACCACCGAACCATACGATGTTGCTATCATCGACCGTATGCTTCCCGGGGCATACGATGGTGTTGCTATTGTCAAAGCAATGCGCGAGGCAAAAATCCATACACCAGTACTCTTTTTAAGTGCCCTCGACAGCATCGCCGAACGCACAACAGGGCTTGACGCTGGTGCAGACGACTACCTTGTAAAACCATTTGCTCTCGAAGAGTTACTTGCCCGCGTTCGTGCCCTCTTACGACGACCATCCGAACAACAGTCCGACACCTTAACCGCAGGTGATCTGTCGCTCGACACTGTCACGTACAGCGTGAAAAGAGGAGGCAAAGATATTCAACTGACAAGTAAAGAGTTCGCCCTCCTTGAGTACCTGCTTCGAAATCAAGGCCGTCCCATTAGCAAAGAAGTTATTATAAGCCACGTCTGGGACTATGACGCAGATATTCTGCCAAATACCGTCGAGGTGTACGTAAAGTATCTCCGTAATAAAATTGATACGCCATTTCCTAAGCCACTCATCCATACGGTTCGGGGCTTTGGCTATAAGCTCGAGGCATAACAAAAAGGCTTTCGGCAATGCAACGCATGTTCCAATCTGCCACTCTAAAACTAACCGCTTGGTACTTAGCTATACTTATGGCAATAAGTATTACGTTTAGTATTGTCATTTATCAGCTCAATTATAGAGAAGTGAGTAATAGGTTGGAAAACCTCCAGCACAGCCTGATAGATGATTTAAACGGCCCAGTGCCTTTCATTTATTTGAACAGTTTTAACGATAGGGACGATAGTCGCGTCAATAGCGAATCACGCAAAGCATCCACACAGATGATCCTGTCGCTGGTATACATTAATATAGTAGTATTCATTGCCGGTGGGCTCGGCGCCTTTTTCTTGGCTCGTCGCACGCTACGGCCTATCGCTGAAGCCCACGAATCCCAAAGTCGCTTTACAAGTGACGCCAGCCACGAATTGCGGACTCCGCTCTCTGCTATGAAGACTGAACTAGAGGTTAATCTACGCGACCCTAAACTTTCAATCGAAGAATCGCGTGAACTTTTAGAAAGTAACCTTGAAGAAGTAAATAAGTTAATAAAGCTTTCTGAAATGCTCCTTCACTTATCGCGACTTGACCACGATAAACTCGAATTCGATACTGTCGACCTTCCAGTGCTTCTTACCGAGACTATTAAGAGGTACCCTAAAGACAAAAAGCGATTCGATATTACAGCCCGTAAAAAGGCAACTACCCAAGCCAATGAAGCATCGGTGAGTGAACTTATGAATATCCTCATTGAGAACGCCTTAAAGTATAGCCCTTTGGCTACTCCTATTAAAATACGTATTTTTGAGCAACGCGGTCGGGTTGGCTTCGAAATTAGCAATCAAGGCGAAAGAATCCCAGAAGAAAAATTAAGTAAATTGTTTGAACGATTTTATCGCGCCGATGCTTCTCGTACCCACAGTTCACAAAACGGTTACGGGCTTGGGCTATCCATCGCTCAAAAGATTATTGAAGTCCACCACGGTGAGCTTACCGTTTCTAGTAGCGATGAAGCTACTGTATTTACGTTCTATCTGCCAATTATCAAGAAAATATCAAGCAAAGCTCAAAATTAGTTTGTATACTCCTGGTAATAACCAATAATCAGGAGAAACCATTCTATGAATGCTTTGACGCGAGGGGTAAAAAATACCCTACGCAGCCCCGTACGATCAGGTGCAATAATATTAATGTTCGCAATTAGCATCGCCTTAATTGTCAGTATGTTAGTTGCTCGAAGTAGCGTCCTTGCAAAAATTAACGAGGTAAAGTCGACCGCTGGAACTAACATAACTATTAGGCCTGCCGGCACCATGGGCGGTATGGGCGGAGGTGACCCGTTAACCGCAGCTCAGTTAAACACCATAACTTCAACCTCTCACATCAGCTCGACAATCATGACCCTTACCGATCAGCTTTCGAGCGACAATACGAATCTAACATCGTCGCTTGAATTTGGCGGGTTTGGACGCGCTCAACGCGAGACTACTAACTCATCATCTGAATCCAGTACATCAGAAAACAAGAGTACAGAAACTCCGCGAACTCCCGGTATTACAATTACAGGCACAACAGACGTAAACTCAGCCTCAACCGATGGAAGCTCTCTATCGATAAGTAGTGGCAAAACAATCGATGCAAGCGGGAGCGATACTGTAGCCCTCGTTGGCACCGACCTAGCGACCAAGAACAACCTATCCGTTGGAAGTACTTTTACAGCGTACTCTAAAACATTTACAGTCAGCGGTATTTATAATACTGGCAACAGGTTTACTGACAGTGGCATAATTATGCCCCTAAAAACCCTGCAAACCATTACCGATCAGGCTGGCGTAGTAAGCTCAGTTGTTGCCAAGGTAGACAGTAGTGATAACGTAGCAGCAACTGTTGCGAGCCTTAAATCATCGCTTGGTTCGGCGGCTGATATTACAAGCGAAATTGAACGAGCAGAATCGAGCGTATCGTCGCTTCAAGGTATTGCATCGTTAGCGATGACCGGTGTCATTGCCGCGGCTGTTGCTGGTGCAGCAATCGTACTTCTCGCTATGATCATGGTCGTGCGTGAACGTCGCAAGGAAATTGGCGTCATGAAAGCAATTGGTGGCACCGACGGCAAGGTAGTAGGGCAGTTTATTATTGAAGGGCTAACCTTAACTGTATTCGGAGCAGTGATTGGTATGGTGCTAGGAATACTCGTCAGCGGGCCTATGACTACCTCACTTGTATCGAGCCAAAACACATCTTCTACGAACAGAACAAGTCAGCAACTATCAGGAGTAAGAACATCCACTAATTCTAGTGAAGCACCAGGCGCAAACTTTATACGGGGAGGCTTTAACCAGATTCGCGACAACGCCTCTCAGGTTACTGCGAGCTTAACACCAAACATTTTGCTCATTGCGGCAGGGGTGACTATTTTTATAGCACTTATAGGCACCGCGATTCCAGCTTGGCTCACCGCCAGAGTTCGCCCAGCAGAAGTACTAAGGACTGAATAAAGGAGCTTTGTATGTCATTAGAAGTTAAGAATATAACCAAAACATTTACTACCAGCAGCGGTGATGTTACCGTTCTCAAAGATGTTAGTTTCACGATAAGCAACGGAGAATTCGTCAGCATTATAGGGAAGTCGGGAAGTGGCAAAAGTACATTACTAAGCATTCTAGGGGCCCTAGACAGCCCAACAAGTGGAAGTATAGTTGTCGATGATGCCAATATCGAGAAACTCAAAGGGCATGAACAAACAAAATATCGAGCAAAAAAGATTGGGTTTGTGTTTCAGCAATATAACTTGGTACCAAATTTAACTGCCTTAGAAAACGTTGTACTGGCTCTTGAATTTGGCGGCTACCCGGCAGCAAGCCGAGTGGATAGAGCCACAGCACTGCTAGCGGCAGTTGGCATAGAAGATGACCAACTAACACGTCGACCTTCACGTTTAAGTGGTGGGCAGCAACAGCGGGTGAGTATTGCCAGGGCCCTTGCTAATGAACCGGCATACATATTAGCCGACGAACCGACTGGCAACCTAGACAGTGTAACCGGCAAGAAAATATTTTCATTGCTGCACGATTTATCGCGCAAACAAAATACAACTATTGTTGTCGTCACTCACGATCTTGATATTGCCGGTAAAACCGACAAAACCTTTACGCTTGTCGACGGCAAAATTACAACAAAAACCCGCTCATAGTTAAGAATGCTCTCAGGATTGCGTGCGATACTGAGGCTAGTAGCACAAGCTACATAAAAAGCGGCACACTATGCCACCTAAAAGGAAGGGAGTGAACATCATGAACACAACCACCACCAAGCAACAAGATGAACAAAAAGCTATTTTGCTTAGCAAAAAAGGCATGAAGGAATTGCGTAAGTCGATTGCACAACTCGAACACGACCGCATCGCTGTACGCCGAAGCCTTCGTGAGATTGATAAAACCACCGGCCACGACGATCGGTTCGAACGCAACGAAAAACTGCTACGACTCGAAACAATTGAGGCCGAGTTAGTCGAAAAGCAACAGGTATTAAGTCGGGCAAAAATAATTCCATCACGACGCGCCCGCTTGCAGGTTGCTATTGGTTCAGTAGTTGACCTTATCGACCAACAAGGCAAGCTATTTCGCTACACCCTTGTAGAAAGTATCGAAGCCAACCCTAGCGACGGTCGCATTTCAGCTCTTAGTCCATTAGGAAGCACGCTACTTGGCAAGACGGTGAAGGATATTGTCGAGTGGGGGAATGGGGCACACCGCACCACATTCCGCCTTGTGAGCATTAGCTAATCGATAGAGTATCAGCATCGCACCCACACCATATAAAAAGGCCGCGTATATCGCGGTCTTTTCTTTTTAAAGTCGTAGCTTCGGCTTTGTCTAACAGAGCTAAAATGGTACAATACTACTAATGCTTTTTTATCAAAAAACAACAGACGAAACACTCAAAGAACTATCAACAACACGCGACGGACTGACACGCCACCAGGTCACCGAGCGACTCAACAAGTACGGGCCTAACGAAATCGCCATTAAGGGCGAGCCTTTCTGGAAGAAAATAATCGAACCGTTTGCAAACGTCTTTATGGCGGTGCTATTTGTAGCCGTACTTATTAGCTTTTGGCACCACGCTGTTCTAGACGCCATAATTATTTTAGTCATTATGCTTACAAGTGCTTCTATTTACTATGTGCAGCGTTTTTCGACTGAACGTATTCTTCGCTCGCTCCAACGCAAAAACGGTCAAGAAATAGAAGTTATTCGAAACGGCGAGATCGTCATGGTTGATTCGTCGCAACTAGTACCAGGTGATATCGTAAAGCTTGCTGAAGGCGACAAGGTGCCGGCCGATATTCGTCTTATAGAGGTTGAAACCGTTCATGCCGATGAAGCGGTACTAACGGGCGAATCCGTCCCGGTTGAAAAGATAATTACTCCTTTAAAAGGTAAAAAAGAAGTTTACGACCAAAAGAATATTCTATTCCAGGGTTCCTTTATTACATCGGGTGTGGCGACTGGTGTTGTTATCTACACCGGTAACGACACGGAGTTTGGGCGGATTGCAGCCCTAACAGGCAAAGCCCCCGACGATATCACCAGCCCCGTTCAGAAGAAGATCGATAAGCTTATTGCCTATATTATCGCAATTATCGCCGCAGTAGCAGTTGGCGCATTTATATTAGCCATCGTCCGCGGTATTGAAGTAGGCGAGGCACTGCGACTTGTTATTGCTTTGTCGGTGTCCGCCGTTCCTGAAAGCCTCCCTATAGCCATCTCTGTTATTCTAGTGCTCGGTATGCGGCGCATGGCGGCGAAAAAGGCGCTCGTTCGTAGTATGAATGCTATTGAAACCATCGGTGTCATTACTACTATTGCCACCGATAAAACGGGTACCCTTACGGAAAACAAACTCTCCGTTCAAGAGACCTGGCAACCGACCTGGGTAAAGCACCATCTCCCGACTGTTATTCATAAAACGATCAATCAACACGAAGAACGCGCCCATGACCCGCTTGATATTGCCTTGATTGACTTCACAAATGCCGAAAATACCGTTGAACTAAAGGGTGACCACATCGCAAAACTTCCTTTTGACCAATCATTTGCCATGAGTGGTAACGTCTGGCATCACCGCGGTAAGCATGAACTGGTGGTCAAGGGTGCGCCAGAGAAAATTATCGAGCGCAGTAACTTAACTGACGCCCAAAAATCAGAAGCCGAAACTGCACTGCAGCAACTGACTTCTCAGGGCTATCGCGTGATTGCTGTTGCAACCAGCAGTATCGAGAAGCCACTGTTTGCTTTCACTGAAATGCACCCTAAGCTTCAGTTAACGTTTGCCGGGTTGATTGCTGTTGCCGACACACTACGACCGGCTGCGCGCACCGCCATTGCTACCGCCCACAGAGCCGGTGTATCAGTACGCATGATTACGGGTGACCACCTCGAGACGGCCTATGCTATTGGTCTAAAGCTTGGCCTGGTGAAATCACGAGATCAAGTATTTGACAGCCGCAAAATGGATGATTTGACAGACGATGAATTAGCTATCGAAGCCCACCGAGCCTTAGTATTCTCTCGAGTTACCCCTGAGAATAAGTTCCGCATCCTTAAAGTGCTACGCATGAAGGAAATTACCGCTATGACCGGTGACGGCGTTAACGATGTTCCTGCACTTGCGAACGCTGACGTAGGGGTTGCTATGGGAAGTGGTTCACAGATCGCCAAAGATGCCGGTGATATTATTCTCCTTAACGATAATTTTGCAAGTATAGTGCGCGCCATGCGTGAGGGTCGTATTATCTTCTCGAATATCCGCCGCATGTTAACATACCTACTGGCTACTAATATTGGTGAGGTAATGGTGACGCTGGGCGCTTTAATTTTGGGAATGCCGATGCCATTGCAACCTATTCAAATTTTATGGATCAACCTCGTGACTGACACCACTATGGTTATCCCATTGGGGTTAGAGCCGGGTGAAAAGTCGGTCATGAAGCGCAAACCTATTAATCCAAAAGCTCCCATTCTTGGTAAATACATGATCAGCCGTATCATCTTAATGGCCTTATCAATGGCGACACTATCGCTCATTATATACAGTATCTACAGCGACAAATACGGAGCCGCCTATGGGCAAACTATCGTGTTCGTCACCCTCGTAGCCGTGCAGTGGGCGAACGCCTTTAATGCCCGTAGCACTTACGACTCACTCTTTACGCGTTTGAAGGTGTGGCACGGGCCATTCTGGGCCGGTATTACCATTGCCATTACGATGCAAGCCTTGGCACTGTTTGGGCCTTTACAAGGCGCCCTGCATGTCAACCCCGTTGCAATTGGCGACATATTTGTTGCGACCCTTATAGCCTTCGCCGTAGCAATTATACCTGTTGAGATCCACAAGTGGTTTGGACGTCGTCTGCTTCGAACTGGGCACACAACCCGCTAGTGCTGGTGTCGTTATTTTCACGCCATCCTAAAGCATAGTCGCATGCTATGATGAGGCCATGGCTACCATTGAAATTGAAAAGAAATTCTTACCCACCCCAGAGCAGCAAGAAGCACTCTTGAAAGATGCCAAAATCATTGAAAGCAAGGCTGTTACTGATACATACTTGGACACGCCAACCTACGAATTAAGCACTCATGATCTTTGGCTTCGTGAACGTGACGGTGTTTACGAATTGAAAGCGCCCCCAAAAGCCGGGAGCGGCTCGTATAGCGGTACTAACCGGTATCATGAAATTACCGACCCACGACTTATTCTGCAAGAATTAGGTCTCGACCCCAATGACACGATTGATACCGCCTTTAATAAAGCAGACATTGCGCCCTTTATGACATGCTATACCAACCGCTCTAGTTACGAAAAAGATGGCTTTCATATTGATGTCGACTCTGCAACTTACGATGACTCCGAGTTCACCTACGCCCTCGTTGAAATTGAACTGCTTGTGGACGAAACAGAAGCCGAAGAAGCCGATAGCCGTATTATGGAATTTGCTAGACAATATAACCTACGGGCTGATGGCGTTATTTTAGGGAAAATCGCTGCTCTATTGAAAGAAGAGCGACCCGAACATTACAACGCCTTAGTCGCTGCAAACATACTGAAGTAACCGCCTAATAAATCAAAAACACCGCTAGATATTGCGGTGTTTTTAGTTGTACCGGCTACTTCGCCTGTGACCTAGGCAGCCATAAAGCCACCCGTTGCCACATTGTTAGCCTTTTTGTCTTAATCGGCTCATAGCTCAGGCGTATGTCATCGAGCAGGTACTTACTCATGACAAAATACTCACCAAGGTCCAGTTGCCGCCGTGGTTGTCGCTGCGAAGCTGGAATTGCTTCTGGCCGTCCGTCATGGTGACGATTTCGGTAATCTGGTTACCAGCTTTTACCAAGCAGCGTAGGCCAGCGTCAAGAAATTCGTAGATAGTCCCGCGGAACTCCATACGGCGTGGGTAAGCCGATAGGTTCTTCTTGAAGCCCATTTGGGTAATAGCGACTTGTTCGTTAATATGTACACGATTCATATTGGTTCTCCTAAGGTTTCATAAAGTCTATACTTTGTGTGCGCCGTATTATCCGTGAACGTTCTAGGGATAATGGTTGTAACGCAAAAAGGCTGAACAAAACTTCTTGATCAGCAAACGGGTTTAGGAGGAGTGATTTGGAGAGGGGAGTTTGGACCGTTCGACCGGACGCCCTTTTTACCAAATATCACGTAGAATTGTGTACGACCGTCAGGGGCGCTTGGCTTTCCCCGCTGGGGGCTCGCAGGCCAGTGTGCGTAACGTCGTTGGTGGCTTCTGATGGCTATTTCCTTGAAAAGATCGAGGAACTTCACCGTTCGATTAAGCCTGTGGGTGGAAATCTATCGCCTTACGGCTAAGAAGTACTCACATGACTACTCTTATTGTACTCCCGGCATTAGTTGGGGTGTCAAGCATTTTAACAGCGGAAAGCGATGAAAAACATGACATAATACATACTAGAATGAAACGCCGTCACGAATACTCACAGAATTTCCTCCGCTCGCCAGCGCTTGTTGAGCAACTCTTAAAAAAAGTACCCCTCACCAACGAAGCGACAGTATACGACCTAGGGGCGGGAAGCGGCGTTATTACTTCCGTAGTTGCCAAAAAAGTAAAGAAAGTCATTGCCGTAGAGCAAGAGCCAGCTACTATTGAACTTTTAAAAAGGAACGTCGCCTCGCTTCCAAACGTCGAAATCAAAGCAGCCGATATTCTTACGGTCAAGTTCCCCAAAACACCGTACACCATCGTTGCCAATATTCCTTTTCACCTTAGCTCACCAATTGTTCGAGCTTTTAGTAATACCCCAACGGGCCTCGAAGCCGCTTATTTAATCGTTCAAAAACAGTTTGGCCAAAAGTTAGTTGCCAATGAGCCGGGCCGATTCACCAGCCAACTAGGTATGATCATAGGCATCGAATACTCTGTAAAAATACTCAAAAGCCTCCGTAAAACGGATTTCTGGCCTCACCCGGCCGTTGATACGGTATTTATTGGTATTACCAAACGACCAACCCCACTAGTAAAACCGGAACGTATTCCTGCATATATTCGCTTCACCGAAGAATGCTTTTCTGACCCCAAAAAACTGGCCCGCATGCCGCTTCATATCATCGGAGCAACTCCAGGCTTATCACCATCGAGGCTAACCCTTGATCAATGGGTGCTGTTGTTTCATAGCCAAACCCGCTACTAATTGCTACACTAAGCTCACATGAGTGAGCATGATTATCAAATGATTGCCTGGGCTATTGCAGCCGTTCTCTACATAGCCGACTTTATTATTCGTGTTTGTTTGCTTATATACATTCCTAAGAACCGTAAACCGACCGCCGCTATGTCATGGCTGTTACTTATATTTATTATTCCGCTGTTTGGTACGATCCTTTTCTTTATTCTCGGAAGTACCAAGCTATCTCGTCGACGCCGGCGCCAGCAGACCCAAATCAACCAAATGCTCAAACGCTATACTACCGAATTAAAACGAAAGGGTCTGGTAGCAAAAGTCGGTAAACCTCACGATATTCAAGCCCGCCTAGGCGAAGCATTTACTTCACTAGCGCCAACCGACCGCAATCGTATCAGTATTATGAGTGGGTACGATAACCTTATTGAAGAACTGGTAGAAAAAGTTAATCAGGCTCGCGAATACGTATATGTTGAATTCTATATACTTGCCATGGACGACGCGACCGAACCTTTCTTTCAGGCACTTGAGGCTGCCGTGCAACGCGGTGTGATTGTGCGTGTACTGTTCGACGCCTGGGGGTCACGTAAGTTTCCGTATTTTCATGCCATGATGCGCCGTTTAACAGCATCGGGCATTGCGTGGCGTAAGATTTTACCCGTAAGCTTTAACCCTCGCAAATATAACCGTATTGACCTACGCAACCACCGTAAAATCGTTGTTATTGATAATACCGATGCTTATATGGGGTCGTTTAATATGATTGATAAAACTTACCATCGCAAGGATAGTATTAGTTATATTGAACTGGTCGCACACCTACAGGGTCCGAGCGTGAATGACTCTGCGGCAGTATTCGCCAGCGACTGGTACCTCGAAACCGGTGAATTTTTGCATCATTTCATGAAAAACCCAGCCCCAGCTACAAAAGGAGATAGCATTGTACAAATTGTGCCGAGCGGTTCGAACTATCCGTATCAAAACAATTTACGACTGCTTAATTCGCTGATTCAGTCAGCCCGAAAAAGTGTTATTATCACTAACCCTTACCTCGTACCGGATGAGTCGCTATTAGGCGCGCTTGTTTCAGCGGCACAGCGCGGGGTGCGCGTCTCTATTCTTAACTCCGAAGCTATGGATCAATGGATGGTTGGTCACGCCCAGCGTTCATATTACGAAGAGCTTATAAAAGCTGGAGCAGTCATCTCTCTTTACAAGAAACCGCAGCTTGTCCACGAAAAGTTTATTTCCGTAGATAACGAAGTAGCTATTATCGGCTCAAGCAACCTTGATATTCGTTCTTTTGAATTGAATCTTGAGTGCGTGGTAGTAGCATACGATGCAAAAACAGCTCGCTATCTCACTAAGCATCACGACGCCTTATTACAGCATGCGCATACCATTCACCTTGAAACTTGGAAACAGCGTAGCGTCTGGCAGGCATTCCTTGATAGTGTGGCACGCCTCACATCGGCGCTGCAATAAGAATTAGCGCTTGTCGACGAAGGTAAGTGCTTTACCGGTCGCACCACCGCGGCCAGTACGACCAATACGGTGAACGTAGTCTTCGTAGGTAGCAGGTTGGTCGAAGTTAATAACGTGGCTAACATTAGGTATATCGAGGCCACGGGCCGCAACATCAGTTGCCACCATTACGCGTACTTTATTGTCCTTAAAGGCATTTAGAGCACGCTGACGCTGTGATTGTGACTTATTACCATGAATAGCCACCGAAGCAACACCGCTTTTATCAAGGTGGTCAGACAAGCGCTGAACACCAAACTTGGTTTCACCGAAAACTAATACTTTTTCAAACTCTTCATTTGAAAGAAGGTTTAATAGTGTTTCGAGTTTCTCTTCTTTACCAGAAGCCTCAACAATATCTTGGTCTACGCGATCGCTAGTATCAGCGGTACGCACCGAGACAGTTTGCGGGTTATTCAAAAACTCTTTGGTAAGTTCGGCAATAGAAGGGGTAATCGTAGCACTGAAGAAAAGGGTTTGACGGTCGCTTGGTGTTTTAGAAACAAGCGTACGAATGTCATTAATAAAGCCCATATCAAGCATGCGGTCAGCTTCATCGAGTACAAGTGTTTTAACGGCATCAAGTTTAAGGTTTCCGCGTTTAACGAGGTCCATAAGACGACCCGGAGTACCGATAATAACATGGGGTCCTCGCTGTAGCTGGCGGATTTGACGATCCATGTTCGTCCCACCAACAATGAGCGTCGAGTAGAGTTTCATGTTGTATGAGAAATCACGGAATTGTTCATCAATTTGCTGAGCAAGTTCGCGGGTTGGGGCCACAATAAGCACCGAATTTAGATCACGATTAGCATACAGCGCGTCAATAATAGGCAACAAGAAAGCGGCGGTTTTACCCGTACCAGTATTTGCCAAGCCAATAACATCGTGGCCTTGCATAGTTAAAGCGATAGACTGGTCTTGTATAGCACTTGGCTTAACGTAGCCCTTGTGGTCGATGTTCTTTTGCAAAGCGGGAACGAAATTAAAGTCTGTAAAGAGGTGAGTTGGCTCGTATGGAGCTTCTTCACCCGGCAAGATAGTCGCTTTATTAATAAACTTGCTTGGGTGAATATACGCGCCACGACGCTGTTTTGAGCCACCAGTACGAGGACCCTTACCAGGGCGGAACGAGCGAACGCCTGGACGATTGCCGCTAGGGCGTGCTGAACGGTTACGATTTGAAGTAGAATTTTGATAGGCCATAATGGCAAATGCCCCTTTCTGGGGTTACTTTAGAATATGTTTTCGCTGCAGACGAACAGCGAGTACCTTAAATACTTCAGTTTCAATACGGGAGAGGACAGAACCAAACCCCTGAAGACCATAGCGGTATCCATTCGGATGCAATATCTTCATTATAGCACAAACATGTTACCGTGTCCAGTAAAGCGTGACTTTTTGTTATTTTTATGATATAACTATTCATTGTGTGTTATTGCCCACAAGGCCTCTTTGTACACATTGGCTTTCTTGACATGACGGCGTACGTACCCGCCATGCCCTAAACGGAAAGCCTCGCACATTCACATCTACAGTTAAGGAGGTGGTGAGCCTTGAAAAAGCTCTCCGCTAACGGGATCACGATCGTGATCACCGCCGGTCTTCTGGCCGGTCTGGGAATCGCATCCACCAACGCCGCCCTGGCAGCGCCCACTGCGACACCGAACTCGGTGAACTTCGCACAGGACAGCCACGGCTTCGACACCATCGTCGAAGGCAACGCCTACTTCTCGGGCAACGAGAGCGAAGGCGCGGCTGCCGTCGGTGGCGACGTCCGCTTCAACAGCTTCCGCTGGGGAGTCGGCCAAGCCCAAGACCTCGGGTCGATCCCGGGGGATTCGCGGGTGGGTCTGCTCGCTGGTGGAACAGTGGTGCTCGGCGATTCGTCGGGCACCATGATGATCAACAACGGCGGTCATGTCTACCTGGGTAATGCGGCCGGTCTGCAGATGCAGGCCAACGGCACCAACCGGGCGATCACCGTCGCCGGAGCCGACATCAACAGCACACCACGCATCTTCGTCAACGGCGGCGACCAGGCCATCAACAGCCTGCAAGCCCCCGGCGTCTTCAACGACGTCTTCGGTGATGCGCTGACGCGCTTCAAGCAGCTGAACAGCTGCCTGGCGACCCAGCCGACCACGGACGGACTGAAGCTGCACGACATCGACAACAGCGACAAGGTCATCCCTGTGGGCGGCAGCCTAGCAGGCAAGAAGATCCGCGTCGAACTCGACCCGTCGGTTTCACAGAACATCTGGACAGTGTCGGTTGCCGAGCTGAACTCGATCGCCGAGATCAGCTTCTACAACGGCGTCAACCCGAGCGCCTCGCACCCGCTGGTGATCAACGTCACCGGCAACGGAACGCTTCAACCGAACAACGTCCTGGTCAACGGTGACAAGCGAGCCGGTCTGGCTGGCTTGCTCTGGAACCTGGGCACGAACGTCACCCTACAGACCAACAGTCTGATGCAGGGAACGTTCTTCGCGCCCAACGGCTCGTTGAAGGTGAACATCACCAACAACATCGAGGGGCAGATCATCGCCGGGTCGCTGAACATCACCAACATCGGTGAACAGCACCACTACCCGTTCTTGGGCACCCTGACATGTGGCACAACCACCACGTCGCCCAGCCCGTCACCAACGGGTTCGAACACGCCGTCACCGACGACATCTCCCACCGCTACGCCGAGCCCGACCGCGACGCCCACCCCCACGGCTACGCCGACGACAACCCCGTCGCCGACCGCGAGCCCCACGGGAACGCCATCACCGACGGCATCTCCCACGGCATCTCCCACGGCTACGCCGAGCCCGACCGGTTCACCGACCAGCAGTGCAACGTCCGGGCCCATTCCGCCGAAGGGTGGTGGGTCCCTGCCGAACACAGGTATGGATGGTGGCCTGGTGACGATGATCTGGATCGTCGGCGCCGGCCTGGTCATGGCTGGCTTGATCATCCTGGCCGTCCGCTACACACGGCGCCGCGCCTCCTCCAACAACTGAATAAGATGTGCCTAGCCGAGGCGTCTTGCAGTGAGTATCTAGCACCCAGCTAGAGAGCGCTCCTGCAAGGCGCTTCGGCGTCACTCATGTGTACTTTTATATAAGAGTATAGATAAGTGGTATTGCATATCAGAAGATTCCAGTCTATCATACAGATATATTTGAAACATAAACAGGATACGACTATGCACGTAACGGTTGTAGGTGGTGGATTTGGTGGCGTTAAGGCTGCGCTCGAAATTGCAAAACATAAAAGGGCACGCGTTACCCTTATTAGTGATAAACTTGATTTTCAATACTATCCGGCCCTCTATAGCACCGCTACGGGCGGGAGTTATAGGCAGTCATGGATACCTTTAGGGGAAATTTTTGCCGACTATGAAAACGTTGAAATCATTATTGATACCGTCACAACCATAGATCGCCAGGCGAAAACAATCGGCACGAGTACAGGTGTCACACACCAATATCAGACACTCATTCTGGCCCTTGGCTCAGTTACGACGTATTTTGGCATTCCTGGCCTCGACCAATACACCTATGGCGTAAAATCGCTTGAAGAAATTACCCACTTAAAGCAACACCTTTTGCGGAGTTTCTCAAAAGCGCATGGTGCCGACAGTCATTTTCTTATTATTGGCGCCGGCCCAACGGGCGTTGAGCTCGCCTCGGCACTGGGCTCTTACTTGCAATACTTAAAAAAGAAATATGGCCACCCGCAACCTCACCCAACTATCAGCATTATCGAAGCTGCGCCTCGTGTGATGCCTCGCATGTCCGAGAAGGCAAGCGCTACTATCGAAAAGCGGCTTAAAAAGCTTGGGGTACACGTTGAAACAAATAAGAAAGTTGAAGAGGCCACTGCCGATAGCCTTATTGTGAATGGCCGGGCAATCCAAAGTCACACTGTCGTATGGACGTCGGGTGTAGCGAATAGCCCGTTCTTTAAGGCTAACGAGAGCCAATTTACTTTAGCGCCAAATGGGCGAGTGGTTGTTGATGGCCATTTGCGCGTCGACCCCCATGTATACGTCATTGGTGATAACGCCATTACCGCCTTTGGAGGCTTGGCTCAAACTGCCGTTCGCGACGGCCAGTATGTTGCTAAACAAATCCTCCGTCAATCTACCAAAAAGCTAAATGCTAAGGTGGTACCGGTTGTTATTCCAGTTGGCAAGCATTGGGCCCTGTTCGAGTATAAGTGGCTCCGTATATCTGGTGTACTCGGAAGCCTTATTCGTGAAGCAGCCGATTTTGTAGGCTACAAAGACATCCTGCCATTCAATAAAGCGTACATAGCCTGGCGTACGCAAACCGAGAGCCAAGAAGATACTTGGCTAGCAGAATACAATACCGACAAAGACAGCGAAAAAGCCAAGAGCCTTTAAAGCTCTTGGTTAGCCTGGCGGCGAACTCGGGTATGCGTCGCAATTGTGACGATACTTACAGCTGTCACGTAGGCAAGCCCTACAAGGCAGCTTTTAAGAATATTACCTGAACTTGTAAGCAGCAGGTACGTACCGCTGCCAACTGTTGCAACGATAAATGCGTAACTTACTCCCAACTTTTTGATTGATGGTTTTGCGAAAGTTGCCGTCGCTATAGCAACGCTAGCAATAGCAATAAGTACATGTATAAGAATAATCATACTGCTAGTATACACCTTATGCTAAATAGCCGCCAATAGAGATCAGCACGCACATAGCGAGCAGCACCACGAGTGACACACCAAACATAGAACGAGCCCATTTGACATCATCTACCTTTCTATAAAGGCGAATACCGGTATATATCCAATACACCGAAAGCGCGCTGCTTAGTACGAGATATATAATGCCCGTATACCCAAAGAAGCTCAGAAGTGAAGCGGCAAATGCATAGAAAAGCACCGACACGAAAATCTGCACTTTGGTATTTTGCATACCGAACCGAACCGACCATACAGGCAACTTTGCCTTAGCGTAATCATCCCTCCTAAACATAGCGATGGCATAAAAATGGGGGAGTTGCCAAAAGAAGAGAATAAGAAAGAGCACAACGCCCGCCAGATCAACCTGATTTGTAAGGGCAGTATAGCCAGCTACTGGTGGCAATGCACCAGCAACCCCACCAATAACCGTGCTGTAAGCCGTTGTACGCTTTGCAATGCCATACACAACGATGTACCACACGTACGCTAGGACACCGAGCCATACTGTTAACGCGTTCGTTAAGGCAGCTAAGGCTGTAAACCCAACCACACCTAACAGGGCTGCGTACACAAGCGCATAGCGAACCCTAATAGCTCCACTCGCAACGTCACGTTTAGCCGTACGTTTCATGCGCTTATCAATAGTGCGATCAAGCACATTATTGACGACACAGGCCGAAGCAATAACCCCTGCAATACCGACTACAACGCCTAATAGCGCCGCCCACTGAAACGGAACAACACTTGCCGCCAAAAAGAACCCGGCGATGCCGCTAATAGTATTGCTAAAGGTAATACCGGGCTTAAGAAGCTGCACATAAGAGCGAGTATGTTTCTCCATTAAATGCCTTCGTGCTGCTCCATGTAGGTGTGTACTTCGTCTGGCGACATATGCATCATGTTGTAATCTAAATTATGCATAATCCATAAGGTACCAATGACAATAATAAGCACCACCAACAAAGTGAAGACGAAGGTAAGTGTTTTCCAGCGACTCCCACGGCCGATATGCAAGAAGAAAACCATCTGCACAACGAGCTGAATAATAGCTAGGATCAGGATTATATATATAAGCGCTTCAGTAGGTAATAGTCTGTTTACGACAAAGAAATACGCAGTTACTGTTGTGATCACAGAAAGTATAAAGCCCACAACATACGACTTGTACGCTGGATGATGGTGCCTTGTTTCTAGCTGAGGTTTTTTCATGACAAACTCCCCATAAGATAGACGATCGAAAAGATAAAGATCCAAATAACATCAAGGAAGTGCCAGAATAGACTTAACAAGGACAATCGCCCAAGGTCGGTGTGCTTAAAGTTAAACCGAATAAGTCGAATAATAACAACCAGCATCCAGAGTAGTCCCACGGCAATGTGCAACCCGTGTGTTGCTACAAGAGTAAAGTAAGACGATAAGAACGCACTTCTTTGCCAGCCATCGCCCTCGGCTATAAGGTGTCGAAACTCAGATATCTCCATAACAAGAAAAGTGATACCAAGCAAGAAAGTCACTACCAACCAGGCAATCGCTTGGCGTTTGTAGCCATAGCGGGCCGCCAATAAACCAAGCCCGACCGTAAAGCTACTTACGAGCAGCACCATTGTTTCAACCAGTACAAACGGTAAGTCAAAAATATCTGCGCCGGACGGTCCACCAGCTGTTCCGGGGCGCAAAACGGCAAAAACAGCAAACAGCGTGGCGAACAACACACAGTCGGTCATTAGGTAGATCCAAAAGCCAATTGATTTACGCTGTAAGGTTTCTTGTTCGGCTTTTTGGCGAGAAATGTCCACTATCGGGCTATGATGGCTCATACGGTTGCCCTCCTTAATTCTTCGCGGGCAATTTCTTCAGCCGGAATACGTTTTTCGGTATCATCACGAGTTAAAGCGACCACAAGTACGACAATAACGATCAACAACGACACGATAAGCAGCCACCAAATATGCCAGACGACAGCCGCGCCAAATACCAAGGCGGCCATACCAACAATAAAACCTTCCGAGCGATTCTTCGGCAGCCAAATGTCCTCGTAGTGCTCTGGACGATCGTTTGTCTTGTGGTCTTTCTTCATCTGCCAAAAGGCGTCACGAGTCGTAACGGTAGGAATAGTCGCAAAGACATACTCGGCTGGCGGCGTAGCTGTAGCCCACTCTAATGTTCGAGCATTCCATGGGTCAGGGCCAACAGCATGTTCTTTGCGCTTCCAAATACTATAAGCAACTTGTGCAAGCTGGAACAGCACGCCTAAGCCCATAAATAAAATACCTACACCTGCCACAATAAACAGGCCCTGCCATCCAAGCGATGGGTCGTAGTGGTCCATGCGACGGATCGCACCCATAAAGCCAAGGATATAAAGCGGACCGAAAGCCAGAATAAACCCAACCAGCCATGACCAAAATGCCATTTTTCCAAGGCGCTCGTTCAGCATGAAACCGGTAAACTTAGGGAACCAGTAGGTAAAGGCGGCAAATACCCCGAATAACACACCGCCGACAATCATATTGTGGAAGTGAGCCACTAAAAAGAGACTGTTATGGAATTGAAAGTCAGCCGCTGGAACCGACATCATAACTCCTGTTAAGCCACCTATCGTAAATGTCACAATAAAGCCCATAAACCATAACATTGGCGTCGTGAAGCGTACGCGCCCTCGGTACATGGTGAAAATCCAGTTAAACACTTTAACACCCGTAGGTATAGCAATAATCATCGTCATAATACCAAAGAATGTATTAACGTCCGCCCCTGCGCCCATGGTAAAGAAGTGGTGTAGCCATACCGTAAAGGACAAAATAGTGATGGCGATAATAGCCAGCACCATTGATGTGTAGCCAAACAATTTCTTACCAGAGAACGTCGCCACGACTTCAGAAAATATTCCAAAAGCAGGAAGAACAAGGATATAGACTTCTGGGTGTCCCCAGGCCCAAATCAAGTTAATGTACAACATAGCACTGCCGCCCAATGTTGTAGTAAAGAAGTTCGTATCAATCAAACGATCGAGTGATAGTAGTGCTAATGTTACTGTCAGAATAGGGAAGGCGAACATAATAAGCGCGGTACTACCTAAAGCACTCCAAGCGAAAATAGGCATTTTCATAAGTCCCATACCTGGTGCGCGCATCTTTAAAATAGTCACGAAAAAGTTGATACCCGATAGCAAACTTCCGATACCCGCAATCTGCAAGCTCCATATCCAGTAGTCGACGCCCGTACCCGGGTTATACTGTAAGCCCGATAGTGGAGGATACGCCAACCAGCCGGCGTTCGAGAATTCACCAACTACAAGGGGCATATTGATAATAATCATACCCGCAAAGAACAACCAGAAACTGACCGAGTTTAGGAATGGAAAGGCGACGTCACGCGAGCCTAATTGTTGTGGCAATATTAAATTAAATACTCCAAACACCAGCCCCATTGCCACGAAGAAAATCATAATTGAACCATGCGCTGAAAAGATTTGCTGGAAATGATCCGATGAGAGTATTTCCACCCCATTAGCATCGTTCACCACTTGTTGCGCTCGAAGAAGCAACGCATCACCAAAACCACGCAGCAACATAATAATAGAAACGATGATATACATAATACCGATCTTCTTAGGGTCGAGCGAAGTGATCCAATTCTGCCATAACCATTTCCATTTCTTAAAGAAGGTAACAGCAGCGATAGCCAGAATAAGCGCTCCAACCATCGCAATGCCAGCGCCCGCCATGATTGGGTCATGAACAAAATCTTGAGGAGTCAAGCGGCCAAAGAGTGTTTGCATAATTTGATCTATCATTACATGCCCATCCCCGACATATCCATACCATTCATTGTATGATCTGTCTGTGTATTAGTATGTGGCTGTGAAGAGCTTCCGGAATCCATATATTTCATGACAATCTGATTATATAGGTCTTTACCTGTAACGACATAGGTTTTCTCGCCATCACCTCGACTTGGTTGAGCAAGCTTCTCGTAAGTATCCCAAGACAACATATTAGGGCTATACGAAGACTTGTAGAGCCAGTGAGAAAAATCCGTCTTACTGACCGAACGAACCATAAAGCTCATATCTGCCGAACCTTCGCCGCTAATATTCGCCGAGGCGCCTCGATACTCACCAGGTGCATCCGCCATAAAGCTTAGTTTCGTTGACATTCCTGTCATGGCATAGACTTGCCCAGCCAGTGCCGGAACCCAAAAGGAGTTCATGGGCGCGTCGGCAGTAATAGAGAGTTCGATAGGGGTGTTATCAGGGATGGTCAGATAATTCACCGTCGCAATATCTTGATCGGGGTAAATGAATAGCCACTTCCATTGCAAAGCCACTACCTGCACTTTCACCGGCGCAGTCGACGATTCAATCTTTTTATAAGGGTCGAGCGCATGGGTGGATATGGCCGTAATAATTGCCAAAATAAGAATAATTATTAAAGGAATACCCCACCATACTGCTTCTAGCACCTTACTGCCTTCGAGTTCGGGGTCATACTTTGCCTTGGTGTTCCCCACGCGATAGCGAAAGGCGATAGCAAATAGCAAAATAAATACCGGAACGACCACAAAAACGCCCAACCCAACGGTTATGAGAATAAGCACTTGCTGCTGATCGGCAATTATACCCTTAGGGTTGAGTACTGGCATATCACGGCCTTGAGTTGCCCACACAAACGCGCCAACAATAGCCAGCCCAACAAGGCTTGAAATAACAACCTGAGCTACCCTCCAAGAGACCCGTTTTTTGCTATTGCGCATATGCTTCTATAATACTACATATTGCTAGCAGTACTGTGATAATTATCACCCCTCTACAAAAAATGGTATTCTCAGATATGTTTCAGCTTTCATTCGTATACTCATAGGTACTATAAGAAAAAAAGGATATATATGCCATTAAAAAGACACCCGGCCCTGGCCGCACTTGTTATTGTCGTGCTCCTAGGTATTGCAGCTGGGGCTGTCGTACTTGCGGACAAAAATAAGGACTCGCAACAAAGTACCGCCATATCAAACCAAACGAGCAGTACGTCCAGTACAAGTACGCCGTCTACCTCCGCCGCTGACGCAAATGCTCAATATAAGGACGGCACCTACACAAAAGAGGGAAGCTACATCACTCCTGGTGGTCAAGAATCTATTACTGTTACAGTTACATTGAAGGACGGCATCGTTACGGATAGTTCAGTTCAAAACGTTGCAAATAACAGAGACTCACGTGAATACCAATCACTATTCACAAATAGCTACAAATCAAAAGTCGTAGGTAAGCCGGTAGGGGAGATTTCTCTTTCTCGTGTCGCAGGCTCATCACTAACTTCAAGTGGATTTAACGATGCCCTCGAACAAATTAGAAACAGCGCTAAAGTATAGTTGGCAGTTCGAAGCAATCGGTACGCAATGGCTCATCAATACTTCTACGCCTATACCTGAAGCAACAAGACACATCATCTCTTCGTACATACATACATTCGACCATCAGCTTTCGCGCTTTCGTCCCGATTCGCTGGTTTCGCAGCTTGCCGTCAACGCAACGAAAATACAACTTAACCCCGACCTACTGCCATTGCTCGAATGGTATGAAAAGTTAGATGCGATCACACAAGGCATAGTGACACCCACAATTGGCACCGTCATTGCCGATGCGGGGTACGACGCAACCTATTCTTTGCAACCTAAAGCAACGCCGAAGCCTGCACTCCCGTATACAGCGACCATACAAAGAAAGGGTACCACTCTGACTGCCCTACAGCCGGTTATGCTTGATTATGGCGCAGCTGGCAAAGGTTTTTTAGTAGACGCTATTTGCGAGCTATTACATGACGAGGGCTTCACCGATTTTGCAGTTGATGGTAGCGGTGACGTGCGTCAGGCCAGCTCAGACCCAACGACGTTTGAAACAATCGGCCTGCAAGATCCGACCGACAAAACAAAAGTAATTGGGGTCATTGAGTTACGCAATAAAGCGCTTTGTGCCTCCGCAACAACAGGCAGAGCATGGGGTGGATGGCACCACGTTATTAACGCGCGGACTGCGAAACCAGCCCAAGATATTATTGCCACCTGGGTTGTAGCGGACAGTACCATGATTGCCGACGGGATAGCAACGGCTCTGTTTTTTGTACCACCAGAAACAATACCAACACGCTATACTTATGAATATCTACGTATATTTAAAGATGGTAGTTACGACTGTTCTGACTATTTTAGAGAAGGAGTGTTTTCATAATGAACATTTTGGAACGTATCAACGCCATACTACGACCAATCTCGATGTATAAGGGTATCTTGTTTGGCCTATTTGGTATTTGGTTAGCCGCCGTTGTGCTTGCCTGCTTTGGATTATTAAGCGTCACCCCTCTTGAACTATGTATAAGCCTACTGGTTGCTTGTAGTGCCACATGGCTAGGAAGCTGGCTAACGAGTCTTCTATTTGGTGTACATAGCCAAATAGACTCGTCGCTTATTACTAGCGTAATTCTTACGCTCATTATTACGCCTACGACAAACCTCTCGGGCCTAGCAATTCTTTTCTTCGCCGGGCTTATTGCCGGGGCATCAAAGTATGTTGTTGTATGGAAGGGGCGGCATATTTTTAACCCCGCAGCACTGGCAGTCGTTGTTATTAGCATTGCCGGACTTGGGGGAGCGAGTTGGTGGGTAGCCACCCCAGTACTCGCGCCCATCGTTGCGCTCGTTGGAGCAATGGCGCTTTATCAAACTAAACGGTTCGCAGTGGCGGGTATTTTCCTGGCTATAACCATTCCGCTCGTCCTTATTCAACTCATTAGCTACGGGGCAAGTTTCGCGCAGAGCCTTGGATTGCTTTTATCGTGGCCGCTACTCTTTATTGTTGGCGTCATGCTGGTAGAACCACTCACGCTGCCGCCCCGTAAATGGCAGATTTATGTCGTTACTGTAGTGGTTGCCGTATTGGTTGCAGTGCCTATTACTATTGGCCCAATCCAAACCACGCCGGCCATCGCCCTGCTGGTTGGCAACCTTGTAGCCGCAATCCTAGCAAGGCGCGCGGCTACCCAACTGACGTTCTTGCGCAAAGAACAATTAACACCAACGAGCTTTGAATATTTCTTTAAGCCGTCACGGGCTATGACCTATGAAGCAGGTCAGTACATTGAACTCAGCCTACCACATGCTCGTGCCGATTTGCGTGGCGAGCGTAGGAGTTTTAGTATTACTTCCGCTCCTGGTAGCCAAGAAATTTCTCTCGGAATACGTTTTTACCAACCTTCAAGCACCTTTAAGAAAGCTCTCGCAAACCTGAATAAAGAAGTCTCGCTTCAGGTAACGCACTGTTCTGGGGATTTCATTCTTCCCAAAGACACCAAACGGCCACTCCTTTTTATTGCAGGGGGCATCGGCATTACGCCGTTCATTTCTCAGCTCCGTTCTTTGCAAGCGTCACATAAAGATCGTGATATTGTGATCGTGTACGCAGTAAGTAGTGGGCAGGAATTTGCATACCAGGAAATTCTTGCAAGTTGCCGAGGGGTAGTGATTAGCCTGGACCGTCCAGTGCGCGCTCCTAACTCGTGGCAATTCCTCAAAGGTAGTCGCATTGACTTTGATCAACTCTTACAGCTCATCCCGGACCATAGCCAGCGCGATGCCTATATTTCCGGGCCGACGCCATTCGTACAAAGCGCCGCCTATCAGCTACGGACACGTGGTATTCAGCGCGTTACGACCGATTATTTTGCAGGCTATTAGCTCTTTAAGCCTCGCTTACATACGATGCGAGAAAACTTTTTTCTTTTCGATGCTTAGTCATTGCCTTTCGCGCAGATTGCTCAATAGGCAAGAGTGTTTTGTGAATAAAAATACTATCATCTTTTATCACATTGCTCTTACGCAGATATCCTTCAGCAGCTTTTGTATGCTCGAGAATCTCTAAGCTGAACTTCTCAAGTCCCGACTGCCAAAAGGTGTTTTGCAGTGATTCAATTAATTCGTCACTAGCATAAGAACCAGCTTCTATGTTCGCTTCTTGAAGTAAAAAACGTACCACGGGGCTACATTGGCCAGCTCGCAGATCCTTCACCCAGTCATGAATGTCATCGTTAAGCTGACGCGCAATAAGGTACTGCTCTAGGCCACGACGAAGATGAGAGTACTGCTGCCGAGATATCGTGGTGTCGCGCAGAGCAATAAGCAACGGACCAAGAATGTGCGCGCCAGCGCGTTCCGCTAGAACAGTATTGTCTTTGTAATCAGGGAGGGTACCGATTATTATAGTGCGCACATCTACCGGAAAGCGACAATACTGCAGCTCCCATGCGTTAGCAGCATCCATACGGTCAAAGGTTTCTTCGATAAGCACATGAGCATCATCATTATCATAGGCCTGAGCATAGTACTGCGCGAGCGCTTTACGGTGGCTCGTATTAGCTACTGGAAGTAACCGAGGTGAGCCCTCTTCGTCAATAAAATCATCATATATTGTGTAGGCTACCCAGGTATGAAGGGTAGCTTTATTAAGAGCCTGTATGTCTTCATCGTGCCAGAATGCCTGCATCTCTTTACTAAGCGACTCGACAAAAAAGGAAGATAACAACCGGATTTCACCGGAATGGTCAGCGTTAATAATTTTTTGAACTATTTCATCAAAACCACTCCTTAGTTGCTCAGGGTAGGTCAGGCTTTCTTGAACCACCTGGTCTGAGACCGAGCTAGCATCATCTATAGAGTCACGTACAGCGCCTTGCTTCTTTGACAAACTCGGTCGTAAGCGAAGACATAGCTTTGCGACTATTTGATGCAACGAATCGGTATCCACGGTTTGTAGTTGACGAGTCACCGCAACGGTAACAATTCGTTCCGGCCAAGCTAAAAGCCAGCCGTTTTCCGGTGTTGCCACCACAAGCCGATGCTCTTCGGCTTCTTGCTGGACGAATTGCTCGACATTCGGCAGGGAAGAGCCGAGCGCGCGCATTAGCTGCGCTATCACTGCATTTGTCTGCAGGGCAGAGTGCGCCTTATGTTTATATGGGCCGCCGACCGTTTTTTCTGCTTCTATAAGGCGCTTTGCAAGAAGCGCTAAGTGTTCACCGTCAATACTTTCTGCATTGTGGCGATAGAGAGCCAAAAGTCGTAGGCAAACCAAGTAAATATCATCGCTACTAAGCCATGTCCACTCACCAGAAGAAAGATGATCGAACAACCAGACCGCCTGCTCGTGATACTCGGGAAGTTCGTTAAAAAGTAAAAGGAGTCGTATTTTATCTTCTGTAGAAATATCGGGTCCATAGGCCTTTTTGCCCAAAGAGCGAAGGGTTGCTTGAAGGGTCATCATGAGTGTGTTTTCCTTTGTAATTGAAGGGGTAATTCAATAATGAATTCGGTGCAGTCCGCCGCTCGAGCCAATTTCAAGGTGCCATTAAAATGTGTTTCTACCATTTTTTTGGCGATAAAAAGCCCTATGCCCATACCGTTGGGTTTGGTGCTTTCAAAAGCATGAAAAATGCGCGTCCGTTGCCGTTTTGTGATACCGACGCCCCAGTCACAGACGCTTATTCTCGCTTTTGAGGATTGTTTCGTTATTGTAATGGCCACTCGTTTATCAGGTAGGCTTGAATGGTCGTAGGCTTCAATAGCATTTGTCACCAACACCTTTACAACCTGAGCCAAACGGAGTGGATCGCCCATTATTTTCACCGTCGCCTTCCGAGGCGAGACCGTATAATCTAACCGAACGCTCTTACGTTGTGTCAGTTTACTAAACAGCGGTGCCATGTCTTTTATGAGCGCAACGGCGTCAAATTCACGAGGAGAAGCGTCCTCATATATTTGCTGCCGTACCTCGGCTACCATTGCATCCAAATACGATAAACTTTCTTTTGCACGTTCAAGAGCCTCGGAGCTATGTGATCGCTGCTGGATATCATCAAGATCAAGTGCAAGCACATTTAAGTGGTTTGCGAGATCATGCATGGTTACCGTACTAAGCTGACCAAGTTCGGCAAAGCGGTACAACTGGTTCATTTCTGCAAGTTGGGATTCTCTAAGTTTGATCGTTTGCTCCTTGAGCCGATCGGCTAGTAAATCCTTTTCCTTCTGCAACGCCGCCTCTGCCTCTAACGCCCGCTGCAAAGCTTCCTCCATTTGCCGACCAGACAGCCACGATACCAGCGCAAATACGCTAAATACAACCGTATAACTCACTACATCGAAGTAAGAAGAAGGTTTTGAAAGCGAAGAAAGATCGGGCTTCAATATACCAATCGTTCCACTCACCTGAATTGCCAGTAGTACAGCGATAGTGATGATAGTAGAAGGTATAATAGAGCGAGCACCGAGCATAATACCCGTCAACAAGATGACAAACCCTAGGGTCAGAATACCAATGGGTGCATTAATACCCCAGCCAGCAAGTACCATCGTTGACAGAAATAAATAAAATGCAATTAGGAACTTTGCCGCACGGCGCACATTTCCAGTGCGGTATAGCCATTCGACACCACAAAGATACATCACAGCACCAATCACCAGAACAAGCCGCGGCGCTACATTTTCATTACCAAGCAGAAAGTAGCTTACGCATAACAACAGAAAGAGCAAGACAATAGCAATCAGTGTGGCATTTAATAGAATCTTCGTAATAAGAGGCGAACCGTCTGACAGCGAAACAACAGAAAGCCGCCCCACAATCCAGCGGGCAAGTCGTGAGGGCGCTTCTGTCGTTCGCTTTTTACTCATAAACTACGCAGCATCAAACCAAGGTGTTCCGGCTGCACTGTCAGCTGAAAGCCGAGCTTCAACAGCTTTGCTATCACGCACAGTAGCGTCGGTCAGAATGGTATGGAGAATATCAATCATGGCACTTGTTCCTTTCTTTTTATTACCTATTCGGATGCTTCGACCTTATACCCGAGACCGTAAACCGTTTTAATAAGCGATGGCTGCGACGCACTATCCAACTTATCGCGTAATCGCTTGATATGAACGTCAACCGTACTATCCCAACTGACCTTATCTGTACTCCAGGCGTGGTTAAGTATCATTTCACGAGTGACCGTCCGTCCGCTATTTGCCACTAGGTACTCTAAGATATCGAACTCTTTACGGCGCAGATCAATCTCTTGACCATTGCGGTATACTTTTCGTTCGTCTATATCTATCAGCAACCCTCGATGCATCAAGACTCTTTTGCCCTTACGAAGTGGTGGTCGTCGGGCAAGGGCTGTAATGCGCGCCTTTAACTCGTCGACATGAAACGGCTTGATGACATAATCGTCCGCACCCGATTCAAGGAGGCGAACACGTGTATCCATAGCACTTTCGCCACTAAGAATAAGCACAGGTGCTTGAATGCCCATAGCACGTAATCGCCTACATACGTCCTCACCGGACATATCTGGCAACCCTAAGTCGAGAGTGATAACCGCATAGTCTGTATGCAGCACATACTCGAGTGCTTGCTCACCGGTATGCGCAACATCGACGAGATAGTTTTTCACTAGCTGTTGCTTGACCCGATCAGCCAACCTTTTATTGTCATCAACAACCAGGAGTTTCATTACCTTTCCTTAATGCCGCTTACCGTTACCTTCAGCGTACAGCAAAATTATTAAAACATTCTTAACTATTACCCATTCTCTACTGATAATACCCGAGATTTTTACATAAATATAAAAAATACCGCCTTTGTATAAACGACGGTATTTTTTACGTATGGGCCCTAGAGCTTAATAGCAACTATAAGAATAGCAGTTGCGGCAGCCATGAGCACAAACCAAAGGCCTAAGCCAATAGGTGAGCCCCAGCTAAACCAAGAACCCCAGGTGCGCCAATGGCTCCAGTGAGCCTTTGACATTTCCTGCCAGCGTTCTTACTCTTCGCGGTTGCGCTTTTCTTTTTCGAGACGCTTTGATTCACGATCAACCATAGTGATCTCCTTACTATGTTATTCGACCAGCTCGTGTAAGGTTCGATTGATACCGTCGATCTGTAAGTGCCTTGAGCTACGAGGCCAGACTGATATGCGGATTTATATCATTTATAGTATACAACTATCTGCGCTTTCGTGTATACTATATAAAGTATAGTAATTATTGAAATGATACAATGAGGGAAGCTATGACAAAACAATCAAAAAAAGCCACTTCAGATACGTACTTATTTGGGCTCGACAGCTTTGGTGATCTGCCTACAAAAGCCGATGGTACGCTCATGTCACACCCCGAGGCGATTCGACAAGTAGTAGAGGAAGCTATTCTGGCCGACAAGCTGGGCATTAACCGCATCGGGCTTGGTGAACACCATCGCCCAGATTATTCTATTTCAAGCCCAGAAACCGTCCTCGCGGGTATTGCAACACGCACCAAAAACATCACCCTCTCATCGGCCGTCACAGTACTAAGTTCGGATGACCCGGTACGCGTATTCGAACGCTTCGCTACAGTTGATGCACTTTCTAATGGCCGCGCCCAGGTTATTTTGGGCCGCGGTTCATTTACTGAATCTTTTCCATTATTTGGCTACGATTTGCGTGACTACAACGAACTTTTTGAAGAGAAAGTTGAACTTTTTTCAAAACTACTTCCAGAAGAGCCAGTGACTTGGGAGGGTAAAACACGTGCTGCATTGAAGAATGCCGACGTCTACCCTAAAACCGAAAAAGGGCTCGGTGTCGCGATTGGCGTCGGCGGGTCACCGGAATCTGTTATTCGGGCTGCTCGTTATAACTTTCCGCTTATTCTAGCGATCATTGGCGGCGCCCCAGACCGTTTTGCGCCGTATGTTGAGCTGTACCGACAAGCCGCCGAAGACCTTGGCACCACCGCTCATCCGGTCGGCATGCACTCACCAGGCTTTATTGCCGAAACCGACGAAGAAGCCCGTAAGCTAGCTTGGCCAGCCTTCAAAACCAGCTGGGACCGCATCGGCAAGACCCGCGGATGGCCACCTTACACCCGCGAGCAATTCTTATACGAAATTGAACACGGTTCACTATATGTCGGCTCTCCGGAAACGGTTGCTAAAAAGATAGCCAAAGCCATGAAAGCGCTTGATGCCCGCACCTTCGATATGGTGTATGGCGGTGGCCCTGTTAGTGCTGAAGCGCGCTTGAAAATGGTTGAGCTGTACGGCACGAAAGTTATTCCCATGGTAAAGGAACTTCTAAGCCAATGAAACTCGGCATCATAGGGGCTGGTAAACTAGGTATTACCTTAGCGCAACTTGCCCTAAAAGCAGGCTATGAAGTAGCCGTATCTGGCTCTGGCGACACTCAAAAAATAGCCCTATCGGTGAAGGTACTTACCCCTGGGGCTATTGCCATGACGACCAAGGATGTTGCGCAGTGGGCAGAGGTGATTATCCTGGCTATTCCTTTGGGTAAATTCCGCCAGCTACCAGTCGAATCACTCAAAGGTAAAATTGTTATTGATGCAACAAACCACTGGCCAGAAGTTGACGGACCACGCGAGGAAATTATCCCCGAAACACTGTCTTCAAGCGAAGCTATTCAGCAATTCCTGCCAGAGAGTAGGGTAGTTAAAGCTTTTAGCCATATGGGCTATCATGAATTACGAGATTGGGCCCGACCCGCGGGTTCGGATGAACGAAAAGCATTAGCCCTAGCTTCCGATAGCAACCAGGCCACCACAAATGTCGCAGCTATCGTGTCGGACCTAGGGTTTGAACCGGTCATCCTTGGCTCTTTATCTCACGGTCGGATATTAGAACCTGGTCAGCAAGGGTTTGGACTGGTTACATCAGCCACCAAACTCAAAGAGCTTGGGAATTAACATATTACATTCTATACTTCATATATGCTCATAATACTTCTTACTATCGCTGCTGCTTTAGCCGCTCTTGCTGGCGGATATACTGCCATAAAAACCCGCAAACATCTACCCCTCGCCATCGCACTTACATCGGGCCTTATTCTTGGGCTGGTTGGCTTCGACCTTCTTCCAGAAGTATTTGAAGGCAGTGAACGTAGCGGCTTGGATATAGCATGGCCAATGGCGTTATTTGTTGGTGGATTTTTATTATTTCATGCTATTGAAAAATTTATTTTGGTCCACGAGGGGAGTGAAGAGGACTACAAAACCCATCGCCACCCCAAAATGGGTATCGCTCGTGCTGTCGCACTTGCGGGCCATAGTTTTTTTGACGGCCTCAGTATTGGCGTTGCCTTTCAAATTAATACTTCGGTAGGTATTGCTGTTACGCTGGCTGTACTCGGCCACCGTTTTGCCGACGGCTTCGATACGGCCAATTTTATGTTGCTTAACAAAAATAGCAAAAAGCAAATTATCCACCTTATTAGCCTTGTGGTTATCGCCCCAATTGCTGGTGGTCTAGTTAGTCTTATCCTTCCGCTATCCGAAGCTGCCCTGGCACTATACCTAGGTTTCTTCGCTGGCGTACTTTTGTATATTGCGGCAAGTAACATACTGCCTCAGGCCCACAGTAAAGTGTCCGCCTATGCCACTATCGGGCTCACCATCACGGGGGTTGTCTGTATTTTTATTATTACGCGGTTAGGCGCATAGATTTACAGTTTAACAGCGCCTTGGCGCACTACTTCGATGGCATCGTCAATAACTTGAATAACCGTAGATGACGGACGATCTACCACACCACCATCCTCGTACCAAGCAACTTCATCACCGAAATAGTCTTTCGCTTCTTGAACTGTAGTTGCTGGCGGCTCGCCAGGTTGGTTAGCGCTACTCGTTTGCAGGGGACCGGTTTGAGACAGAAGTTCAATAAGCCATGGATCATCTGGGATACGCACCGCTAAACTACCTACACCTTGATGTAAATACTCTAAGTGAGCACAGGGGATAATAACACTCACGGCACCGGGCCAAAACTGTTCAACTGCAGTTACATAGCGGCGCTTAAAACCCAGCGCAACCAGCTGATCAATACTGGCTGCAATGAGCGTGCCGGGTTTGGCATGGCGGTTTTTAAGAGCATAAAGCTTTGCGACAGCCTCAGGGTCGGCGGCGCGCGCAACTACTCCATACACGGTATCAGTTGGAATAACGGCAACCGCACCGGGTGTTTTTAAATACTCAGCAAGTGATGTCATGTACCTATAGTACTATCGAACACCGCGAATAGGGAAGATGGCAACTGCCGCTAGGGCCGCAAAGATACCTGCCGCTAGGAACAAAGAAGTAAAGTTGTCAGGCCCGCCAATAGCCAAAAAGAAGGGTGCAATAGCAGGAGCGACTGACTGCGGCAGGGCATTGGCGATATTAATAACGCCCAAGTCTTTAGCTGTATCTTTTTTACTTGGCAAAACCTCCGTTACAAGCGCGAGGTCAACTGCCATATAGGCACCCTGCGCCAACCCCATGGTTCCGGCTGCTAGCAAATACATACCAATTGAGTCACCGGTCGCCAGTAGGTACAACCCCACACCACACAACAAGGCAGACAACCACACAAAACGCTTACGTCGATGGAACTTATCAGATAGTAACCCACCGACGATACTTCCAACAATCAAAATACCAATAGTCGTAATAGTCCCGAGAAACACATAGGTCGTTACGTCCTTTTCAGATATCCCCAAATGACGAATGAGGTAAAACGTCTGATAGGTTGTAAGGAATGACAGTGCTAGCAAAATAGAGAACCGGCTTATCCAGGCCCAGCCAAAGTCGGGGTGAGTAAATGGGTTGGTCCAGAAGCTCATAATGAAAGCTTTAAAGTCGTACGGAGGCTGGTGGCCCTTTGGTAGGCGTCGATCACGTAGAGTAAAGGCAAATATGAATACTGCAAGCAAACCGACAAGACCAGGGGCAAAGAATATCCAAAACAACTGACCGGTAAAAATCTGGGCGATGGCGACACCGGCTAATATACCGACACCTTGAGCGATACCCACAAACCCCGATACCGTACCACGTTGCTTAGAAGGAACTTGATCGGCAATAACTGCCGTTAAAGCTGCTAAGGTTGCGTTAAACGCCACCTGAGCGATACACCAGCCAATTAAGATGCCAGGAACAGTATTGCTAAGCGCAATAACAAGAAGGCCCAACACACCCGTTACCGAGCCACCTAATAGCCATGGACGACGCATGCCAAGCCGTGAAGTCGTGCGGTCAGATAGTCGTCCAAATAAGGGGTTGGCAATAACAGCCAAAAATGCGCCCACGCCTGCAACCAAAGCTAAATTTGTAGTGGCATTCTGCGCATCAATCGAAATAAGCTTGAGCGACAGTCCTACAATTACCGGTGTTAAAAGCGCTGCATATAAACCAGCGGTTGCGGCTGTGTAACGAAAAATAAACGATTTCTTAACTGGCGTCGGTGTATTCGTTTTAGTTCTTTTTTGTACCATGGTGCGAGCCCCTCCTAAGGCTTTCGCTGCGTAACAGCCCTAACAATTAGAGCGGCAACTTCTTTATAATAGGCAAAGCTTTCGAGCGGGTGGAAGCCCTTATCATGCCGACAGTACGTAATAATTCCATCAATGAATGAACGGGGCATTAAGCCGCCAGAAATTGCTGGCAAACGGCCAATTGGCAAATCGCCAACCAGTGTCAGTAAAGTATCGGTATTTTCGGCATACTTTTTCGCATCATCGCCGCCAAACGCCCGTGCCATTTGCGAGGCCATGAGTTCGTAGATTTTACGACCCCGTGGGTGAGCTGCCAGCTCTTTTAATAACGATTGGTGGGTAATAGCCGCAACTTCAGGGTGACGCGCCTGCATGGTAATAGTCGTTTCAAGGTCGGCATCCTGTGCCGAGCGAGCCACAATAATGCTATAGCTACCGGCAACAGTCGCCCAGGCATGGCGCGGCAGGCTGTAAAACGCAAAATCCTTTGCAGAAAGTTCAAACACTACCTCTTTGGATTCGCCGGGGTCTAGCGCAACCTTGGCAAACTTCTTTAATTCACGCTCTGGATGCACCTCGGATTGATCATGGTTCGCAATATATAGCTGTACAACTTCTTTGCCATTTCGTTTACCAGTATTTGTAACTGTGCACCTAACGGTCATTACCTCGTCGTCAAATGGCGTTTCACTGGAGACCTTTAGATTGCTGTATTCGAACGTGGTGTAGCTTAGCCCGTAGCCAAAAGCAAATTGCGGCGCAATATTCCTGGTGCTATACCATCGGTACCCAATAAATACACCTTCGCCATAGCAGGCGTGACCCGTTTTGTTTGGGAAGTCGGGATAGGGTGGCGTATCCTCAATGCGCAGAGGGAAGGTTTCCGATAAGCGACCCGATGGGGTTACGACACCGGCTATTACTTCGGCCATTGCTGACGCGCCCGCTTGGCCGGTCAACCAGCCCTCAATAACGGCCGAGGCTTTATCGAGCCACGGTAGCGCTACAGCCGAACCATTTGTCAGCGTCACTACTGTTTCGGCACCAGATGAAGCAATCGTATCAATCACTTTATTAATACCTGCTGGCAGTTCGAGGGTTGGACGATCCACACCTTCGAATTCCCACTCGGATGGCAAGCCGGCTGCGACAATAGTTACGTCAGCTGCCTTAGCGGCTCTTAATGCGTCATCAAGCAAATGTGCAGAAGTGCTCCCGTCGGCGCGAAAACCTTCAGCATAGTACATCTCCACATCTTGGCCATATATGTTCTGCAAGGCAGCCAAGAGTGTGTCGACTTTTGTAGGTGTAATTTGCGAACTGCCACCACCTTGAAAGCGAGGGTGTTTTGCAAAGTAACCAACAACAGCTAGCTTTTTAATTGTTCCAGGTTCAATAGGCAGGAGGGCATCATTTTTAAGTAAAGTAATAGCCTCAGTCACCACCGTTTTAGCCAAAGCATGGTGCTCATCAACATCATAAGTAACACCAGGCCGAGCCAAACGAGCTACTTTTATAATATTAGCGACCAACTGAATAGCGCGAGTGTCGATATCTTCAACAGACAAAGAACCGTCTTCAAGCGCGGCCATAATATCCTTGGTTGTTTCAGGACTGCCACCTGGCATTTCCAGGTGCGTGCCAGCCTTGACCGCCGCCGGCCTACCAATAGCCGCCGCCATCCAGTCAGATACAACAATGCCTTCATGACCCCACTGGTCACGAAGTAAATCTTGCAACAACCAGCCAGATTCCGTAGCGCGCGTGCCATTAATAAGGTTATATGAGGCCATCAAAGACCATGGCTGCGCTTCTTTTACTGTTAGCTCAAAGGCGCGTAGGTATATTTCATGCAAGGTACGCTCGTCAACATCCGAGCTGCTACGCATCCGCTCGTATTCCTGGTTGTTAGCCGCAAAATGCTTTAAGCTAGTGCCTACACCCTGGCTTTGCATACCTTTAATATATGCGATGGCCATTTCAGCCGTAAGGTACGGGTCTTCGCTTAAATACTCGAAGTTGCGCCCACCAAGTGGCGAGCGTTTCATATTAACACCCGGCCCCAGTACCACGTGCACATTAAGCGACTGCGCTTCAATACCAATCGCTTCGCCAACCTTGTGGGCCAATTCAGGGTTCCAGGTTGCCGCCAAAGCACTAGCAGTAGGGAAGCAGGTTGCCGGCTCGCCCTCAAGACCAGTTTGCGATAACCTCACCCCATGGGGACCATCCGTCATAGTGATAGACGGAATATCGCCAATCGCTTTTGTTGTCCAAAAATCCTTGCCCGAAAGTAACGCGACTTTCTGCTCGATCGTAAGATCGGCAATGAGTCGTGCAGCTTCTTCGTACCCACCGTTTTTCATGCTTATACTATAGCACTTCTGCGACAGAAAAATACATAAGGATCTTAATCACAAAACAAATTAGGCGTATACTAAGAAGGTTGTTTAAACGAGGAATCTTATGAATATTACCGACATTCACGCACGACAAATTTTAGATAGCCGCGGTAACCCAACGGTTGAAGCCGATGTATACCTTGACGATGGCACCATGGGCAGGGCCGCTGTTCCATCAGGGGCGAGTACCGGTTCACACGAAGCTATTGAGCTCCGCGATGGTGACGCCGCCTATGGCGGTAAGAGCGTTCTAAAGGCGGTCGGATATGTGAACGGTGAAATACGCGATGCTCTTATGGGTCACGACGCCAGCGATCAAGCGGGCATTGACCAACTTATGATTGAGCTTGACGGTACAGCCAACAAAGGTCGTCTTGGCGCCAATGCAATTCTAGCGGTCTCTTTGGCGGTCGCAAAAGCCGCAGCAGCCGCTAAAAAACTTCCTCTCTACCAATACGTTGCACAGCTTTCGGGCACCGAAAAACTTTCGCTTCCGCTGCCTATGATGAACATCGTCAACGGCGGTAAGCACGCTGCTGGCAGCACCGATATTCAAGAGTTTATGATTATGCCAGTTGGAGCTGACACATTTAGTAAAGCTCTGCAAATGGGTACTGAGGTCTTTCACGCCCTTGGCAAAGTACTCCACGAACGCGGCTACGGCACTACTGTAGGTGACGAAGGTGGCTACGCACCGGCAGTTAAAAACGGCAACGCCGAAGCGCTTGAGCTCATTGAAGCTGCTGTTACAAAAGCCGGCTACAGCTTAGGGCAAGACATTGTCCTCGCCCTTGACGTTGCCAGTTCAGAACTTATCGAAGACGGTCAATATGTACTCAACACTGAAGGCAAAAAGCTCAGTTCTGAAGAAATGGTGGCGTTTTACAAAGACCTTACCAGCCGTTTCCCAATCCGCTCTATTGAAGACGGCCTGGGCGAAGACGACTGGGATGGCTGGAAAGTACTTAACGCCGAACTTGGCGAATCTGTTCAACTAGTTGGCGACGACCTCTTGGTGACCAACACTGAATTCCTTCAGCGCGGTATCGAAGAAAAGGCCGCCAACGCCATTCTTATTAAGGTCAACCAAATTGGTTCGTTAACGGAAACAATCGCCGCTGTAAAAATGGCCCACGACGCTGGCTGGAAAGCAGTTATGTCACACCGCTCTGGCGAAACCGAAGACACTACTATTTCACACTTAGCCGTTGGCCTCAATACTGGGCAGATTAAAACTGGAAGCCTTAGCCGCACCGACCGAGTGGCTAAATATAACGAACTCCTTCGCATCGAAGAAGAGCTTGGCAATGAAGCACACTTTGCCGGCCTTTCGGCGTTGAAGCGCGAAAGCGAGGAGGCATAATGGCCTACCTCGTTCTGGTTCGCCATGGACAGTCTGAATGGAACGCACTTGGGCTATGGACCGGCCAAGAAGACGTCGCCTTAACTGAACAGGGAAGGGCCGAAGCCCGGGCTGCCGCCGAGCATCTACGCGACATCACGCTTCACAAGGCCTATGCCTCCGGCTTAAGCCGCGCACAACAAACGTTGGAAGAAATTAAAAGTGCATTATCGCACACCGAGCTTGAAACAACCCACCACGATGCTTTGAACGAGCGTCACTACGGTGATTACCAGGCAAAAAACAAATGGGAAATTAAAGATACCATTGGCGAAGAAGAGTTCACTAAACTCCGCCGTACTTGGGACCACCCAGTACCAAATGGCGAAACACTTAAAGATGTCCATGCCCGTGTGTTGCCCTACTACCAAGAAACAATCCTTGAAGATTTAAAAGAAGGTAAGAATGTTATCGTCGCCGCCCACGGCAATACGTTGCGGGCTCTTATGAAAGACCTCGACGAAGTTGATGACGACCACGTACATGAGCTCGAAATTGGTACTGGCGAAGTAGTAATGTATGAGATCAACGAAGACGGTTCGGTTGGTAATAAGCAGGTACTTAACCAAGGCGGCAAAGCCTAACGCTGATTTGCTTAAAAATGGAAAAGGGCCACTGGAGCGGTGAAAACTACGCCAGCTTAATATCGTGCTTATCAAAAGCCTTTAATAGGCGGCGGCGCATTTCAGTGGTAACCGCCCATTGTTCGGAAGCATTCACTTTACCGCTAATAGATACTTCAATAGAACTTCCCGTAACCGCACCAATCGAATGAAACTGCGGAGCACTTAACACGCGATCTTTCCATTTGTCACTTTCAGCCAGCCGGTCGCCCACCTGGTTTATAACACTCACTGCCGCATCAAGGTCAGTAGAAGCTTGCAGTAACAACGTAAAGTATACACGGCTGTAGCCCATGGTCTTATTCACTACATGCCCAATTGACCCGTTTGGCAAATAGTGAACATTGCCGTTCTCGTCGCGGATCACCGTCGAACGCGCACCAATATGTTCAACACGCCCATCGGCATCATTAATACTCACAATGTCGCCCACGCGGTATTGATTTTCGCTAATAATAAATACGCCGGTTAAAAAGTCTTTTACAAGTGTTTGAGCACCAAAAGCAATAGCGATTCCAATAATACCAGCGCTGGCAAACAGGGGAGTAAAGTCTATTGTTGGAAGAATGAGTTTAAGGAGTGAGGCGGCCGCAACAGCAATGACTAAAATACGCCAAACAGTTTTTACGAGTGAACCAAGGGTTTTTTGACGCTTCTCGATATCTAGCTTTGAGGCTTTTCGGAGCTTGCCACGCACAAATTGCCCAACGACAATATTCAATATAAACGTACCGACGTACATAGCGATAATTGCGCCAGCAATAATAAACAGAGCCTGTAGGCCTTCGTGGTGTAGCCAGTGGAGGAAGGATTCCATCAGTTTATTTTACCGTCATTTTCTGCTCAAAGATAGGATCAAAGATATCTTTTGCGCTGGTGATAGGCCGGGTGTCGACACCCTCACTAGATTCGATTCCACCTGGTACATCATAACCAATCGTAATAGCATACGTGTCTTTCAGTTTGTTTGAAAATAGAGCAGTCATTATGTGGCTACCAATTTCCTCTATATTATACTTTTCGGCATTAACGGAGCTTAAAAGTACATTCACAGTCATAGCATGACCGAATGGCGTACCGCTCGTATTACTGTTGGCAACGTATATGTCTAACGTATCAGCTGGCGCGGCACTTCGAACTGCTTGTTTAACCGATTCAATTTCTTTGGCGTTACGTTGTGGAGCCAGTCCAAGCGCCCAATTATGATCTTTATAAGTCGTTGCAGCCAAAGCAGCAAATACGGCCACGACGGCTAGTATAATTCCTACAGCTAGTAGCGGTGAACGCATAATAAGGGGTTTGAAACGTGGAGATTTACCATCCGGTGCTATTTCTTGATTCATGTACGTATTATATCAATGTTGACCGTACACTCAAACCAAGCCCGCTAAACTCTTTGCATACAAATACCGGCTGCTCATTCGTGCTCATTACCTTGTTATAGGTGTAGCCTAATTCTTTAAATTTTATTAACTCCACCGTATCTTTAATCTGGTGTTGTATAACCCAACGCGCGAATGCACCACGCGCAATTTTTGCGTGCACCGCTACAAAAGTGGGTTGGCCCGTCTTTGGACTAATTGTTAGGAATTTAGGAGTAATAACCTGAGCGCTAACATAGGGAAGAACCGCCTTCGTGTACTCAACAGCCGAGAGATTCAGGATAGGATGCTTTTCAGACAAAAGCGAGGCGATTGAACCTCCCCAAAAATCATACATACTGCGACCATCAGGTAGGCGATACCCCATCTCTAGACGGTATGGCATAATACCATCGCATGGCCGCAGCCCGCCATACAAACCAGACAATATCACCAAATGTTTCTGTGCATAGCGACGATCGTCATCACTCCAGGTACGAACCTGCAAGCCACTATAAATATCTCCCGTGAAACCATCGATTGCCGGTATTTGTGAACCCGGCCCGTCCGACCAGTGATCATATAATTCCTTGACAGCCTTTACTTTTGAAGAAGAGATACGCATGAGTGTCTGAATAGTAGTGGCGTCGGTGCCCTTAAAAAGTTCCACTAGTTTTGCGGCTTGCGCACTAAATAAAGGTTTGCTGAGTGGCACATGGCCAGATTGTGCGTTACGCATAGTCTTAGATGAATGCAACAGAATATACATTTTTATATCGTAGCACGCCGCCCTCACTTACTAGTCGCAAAACCTTTACATAATAGCGCCAAAGCCATTACACTGGTAAGGTTGCCTAAAAATTACATTATGTCTGAAACAACCGAAAAACGAAATCGCCTTATTATTAACTTGCTGATTATTTCGGCTTTTGTTGTGATCCTTAACGAAACGGTCATGGGTGTTGCGATCCCACACCTCATGGGTGACCTTAAAATTTCAGCACTCGCCGCCCAGTGGCTGACAACTGGTTTTCTTCTTACTATGGCCGTGGTTATTCCTACGACTGGCTTTCTTATTCAGCGTATTTCAACCCGCAAACTTTATATTATTGCCATGGGTCTCTTTACGGCCGGTACGGCAATTGCAGCAATTGCACCTGGCTTTGAAGTATTGCTGATGGGACGAATCGTGCAGGCGAGTGGTACGGCTATTATGCTGCCGCTCCTCATGACAACCGTAATGAGCCTCGAAGCCCACGAAACATTGGGCCGCCGCATGGGGAATATATCAATTGTTATTGCCGTTGCACCTGCTATTGGTCCAACTATTTCTGGCTTAATTTTAAGTCAACTTAGTTGGCGATTCTTGTTTATTTTTGTGCTGCCGATTGCCATCACGATGCTCATTATCGGTGCTCGTCGTATGCATAATGTTGGTAAAACCAGCCGCGCACCGCTTGATGTTCTTTCGGTTATTCTTTCTGCCCTCGGGTTTGGCGGTGTAGTGTTTGGGCTCAGTAGCCTTGGCGAATCAGCCGCCGGGGGAAACACAGCTATGGTTTTCGCTCCCATTATTATTGGGGTTGTGGCATTGGCGGTATTTATCTGGCGCCAAATTATCCTACAACGTAGCGACAAAGCATTGCTTAACCTTAATACATTCCGAACACCTACTTTTACCGCCTCGGTTATTATGTTTGTTGTATGTATGATGGGGATGTTCGGAGCCTTTATTTTGCTGCCGCTTTTCATGCAAAACGTACTCGATCTATCGGTTCTTAGTAGCGGGTTACTGCTGCTTCCTGGTGGGTTAATAATGGGGTTGTTAGCGCCGTTTGTCGGACGCATGTATGACAAAATTGGACCGCGTCCATTACTACTCGTGGGCACAATCCTCACCGCCTTATCACTGTGGGGCCTGGCCTTTAGCCTCAACGAACATAGCACTTGGGCAGTACTGCTTATTGGTCACGTAGTGTTTAGTACGGGATTGGCCTTTATATTCACGCCACTGTTTACGAGTAGCTTAGGCTCATTGCCAAAACACTTATATTCGTTTGGTTCAGCAACCGTATCAACCATGCAGCAAGTAGCCGCTGCAGCCGGGACTGCTTTGTTCGTGGCAATTATGTCCAGTGTTGTTATCGACGCACTAGGCAAGGGTGCTTCGCAGCCAGCCGCTTACGCGCAAGGTATACACGTGGCATTTCTATGGAGTGCCGTCACGGCATCACTGGCAATTCTGGTAGTCTTCTTCGTGAAGAAAGCCAAGGACACTGCCGGAGCGCCAGCCGGCCACTAGGCCAGTAGGCATACTTACAGATGAGATTCTTGGCGGAATAGTTGCCGTACGACTTGGCGTTCACCCTCATTAAGCACGGGAACTGGAACGGGCTTAATAGGGGTGACGCCTTCGGATTCTAACAAGGCGCTATGCACAAGATGTCGATCGAGCAGTACGCGACCGCGGCTACCTCCTTGAATATAAGCTGGGTCTTGTGTGAATTTCTGTATCCAGGCATAGACGTCATCATAAGAGTTCACAGGGAATACACCGGTCTCTCCGGACGATGGGCCGAATTCAGCGGACGCCTGCACCATCTTTAAAGCAATACTGCTCATTACTCCATAACCGTACTCGTGATCACGGCGAAGCCTGTTACCGGCGTTCGCAAATTGTGCGGCACTTAAATAGTCGCCGCTCGAAAGAACGTCGTAGCTTGGGAACGCGGCGCTGCTTACATACACGCCATTACTGACTTGTTGAATCTCAGAAATTGCATTTAATCGCTGGACTGTTTTTGTGGCTTCTTTGCGACGATATACACCAAGCTCTATAAGTTCACCCATACACTTTTCCTATTTCTGCGTTAATAGTAGAGCGAGCTGTTATTTATTACAAGCAGTTTTTCGTAAAAAGGACTACTTTACAACATTAATACCACACCTTTGCTTAATAAAGATGGGTAGCTTACAAAGACACCGCTATACTAGCGGTGTCTACAAAATACAAAGTAAATTCTGTTTTTGCGCTTCAATACTGACAACCGAGTTACCGTCGAGTTTATAGACCTCTCCATCAATCTGCACATCGAGCGGGCGGATAGTACGAAAGCGATATAACTTACGAGAAATGCCATGGTGTAAACCTACCGTTGCAGCTGTAACTAGATAGAGAAGAAGGCGGAGCTTTGACCGAAAACGAATTGGAGTAACTTCAAACTTTCCATCAGTAACGGACGATTGTTGCGCAAGTTTAATAACTTTTGACATAAAAGGAATAGTGCTAAATATCAAGCTGCTGTAACGGTGGTTCTTGCCGTTTTCCTTAATCTTTACAGAGCGAAACGATACGAGAGAATGAAGAACAATCCATTTTTCGGTCATAACACTTGGCCGTTCTTCGGTAAGACGACGAGCGGCAATAGCAGTTACGCCTATGCCAATATAAGAGTGGGCGTACTTTACAAAAGGCCGTCCTTTCTGAGTACCCGTAAGTTTTATCGTGTCGATGCGACTAACTCGCCGGGCGATAATTGCTTCAGCTAGGTCATCACTGCCAAGTGCCGTGTAATGATCGTTAGCATTCCCAGAAGGAATAACACCAACAATGAGCTTACTATTCGGCACGCTCAGCGCACCATTAATTAATTCATGGTAGCCGCCATCACCGCTAGACGAGAGGAGCGCTATCTCTTCTTTTGACTTCGCATACCCCTGCGCTAGTTCACCGGCATGGCCAGCGTGAGTTGTTTCTTTTACCTGAACCGTTATATCTGCAGCACGTAACTGCTTTGCCAGTGCAAGCGCGTTTGCCTTACTAGGGCCGGTGCTGTTTGGATTGTATAGAATTATCGTTTTCACGGTTCATTAACCTTGGCGACGTGCCGGTATGGCAAACGAACTATCAGTACGACCGCGCTCACCCATGCAATAGACAACAACCAACCGCCAACAATATCAGAAGGGTAATGCACACCCAGATACAAACGCGAAAAGCTCACCACTGCAATGTAAGCAGTTGCGCACCCTACAGCAGCCCAGCGCCATGATGTATTCCATAGCAAAATACACAGCGCAAGCCCCAGAGCCATGACCGCTGTTGCATGGCCACTAGGGAACGACATGCCCGTTTCTGGTATGAGCCATCCGGCTGCATCAGGGCGATGCCGGCCAATGAGGTCTTTAAATAAAATATTCAATAGCAGCATACCCACCATAACTAGGCTGAAAAAGACGGCCTTGCGACGCTTTTTTAAAAGCAAAAGTACTCCAAGAATAAGAATACTGGCAATAGTTACTATAATACTGCCACCAAATTGCGTAATAGTTATAAAAAATGAGTCCCAATACGGGGTAGCGCCACTGTGAATTCTTAACAAAGCAGTCGTATCAAAAGGCTGCGTAAGCCTAAACGCAACCGCCGTTGCAAGGCTAAGAAAAGCCACGGCGCTTAGTACAGTTGCTACAAGCAGTTGGTTTTTTGAACGAGTCATCTATCTAGTATACAAGATACGCTGAGGATGGGCTGATATGATCAGTTCGTCTTAAATATCACTAAGAAAGCTTTAATGTCTCAGCTACCTTAGCATCAATAAATGCTTTCACATCATCCACGTGCTTGTTGCGAAGTTGTTCACGAAACGTTCCAGCATGGGCTAGTATTTTTGCAATTCTCTCTATATCCGCAGGTTCATAAATACTATTCATGTGCTTGTTGATCTTAGATACAACACCTTCCGGTGACATGTCTTCAATTCGACCATTAATAACAACCTTCTTAGCATTAGGAAAGGCAAGATAAGAGTGGATCGGCGCCTTTAGGTTATCGACCAGCAACAACTCTAGCGAAGAGACATGATGCTTATTTTGACGATAAGGACTATGAAAGGTATATGGCTTTGCATTGTAGCCCAAATACTGTTTCCAATCTTGTCTTTGGGTAAAGCCATAAATATATCCATGATTTGATTTTGTCTCTATACAAAATATCCCTAACCTACATACTAGAACGTGATCAATTTGCGTAAGTTCAACTTTCTTAGATGATGATGGTATTATTAAATCCCTAAACACGAAATAGCGGTTTTCTTGGAGCCCTCTTAGTGCTGCATCGACAGCCAATTCGGCCTTATCAGCCTGTGACGGAATAGTGTTCACTTTTTCTGGAGGAGAGACACTAGAATCCTCGGGCGTCTTTTTATTTGCTTGCCATTTGATAACAAGCAAGACGATCAACACAAAGAAACCTATCCAAATGTATGTCTGTATTAAGATCTCATGAAACATTCTTACTTACTAGCGATTTTACTTTGTTGAGCGATTAAGAAGTATGTCGCGTCGCGACGATAGAGTCAAGGGGATTATGGTTTCAGTTTAACTTAATAGTGCACTATACGTACGTAGGCAGGGGATCAGTTCTATTTTATGTACCCATTCAACCCTATCCCAGCAATTTCCGCAACTCTTCCGTCGTCCAAAGCGTGCCCCCGTACGCCGGGTGGCTTTTCATAAGACCTTTGTAAATAGCCCGGTGGTCACCATCTTGAAATGCATCATTAATGCGCCTGGTCATTTCCAGCGATTTCTTTTCTCGTAGTACGTTTCGTTCATCGAGGTTTTCAGCTGGTCTAATAATCTTCCACTCATAACCAGGACCCAGGACTTTCTGCAACAAATACTCAACACGTTCCGTAAGGTGATTAACCTGCGGCACGACAATAAGGCGAGTCAAGCCGAGCGGGATTAGGATTTCCATTTTTGTAAAAAGAATATTACCAAGTGTTTCTTGAGAATGTTCTTCTGTATATATTACGGCTGAAGGTATCCGATACTTTCTGCGTAGCGAGCATACGCCTTTGCTTCGCTTGTAATTGGTTTTTCAACCCCTTTATAGCCGTACAAACCACTAGTAATAAAAACCCTTACAGAAAAAGTGTTATACGCCTCGACACTTTTTTGCACTTGTTGCTTTGCGGCATCTGACAGGGAGCCGTCAAGATTAATACCTCCGCCTAGTATAAGAACCGCCTCGTACACGTGCTCAGTCATGCGCTTGTTTAGAAGCTTTCCACTCGCTTCACAACGTCAAGAAGGCTACTTAGCTGAGCCTGCTGCTTACATTGTTTTTCGGTGTAAAAATAGAGCGTGCGGCCATCTTGTAAACGTTTCGTGCCTTGAGCAATAAAACCGTCTTCGTCTGGCTGGGCCGCTTCATATACCTGAACACCCCTCGCGCAGGCTTGCAAACTCGGCAGTTCCTCAAAAAAAGCGAGAAGTGCTTTTCCTTCACGATCAAAAGTAAAGGAGTTTTTTGCATAGGTCGTAAAATACGCATTCACCGCTGAGCTTTCTCCGGTATCGATCATTTGTCGTGTAGTGAAAGTAATAACCGCCAAATCAGTACCATCGGCAGGACTGTAATAATACAGAATATCCTTACTATTATCCGCCGGTAGAGTAAGACGAGCAGCCGAAGCATACAAAGTGCCTGTTTTAGCTTCAACCGGTAAGGGTGAGTACATGCCGTCAATTGATTTAAAAATCGTCGTTGCCACAGCTGGCTCTGATTGAGGCAGGGAAGTGAAGTGCCGCCACAGCACTGACACATCAAACGCTACTTGAGCTATTATAAATATACCCAGCACGCTTAGAGCTGCTATTTTTAGATTTCTTTTTTTACCATTAATGGATTTCGTCGAGGAAGTTTTCTTTTGTATTGTTTGTTTTTTCATATAGGCTTAGCTTATCAGAAATACATAAAAAATAAAAAATCAAATCTTACGCATTACCCCATCATGCAAACAACGGCATGGTAGCTATGAATCGTCACGCATATCCCGGATCGGACTGCGCATCACATTGCGAACAAGGGGCTGGATGCTCGCAATAATACTAATGCCAAATATGGAACATACGACCGCAAGCAGTAGCGGCGATTCAAGACTAAATAAACTAAACTCTGGAGCGTCGTTAATGATTCCAAATGCAGTCACGGCAGTATCGGTCAGTGTTTTTCCATAGAAATAATCGACAGCAAAGGCAGCCGTAATACCTAGTACAAATGAGACAATTGCAATCTGTAAGGCAACAAGAAGCACATAGACAACATAAATACCCGTCACGTCACGCCGCTTGGCACCCATTGCGCGATACACCGCCGTTTCTTTGCGGTTTTCTGCCATAATACGAGAAATAGTAAACCAGATAATAATCGCTGCTAAGCCGAGTACGGCAGGGAAGGCGACGGCGGCTATTTTATTAAATAGCTTGCCGATTTCATCAAGAATCAGATAGTTTGAGCCGTACGGACTACCATAAAATTTCTTAGTACAATTACTATCCGACGATGGGCAGGTTTGTTCATCAAGAAAAGTGCGAGCTTTTTCTACACTACTAAATTCAAGCACACGGGCGCTAAACTCATCATTCTGGGTGGCGTATCGGGTAACCCTCGTGTCTGCTTCTTGAGAAGTGTCGACTTTCCATCCATCAGGAAGCGTCTCGTACATTTGCAACGGTACCGCTATTGTTGATGCAGTGTCCTGTCCCACAAGTAAACTCTTTACATATTCATCAATGCTTTTGGTGTAGTCGAGGTATGGTTCGGCATATTTTATACCAACAATCTGGAAGGTTAAAAGTTGATGACTTGGCGCCACATACGTACCGAGCTTCTTCTGGTTTTCTTCGGCTTTTAGGTCGGCATTCTTTTCGATTGTCGTGCGCGTATCTTCCTTCACTGGAATAGCGCCACATACATCTTTTGGATAATCGTAGAGGAGGCTGGGCTTCACATAGCCTTTGGTGCTCTCATTTGCTTTCATGTTGGCATAATCCTGTTGGATTTTTACCAACAAGGCTTGCTCGGCTGAATTGCGATAACATGCCTGATAGGTTTGCCCGTTTACTTTTTCCTGTATAGCTTGCAGCCACATTCGCTTGTCGGTAGGACTATCTGGCTCTTTGCCTATACCAAGTTTGCCGCCAAATAACACTGCCGCTTCTTGCGCCGAGACAACAACTGGAATGCCTTTCAAACTATCGGTCTGAGTTGTTAATAAATAGCGGCTCAATAACTCTTGGTCAACTAACGAATAGGTACTGTTACGTATTGCATGCGTAAACGTGTCTTGTTGGGTTGGCCCACCTTGACGCTGATCGATGCTGCTAAAATCCTCTTTACCATCTTGAATGTATCGCAGGTTTGGAAATGACGGTATAACAGTAGACTTATCGACAATATAATAGCCCTTCGCGCCGTAGCTTTCGCCGAGTTGTTTTAGGTCACTCAGTTTATTTTGGGCCGTTTTAGCATATGCTTCGAACTTTTTATTTCGCATTTCTTCAATGACGGGTGACGACCAGTTAATAGTTACTCGTTGCTCTTCTGGAAGCGTTGACGAAACCCAAGCCGCTGGCGTGAGGGCGGATACTTCAGTGGATGCATTATAGTCGAGGCCAAGAGACGTATATTTATTTCGCAAGTTTTCATAATAGGTTTTCTCGTAGGCCTTAATACTCCGCACCTGCTCAAGCGATAGCGGAAATTGAAAATCCACTTGGTTAAAGGGTATATTTGGCGATGTCATGACAAGGTAATGATCATTGCCGGCCTTCTTAATAAAACGAGTCGCACTTTTTTCAGCCCCAGTAAAGACAATAATCATTGCAATAAGTACCGCAAATAAAAGACTCGCAACAATAATAGAAGCAATGAGTACGCCTCGTTTTGAACGCAGCTTTGTACGAGCAAGCTTTAACGCATACGAAGGGCGAATCATACCACAGCCCCGTCTCTAAGCTCAATAACACGGTCGGCCTGTCGCGCAATAGCTGCATCGTGCGTCACGACGATAATAGTCGTTCCTAGCGTATCGCGAATAGCGCGAAACAAATCAATAATTGATTGACTATTTGTCGAATCGAGATTTCCCGTTGGCTCATCGGCCAGAATAATACGCGGATTATTTATAAGTGCACGAGCAATCGCAGCCCTCTGAATCTGGCCACCAGAAAGTTCATTTGGAAAGTGCCGAGCGCGTTCTAATAACCCAACTCGTTGCAAGAGTTGCTCAACCTTTGCGTCGGTTACCTTTTTCTTTTCAGTAGTAAACATAGCGGGCACAGCAAGATTATCATCGAGACGAAGGAACGGCTGTAGGTAAAATGATTGAAATATAAAGCCGATTGCCTTTTGGCGCAACTCGCTTAGAGCATTGTCGCTAAGGTTTGTCGTCTCCTTTGATTCTACAATTACTTTTCCTGTCGTCGGTTTGTCGAGGCAGCCTACAATTTGAAGTAACGTACTTTTTCCACTGCCGCTCGCGCCAGTAATAGCCACAAACTCACCCTTGCCAATTGAGAACGTAACGTCATGCAGAGCAGTAACTGTCTGCTTGCCAAGCTTATATTTTTTAGAGATATTTTGAACAGAGATTATAGTTTCTCCTGGTGGCGGGGAAGCATGAGAGACGAGAGAAGGGGCGAGCGTTTCTTTTTGATACTGATCCAATGCAGCATGGGCCGCGGTTATATCACCACCGAATAATGTCACAAAATCTTTAATTCGTTCGCTAGAAACTTGAGGCATGTTTGCTCTACACTTAATATTCTTATGGTTAGTATACCAAAAAGAGATAGTGTCTAGAGCATAGATTGCTTAAATTTGTTCAATACTTCTGCTGAATAGTACAACGGAAGAACGATGCGCTCTTACATAGGAGCGAACAATTTTGTAAGTATCAATATCGAAACTTCCTTCAAGGCTTGTAAACGTCTCGGTCTCGCTATCAAAGATTGCTTGCGGGATCCACTGATCAATAACTAGTGAACGAACTGCACTTATGGCTATGGAAATTTTAGATTTAAATGGCCAGGTTTCTATTTTTGTGTGCTCAAGTGCAAATTCAACGCGAGCATTGTACTGGCTTGGCTGCTCTTTGTGAATACAGGCGCCTTTACATAACCCTAATTGATAGCGAAAACAGGCGCCCTGTGATTTTTCGAGGCCTAAAAGCTTAGGGCACAGTTGATAAGCGCGGGCAATCTCCTCAATTTTCAATTTCGCTTGCTGTTTGGTAGTAAATACTCCGTAGACACCCTCCAAATTATCGTAGTTCGATAAATCATGGCTTTCAATTGTGAAGGCTATATAACCATCCTGGTTAACAGATTTCACAAGAATATGCTGCGACGTTTTCCGACGCAAAAGTCGGTTATATAATGGCTGCAATTCTTTTACCTTGGCAGATTCCAGCAAGAGTGCCTCAATTTCAGTTTCAGTGGAAATATAGGTAACATTATGCGTTGAAAGCGACATCTTCATTTCTTTCGCTACGGTTGTTGCATTTTGAAAATGAGAGCGAACACGAGATCTAATATTAACGCTCTTTCCTACATACAGCGGTAGCCCTTCGTCGCTGTGAAAAATATATACACCAGCCGACTCGGGCAATTGAAGGATTGTTTGCTCATCGACATTTGGCGGCAAGTTTTTTGTTTTGGTTTGAAGCGCTACATTAGCCTCAAAGGCATCAGTGCCTTTTTGGGCAATTGTCAGTTTTACGTATTCAACTAACATACGCGCATCTTCAAAGGCGCGGTGACGAGCAGAGGGTGACAGGTTATGCCTTTCAATAATTTTTTGCAGGCTATGCCCTTTATGCTCCGGGAAGAGCGCCCGTGACATTTTAACTGTACAAAAAAGTTTTGGTGCAAAGTTTACCCCGTATTCTTTAAACTCACGTTTCAAAAAAGAGAAGTCAAAGAGTACATTATGCGCTACGAAGATGCTTCCGCTCATAAATTCAAAAAGCTGGCTCGCAATATCTTCGAAAAATGGGGCATGCACTAAATCGTTATTCGTAATGCCCGTCAGTTTCGTAATCCAAAAGGGAATGGGGTGGCCAGGGTTAACGAGAGATTGAAATTCGTCAACAATTTCACCATTAACCACCTTAATAGCGGCAACTTCAGTAATCCGGCCCCGATTACCAGTCCCTCCGTCAGTCTCTATGTCCACAAACACGAACGAGCGTTGATCCATATATCTATTATATAGTACCCAGTTTTTGAGGCAGAGCAGACCACTAATTGCGGACTTTTAATCTAGTTATTTATACGATACAACAAATGAAATGAACTACGCGTCAGTCATTTTCTTCGCACTTATCAGCGCCTGAATAATTTCATCACTTGTAGCATCGGCATTCTTGAATCGAATTAAAGGCAAGCGAGCCTCCTTGAAAATTCTCTCCACTTCAATATCACGCTCAACACGGTCGCGCTGGTTATGCGTAAAATCATCAAGTTCAAGCGCATAGGTTGGGCGCAAAGTTAATTTATCACAAAGCACAAAGTCGACGGACTTTCCATTGATATGACGAAAGGCAATTCTCCAATCTTGTCCCTTTATTCTATGGTCAAGCAAAGCCGATAAGTGGACTTGAGGGAAAACTAAGTAGCGCTCATTAACCGCCGAATAGAGCGTCTTAAAGAATTCGGTTTCAGCCCGTGTCATAATTGAATCTTTTGCGTAGTACGAGTACTTGTTATTCTTAAGTACTTTTCGTCTTTCGCTGCCACTTGAGATTTTAATGGCTACCACAACTACAACGGCTACCAAAATCACCACAAGAATTGCATAAGGATTATCCATGCATTCATCGTATCAAGAAAAGAGCCGCAGAAATAGTTCTGAAGCTCTTATGTTTGGCTGGGTTAGTGGATGCGTCCCATGGAAACGCTACATTGCTATACTCCCAACTCCAAATGCCGCAATAACCGCACAAAGAGTGAAAAGCATTAAATCATATTCCCAGCCACCTTCGCCCGCCCAGTATTTGCTTTTCCAAACAAATACATGGAGCGTCATAGTAGCCAACATCAAAAGCATTAAGCCAAGAGCTGCAAATTGCCCTAGAATTCCCGAGACAAGGCCAAGGGCGCCGGCGAATTCAGCGCACATAACAAAAAGCAGTAGGGGCAATGGAATGCCGTTGCGCTTTGCTGATTTTCTTGGGTTTTTAGCCTTATTTAGAGCCGAAAAGAAAAATGAAACCCCAACGATACTACGGATTAATAAGAGAAGAAGGCTTATTAAAAAGGGAGGTAGTAAAAATGTACTGTTCATAATGAAAGTATAGCAAACAAAAGAAGTTTCTAAGAAGCTCTAGAGCAATAGACTTGGCTGAGATAGTGAAAGTGTTTCAAGAGAATCTAGATATAAATCACAGCAAGTATACTAACAAAGTATGCAGCAAAATAACCGACTTGAACAAGCAAGATTTTCGGATGCCGAGCCTTAGTCGTAACTAATATTGTTAGTAACACTACCATTATTAACGAGGGTACAATTACCGCGAGCCTATCTATCTCGCTAAGCCCCCACAAACACAAGAATCAACTGCGACACAAGTAATGCAGCTGCTGAAATCAAGGCAAGACCCTGATGCACCAAAACCCTTCGACCTGATTCTGGAAAGAATGTACATAGATACTGCGCCACAAGAGAAATAGCAAGAGTGAGCGAATATATAAAAGGCAGTTGATAGTACGGAATAAACCACCCGTAGAAAAATATCGCCAGCATAGGCAAAAAAACCGTAAAGACTAAGATGTAATATAAAACACTCGATCGCCTGTCAGCGACATGCTGGCTAAAGGTCTTTGAAAAGCCACCGTCTGGCCACAATTTGACGACACCAAAAAGACTAATTGTTAGAACAAAAAGTGCCGGCCAAATTATGTCTGCGAGAACCATAGACTTATCATATCAAAAACAGACTTTACGATGAGTCTGCTTTGAATATAAGCTTCTTGGGTGGGGTAGCGTATGTACTTCGGTAATAGTCACGGCAACATCCTCCTCTTTAGCGAGGAATCCCATTTGTAGATAAAAGTTACTTTCCGGATTTCAAACTGCTAAAATGATGAACAATGGATATAGTAGGTCAAATTATTGCAGTAGTGGTCATGTTATTTTTCTTGATAGGCGTACCCCTACTTGGCATCTTTTGGTTGGTAAGAAAATCCGAGGCTACAATACAAAAACGGGACAAACTACTTCGATCATTATTGGGTGAGGATATCAAGATCTTCAGATCTTTCCCGATTCCACAAGACATAGAAGCAATTATTCAAGGTGGTCTTCACCAAACAATACAGCGTTTTCGCGAAATTATCGTTAACGATTCTTGGATATTTATTCAGCCCACATATAGAAACATACCTACAATTACGCTATCCGAAGAGCGCAATGCCGCCATCCTAAGCCTGTATGCCACCAAACTACAGCACTATTCGCCAACGTTTATTATTAGGAACCAGCAGAATAACTCCTTGCTATCGCGATATCATCAGCGGCAGGTACACAATAAGCAGTTCATTCCAAGTGAATTAAACTTTGACGATAAGCAAAACCTTTATGCCGAGCGAGGAAAGCACCTTCAAGCTCTCCAGATTATGTCCCCTGAACTTCTCGATGTATTAAAAGATGCACCGGGGAAGGCCGACTTAATCATACGAAAGAATATACTGTACTATGTATTACCAGGCGAGCAGTCAGCAGAAAAAATCCTTCCAATGATTATTGAGCATAGCAAGATAGCCACCCTTGAACTCGAAGATAATCTCGAGCGATGGGCGAAAAGTGCCTCAAATACTGAAGAGCTTGATGAGATCAAAAAACTTGACCTTGCGGTTACCTTACGAGAAGCTTGGGAAGCGGGAAAGCTCAGTATTAAAAAATAATGAGACCCATACGGGCCTCATTTTAAACTATCGCATCTGTTTGGGATGAGGGATTCGCCCGGCGTCGTTCGCGGTCAAAGCTCAAGCTTTGCCGGCACTCGCTCTCAAACTGCCACTGGCAGTTTTCGCCCAATCACGGGCCCGTGACGGTATGTGCAAACCCAGCACGCTTAGCCACGAAAAAAGCAGGAATAAAATCCTGCTTTTTTCGTGGCTGGGGATGAGGGATTCGAACCCCCGATCACGGGACCAGAACCCGGTGCCTTACCACTTGGCCAATCCCCAATACTGTGGTGTGTAACAGATGCCATTATAGCATTCACGGGTGTAAATTCAACTGCCGGGCTGTTTATACAGTAATAAGGTGATAATTATCACAAATGGTATATTGCTTTGCGCTTATGCCAGCACTACAATTATAAGCACAATGGGTTGGGAAAAAGGGTTCACACTGGTTGAGGTGATTGTTGTCATTGTGGTGATTGTTATATTGGTAACAATTGCGGCTTTCGGTATTAATAAGTTCCAAGCCGATGGCCGTGATGCTCAGCGTACTGTGGACGCGACGACTATTGCGGATAGTCTTGAGAAGTACTACGACCACAACAGCGAATATCCCAGCTGTGCCCAGCTTACCGCGCCAGCTTCAACTGTTCGCAGCCAAAGTGGTGCTTTAGCGGGTATTGATAGCGACGCCCTGATTGCTCCGAAAGCGGGGAGTAGCACGACTAACTCTATTAGCTGCGCCGACTTGGCCTCGGCTACTAGCGGCGATTACTTCGCCTATGTTGGCGACGGTAGTGACTCATGTAATACTGTCTCGTGTTTGCAATTTACCATCAAGTATATCGATGAAAGCGATGGTACTGTTAAAACCATCAGCAGCAAGCGCACGGTAGACATTAACACCTCTGGAACAGTTACCGTTACAGCCGGCAGCGTTACTTATACCTCGGGTTCGATTAGCTGGAATCAGCTGCAGAATGCCACCGGCTATACAATTCAACGTGATACCTCAAATACCTTCAGTACGGGCAACTTAAAGCAGGTGAGTGTAGGGCCGGCGGTGTCTTCGTACCAATTTACCGACTTAGCCCCCAACACTACGTATTACTACCGCGTGCAAGCAAATGCGACTGTAAATAATAGTTCGTTGTGGTCGAATATTGCCAATAAGGCAACAAATACACTCCCAACACCAACACTTGCCAACGCCCAAGTTAACCCGGTTACTGTTACCGAGAGCTGGGGCAGCACCAGCGGCGTAACAACGTATACTATTCAACGGGCCGACAATACCAGCTTTACAAGTGCCCAAACCGATAGTGTGTCCGCCAATAGTAAAACCTACAGCGACACGCCTATTGGCAATGCGCGCTATTACCGCGTCCGGGCCACTATCTCAAATGGCAGCACTACCTATAATGGGGCTTGGTCCAATACCGTTACGTACACTTCATATGTACCGCAACCAGACTCCGCTCCTAGCATCAGCTCCGCTGTAAGTGGCGCAACCGCCACGGGCATAAGTGGCACAGTTACATGTAGCCAGGGTGGTACGCCTGTGTATAGCTTACGTGAAACCCACAAGTCGAACAGTGGCGATGGCGATAACTGGACGAGTTGGACAAGTTGGAGTAGTTCTAACCGGTCATATGCAGTTACTGCTTACGAAGGCTACCAGCACACTTTCCAAGCAAAGGCAGCCTGTACCTACGCCAGTTCGTATAGTACCGAGCTTACAAGTGGTACGTCATCAAGTGTTTGTGGTATTAATACGCCAGCTACTCCAACCTGGCCAAGCGGTCTATCGAAGTCGTGGCGGCAAAATACTTGGGGTCACTATATGTGGTACGGCACGTACTGCCCAGGTGGTACATGGGTAAACGACACCTGGTTCCACAGCCGACCATGGTCTGGCGCAACGCCTGCCGACAATTATCATAATTTCGGCTTTAACGATTGGTGGTGGCTAGGGCCTTCGGGTGGAGCAAGCGTCTTCTATGAAGCCCGGTATACCTGCGCCACTTCTTATACAAGCTCGGACTGGTCGCCGCTGTCGTCTGACTGGATTTGGGTATATTGGTAAAGGAGTTTCATGAAAAAGCGAACACAACTATGTATTGCAATTGGCTTGGCTATTATTGTATTGGCCGTGCTGGTCGGTATTATTATCAGCGTGCTTAATCGTAACAAACAGCCCGTTACACATTCGGAAGATCATATTGTATCGGCTGCATTTATTGTGGGTCACATCCCCGAGCACGCCGACACGGGCGTACTTGCCAACTACACATACGTGACACAGGCGACACCCAAGAATACCGCTTATGTAAAAAGTGATGAGCTTAACAGTTTTGTAAGTGTACCCACTCAGCTGGCACTTCTTATTACCACTAAAGACACCACGCCATTTACCGATGATCGACTTAGTGCGCTCACAAAAGCCGTTGGTGATGCCACAAAGAACCACGACGTAACCCAACTTGATATTAAAACGCCGGCTGGTATTCAAGCAATTTTCGCCTCACCAGATGCCAGTTGTACATTAAAAAGTATCGCCGGTGCCGCCCAAGCACAGTTGCTTTGCAACGACAAAACGAGCTACCAACAACAAGTCATAACTACTTCAGAATTAGTCAAAAAATGGGGGGATGACAAACCGCACCCGTATATTAACGCCTCTATCGCCAAAACTGACGACAATAAAAATGGCTTGGCACTATTACTATTCACGACCGCCGACAATGTCATTACTGCATCGCCACTATACAAAAGAAGCGGAGAGACGTGGAGTTTTGTAACCGATACGCTTCCAAAACAGGGAGAAACGTCAACCGGTGGCAAGGCGGCCGGCTCGCCAGCGCTTGATGAAATACTCGCCGATAAAACCTACGGCCCGTTAGCCCAAAAAGTATTTAGCTCGTCAGGATCCGACGGTAACTAAATTTCGAGTGCGGGCGCCATCCGCCCGTCGCATCGCTGTCGTATTGATAAATAACCCCGTTTTTTACTTCGCGAATATGGATCAGGGCAGGTGAGTAAGGCGCCAAGGTGGTATAGAAAGCAATGTCCTGCTCGTTGACAACTTTGCGGCCAGGAAATACTTCCTGAAACTTGCGTCGTCCGATGTCTTCAAAATAATGAGGCTGATTTTTAGGCGGAAGATACGCTTCAGCCACCAGTCCAACCCGAGAAACAATCTTACGAATATCCGACAGATACAACTTAGACTCACCGTCAACGTACAACATAAGCTGCTTTTTACTCGTCAGAAATAACGTCCCCTCAACACTCCGCCCTACAGGAATGCGTCGCGCAATAACCGAGTCTATCTCTAACGAAACACCAAACTGGGCCTTTACCAGGCGCTCAATTGACACATCGTCATATAGCTGTTCGTTCATGTCCATTATTGTACCACTAACCAGCCTTCTCGCAGCACCTTAGGCACGCTATACTAATACTATATGAGTTTTCAATCGCGCTACGCCAACCTTAACCACGCCCAAAAGAAGGCTGTCGATACTATTGATGGGCCGGTCATGGTTATCGCCGGACCAGGTACGGGTAAAACCGAACTCCTCAGCGTGCGCGCCGCCAATATTCTACAAAAAACCGATACCTTACCCGAAAACATCCTCTGCCTAACCTTTACCGAAAGTGGCCAGGCAGCCATGCGTGAACGCTTGGTCAGTATTATCGGCAAAGATGCTTACAAAGTAGCCATTCACACTTTTCACAGTTTCGGCAGCGAAATTATTAACCAAAATCGCGAATATTTTTACCGTAACGCCCTATTTCAGCCAGCCGACGATTTAAAACAATACGAAATTTTACGGAGTATTTTTGAAGAGCTGCCGTATTCAAACCCGTTATCGTCAATGATGAACGGCGAATATACCCACATCGCCGATGCCCAAAAAAGTATCTCCGAGCTAAAACGGGGTAGTGCCCTTACCAGCGATGAATTATTAGCGGTCATTGAGCAAAGCGAGGCGTCACTTGATAGCTTCGAACGTATTCTTCGCCCTATTCTTAGCGAACGGATCGGCAAAACCACTGGGGATAAACTACGCGATGCCCTTATTGCCATGCGAGAACATAGCCAAGCTTTAGAACATCTTCATCAAGTGGTCCCATTGGCTACTATTATTGTTGAGTCACTAGAAGCAGCCCTAGAAGATACAATTGCTATCCATCCTACAAAACCTTTATCCGCCTGGAAAAGCACCTGGTTTGAACGCGACAGCACCAAAGAACTGGTGTTTAAAGACCGTAAACGACTCACCAAGCTAAAGGCCTTGGCATTTGTCTACTACGAATACTTAAACCGCATGGAAAAAGAAGGTTTGTTCGACTATGACGATATGATTATGCAAGTAGTCCATGCTGTTGAAACCCAAATCGATCTTAAGCTAAACCTGCAGGAAAAATACCTCTACATTATGGTGGACGAGTTCCAAGACACCAACTTGGCCCAACTGCGTATTCTTCACAACCTCACGGATAATCCTGTTAACGAAGGTAACCCTAACATTCTAGTAGTAGGGGATGACGACCAGGCGGTGTATGGTTTCCAAGGTGCTGACGTTAGTAATATTCTTAATTTTTCCGACATGTACCCCAGTCGACAACTGATCGTGTTAACCGAGAACTACCGTTCAGGGGCCGCCATTTTGCAAGCTGCCCGAACAGTTATTACCCAGGGTACCGACCGGCTCGAAACCCGCCTGCCCGAAATTGATAAGCAACTAACCGCTCAAACAGCAGAACCCGCCAGCGCCATCCTTTGGAATGCACCGTCAGGGGATGCGGAGCGCCACGAAATCGCCCAGCGTATTGCCACAGACATACAACAAGGCGCGGACCCCTCATCGATCGCTGTATTGGCTCGACGCCACAGCGATATACAATCGCTATTGCCATTCTTCCGCCAAGCCGGTGTGCCAATTCGCTATGAACGGGAAGAAAGCGTTCTTGATGCGGCGCCTATTAAGGCACTTATTCAGGTTGCGCGTGTCGTCACGCACTTATCACAGGGCAATCATGATGAGGTCGAACAACTGCTACCCGAAATGCTCGCGCACCCCGCTTGGCAACTTTCCGCCAAGGCAATTTGGCGCCTTAGCCTCGATGCCTACACTAACCGCCAAACCTGGATGGAAGTTATGGCCACCACGCCCGAGTTCACCGCTATTCACAATTGGCTTATTGAACGCGCCCAAGAAGTCAGCACTACAGCACTCGAGCCGATGATCGACTCGCTCATTGGCCGCTCACAAGATGAAAGCGAAGTCAGCCCACTGTTTGAGTATTATTTTGCACCCGACAAGCTTGCCGAGCAACCAGATGCCTACTTGGACTGCCTTAATGCCCTTAGGGCTATTCGCGCCCGCCTGCGCGAGTACCGACCCGGTGCTTCGCTCACATTACCGGCCTTCGTTGAATTCGTCGATCTTCATGAGCGCCTTGGTGTTGGTATTACCGCCAGCCACTATTCACTGGCTAGTGATGTTGCGGCTGTGCAATTATTAACCGCCCACAAGTCAAAAGGGCTCGAGTTCGAGACGGTGTATGTGTATAATTCCGTCGATAGCGTATGGGGACACAGCGCCCGCAGCTTTAGCCGTTCGATTAGCTACCCGGCAAACTTGCCGCTCGCGCCAGCCGGTAATACTGCCGACGAACGGTTGCGCCTTTTTTACGTCGCCATGACGCGTGCCAAACGGCAGCTTATTATAAGTTACAGCGAACGTAGCGACGCCAACAAAGTAACCCTACCGGCCGATTTCTTACTGGCAACCAACCTGACAACAACCACCGCTCCCGAACCTGAAAAAGTCGATGAAATAGCGATCGCCGAACTTGCTTGGTATCAGCCATTTGTTGAGCCTACTCAAGATCTTAAAACATTGCTAGCGCCTCAACTTGAAAAGTTTAAATTGAGCGCAACATCGTTAAACAGCTTTTTAGATGTTACCCGTGGCGGCCCACAGCATTTCTTGCTCAACAATATTCTGCATTTTCCTAAAAGCAAGCCAGCGGCTGCAGCGTATGGCACAGCTATCCACTGGACACTCCAACAAGCTCATTTGCACGTTGCTTCCACCGGCCAGCAAAAACCGCTCGAGGATACACTTTACGATTTTGAAGTTGCCATGGGCCGGGAGCGATTGGCACCACAAGATCTACAGCGCTATTTACAGCAGGGAAGTGAACATCTACCAGTCTTTTTGAGTTCGAATGCCTTGCCAATGACCCCCACTCAAAAGGCCGAAGTTGGCTTTAATTACCAGGATGTACGTGTAGAAGAGGCACGCTTAACAGGTTCGCTTGATATGATCGACATCGACAAGAAGGAGAAAACGATTATCGTCACTGATTACAAAACCGGTCGCCCTGCAACCGCCTGGGATAAGGGAGACGAACATACAAAAATGAAGCTCCATACTTACCGACAACAGCTTCTTTTTTATAAAATATTGGCTGAAAATTCATCAGAATACCATAATTTTACCGTTACAAAAGGCTGCTTGGCGTTTATCGAACCGACCAAAGCAGGTGAGACAAGCGTCCTTGAACTTGAGTTTTCAAACCTTAGTGAAGAGCTCGAGCGCACGCGCCGCTTAATAGAGGCGGTTTGGCGCCATATTATTACTCTCGATCTACCAGATACCAGCCATTATACACAGGACCTTAAGGGAGTATTAGCTTTCGAGCAAGATCTTATTGACGGAATAGTATAAAACATGCTATAATATAAATATAGATAGATTGAGCTGCGACACGTGAGCAGCTTTTCTTACGAGAAAAGGTAGCCACTTGCTGCAGCTCTCTATCTGTACATTTACAGACAGAGATAGTGCAACAGAGGTACGTGGAGAATGCAGAGCGCCCCAAGGCTTTGCAGATGGTTCTGGCTTGTCATCGACGAGCCCATCATCTCCATGTACAAGGGCTGGCCCGACGTGCATCCCCCAGACGCCGTCAGGTCAGCCCGCCTTCCAGCTTTCCCAAGCTACCCGTGTTCGAGCAATGACGTTCGGCCCCACACACGGGTATACCCGGGGACCCCCTCACTCACCAACACCTTGGTTGTCGATTCTTCCCCCCATTAAGAATCGCCAACGAGACAATTGCGTCTTGTGTTAAAAGTGAGAGGGTCCCCCTCAAATCCATCCCTACGATCCCTTGGAGGAATCATGGCAGCGACGCTGTCAGTCCAGGTGCTCAGCGGCAACTGGAACAAGAGCGGTGAGTGCTCGAGCGGTCACACGACCTACGTCAACCAGTTCTCGACCTTCGGCAAGGACGACTACAAGTGCGGCAAGAAGGTCGACTCGGGAACGTGCGACAAGAAGGTCTTCTACTGAGCATCCTCGGATGCGGGAGCCACTCGGTTCACCCCGAGCGGTATTGGACGTGCACTATCTCTGTCCATCTCCCTGTGTATATAAGCTATTATATATAGAGTGAGATGAATACTTTTTGGAACGACTTACCAAAACCTTTCTTTATTCTCGCCCCTATGGAGGCGGTGACTGACATAGTCTTTCGTCACGCCGTAGCAAAGGCTGGCCGTCCAGACATTTTCTTTACTGAGTTTGTCAGTACCGATGGCTTTTGTAGCCCAGCCGGCAAGCACAGTACTCGCGGTCGCCTGGCTTTTACGGACGACGAACACCCGATGGTGGCACAAATTTGGGGTGACAAGCCCGAGCATTTTCGTGAAATGGCACAGGGGCTTAAAGAGCTCGGCTTTAAAGGTATTGATATTAACATGGGCTGCCCGGCAAAGGACGTGGTGAAAAAAGGCGCGGGGAGCGGCCTGATTCGTACGCCGCAACTAGCTGCCGAAATTATTGCCGCCACCAAAGAAGCTGGTTTGCCCGTAAGCGTGAAAACCCGCCTGGGCGATATTCGCATTGATGAATGGCGCGACTGGCTGACGCACATCTTGCGGCAAGACGTGGTTAACCTCACAATCCACCTGCGCACCCGTAAAGAGATGAGCAAAGTAGATGCCCATTATGAGTTAATTCCAGAAATTAAAAAACTCCGCGACGAAATTGCACCACAAACATTATTAACAATTAACGGTGACATCCGCGACCGTGCTCATGGCCTTGAGCTAGCCCAAACCTATGGCGTGGACGGTATTATGATTGGCCGGGGCATCTTTAAAGACCCCTACGCATTTGTCGAGCGCGACAGTTTACCAACCCGCGAAGAACTGCTTGGGCTCTTAAACTACCACTTAGACCTATTTGATACATACAATCAAGAACTAGAGCCTCGGCCATTCGACCCACTCAAGCGCTTTTTCAAAGTCTACTTACATAGCTTCCCGGGCGCTTCAGAACTACGTGAGAAATTAATGCACACAAAGAGCACCGATGAGGTGCGTGCAATTCTTAGCACATCACACCAAGCCGAAACGCATTTTGCATAAGCGGCGTGCATACGCTAAACTAATAGATAATGATTTCAAGGGCATCTGAAAACAAGGGCTTTACTATTGTCGAATTACTAATTGTGGTTGTTGTTATTGCCATCCTAGCAGCAATCACTATTGTCGCTTATAACGGTATAAAAAGCCGAGCTGACGCTTCAGCACTTAGCTCAACACTAAAACAGGCAACAACCTGGGTTGGTACTGAAAAAGCAATGAATGGCGGCATACTTCCCACCAACCTTGACGGATTAAAAAAGAAAGAAAATTACACCTACGATTATAAATTTATCAATAGGTCTTACTGCGTCGCAATAAGTGACACTAATACAAAAATGAGTCTTCATAGTGGCTCAATTACGGCCAGTACTCAGTACCCCGGCGTCTGCCCTTACGCACACTGGACTTTAGCCAGTCTTACCGATAATGGCTTTTCGGGCGTTACCGGCAACCTTATAGGGAGCCCAGCTTTAACCACTAATCAAAAAGGGCAAAGTAACAGTGCCTACTCGCTTGCAGACGGTAAATATATTGATATTTCAAATAGCCAGTGGGGTGATATATTTGCAGGGTCAGATGGGTTTACGGTTGGCGCTTGGGTCAATATGTCATCATTCGGTAGTGAAGTAATTCCTGTTATAGGACAACGGTATGCCGATTCAATGGTATTTGGTATACGCAGTAATGGCAGGTTACAGCTCCGTATGGATGATACTTCTAATGGATTACAGAGTGATGATGCCGTACCCTTGGGCTCGTGGCACTATATTGCGGTAAGTTACACGCCTAGCGATAACCACAACGCTCGCTATTACATCGACGGCGAGCCTAGTGGTGTTGTGTCGACATACGATGGCAGCGGCATTACGAGTCAACCAAACTTATACATTGGATGGCAAGCACGTAAAGGAAGTGGCGCCGATAGCCCTTTCGTTGGCACCGTTAGTGAGGTAAGTGTCTACGATAGGCCGCTTAATAATGATGAGATAAAGGGCATGTACCTTACTTCAAAATAATTAATTATTTTCGTCAGTCCCACTTCTTAGTTCTCTCAAAAGCGCTTCTTTCTCTTCTTGATTAGTCGGGAGGTATCTGTGTACATATTCTTGGCCCGTAAGGGCTTGTATGCGCTCCGAAATAAGCTTACTTAGTTCAAATGGGCGCATGCCGTCATATTCTTCTGGCTGTATGGGCTTTCCGAATTTGATTTGCGCTCCTTGGCGTGGGTCGAAGCCGGCTCGCGGTACATACAAATTACCCTGCGGAATAATTGGTACCATCGCTTCGAGTGCGATTGCAGCAAAACCATTGCGTGCCCTGTATAGACGACCGTCAGGAGAACGCGTTCCTTCGGGGTAGCCAGCTAACAGATCACCGCCTTGAAGTACCGATACTGCAGCTTGGTGAAAATCACTAATTGACTCTTTCTTACCATCACGTGCAACAGGAATAGCATGAGTGAACTCTTGAAAAAACCAGGCGGTAGGTGATCGCAAATGGTGACCAAGCACGTCTATACCTCCCTCGAAATACGATTGTTTTGCTGCAAAAATAGTCCGACGGTTAAGCTCTCGAACAATCAGAGCTGGTGTTGTAAATGAATCAGCTTTACGTAGGTGGTTTCCCAATATAAGTGCGGGGCCTATCTTAGGGACGTGCTCAATACCTTCAACTTCCTGTCGGTATAGTGCCCTGACGGCCATATCAACAAATGGAAAGGCTTTAAGATAAGGGTCATTCTCACCAGAAGGTGGTAAAGAATAATTCAATTCTGACATATCCTTATAAGAATACGAGCTTTTAACAGAGATGCAAGCACAAGCTTAACGACGACGTCGGCGAGTGAGTTCTGCAACGCGCAATCGAACGGTGTGCCGGTCAATCAGCTGGTGAGCCTTTTCAAGTTCCACCTGATCCTTGGCTTCATCGCGCAGTTTCAGGGCCCGTTCCAGTGCTGCCTTCGATTCGGCTTCGACAATATCATCACCCTGGTCGGCTTCGTCCACTAACACGCGAATACTATCAGGTTTAATTTCGATGACTCCGCCACTAATGGCGAAATAGTCGAGCGCTTCATCTTTGTCACCCTTATTAGCACGTACGGCCAAAGCCCCAGGAGCCGCCAGTGTTACCAACGGTTCGTGCCCAGGAAAGACAGCAATATCACCAGCGGCGGTCGGTGCCATAAGTTCGTAAATGTCTTTGTCGACACTGACGCCACTAAGAGTGATGAGTTGCAAATGCATTAGGCTTTCTTCTCCTTAGAAGTCGGCTTGGTGGCTTTTTTAGAACCAGCTTCAGCAGCGGCTTTATCTGCCAATGTGCCATTCACCATGTAGAACCAGTCTTCTGGTTTGTCATCGTACTTTCCAGCCAAAATGTCGCCGAAGTCACGAACGGTATCTTCAAGTTTCACGTATACACCCGGGTTTCCGGTAAATTTCTCGGCTACAAAGAAGGCCTGTGACAAGTAACGTTGTACACGGCGAGCACGGTTAACTGTCTGCTTTTGCTCGTCCGAAAGTTCTTCCATACCAAGAATAGCGATGATGTCTTGCAGCTCTTTATATTGCTGCAAGATACGCTGCACTTCACGGGCAACACGGTAGTGCTCCTCACCAACAATTTCCGGGTCAAGGCTGGTTGAAGTTGAAGCCAATACGTCAACAGCAGGGTAGATACCGATTTCCGTTAAGGCACGGCTCATCACAATCGTGGCGTCAAGGTGAGCAAAGGTAGTTGCTGGCGCAGGGTCAGTAAAGTCGTCGGCCGGCACATACACTGCTTGCACCGAGGTAATAGAACCCTTTTTAGTTGAAGTAATACGCTCTTGCAAAGCACCCATTTCTTCTTGAAGGTTTGGTTGGTATCCCACAGCTGAAGGGAGGCGACCCAGTAGGGCAGATACCTCGGCACCAGCCTGGGTGTAACGGAAAATGTTGTCGATGAATAGCAGCACGTCTTTACCTTCGTCACGGAAAGCTTCTGCCATAGTGAGGCCAGACAAAGCCACACGCAGACGAGCTCCAGGTGGCTCGTTCATCTGGCCAAAGACCAGTGAGGTTTTGTCCAACACGCCAGCTTCTTCCATTTCGTAGTAGAGGTCGTTACCTTCACGAGTACGCTCACCAACACCGGCAAACACCGAGTTACCAGAGTGGAACTTGGCAATGTTATTAATAAGTTCGGTGATAAGCACTGTTTTACCAACACCAGCACCAGCGAACAACCCAGCCTTACCACCCTTCACAATAGGGGCGATCAGGTCGACAGATTTAATACCCGTCTCAAGAATTTCAGTCTTATTCGATTGTTCTTCGAGGCTTGGGGCAGGGCGGTGGATTGGAGCCGTATCACCCTTAGGTGCGGCTTTACCATCAATAGGGTCACCAGTCACATTGAACATGCGGCCAACCGTTTCAGAGCCTACTGGCACACTAATGGGCGCACCCGTTGCGACTACTTCTTGGCCACGTTTTAGGCCATCAGTGCTGGCAAGCGCAATGGCGCGCACCGTCTTTTCGTCCAAGTGTTGGGCTACTTCAAGTGTCAACATACCGCCATCGTGTTCAACGGTTAGGGCATCGTTAATAGCCGGGATGTTCTCTTCAAATGCCGCATCCACAACGACACCGACGATTTGGGTAATGGTTCCGAGTTGTTTAGTCATGATTTGTCTCCTTCTGGTTCTGTATCGCTAGTGGGTGGTTGGTGGGATTCTGGGGGATGTGCTATTGTTTCCGTTGTATCTAGTTTCTGTTTAATTTCATGTATAGCATCGGTAATACCAGGATAGTTGAGTGGGCGTGGCGGATTGCCATGGACTGCGAGGGCCTCAAGGTTTGTGATATCCAGCCCAGCCCGATGAGCTGCGTCCATAAATTTTGAACTTGCCGTATAGGGGTCATCATGAGGATTTATGCCAGCCTCGCTACGAGCCCGCTTTAAGGTAGCTTCCTCTTCACGGGTCAATAAGGGGCGCTGGAACATATCCCTGTAGCCTTCAAACTCTTTACTCATGCATCGCCTCCACACCGCCACTAATCTCGGCCAATTCTTGGGTAATGGCACTTTGGCGGGCTTTATTCATTTCTAGAGTCAGGTCGTCAATCAAGTCGGTGGCGTTATCGGTCGCATTCTTCATTGCCATCATGCGCATGCTGTATTCGCTAGCACGCGAATCAAGCAAGGCCTGATACAATTGGGCGCTGACAAGACGATAAGCAACACCATCAAGAACTTCCTCGGCGCTTGGTTCATACGTAGCATCTTGGGGGGTGGGTGAAGCGTCACTTTCCAGCACGCCATCACCAGCCGGCAGAACGCGCTGAACAGTAGCGCGCTGCACCACACTACTAATATATTCGGTGTAGATAATATCGACAGCATCAACTTCGCCAGAGGTAAACAAATCACGGGCGGTATCCAAAATAGCGTAGAGCTCGCTGCCATCTGGATGGTCGGGTAGGTCTTGATACGAGCCGCGGACGTCCGTATCTTTAATGCGAGCCACAAAATGAGCCGCTTTACGCCCGACAGTAATAGTCGTATTCTTAACGCCACTTTTGTCGTCAGCAATCAGTTCGTTGGCATAGAGACGAGTCAGGTTGCTATTGAAAGCACCGGCCAACCCTTTATCTGAAGCAATCACGACTAGTAAACGGTTCTTTACCGCGCGTTGCGTAAACAAAGGATGGCCCTTCACCGAAGTATGGCGCGAAAGGTTCGCCAGCAATTCACGTGCAGCAGCAGTGTAAGGGGCTGACGCCTTGGTAGCCTCTTGGGCACGCCGCATCTTACTAGCCGCCACTAGTTGCATGGCCTTCGTAATTTGCTTGGTACTTTTTACCGAGCGGATACGACCTTTTAACGCTTGTGTACTTGGCATGCTCTATTAGCCCTCAAAGCCCTTCGCAACAGTTTTCGCGGTAGTATCAATCAACTTCAAAAGATCGTCAGTCGGTTTAGCGCCACGGTCGAGGATGTCCATTTCTTTCTTATGATCAGCCCAAAGACGGGTCAACAATGCTTGTTGGGCGTCTTTAATTTTTGCCGCTGGCACCACATCAAATACACCAGTAGTAACCGCCAAAATACTCACCACTTGCTGCCAGACGCTCATTGGCTGGTACTGGTGCTGTTTCAAAAGCTCAGTAAGGCGCTGGCCGCGTTCAATTTGGTTTTTGGTGGCTTCATCAAGGTCGCTCCCAAATTGGGCAAAGCTCGCAAGCTCGCGGAATTGGCTAAGACCAAGCTTAAGGTGGCTACTGACCGACTTCACGGCTGGCGTCTGAGCCGCTCCACCCACACGTGATACCGACAGACCCGCCGAGATAGCTGGGCGAATACCTTGGTAGAACAAGTCAGTCTCAAGGAAGATCTGACCGTCAGTAATTGAAATAACGTTGGTTGGAATGTAGGCCGAAATGTCACCGGCTTGGGTTTCGATAATAGGCAAGGCCGTTAATGAACCCGCGCCGAGGTCTTCTGAAAGCTTGGCCGAACGTTCAAGTAGACGTGAGTGGAGGTAGAAAACATCACCAGGGTAGGCTTCACGTCCCGGTGGGCGACGAAGCAGCAATGACATCTGACGATAAGCGACCGCATGCTTGGTAAGGTCATCGTAAATCATTAAAGCGTGCTGGCTGTTATCACGGAAATATTCACCCATAGCAGTGGCGGCATATGGGGCAAGATAGAGAAGCGAAGCTGGGTCAGACGGGCTGGTAGCCACAATGATAGTTTGGTCCATGACCCCTTCTTGCTTTAAGCGATCCACCAAGCGAGCGATCTTCGAGAGCTTTTGACCAATCGCAACATACACATTAATAACACCGGTTTTTTGCTTAGCTTGGTTAATCATCGTATCGATAGCTAAAGCCGTTTTACCCGTTTGGCGGTCACCAATAATCAGCTCACGCTGGCCACGGCCGATAGGGAACATAGCATCAATAGCCACAATACCGGTCATCAGAGGCTCGTGCACCGACTTACGATCCATCACACCTGGCGCGTTACGTTCAACCACGCCTTGCTGGCTGGTTTTGATTGCTGGACCACCGTCAAGCGGACGACCAAGTGGGTCGACCACGCGACCTAGTAATTCTGGTCCGACTGGTACAGTCAGCACACTCCCTTTACGACGAACGCCTTGGCCAGCTTTAACTTCAGAGTCTTCACCCAGCAGCACAGCGCCAATTTCATCTTCAAGGAGGTTAAGGGCAAAGGCCTCGACAATACCATTGTCGGTTTCAATTTCGAGCACTTCGCTGTAGCCAGCGTCGCGCAGGCCGTAAATCCAAGCAACGCCATCGCCAATACGCAACACCACACCCACTTCATCAAGGTTGCCAGTGGTTTCAAGGCTTTGAATAGCACTGCGGAGTTCTTTTGATAGTTCGGTAATTGATAATTCGCTCATATTCGTTCCTTTTCTCTAGGCTTTCTTGTATCGGGTTCGTAAGGTTGTCAGGCTGCGGGCAATAGTAGCGTCGTATTCTTTGCCAGGTAAGCGGAGTTTTACACCGCCTAGCACGGCCGGGTCTACTACGGCTTCTAGTCGTACGTCCGAGGCGCCGGTGGCCTGTTTTGTAAACTCCTGAATGCTTTTCTTAGTAGCTTCGCTCAGTTCGTAGGCCGAGACGACTTCGCCAAATACATGACCGCGCTCAGCTAAGATGGTTTGGATATCACGTACCAGTAAATCAAGCTCTTTGATGCGATGGGATTCAACCAAGTAAGCAGCAATCTGCTGGGTAATAGGTTCTAGCGCAACGCCTTCAAGCAATTGATCTGCTACGTAGGTCGCTAGGGCGCGTCGTGATATCTTACGAGCCATTACGCCTTTTCCTCCTTAAGAAGCTTCGCAATCAAGGCTTCATCGGTCTTTTGGGTGGCTGTTTTACCAACCACTTTTTCAGTAGTTAAGGCCACAAGCTGCAAGGTTTCGTTATACAAGTCGCGCTTGGCAGCTGCAATGTCTTTTTGAATCTGGTCGTGGGCATCGGCCACGATTTTTTCGGCCGTGTCCTTGGCTTTTTTCTCACTAGCAGACAAGGTTTCGGAAGCCTGCAATTTAGCCGTGCTGATAATCTCGTCGGCTTCTTTACGGGCCTGAGCTAACAGCTCGGCGGTCTCCGCCTGGCTTTCGGCGGCTGATTCTTGCGCTTGTTTGGCAGCCTTAGCAGCCTCTTCGATATTCTTTTGGCGCTCGTCCACTGACTTCATCAGCCATGGATAGACAAATTTTCCAAGCAACCATACCAGAATTAAAAAGGCGACAATCTGCAAAATCAGCAAACGCCAGTCAATACCAAGGGCACTAAAAATGTCCCCACTTTTCTCGGTCGTTTCGGCAAAGGTTGTTAGAAAATTCACTGGCGTCAACTCCTACAAGAACTTCGCAATAATAGCCACGATGATACCGATGATCGCCAATGAGTCGGCAAACACGATAGCGGTAATCATGAGGGTACGAATATCACCAAGCTTTTCTGGGTTGCGGCCAAAAGCGTTAAGCGCCCCGGCACCAATAAACCCAATACCAAGCGCCGCACCAAGTGCAGGTAGTCCGTAGGTAAGTCCAAATGCTAATGCATCCATATTAATATCTCCTTTTAAGTATTACTTTCTATTATAAACGACTGACTCATCCCTTTGCTACAGCCTTCTTTTTAGGGGTATCGGTAGGGGAATGAGCATCGGTGGGGTGTTCGGGGCCATGGTGGGCCACGGCGAGGGAGGTAAAGATCAGCGTAAGAACAAAGAAAACGTAAGCCTGAATAAAGCCAATAAACAACTCAAAGGCCATGAAGAACGGCAGCACAACAGTAGCGGCATAACTAGTAAGGACCGCGATAACAATCAGTAACACCTCACCGGCAAAGGCGTTTCCAAACAAACGCAGTGCCAAAGCAGTACCGCGCGATACTTCACCAATTAACTCAAGAATACCTTCAAAAGCACCAACAGGGTCTTTAAAAGGATTGCGAAGATAACGGCCGGCATTGCCAAACACGCCCAAGTAACGAATGGCGTATATTTGCACCGTAACAACCGTGATAAGCGCTAGCCCTAGCGTAAAGTTAAGATCAGCCGTTAAGCTCCGGAGCACCGGCACTCCGTTCCATTTAATAGAATCGAGGCCCGGGATCACACTTAACCAATAATTAATAAGGACGACGAAGAAAATAGTAACCGCAAGAGGAGTGATTTTTTTAGCAATCTTTTTATCTGGTACAACATCGTTAATTTGTTTTAATAACCCCTCAAACACCCATTGCACGAGCCCAACGAAGCGGTTGTACGTACCGCGCCTCACCTTACCAGCGACGTACCATAAAATAACCGCGGCTAGTACACCACCAGCCACACCAGTTAGCAGTGCATTAGTTACAGGAAAATTACCAATATGAAATAACGGCTCGGAAGAAATAGAAATGTGCAGCTCCATAGCCGCCAAGGAAGTGAGGCTCATCGTAATGGCCTCCGAACATCACGCAGTTGCTTAGCAATAAGCAGTGCACTCACAATTACACCAATAACTAAACAAGCAATTGTAGCGGTTGGGGCAATAGAGAACCAATGGTCGAGGCCTATACCCAGAAATACTCCGCCGAGTGTCGGAAGAAAAGCCCTCCAGGTAGTATCAAGGGCAGTGATGAATATAAGCATTGGTCCGCTTAACCCCGACTGCTCCTTGGTCGTCCGGCCTGGGTTCGATTGCGGTCGAGGCGACGTGGTCATATGGGCTTATAGTAACAGAACTTTAAAGGGTACGCAAGGAAGCTTAAGTAACCTGGTTCATTATGTACTGTATACTTGGTAAAATAAGAAAGAGGATATACATACAGTTGCGTTTACTGTATAATGTATAGTGAAAAGGTTAGGGGAAACCAAGAAGGGATTATTATGAGCACAGATACAACAAACACCACACCGCAAGTTACTATTTACCGCACCAGCTGGTGTGCCTTTTGCCACACCGAAATGCAGTGGCTGGACCGCCTTGGCGTGCCATACGTCGCTAAAGACATCGAAGAGGATGAAGCAGCTCACGCCGAATTGATGGAAAAGATCAACGGCGACTTCCGCGGCGTACCTGTTACCGACGTAGCCGGCGATATCATCCTTGGTTTCGACCGTCCAAAGCTCCAAGACGCCATTAAGGCACACAAGCTCGAACCATCAGCTGCCTAATAGCAGCCCTATAAGGAGGTTTCTGCAGACATTTCTCCAGGCCCATCTTCTGAACATTCTATCGACACTCCCGAGTCTCTTCGGGAGTGTTTTGATACCCGGGCATTATTAGACGCACGTATTGATCTATGGAATCAAGCCGCTCAATCAACCCATCCGGCCCGCATGCGCGGTGGCTTGGCGCGACACATTGTTTTGCAAGCAACCCTACAGGAAGATGACCTTTATATGCGCCAGTGGACCGACCGTACCTACGGGCCGCACCTGGCGGGGCCTTCAACTATAGATCCAGATCAAGAAAAACAAGCCCGCGAACGTGCTAAACTCCTCGCGGTAACTACTGACGAAAAGCTCGATACTGCAGTAATAGAAAATGAGACCTATCGTCAAGCATTTGAAAATTACCACCATTTCTTCGCTAACTTTCCCGATCAGAAGCAAGCACTGACAGCACTCCGGCGTATGTTTGTGAAACGCGAGCAAATCAACCGACAACTGGGCTTGCAAACCTTCCAAACCGACGCTTACGCTCTTGTTATCATGGCTTTGGCCACTGAGGTATAGGGTTTGTAGCGTATACTAATAAAGATGACCACCAAACCTCGTCCTACGCTTATTATGATCCACGGCTTCCGCGGCACCCACCACGGCTTATTGTTGATTGCCAAAAAACTGCGTGGCTTTACTATTATCGTGCCAGACCTTCCGGGTTTTGGCCGCGGGCAACACCTTAAGAACTACGATCTTGATGCCTATGTTGAATGGCTGCACGATTTTATTAAGAAGCAAAAACTCGTTACGCCACCATTCTTGTTTGGCCATTCGTTTGGCAGTATTGTCTGTGCTGCCTATGCCAAAAAATATCCAAAGACCATTAAAAGATTAGTGTTAGTAAACCCGATTGGCGCACCGGCGCTTGAAGGCCCTAAAAAGACCATGACAAAGCTCGCCATCGCGTACTACAAAATTGGCGCTAAATTACCGCAACGCTCGGCGCACCGTTGGCTGTCTGCAAGAGCTATCGTTCGGGTCATGAGTATTGCGATGGTAAAAACACCCGATAAGGGTCTACGCACCTACGTCCATCATCAGCACGACCGCTACTTTAGCCGGTTTCATAGCGCCCAGTCGGTACTTGAAGCATTTACCACATCCGTTAGCCATAATGTCGGTGATTTTGCGGCCGATATCCCAGTACCAACGTTACTGATTGCCGGTTCGCTTGATGACATCACGCCACTGAGCGCCCAGTACGGCCTCGTAAAAAAGTTCCCGCGCGCCACTCTAAAAGTCATTGATCACGTAGGTCACTTAACCCATTACGAAACACCTGAACGTGTTGCCGAGTTAACTCAGGCTTTTACTAATCCGCTATAAATTTCTTCAAAACGAGACAGGGTAGTTTGTAGGTCGTGCGTATTAGCAATAGCCAGACTTTCCTTGCTCATTTCTTCACGCAAGGCAGGGTCTTCAATAATAGCAATAAGACCACGGGCAATAGCCTCATCATCATCTTGCTCGGTAAGGTAGCCGTTGCGTTCGTTTTGACACAATTCGCGCAAAGCCCCCGCATCAACTGCTACAACTGGCTGGCCACTCGCCATGGCTTCGAGCGTTGCAATACTTTGTAACTCAGCAGGTGACGGCATACAAAACACCGTGCCCACTCTATGCAATGCCTCAAGGTCTTCGTCACTTACACGCCCAGTCAAGGTCACGTCGTGGCTAATGCCTAATTCGTGCGCCATGGTTTGCAGTAATGGTCGCTCGGTGCCGTCACCAACAATAAGTAAATGGGTATTAGGGAGCACCGACTGTACGCGCACAAAAGCTCGAAGCAAGACTGGCAGGTGCTTTTCGGCATCGAGACGACCCACATAACTAACAATTGGCTTATCCTTTGGTAAGTTAAAACGATCATAGACATCATCTGCAACTGAGCCAGGGCTAAACCGGGCCAGGTCGATACCATTAGACACCGCTTCAATTTTCATACCAAGCTTCGCAACATCGAACATATCAATCGCTGATTGGGTTGGCATAGTAATAACATCAGCCTTAGAGTGGAAGCGAGCGCCGTATGCTTTCAGAATGTAATTGATCGGCCGTGATACCGGCGCCAACATACGAAGGTTATCCATTAAGTTCTCTGGCATAGCATGGTTGGTACTGACAATAGGAATGCCATACTTGTTGCCATAGCGCATAGCCGCCTGGCCAATCCACATCAGCATTTGGATATGAATGACATCTGGGTCGAAATCATCAATAATCTTTTTTACTTCACGGGCCGGGTTAAGCGAGATTCTAAAGTTCTGATAAAAAGGAAACGGCACCGAAGCGGTGCGTACAATAACGTGGTTGCCATCAACTTCTTTGCACTTTTTGCCCGTTTGACTAGGAGCAATCACCAGCACTTCATGGCCACGAGCCGCAAGACCACGGGCTAAATTACGGCTAAACGTGGCAACGCCGTTAATGGTCGGGTAGTGAAGATCCGATGCAATAAGTATTTTCATACGCTTCGTTTGATTATATCACGAGCGCCAGCGACCCCTCATAGCGTTTCAACGGAACTTGCTTCACGCCACGACCTTTAAGGGTCTCTACGCCTTAAAGGCCTTGGGTTACGCGAAAGTGTCCTTTTGAAAGCTTATGAGGGGTCGCTGGCGCTCGTGATACAATTTTAAAGAGTATGAAAATCTTTTTTGATGCACGGTATACCCGAACCGACTACCACGATGGTATTAGTCGGTATTCAGCCGAACTTGGCAATGCACTCAACAAGCTAACACCAGTGACTTTTTTGATTTCTGATGAAAAACAGAAAAAATGGTTTCCTAAAGATGCGTCGTTTTTAAAAGTTCACCCGGGCACGTCTGTAAAAGAGCCGTTTACTGCGCTCATCTTAAATAAGTACAAACCAGATGTTGTCTATAGCCCAATGCAAACCATTGGAACCTTTGGCCGCAAGTATACTTCGGTGTTAACACCCCAGGATATGATTTACTATCGTCATCCTAAGGCACCAGGGTTTTTACCTTTTTTTGTACGCGCAGGATGGTGGCTATACCACCAGGTCTACTGGCCACAGCGCATGCTTTTGAAGGGCGGGGATATTATTACCACCGTCAGCCATACCTCTGCCGACGACCTAAAAAAAGCGCGCATGACCAACAAGCCAATCCACGTTATATACAACGCGCCGCAAAAATTTACCAAGTACCCAGTGAAACACGAAAAGACAATTAAAAACATTGTGTATATGGGTTCGTTTATGCCATACAAAAACGCCGAAACGCTTATTCGTGGCATGCAGTGGCTGCCTGGACGTACGCTTCATCTATTAAGCCGCATTAGTCCTGAGCGAAAAACCGAATTGCAAACCCTGGTGCCGGAAGGTGCTCAGGTTGTTTTTCATAATGGCGTCAGTGATGACGAATACGAACGCCTGCTTGCAGATGATGCCATCCTTGCCACGGCTAGCCTAGATGAAGGCTATGGCATTCCTGTCGCCGAAGCAATGGCCATGGGCGTGCCGGTGGTTGTAAGTGACATACCCGTGTTCCATGAAGTAGGGGCGAGTGGGGCTTTGTATTTTGATCCTGCTAAGCCCGAAGATTTTGCCCAGAAAGTTTGCCAGCTCGATAACCCGAAATTTAGAAAGCAGCAGATAGACCACGGCTTAAAACACATGAAACAGTTTAGTTGGAATGCTTCAGCTAGAGCACTACTCAAGGCGATCAAAGACGCGCTCTAATCTGTTACAATAGGTAATTATGCCTGGCAAAAAAAAGCAGTCACGTAAACCAAACGCCATTCTCAACCGTAGGGCATCGTTTGATTACGCCCTTGGTGACGAGTTGGTCGTTGGTGTCGTGCTTACCGGTAGGGAAGTGCGGGCTGCGCGCGACAGCCGAGTACAACTAAAGGGTTCGTTCGTTACTATTCGAAACAATGAACTATGGCTTAATAACGCTAGTTTTTCGTTAGCCTTAAATAGTCGTGGCCAGCACGAAACTAGCGTCGATACAACGGCTCGCAAACTGCTCGCCAGTCGCAAGCAAATTGATGAACTTGATGCTCGCAAGCAGGCCGGCATGTCCATTGTGCCATTACGCCTTCTCAACCAAGGCCGCTACGTCAAACTCGTTATTGCCCTCGGTAAGGGTAAGAAGAATTACGACAAGCGCCAAGCTATTAAAAAGCGTGATCAAGAACGTGATATAACGAGAGGAAACCTGGGTCATTAACAATTGCAAGGCCTCTTCTCGAATCTTTGTTTTTTTCATTTATACAAAACGTACGCAAATTTTATACAAACCTAATATAGCGTTTGTATAGTAAATGTATGAATACGAAAATCGTCAATATATCACTGCCGAAAGAGCTCGTCCAAATTGTCGACGCCGAAGCAGCATTGCGCTATGAATCACGAAGCGAATACATTAAGCGAGCGCTCGTTATGCGCCTCGATACAACCAACATAGCTACTCATCCAGATCACCCAAAACAAGATAGGCACGTCCAGCACAATTCGTTGCGTCGTTATCTGTATACAACACGCAAAGAATGGCGTCGTGACGTAACCGATTAATACTCGTTGAGGTAATAGCGTATACTAGTTATATGAAACTTTACTCATGGAATGTCAACGGAATCCGGGCGGTTATTAACAAGGGCGCTTTTCAAAGCTTTGTTGCCGAACACGACCCCGATATTTTCTGCTTGCAAGAAACAAAAGCCAAGCAAGGCCAGGCCGAGATTGACCTACCTCAATACAAAGAATATTGGAATAGCGCCGAAAAAGCCGGCTACAGCGGCACGGCTATTTTTAGCAAAACCGAACCATTGCAGGTTATTAATGGTTTTACCGATGCTATCGCTGAAAAGTATGGCCTAGCAGGGGATAGCTACGGCGACCCGTCAAAAGAAGGTCGCGTCATTTCAGCTGAGTTTGAGAAATTTTGGGTTGTAACAGTATATACGCCTAACTCAAAAGGCGATCTCAGCCGCCTCGAACTACGCCATAAGCAATGGGACCCAGCGTTCCTCGAGCACATTCAGGAACTGGAAAAAACCAAACCAGTCCTTTTTTGCGGCGACCTTAACGTCGCGCATAGCGAAATCGATCTTGCTAACCCCAAGGCGAATATCGGCAAGCACGGCTTTACGAATGAGGAGCGCGCAGGCTTTGATGCCTTTGAAAAAGCCGGGTATGTCGATACTCTACGCGCTGCCTTTCCAGACAAAGCCGAACTATATACTTGGTGGACTCACTGGGCCAATGCCCGCGCTCGAAACGTTGGCTGGCGGATCGACTACTGGCTTGCTAGTAAGGGCATTGCCGACAAAGTAAAGAACCCGCAAATCCACCCGAATGTACTGGGCTCCGACCACTGCCCGGTTAGTATCGAGGTTGAAGCCTAGTCATGAACACCAAAACCTTGTCGCTGCTTTTCTTACGGCAGGGTGACCAGATTTTATTAGCTATGAAAAAACGTGGCTTTGGCGAAGGCCGCTGGAATGGCGTTGGTGGTAAGGTTGAAGATAGTGAGACGATTGAACAGGCAATGGTGCGTGAAACCCAAGAGGAAATTGGCGTCACACCAACAAGCTACGAAAAAGTTGCTGACATTCGTTTTGACGAGTATTTTAAAGGCGAGCCAACCATTATGAATGTGCATGTTTTTGTTGCTAACAAGTGGGAAGGGGAGCCGACTGAAAGTGAGGAAATGAACCCACAGTGGTTTAACACTACAGATTTACCTTACGAAACCATGTGGAGTGACGACTCGTACTGGTTGCCCTCTGTGCTTGAAGGCAAGAAGGTATCCGCCGACTTCAAACTTGATGAAAATGACGTTATCACTTCACACACCATTTCTGGGGTTGAAGGCTTCTAAGCATGGACTTCGACTACTGGCAAAAACAATCATCCGACACGCCGCTTTTTCCGGACATTGAGTGGAATAAACCCGAGCAGCGCAGCCTGGCAGGAAAATTAGGTATTATCGGCGGCAACAAACTTGGCTTCGCTGGCGTAGCCGAGGCTTATTCGGTAGCACTTGGCAATGGGGTAGGGCAAGTCCGTGTGTTACTGCCAGATGTGCTGAAAAAAACCATCCCAGCCTCAATGAGTGACGTTATTTTTGGCGCCACTAACCCCTCGGGCAGTTTAGCAAAAGAAGCCGAAGCCGAGGCACACACCCTCGCTAATTGGGCGAGCGGCATATTACTGATTGGCGATGCCGGCCGTAGTAGCGAAACGGCTATTTTATACGAACAATTCATCAACCAATACGAAGGTCCGCTTACTATTACGCGCGATGCTATCGATCTGGTAAAAAACAGTTCGCAAGCGCTGGTGAACCGCCCCAATACACTCTTGGTCATATCTTTCGCGCAACTGCAAAAATTATTCCAAGCAGTGTACTACCCAAAAGTATTAACGTTCAGTATGCAGCTAACTAATTTGGTCGAAGCACTGCATAAATTTACCATTACATACCCAGTCACCATTGCCGTCCTGCACCGTGAAACATTTGTTATTGCAAGTGAGGGCAAAGTTGTTACTACACCATGGGAAAGCCCGATGCTGATTTGGCGAGGGAGTACCGCCGCTTCGATAGCTAGCTATTGGCTATGGAGTCCGGGTAAGCCTCTCGAATCCAGTGCCACTAGTTTGCTTAAATAAAGATATTATGTTATAATCTTTTAATGATTACGGCGGCCTATGAAGGTGAACATCCACTAACTCCTTTAAGTGAGGGTGTGTTTTCGACTCTTTCCGCCAGTCAGCGGAATTTATACATTGATCGCGCCATACGAAATGGTAATTTCTCTGTAGCTCGCGCACTCAACGAAGAAGAGGCGAAAATCCTTTTTAGACAGGGCTCCATCGTTAAACTTGCACGACATAGCCTGCGAAGGCATGGCGTAGTACAGTATCAACGCCTTGCCGAGCTAGAACATGTCGGGCATCTTAGTGACGACACAGCTACCGAACTTGGTGGCTTGTACAGCGAAATCGGCCAAACTCTTAGTACTGTGCTGGCAATGCGCAGAGTTATTAAAGATGATAGAAGCAACTTCGATTACGACCGATATACAGCCCTTACTGGTGTTTCAACGGAGCTCACTTTCTTGGCGCTTTTAAGCAAAGGTGGCTCCCTCAGCCCCTTCATACCATTGCCCGCATTAGGTGATGAGGACAAGTCTGATCTTCAAGGAACGGCACGGCTCAATGGCATAGACCTCACTGTCGTTGACACCCCCACGCAAGCATCCGAGGCGCGGTTACAAATCAAAACAAGTGATCGTTTTAAATCAAAATCCTACATTAGAAGTGTTACAAAGATATCACTACAAGAAATAAGTACAATGGTACCAGATGGAATCTATGAATTACCACACGCGGTTGTCAGTGATGCAAGTGGTGCCGGTTCCAACCGTGATGACGAATTTGTTACCGCCGCAAAACATGAACTATACAAAAAAATAAACGACAATTTACATCGTCGTTAACTTTATATGGTGGGCGAGGAGGGACTTGAACCCTCACTCCCTTGCGAGAACCAGATTTTGAGTCTAGCGCGTCTACCGATTCCGCCACTCGCCCGTATTGCTAATGCGCCAGCGCGTCTACGCATGGTACGTAATCCGCCACTCGCCCGAACTGAAGAGCTATCGCCCTTACATCTCAAGTATTGTACAATAAAACATAGTAAGAATACAGATCAATTTATGAATCCTAATAATGCTAGTCAGGGTGGAGACGAGCCGAACGCTCCAGCCTCACAAGACCAGTCGGCAGCTGCGAATGTTATCCGTTCGCAGATTAGTGCATTATATGGCAATAATCCTGTAGCAGACACCTCTAATCAGCAGGCGTCTACGCAACAAGAAACACCTAACGCCTATCAGCGGACACATACATCACATCCGCAACCCCAGGCCGAACAGTGGAAGGCCTACCACACTGCTTGGCAGAACTACTACCAACAGTACTACGAAGCCTACTACACACACCAGGCAGCCCAGAAAGCCCAGCTACAAGCCACTCAACAAGCAACCGTTACGCCGACACAAACCAGCCAATCCAGTAGTAGCCAAGATGGGTACTTCAACACCCAAACCGACCTCGAGCATACCAATGAAGAGTTATCCAAAGACCAGGCATTGTTTGAATTGCGCCAAAAACTACTTGATAAGGTACGCACTAGGGCTATTAAAATCCGCCGCAGTCGTCATTTTGTACCTGTCGCAGCCGCTCTTGTGGTGGTGCTTATTTTCGGATTCATTCAGTACAACCAAGTACTCTTTGCAACTGTTAACGCCTACGTTTCTCCTGGTGCAATCGACCCGCAAAATATAGTTATCGACCCCACAAAAGATACTACTGTCGGTCCGGACCCCCGGTTGGTAATTCCTAAAATCAATGTCGACGTTCCCGCAATCTATGATGTTGGCTCCGATTACAATTCTCAAATGGATGCCATGCAAAAAGGTGTAGCGCATTTTTCTATCCCCGGCGCAAGCAGTCATCCGGGTGAAATAGGTAACACCGTATTATCCGGCCACAGTAGCAACGACCTATTCGACCCAGGCGAATACAAATTTATTTTTGCCCAGCTCGACAAACTCGTAGAAGGGGATACGATCTATGCCAATTACAACGGTAAGCGGTACACCTATGTTGTCACTATGAAAGAAGTAGTGAAACCAACCGAAGTAAATAAGTTAGTCTACCCAACCAGCAAACCCGTACTCACACTCATTACCTGTACGCCACTTGGCACTTCAACAAATCGTCTGCTTGTTACCGCCGAACAAGTCAGCCCTGACCCAGCCGCCGCCGCAGCGGCACCCGCCGATAGTGGCGAAGCATCAAGCGATGAGCCGAGCATTCCGGGCGCCAGTAGCCCTACCTTGTTTGAACGACTCTTTGGCGGCCAATAACACTTCGCGCCTTATCTGTTATTATTACGAGTCGCTTAGTCGAGGAGCATCTTAACGCGTTGTAGTTGATAGCCGTTATCGGCTTTTCCTATGCCATAAAAGTAACGGCCGTTTTGGCTTAGGCTAGCATCAAAACCGGCTGCGACTTTCATAATCGAGTACACGTTATCACCGTTAAAATCACGCATCACAAGCTCATCAGCACCATCATTCCATATATGTGACTGGTCAAGCCACTTCAGGACAGGCGCTGAGGTACCTGGTGTCGAGGCGAGCGTACCGCTTGCCACTCGGTCGTGTTCGATTTCGTAACTCTTAAAGATACCTGCAGACTGTGCCAGTACATAATCACCCCCAGCACTGAACGAAAGCGACGAAACGGCACCAGCTAACTCAAAAGTAGTAAGAGGCGACAAACTGGTAGCATCTTGGCTGCTCGAGCTTGGGTAGTGACCTTTTAAGACGGTCACCATATTACCTTCGGCAATCGCGACGTAATCGTCATTGAAATAACGCCCAGTAACAATTTTTAAAGTGGTTGGGTTGGTATCAGTAGAAGTAACCGTTCGCAGTACATGTGCCGACTCATCTCCATCCCGATAGACCCCAGCAACTTTTTTGTTAGCATTTGCCGCATCAGTACCTATGTAGCTCACCACTGTATTGTCGTAGACCGAGAACTCACTGACGTGCGATACAAAAGCGCGCGATATTGTTTCGGCTGATATATCAATTTTACGTAAAGTACCATCGGTTGTGAGACCATACAATACCTTACCATTTGTACTAGCGAAGCGCACATCAGTTAAAGCCACGCCAAGAACCTGTGTAATATTAGTAGCTGTACCACCATTTTGTGTATCGAGCACTAACCATTCTGTTTGGTCTTTATATAGATGTTTAATTATGACATAACGGCTGCCGCTATCCCAACTCATACTACTGAATGTATGGGTGACGTCCGGTGTTGTAGCATCGCTGTAGCTATCAGCAGGCAAAGAGATAGTCGTACTTTTTACGTCCTGAGCGCGCAAATCAACCAATTGAAAAGTAGGGAGCGAAGCATTTTCTTGCACTAATACCCATTTACTGTCTGGGGAGATAGTCACGCCAGAAAGAGTAGGGTAGGCAGCAACGTTCTCAACTGGCCGATTAGTAGGTACTAGACGAACGTAGTCGAGCCACGTTAAGGTGCCGGCTTGCAAATCAAGTGTTCGCGTCCATTGTTGGTAACCCGTTTTATTCATAGTAACCGTATGCACACCAGCAACAACAGTTTGCTTAGTAGCGGTCGTACCAACGTTCTTATTATCAACCGATACAGAAGCTCCCCCTGGTTTAGAATCAAATTGCATCAGCGCCCCTTGTTCCAGCCGACCATTGCCACTATCGAGTCTATACCCCAACATAAAAAGAATAGTAACCGTCAAAATAATAAGTACGGAAAGGGTAGCGATCACTGAAACAATGATGCGACGAATGAGAAGTTGCTTCTTCGTAGGTTTTTTAAACATAACTGCTAGTGTAAAGTATAGCAAAGTTTATACATATATAGCTGAAATGAGGCTTGCATAAGCGTCTTTAAAGCACTAGTATAAAGAGTAACGCGGCGTGGGCACAGTAGCAGTGTTCATTGCTGTAGTAATTGCGAGAAAACCTGCGAGGAACATACAACCCATGTCACCACACAAAACAGTCCTTATTAATGGTCGCGAATATGATGCCGTGACCGGTATGCCTTTGGCACAAAAAACACCGGCTGCTACTAAAAAGTCACCCGATGGCGCAAAACAGGTTAAGAAAGTCTCGCCTTCAATTACTAAAACCGGCGCCGATGCCATTCACACTACGCTGCAACGTTCTAAAACACTTCAACGCCGTATTACTAAAAAGCCCGAAGCACCCGTCAAACCAGTACTCCGCCGAGCGGCGCCGGGTCGTCATATGGATATCGCACGCAGCACGGCAGTAAGCCGCTTCGCTTCACACCCCGCAGTTATTGACGCAGCTCAGCCAGCTACATTAAAGACACCGTCACCGGCGTCGAAAGCCTCAGTAAAGCCAGATACCCCGGCACAAGTTCATCCTACGGCTCAGCGCGCTCTGCAAAAGGTGAGTCAGAAAAAAGCCAAACCCGTCCAGCCCGTATCGGCTAAGCAGGTAAAAAATGCGGCCATCGAGAAGGCACTTGCACAACCAAAGACTAACGCGGTTAAGAAGATTGCTGGTCCACGACTCAAAATTAAAAAGCGTTACATTATTATTTGTCTTGTAGTAGTCGTATTGGCCCTTGCATCATATGCAACGTTTAAATTTGTACCTGCCGTATCCGTCGGCATCGCTTCGGCTCAAGCAGGAATCGAAGCATCGTACCCTGAATACACGCCCGATGGCTATTCACTAAGTCAGCCCGTTACCTTCAGTACCGGCCAAGTAAATCTCAAGTTCACTTCTAATAGCAACGACAACTATTACACCGTCTCACAGTCACGAAACTCATGGGATTCTTCAGCCGTTCTCGACAATATCGTGACACGTGAAGCCGGCGCAAATTATGTCACCACCAAAGAACGCGGACTGACTATTTACACCTACGATTCTACGGCAGTATGGGTGAGCGGCGGTATTCTGTATCGAATCGATAGTAAGGCGCCACTTTCTGGCGACCAGATTCGTCATATTGCTACAAGTTTATAAGCACATCTTCGCGGGTCGCGAGCAAACCACCTCATAGCTTTCAAAAGGACACTTTCGCGTAACCCAAGGCCTTTAAGGCGTAGAGACCCTTAAAGGTCGTGGCGTGAAGCAAGTTCCGTTGAAACGCTATGAGGTGGTTTGCTCCCTACCCCTGAAAAATATGCTATAATAAGAAGCACTTATGACGACTCGAACTCGATTTGCACCTAGCCCTACGGGATATATACATGTTGGGAATGCTCGCTCGGCATTATTTCCGTATCTATTAGCTAAACAGCAAAAAGGCCAATTCATACTGCGTATTGAAGATACCGACCAAGCGCGGTTTGTTGAAGATGCGACTGATTTAATTCTTGACACCTTAACCTGGCTAGGCTTGACGTGGGACGAAGGTCCTCGAGTTGGCGGCTCTTACGGCCCGTACTTCCAAACCGAACGCAAGAGTAGCTACCAGGCTTGGGCGCAGAAACTTATCGACAAAGGCCTGGCGTATGCCGACCCTTACACACCAGAAGAAGTTGAGGCGTTTCGCGAACAAGCAAAGCAGGAAAAACGCGCCTTCTTGTACCGCGACCACCGTCCAGAAAACCCACCGGTCTGGGATGGCTCAATGCCGCTGCGTTTTAAGGTACCAGAAATAAAGCGCTATGAATGGCACGACGAAGTCATGGGTGATCTTTCGGCCGGGCCCGAAGCATTAGACGATTTTATTCTTATTAAAAGCGACGGCCTTCCGACCTATAACTTTGCCCACATTGTGGACGACGCCGATATGCAGGTTACCCATGTTATTCGTGGCCTTGAATACATACCTTCAATGCCAAAATATTTATCTCTTTACGATGCGCTCGAGTTGCCATGGCCGATTTTTGCGCATTTGCCTCATATTTTAGCGGCCGATGGCAAGAAAAAACTGGGCAAGCGTGATGGTGCGAAAAGTGTCACTGAATACCGTGACGAAGGGATTCTTCCAGAGGCAATGCTGAACTTCTTAGCCAGCATGGGCTGGAATGACGGCACCGAGCAAGAAGTATTCACGCTTCAAGAACTAGTAGAAAAGTTTAGCTTGGACCGCGTCCAACGAAGTGGTGCGCGCTTTGATGAACAGCGTCTGCTTTGGCTTAATGGCCAGCACATTCGTCTGCTTAGCTTGGATGATCTTTACCAGCGGGTAACGCCATTTTGGCCGGAGTCCGCACGCAATGCCGACGAAGCAGCAAAGAAGCAAGTCCTTGCGCTTGTGCAAGATCGCTTGAAAACGCTTGCCGACCTGCCTGTGCTTACCAGTTATTTTTTTGAAGAGCCGGCTCCAGATTGGCAAATGATCACCAGTAACAAGCAACTAGCAAAACTTGAAAATCAAGAGGTCGCCCAACTTCTTGAAGCCGCCAAGGCAGCCCTTGAGGCTTCGGCATTCGACCCAGAAAGCCTACAAGAAACACTTAACGGCTTGCTCGAAACTACCGGGCAAAAGCCTGGCATCTTATTCAGTCTCATTCGTTTAGCTGTTTCATGGGCACCGTTCAGCCCAGCGCTCAACGATACACTTGCCGTGTTAGGTAAAGACACCGTCGTACGGCGCCTTAGCGCAGCGATTGCATCACGCTAGCTTGTCAATGATACCGACCATGATTTAAAGTAGGGTCATGTATCAAGACAGTCCGACTACAGACCTACCAGAACTTTCCCAAGATCTCGTGCAATTAGAAAAAGCTGTCCGACGTATCTTTGCGTCTCGTATTGTGAGTACTATTTTTACGACCACTATCATGTTTGGAATAAGTGTGTATCTAGCGCTCGCGCCCACTATTACATCAAACTCCATACCTTACGCCTTTGTATGGATACTCTACGCTATAGGCATTATTACCGCCACCGAGCTTATTATTGAAATTATCGCCGCTTACTATCGGCCTCGTTGGTATGGCTATGTAAACTTCTTCGTTTGGAATATTATTGGACAGGTAGGTTTACTTACTTCTCGACAGGCGGCCAGTGGCCGTCAAAACTCGCTTTTTTCATCATTTATTAGCCTTAACCCCAAAAGAGTCATCGAAGATACGTATGAACTGTACAGAGAAAAAGAGCGCTTAAAGACACGAGCGTCGTTTTTTAATAAAAGTTTTATTATTGATCGCTACCTTACACTTAAGTACCAGCCTAAAATAAGCGCACATACTCCAGACCTCTCGTAGGCACCTCTCAAGCATTCTGCTATACTATGCTTATGTTTAAACGCAAAAAGCAAGGCGTCATTATTGATGATAGCGTTCCAAATGAGGATATATCATCGTTCACACCCTTTCAACACAGTAACGTCAATACACCAGCAGGCATGCGTATTAAAGGCAACTGGTTTAAGCGCCATAAAAAACTCAGCATTATACTGGCGATTACACTTGTGCTGCTTATTGGAGCTGGCACCGCAGCGGCATTTTACTTCTTAAAACCAAAAGCCGAAACCGCGAAGGTGGTGGTAACAAAAAAAGAACCTGCCCCCGAACCTCCTAAATATTATTCACCGCTAACCGGTAGCCAGGTCGACAACGAGGCAGCCACCAAGCAAGCCGTCACCGGTATTATGATCGAGAACAGTCCTGATGCTCGTCCGCAATCTGGTATTAAAAACAGCGGCGTTGTGTTCGAAGCTATTGCCGAAGGGGGTATTACTCGTTTCCTCGTACTTTACCAAGAGCAAAAACCACAGCTAATTGGCCCGGTTCGAAGCGTCCGTATGTATTACGTGGATTGGGTAGCTGCTTTTAACGCTAGTGTCGCCCATGTTGGCGGTAGCGCCGCGGCGCTTGCCGAAGTACGAAATGGCAATTACCGTGACATCGACCAATTCTTTAATGCCGCTACGTACTGGCGCGCAACGGATCGCTATGCGCCACATAACGTATACACCAGTTTCGAAAAAATCGATGCCCTCAATAGTAGCAAGGGGTACACAAGCTCTCGTTTTACAGGTTTTACTCGTAAGGATAGTACAGCCTCGAAAACACCAACAGCAACTTCTATAGACGTCACTATTAGCGGCCCGCTTTACAACAGCCATTACGCCTACAATGCCACCACGAACACCTATAACCGTTCGCAAGCTGGCGCCCCGCACCTCGACCGCGAGGATGGCCAAATTAGCCCGCGCGTTGTTGTTGTTCTTAAGGTCACCGAGACCACCGTTCTTGAAGATGGCTACCGCGAATCGATTAACGCCATTGGCAGCGGAGGAGCAGTTATCTTCCAAGACGGCACCGCCCAAGAAGTCACCTGGCATAAAGCGAGTAAAAATGACCAAATCACCTTTACCGACGCAGAGGGTAAAGATGTACCGTTGGCACGCGGACAAACCTGGATTACTGCCGTGCCCGAAAATGACGGAGGCACTGTTTCGTGGCAGTAGAACCGCAATCGTCACATAAGCCGCAGCTGGTCAAAGATTTTTGGCCACGATTTAAACGTGGCGCGGTTTTTCTTATTATTGGACTGCAGGTCTTGATACTTATCGCCATCGCCGCATTGCTGAGCAGTTCCGGTTTCTTCAAAGACAACCCCCTCGGCTTTACAGCCACTCTTGTTGCCCAGAGTATTTTGGGTATCGTCGCCTCACTCGTTATTTATCGTTTTGTCGCTAAACCTATTAAATACCTCCTTGCCGCGTTGGTTCATGTCGCTGGTGAGCCTACTAACAGTACACCGCCAAATCCTAACGAAGCCCATTTCGAACGTAGTGGCCTAAAGCCAGTACTTCAGACGGTGTACCAACTTGCTTCAGACATTAAAGACCCCATCGAAGAGGGGAGAGAGACGCGCCTTCCAACCCCAGTTGGCGAAACAAAACCAAGTGACACACTCCCCAAAACCGACCGAACACCCCTGGAAACCGCGCTTGACGAAACACCAGCCGGCTTCGTTGCTTTTAATAACGAGCGCGTGATAACATATGCCAATAAAGCCGCACCTCTTCGGGTTGATACCGCCGGCACAAAAACACTCGAACTGCTATTTAACGAGCACGACAACCTATTTACCTGGTGGGATGAGTGCGAGAAATCTGCCGTTCACGCCGAAAAAATTTGGCCACGCATTCCCAATAAATTGCCAAACGAAGAAGATCGTCGCTTCTTCGACATTATCGCCTCATACGACAAAGGCGCCTCAAGCGAAGTGGTAGTAACACTCATCGATCGTACCTATCTATACAGTGTCGAAGAGGAAGAACTCGACTTCATTGCCTTTGCCGCCCACGAATTGCGAGGGCCTATTACGGTCATCCGTGGGTATATTGAAGTACTACAGGATGAACTGTCCGACACCCTTAAAGATGACCAAACCGAACTATTCCGCCGTCTCTCCGTATCCGCAAGTCGCTTGTCGGGCTATATCAATAATATTCTTAACACTTCCCGCTACGACCGCCGGCACCTGAATATGCACCTTTCAGAAACAACACTTAAAGCAGTATACGACACTATTAGCGATGACATGTCTCAGCGCGCCAGTTCGCAGCAACGTCTTTTAACCGTTTCCATACCAGAAGATATGCCAACCATTGCAGCCGACACCGCTAGCCTGGGCGAGGTATTAGGTAATTTAATTGATAACGCCATTAAGTACAGCAACGAAGGTGGCCTCATAAACGTTACCGCCGCGCAAAAAGGCGACACCATAGAAATTGCCGTCGAAGACCACGGCATTGGTATGCCGGCCAATGTTGTCAGCAATTTATTCCAAAAATTTTACCGCTCTCACCGTTCCCGTGAAACCGTTGCCGGCACCGGAATTGGCTTATACATTAGCAAGGCTATTGTAGAATCACACGGAGGTACTATTAGCGTACGCAGTGAAGACGGGCACGGCTCTACTTTTATTGTCAGCCTTCCTACATACAAGATGGTTGCAGACAAACTCAAAGCGAGTGATAATAAAAATGAACAAATTATTAGCAGCGGCCGTGGCTGGATAAAAAACCACAATATGTATAGGGGATAGTCGAAAATGGCACTCAAAACAATCTTAATTGTTGAAGACGATCGTTTCATCGGTGAAATGTATGTGCGAAGCCTTAAAAAAGCCGGCTACGACGTAGACTGGATGGTCGATGGCAATGACGGCTTAATCGCTGCCCGCAATAAACAATACGACCTTATCCTGCTTGATGTTATGCTCCCAGAGCGACGGGGTAGTGAAATCCTCGATGCCCTGCGCGGTAGCAACGAAGACCTCATTCCTCATTCTAAAGTCGTTATTTTAACTAACTTTGAGCAAGACGACGAATCACGCAGCGCCATGGAAGCCCGCGCCGATGCCTACCTTATTAAGGCAGAAATTACCCCCAGTAAGCTACTAGCTGTCATTGAACAGCTAAGCCAATAAACCGCTATGGATAGAGACCATCGCCTCGACACCCCCGACAATGAATCGCTTCGAACCATCCGACAGCTAGAGGACCGTAGTGACCTTTCCACCCTCTATCCAAACCAACAAGTTGAATGGAAGGGGATGCCGCTCTTATCTCAACAAGAACGGTATGCCAAGCGTGACGCCGAGCAACGCGCTATTACTACAGGTTTACGTGTTCGCTTTGTCGCTATTGGGTTACTGACCCCATTGCCATTCATTGCCGCGCTTATTTTGTTGTCGGCTTTTTATACAGCATCGGAATACATTTCGTTTGAAGCCTTACGTATTGTCCCGGCAATATTGACCGCTGTTGTCTGGGCCTGGATTAGTATCCGTGGCTGGCGCACATTATTTAAGATTTTCTACAAACATGCCGTTCGTGGGTTGCCACTTGTTTTTATATTACTCATTCAACTAGCACTAGTTGGCTGGATACTATACAGTTTTACCGCGCCATTCTTTTCGAATTGGGTATTTGGTAACTTGCTTGGTATCTCGATAGGCCTGTTCGCCATTAGTACACTGTTAAGTGGTGCTTTGGTATTTATTTGGACTTCCTACCGTCTTGGGGCTAGCATAAAAATAGCACTCATAATTGCTCTAACCCTTGTACTAGCAGCTGGAGCAGTTCTCATCAGCCTGCCACGCTAGACATTTCAAGGTGTTTTTGCTAAAATTTACCGAGTTGGTCTCATCTCTTTTGAGATGCAGACCGCGCGGCTCGGAAAAGCTAAAGCAAGCTTTACTTTTCACTCACCTTAACGGTCTCATCGTCTAACGGTTAGGACACCAGGTTCTCATCCTGGCAATCCGGGTTCGATTCCCGGTGGGATCACCACGAAAACAGCTCACCCCCAAGGTGGGCTTTTTTCGTGGTCGGTTTTCGTCAGAAAAGCGAAACTCGCATATGAGTTCAAAGCTGTATTTTTATAATTGCTATATTTCATATAGTAAATTATACTTAAGACACTAAAGGAGGAACTCATGAAAATTGCTATTCACGGCCTTGGCCGCATGGGCATGCAAATCGCCCGCAAGCTCGCAGAAAGCGGCGAGCATACTGTTATTGCACATAACCGCAGCGCAGAACCGATCGACGAAGCTGCCAGCTATGGAGCCCTGGCTGCTTACTCTAAAGAAGAAGTTATCGCAGCCTTTGGAGGTGAGCAGGTTGTAGTATGGGTCATGTTGCCTCACGAGATCACGCCAACGCAAATAGAGGAATGGCTTGAATATCTTAAGCCGGGTGACATTATTATCGACGGCGGTAATTCGGACTTTCGCGCCACTAAGCTGCTCAACGAAAAAGTTACTGCCAAGGGTATTTCATTCCTCGATATCGCCGTTTCGGGTGGTATTTGGGGATACAGCAACGGTTTTCCGCTAATGGTCGGTAGCGACGACGCAACGGCATTTTCGACAATCGAACCCGTTCTAAAAACACTTGTACAACCTGGTGGTATGTACGCCCACTTCGGACCAAGCGGTGCCGGGCACTACGTTAAGATGGTACACAACGCCATCGAATACGGCATGATGGAATCGCTAGGCGAGGGCTTCCGCATGCTACACGACGGACCCTACCAGAACATTGACCTCGCCAAAGCAGCCGACCTTTGGCAACACCACAGTGTCATAACCAGCTGGCTCACCGAACTAAGTCGTGACGCATTTCAGAAGAGCCCAGAACTGGAGGGAATTTCTGGGTACGTAGCTGAAAGTGGGGAAGCGCGCTGGACACTCGAAGCCGCTAAAGACCTCGGCATTGCCCTGCCGTCAATCCAAGCAGCTTTTGATGTCCGCCTTGCTTCACAAAAAGGTGAAACAAATTTTGCAACCAAGGTAGTAGCCGCACAACGCAATAAGTTTGGCGGGCACAACCTTAACGGCGAAGGTGCCGCATAGTAAATATGGAATCGATGCATCATCACAAACGCAATCACCAGGAACACCACACTAATCATACGGCCTCAAAAAGAATGGCCGCCAGTGCCACCCTGCACTGTCTAATAGGCTGCGCCATCGGAGAAATGATTGGAGTAACCATTGGAACGCACTTCGGCTTTGAAGTTCATTACACTATACTACTCGCAGCCATTCTTTCCTTTATATCGGGCTATACCGTTTCCACCTGGCCCCTTCTTAGGGCAAAGCTTCCATTCAAAAAAGCGTTTCGGCTAGTCTTTGCCGCTGATACTTTGTCGATCCTCACAATGACTATTATGGACAACCTGATGATGGTTATTATTCCAGGGGCAATGGATAAAGATTTAACGCATCCAGTTTATTGGCTAAGTCGCATTGTGTCATTAGTAGCTGCATTTATTGTTGCATTCCCGGTTAATATCTACCTCCTGAAAAGGGGCAAGGGGCATGCCTTAACGCACGAATACTCACACAAATAGCATATCTTGCTCGTTTCTTTTTCGCACCTAATGGCATACACTCAGGGTATATAAATAGGAGCATACAGGTAATACAATGACCGTTATGCAACTACCACTGATGAATACCTAGAAACGCTTCCAAGCTGGCAACAAGATAACCTCCAGTTATTCCGCGGCGTCATTCACGAAGTCTTTCCAAATATAACCGAAGAAATAAAATGGGGCGTGCCGACCTTTATTGAGAACAAGAAAATTCTCTTCGCTATGTCGGCCTTTCAAAAGCATACAAAGTTTAACTTTATATATAATGGCGCAGTACTCAGCGATACAAATAAGTTATTCAACAATGGGCTTGAGTCGAAGAAATCTCGAGCGATCGACCTGCGTGAAGGCGAGTCTGTACAAAAAGAAAAGCTCATAGAGCTTGTTAAGCAGGTGAGTAAATACCTTCACATTTAAGGTGATGATGAATTGCGTTATACTGACACCATGAAACAATCATCCAGCAAAAAGTCTCTTCCAAAATATATCCGCGTCCTTATTCCCAGCTTCTTAATAGTGGTGTGGTTTGCTATTGCTGGTATTGGTGGCCCGTATTTTGGCAAAATCAGCGAAGTGGCTAGCAACGATCAGTCAACATTCTTGCCAGCCAGCGCCGAATCAACCCAAGTTTCCAATGAAGTCGAGAAGTTTCAAGACAACAAAACGATACCAGCAATTATTGTATTTGCCTCAGACACCCAACTTAGTAACGACACGCTGGCAACCATCCGCAGCGCAACTGCACCACTAGAAAAAATCGAAGGGGCAGTCGCGCCTATTTCGCCACCCGTAGTATCAGAGGATGGCAAAGCTGCATTGGTTGTGGTAAATATGGCCAGTACCGCCGATTACAAAGAATTTGTTCCGGCCATCGAAGAAAAGTTAAACGCTGCCAAGCTGCCAATCGACTACAAAGTAGCCGGGCCAGTTGGCTTCTTACGCGACCTAGGAGCAGCCTTTAGCGGCATCGATGGCATTTTACTTGGCGTTGCCTTGGCAGTAGTGTTTATTATCCTCATTATCGTCTACCGATCACCAGTCTTGCCATTCTTAGTGCTCTTCAACTCGTTATTTGCCCTCTGTGCCGCCATTCTTCTGGTGTTCTACTTGGCAAAAGCCGGCATCATAACCCTTAATGGACAAGTACAGGGCATTCTGTTTATTCTCGTTATCGGAGCGGCGACCGATTATGCGCTGCTTTTTATTGCTCGCTACCGCGAAGAGCTCACCCGCCACGACAAACCATACCAAGCCCTTATTGCCAGTTGGAAGCGTTCACTGGAACCTATTTTAGCAGCTGGTGGCACGGTCATTGCCGGGTTGCTTTGTTTACTTCTTTCCGACCTGACTTCAAACAAAGCGCTGGGTCCAGTTGGCGCAATCGGCATCGCACTTGCCATTATCGCTTCGCTGACACTACTACCAAGCCTGCTGCTTATGTGGGGGAGGAAAGTGTTTTGGCCACGCATGCCACGCTTTACAAAGCAGGTACATAGCGACATCCCGAAAGTTGGCCTGTGGCCCAAGGTTGCACACTTTGTATCCCGACGAGCGCGCTTTATTTGGGTAGGTTCAACCGTCGTATTGCTCGTCATGGCGGTAGGTTTGCTACAACTTAAGGCTAATGGCGTACCGCAAAGCGACTTCGTTTTAGGTACCTCAAACGCTCGCGATGGACAAAAGCTCATTGACGAGCACTTCCCGAGCGGCTCGGGCACCCCAGCTCAAATTATTGCTTCAGCCGAGAAACTCAAAGAGGTAAGTAGTGCTGTTTCTAAAGACAGTGGGGTAGCCTCTGTATCGGTAAAAGCAAATAATTCTCCATCTGGTAGTCTACCGCTGACAGGTCCGGCCGCCGCGAGCCCGGCCTTTGCAGCCGCAACACCAAAAATCGTCAATAGTGAGGTGCTCATCGAAGCAACTCTTAATGACGCTCCCGACTCCGATAACGCCCAGGCGACGATTACCCGTCTTCGTGACGCAGTTGGTAGCATAGACGCAACTGCTCGTATCGGTGGGGTCTCGGCTGTTCAGCTAGACACCCGAACAAGCGCCGAACACGACCGGGCCGTGGTTATTCCTGCAGTCCTTGTTGTTATTACTATTATCCTCATGGTACTGCTGCGCTCAATTCTCGCGCCAGTCCTGCTACTGATTACAACGCTGCTGTCATTTGCAGCCACTCTAGGTTTGTCGGCAATTGTCTTTAATCATATCTTTGGGTTTCCAGGCGCTGATCCATCGGTTGTTCTGTACGGGTTCATTTTCTTGGTTGCACTTGGTATTGACTACAATATCTTCCTTATGACCCGCGCTCGCGAAGAATCGCTCAAACAAGGTACCCGTAAGGGAATGCTTGTTGCGCTAGTTGTAACCGGAAGTGTTATTACATCAGCGGGCATCGTGTTAGCCGCAACATTTGCGGCACTAGCTGTTATCCCTATTTTGTTCTTAGCCCAACTCGCTTTTGTCGTCGCATTCGGTGTATTACTCGATACTATTGTTGTTCGTTCACTGCTTGTGCCAGCCCTGGTTCACGATATCGGTCATCGTGTATGGTGGCCCTCTAAAAAACACAAAGATTAGCACCTCAACTATGCTATAGTAGTCTGTAGCATAAGCAGAAAAGGGTGAGCATTTCTCTCATATGACTCCAGTACGACTTTCGGTAGCGTGGTATCGACGACTCTATAGTGTCGTTGCGGCAGCAACGCTCTTTTATACTGTACCGACAGCACTTCACCTCGCCGGCGTACTTGCGCTTCCCGAAACATTCCAAGTACCCTTGGTAGCCGTTATTGTTGCTGGAGCACTCTTTATTGCGGCAGTTGTATGCGCCATTATGGCCAAGAAAGTTCCTTCTTATATCGTTGCCACCATACTATATATACTTCTTTTGCTCATCACTGCTTTTATTGTCCATCAAACAGGTAATATAACATCACCATACCTCGCTTTTTGGGCGGTTATTGCATTTTGTGCACCCCTGTTTGGCGCATACGGATGGATACCCGTAATAGCGCTGTTAGGCGCCTATATTGCAGGCGCCTATATTAGTCGTGAATTAAGCCTTTCTATCAGTCTACTTGCCACGGCTAGTACTATTCTTCCGCTAATGAGTGGTTTGGTACTATGGCGCGGACACCCAGACGTTAGTGAAGTCCCGGCCGATAAAAGTGTCAAAAATCTCGCAAATCAGCTATCAGAGGTAGCGCAAAAATCAGAAATTATCATTAACGCTATTGGTGATGGCGTTGTGACGGTGGATGGAAGGGGCGTGATACAACTCATTAACCCGGCCGCCCAAGAAATTCTAGGGTGGGGGAAGCAAGATGCTCTCATGCTCAATCATAAATCAATCATAAAGCTGGTTGATGAAAATAATAACGAACTCGATGATGCACATAATCCAATACAACAGGTACTTAACACCAACCAACAAACTCGTGCCAATACCCTTACTGGCCTTACTCAGTCAGGCAAGAAAGTTTTGCTTTCGTTAGTTGCATCACCCATTGGTACCACTGGCTCGGGGGCCATTGCGGTATTCCATGATGTGACAAAAGAGCGAGCCGAAGAACGTGAGCAAGCCGAATTTATTAGTACCGCCAGCCACGAAATGCGCACCCCCGTGGCTTCAATTGAAGGGTACTTAGGGCTTGCTATGAACCCGAACACGGCTACCGTTGATGCACGCGCCCAAGGCTACATTATGAAGGCACACGAGGCCGCTCAGCACCTTGGACGCCTCTTTCAGGATCTGCTGGATGTATCAAAATCTGAAGATGGCCGCATGACCAACATCCCTAAGGTTGTCGACATAACCGCCTTCACCGCAACTATCGTACAGGGGCTACAGCAAAAGGCCGCTGATAAAGGGCTCACGCTTAACTTCGTACCCGCCAGCGAAGAAGCTGCCAAAAAAATCCTGCCCGTTTATTTTGTTAATCAAGATAACGATCACATCCGTGAAGTGCTCGATAATTTAATTGAGAATGCTATTAAGTATACTCCTAAGGGCTCGGTGTCTGTTGACGTGACAGGCAGTAGCGATAGCGTTGTGGTGAGCATTAAAGATAGCGGGCTTGGTATACCCCCTGAAGATATTCCACACCTATTCCAAAAGTTTTACCGTGTCGACAACATGGACCGGCAAGAGATTGGTGGTACTGGTCTAGGGTTATACCTATCGCGCCGATTAGTAGAAGCTATGCAGGGGCGTATTTGGGTAGAAAGTACCTACGGACAGGGGAGTACTTTCTTTGTCGAGCTGCCCCGCATCGAAAGCCAACAAGCCGAAATCCTAAAACAACAACAAGCAGCTCAGGCCGCTCAAGTTCCAGCCCCAGCCCCAGCGCCATCACCGCAAGCCGTGCAGAGTGCACCATCAATGCCACAGGCCACCCCACAACCATCCCCTCAAGCACCACCAGCCCCCCAAAACACTGAAGTCAAAGCGGCCACGACCGTACCACGCGGCGAAAGTCTGACCCGTGACCAAATAGCCGCCCGTGTCCGACAACTTGAAGAATTAGCAAAACAACAACGCGAGCAACAAAATACGCGGCAATAAACATAAGCAGTATGGTATTTTTTGACACACTTAGGTAGAATAGAGGTAATTATGGCGAAGATTTTATTGGTAGAAGATGACAAGAGCCTACGCGAGATATACGGCGTACGACTCATGGCCGAAGGGTACGAGATCGTTTCGGCTGGTGACGGTGAAGAAGCCCTAGCAATGGCAATCAAAGAACGTCCCGACCTTATCGTCAGTGATGTTATGATGCCTAAAATTAGTGGCTTCGATATGCTCGACATTCTTCGTAGCACCTCGGAAACTCGCGACGTAAAAGTCATCATGATGACCGCGCTATCAAGTGATGACCAACGTGCTCGCGGCGAAGCCCTCGGCGCTGATCGTTATCTTGTAAAATCGCAGGTCGGCATCGAAGATGTCGTACGTACTGTACACGATGTTCTTGGTGATGGTGTTCCAGGGTCTGCTCCAGCTCCTGCGCCAACACCAGCTCCGACCCCAGCGCCAGTTGCACCTCAACCAGCTCCAGCACCAGCGCCGGTTGCAGCAGCTCCAGTACAACCAGAAGTTGCAGCTCCTGTAACTCCAGTGCCCGCTCCAGTTGCTCCAGTTACACCACAGCCAGCAGAGAACCCGGCCTACAGTGCACAGCCAGCACCTCAGCCCGTTGCGCCAATTGTTAACATGCCAGCGGCCCCAGCGCCAGTTGCACCTCAACCAGCTCCAGCACCAGCGCCGGTTGCAGTAGCTCCAGTACAACCAGAAGTTGCAGCTCCTGTAACTCCAACCCCAGCAGCCGTCCCAGATCCTCTCACTATCCCCGATAGTGCCGCACCACTCACACCACAGCCAGCACCCGTGACTGCACCAGCTCCGGCTCCAGTAGCAGCTCCTGCCGTACCAACACCCACACCCGCTCCGGCTGTTCCGCAAAGTACGGTTATTAGCGAGCTTCCACTAGCCCCAGCGCCAGCAGCGACAACTCTGCCGCAACCAACTGCGCCATTTTCAACCCCAGCACCAGCTTCACTCGGTGATCGCGTTATCGAGCCCTTAACTAACCCTAACGACCCTAGCAACGCAGACTTCGCCAGCCAAATGCAACAAGAGCTCAACACACCTAACAACGCCAACATTCCGCCAAGTCTTTAAGCTTGCTATACTACAACCGTGAGCGAACGATTAAACAAGTACCTGGCGTTTCATTTAGGAATTTCTCGACGTGAGGCCGACACCCTTATAGAAAAGGGGAGTGTTATGGTTAATGGCGAATCCGCTATTCTTGGGGGGCGCATCGAAGAAGGCCAAGCGGTAACTGTTAATGGAAAGACCATTACAGAAAAGCAAGCCTATACGTACATCGCTCTCAATAAACCCATCGGCTACGTATCGTCGCGAAAACAGCAAGGTGACAACCCAACTTTATATTCACTTTTGCCACAAAAGTATCACACCCTAAAGCCAGTCGGACGCCTCGATAAAGACAGTAGTGGCCTGCTTTTACTAACCGACGACGGCGACTTTGCCTACCAAATGACCCACCCAAAGTTCTACAAGGTAAAAACCTACAACATAACATTAGACACGGCCTTACAGCCCTTGCACCAGCAAATGATAAGCGACTACGGCGTCCAGCTCGAAGATGGGCCCAGCAAGCTTAGCCTTGAGCGCCAAGATGACAGCCGCCTTAATTGGGTTGTTACTATGCACGAAGGCCGCAACCGCCAAATTAGGCGCACCTTTGCTGCCCTTGGCTACGTTGTCACAAAACTGCATCGCACCAGTTTCGGTCCGTATTCTTTGCACTCACTCAAACCTGGTGAATTCGAAACCGTCCAAGTGGTACGTTAGTCTTTATTAAATACTTTTTTATTATCGGTGTGTTGATAGCCGCCGTGGCCGTCCTCGCCAAAATGGTCTTTTTCATCCCATTCAATCACTTCGGATTTCACAAACATGCCTTGCGCTAATTTTTCACCAGCCTCAACCGTCACTAGATGATCCGTAAAGTTATACAGAAAGATCATCTGCTCGTCGTTGTCGCCCCTGTAAAAAGGGTCGATAACCCCAACGCCATTCGCCATCATCAAGCCTTTTTTGTGCGGCGTACTGCTGCGGCTAAACACCAGTAACGCATAGCCATCCGGTATCTGGATAGCCACATTCTGACGAATAGCCTTTATTTCTTTAGGTGGAATTGTCACCGTTTCACGACAGATATAATCAAAACAAGCCGCTCCAGGCGTAGCGGTAGGGAGGGGGAAGTCAGTATCAAAACGTTTAATTGGAATATGCATACTTTTACTATAGCAAACATTAGGTATGGAAAACCAAGCTGAGCCCATCGCTCACGGAACTTGCTTCACGCCAGGATTTTTAAGGGTCTCTACGCCTTAAAAATACTGGGTTACGCGAAAGTGTCCTTTGAGCGATGGGCTCAGCTTGGTTTCTCGTACCTCTTATGCTCGCCAAACAGCGAAAACTATGCTACAATTACCTCTGTTATGGCTTCAAAGCTACCCACAGTTGCAATTATCGGTCGAGCGAACGCAGGTAAAAGTTCGCTTTTTAATCGTTTCGTAAAAAGCCGTCAAGCAATTGTTGCGAAAGAGGCGGGGACCACCCGTGATAACGTTCTTGGTCGCGTTACGTACAATGACCACCAATTCTGGTTAGTCGACACTGCTGGCCTTAAGGACCCCAACGACGAATTTGAAGCCTCTATTCAAGAGCAAATTACCGAAGCGGCCGAAGCTGCTGATGCAATTCTTGTTGTTGTCGATAGTACCGAATACGTCGGTGACGAAGACCGCATTGTAGCTAAAAAGGCACTTAAAAGCAAGAAGCCTGTTATTCTCTTAACGAATAAAGTTGACCTAGCCGGTAACTTACCGATAGATGAATTCCGCCGCCTTGGTATTAAAGATATTATCCGCACCAGTGCCGAGCACAACGAAGGTATCGACGAAACCCTCCGTAAACTCACCGAACTCCTACCCGCTAAAACCGAACAAGAAGTTGACGAGGTGGTGCGTGTTTCATTAATTGGCCGTCCAAATGTTGGTAAAAGCAACCTCTTCAACACCCTCGCTGGTAAACAGCAGGCCCTCGTTGCAAATATTGCCGGCACCACTCGCGACATTAACCGCGTCCAAGTTAAATACAAGGGCACCTATATTGAACTGCTTGATACCGCTGGTGTACGCCGCCAGGGCAAGCAAGAAGTTGGCATTGAGAAGTTTAGTGTTCTACGCACCCTGCAGGCAATTGAAGAGAGTGACATTTGTTTCTTACTGATGGATGTAAACGAACTCAACACCCAGCTGGACCAACGCCTAGCGGGTATTATTGACGAAGCTGGTAAAGGCCTCGTAGTTGTCGTAAGTAAGTGGGATAGTGTCATAGATAAAGACGCCTTTACGCGCGACGCTTTGGCGCCAAGTATCTCACGTACCTTCGACTTTGTTCCGTGGGCACCACTTATTTTCACCAGTTCTGTTACTGGCCAAAACGTTTCAAAGCTATTCGACCTCATTTTGGATATTCAAGGCCGTCGCACCCAAGAAATTAAAACCCGTCAGCTTAATGACCTTCTGCAAAAAACCATCGCCGCCCACCCGCCAGCCGGCCTTAAAAACACTCATCCAAAGCTACGATATATGGTACAAACCGATGTCTCACCGCCATGGTTTGTTATTTACGGCTCAAACCTGAAGTTTATTCACTGGAGCTACAAACGCCACCTCGAACGTGTCATGCGTGAGAAATTCGACTTTATTGGCACTTCAATTAAATTTAGCTTCCGCGACGAGAAGCAAATTAAAGCTAATCGCGAAAAAGCCTCACAAGCCGCTGAAAAAGCCAACAACACCGAGAAAAACTAAAAGATACAAAAATATCCCCACAAATGGAAGGCTCGCCCCGAAGGGCGAGCACTTGCACAGAGGGGCCTCCGAGAACTACCTGCAGGCAGCCCCGGAGAGGTACTCCTCATGGCTCCATTAGATGTTCTCGGGTTGGGTCGGACTGCCGTTCCTGGCGATGAGGCCGATACCCCCTCTCACGCATCGTCGGTTCGATACCTCGGTAGATGATGCGTGCACCCACGATCGTTATGACAACCAAAACGGCCATCGACATGATCGTGCAGAAGATAAACGGCTGGCTGGTGTACTGATCGGTCACGGCGAACCACCAAAAAAGCCAGGTGATGCCACACGTAGCAGCCAGCAACACCACCAGGCTCAGCGTGCGAACCATGATGTAGTTGCGGGCATTCCGAACGATCACCGTCGCCGTTCCAGGGGTATCTCCGTAATACGTAGCGGAGTGGAAGACTTCGTTGACCGTCGCCCAGCGCTTGAGCCGTCGCATACTTACGACATGAACTACCCACAGGAAGCTCACGCCCAGCACGAAACAGATCCACGCCGGAATCATTGTCTCAATTCCCATATTTGCCTCTCGTTGGATGTGCAAGACAGACTAGTGTAAGTCTATGTTAATATTATAGCATAAAAAGCTTTAAAAATCAATTCTACAGATGTCGCTCTCTCATTTCTCTTTGTGATCCTAGATACGGTACAATAACAGTATGAAACTCATCTTCGCCCAAGGTAACCCAGGCGCTCAGTATGCCCGCACTCGCCATAACGTTGGCTTTCTAGTACTCGATGCCTTAGCTACCCAAGAGGGAAGTGCTTGGCGCACGGAGACTAAATATAACGCTGATATTGCTGAATTTACGAAGAACGGTGAAAAAGTTCTACTCATAAAGCCGAGGTCGTTTTATAACGAAACCGGCCAAGTTGCGCGGGCGGTAGTAGATTTTTACAAACTTACCCCAGCCGAAGATGTACTTGTTATTCATGATGAACTTGCCTTGCCATTTGGCACCATTCGCATTCGCGACAAGGGCAGTGATGCAGGTAACAATGGCGTCAAAAGCCTCAATGCCCACCTTGGTACTGACTACAGTCGCATACGGGTAGGCATTTGGAACGAACTACGCGACCGTATGGACGATGCCAACTTTGTACTCAGCGCCTTTACCTCAGAAGAACAAAAAAGCCTCAACGAGGCCATTATTCCGCAGCTATTGCAGATTCTTGAAAAGTTCTCAGCCGGTACCCTTGAGGCACACAGTTTTAAAATTGAAGTCTAAAAGTTGAAGCGCGGGCGGCGGCGAGATCCCCGAAGGGACCTCAGCCGCCACCCTGATGCCAAGCATGGACGCCGAAGCGTGATCTACTTGGACTTGGACGCGAAGATACCGACCAGGAACACGAAGAAGGGAACCAGCAGTGCGTACCAGCAGGTACGCAGGAACTCGACCCAATGGATCCACGTGGCGTTGTCACACCACAGGATCAGTGCTCCAACAGTCACCACGCTGAGCACTGATGCGATGAACCTTCCCTTTGACGGAAGCCAGGGAGTTATCATCACCAGCAGCGCCAGAAGGACGATCACCACATCAGCCAGGGATACCGAGGCGTTCATGTTTTACCTTTCGCTCGAGGAACGTTTCGTCACGTCTAATATAATTATACCATCTTGTTAGTTTGTTAGCAAATACGCAAAAGTGAGAGAGCCCCGAGGAGCTCTTCCGATATCTCGGAGCTCTCTCGGGGCTATTAAGTTGTGAGTCGAATCGCTTCCTGTAGTGCCTCCTTCAATTCTTTTGGACGATACACATCCTTCAGGTTGTGCAAGTCCTCATCTTCTTGTAGGACGGTGTCGATCGATCCGTAGCCACTGCTACGGAAAACGTAGAGCTCCCACCAGGTTTGCTTGTTCAGCTTAATGGAGGTAACTGCCGTTAGAGGATAGGCACTGCCTTCGTCGTCACCCTTGAACGCAAAAAAGCGACTCTTAGGCTCGTAGAGCTTGATCCAGGCATTACTGCCATTCACGACCACCGCAATGATCGTGTACCGCCAGCGGTGTATCTCTCTGGCGATTGGATAGCTATAACATACGAGAGCCACCAGTACGGCGACCACAAAGGTGGCCAGTATCTCGAATGTAGCAACACCCAGAAGGGCAGTTACTACACAGGCCACGATCATGGCAGCACCTACGCCGTACCACCATGGATACCACAGCCTCTTAGCAAGGGCCTTAATGTGGCGTCGATGCCAGTACAGGATCGTGTCGCCCTCGTCAGAGGACGCGACGTTACTAGCTGCCACCTCAACCTCTTCCTCGATAATATCGAGCGGCTCAGTCGGCGTTTCTGCCTCGCGTCGCGATACCGGAACATAGTCCGGTTGGCTGATAGTGACCGCATCGGACAGTTCGAAGGCCTTATCTTCCTCCTCCCGATCCATTGCTATACCTCCAAAGGTCAGGGCCGCAAGCGTCGCTCACAACCAGGTTCGTGTTGCAAAGTAGCAACAATCCTTTTATTATATCATTTCTCTGTAGGGGGTGTTAAAAATTTTCCAAATAAAAAAGCACCAGGTAAGGGTGGGCATCACCTGGTGCCATTTTACCCTTTAACCCACCCAAGAATATCTAGTGAAGCGTCGCGAACCGATAGACTTTGTATGGTGCGCGCCTGGTTGAACCTCGCAGAGTCCCAACCACTACTGTATAGTCACCCAATTGATATTCTTTAAACGGGATCCTCGCCTAAAAGACAAGGTGTTAAAGGGATTAGTAAGCATGCAAAGCTGTCGTGGGATGAACCCAAAGCTAGAAAAGTGGAGGGTAGGTACTTTAAAAGCGCCTTGCACACTACCTAACATTGGCAGTACTATAAATAGTAACTACCGTTAGAAATAGGGGGTATAAGGTGCTTGATGCAGCGGTGTTTGCTGTATCAATCGTATGTCATTATAGCACCTAGTTGACGTTGTGTCAATAGTTTTTCTAAGGTAGACATGAAAATAGGGAAAATCAATAGACAAAGTATAGCTATAAGCAGTTTCACCTCTGTTTTAAGTAACTACGAGGGGATGCCATCCGAGTTGTATACTATAGGCTCGTTACCAAAAGATCACCCGCCAACCATTGCAATTATAGGGTCACGCAAGCCAACGGCGTATGGCGAAGAGGTCACCAAACGCTTTGCGACAGCACTAGCGCAAAGGGGAGTGGTTGTAATTAGCGGACTAGCTTACGGCATAGACGCCATCGCCCACCAGGCGGCTTTAGATGCCGGCGGCACCACCATAGCCATACTGGCAAACGGGCTTCATCGTATTTACCCAGCCGCACATACCTCACTTGCTCAGCGTATCGTCGTAGCAGGTGGGGCTCTTATTAGCGAACAAGCGCCTGGCGTAGATGCACATAAATATCATTTCCTAGCTCGCAACCGCCTAGTCAGCGGCTTAGCCGATGCCGTACTGGTAACAGAAGCAACCGACCGCAGTGGCACATTTTCAACCGTGGCGCATGCTCTCACTCAAAACAAAGACGTTTTTGCCATCCCCGGGCCAATAGACAGCCTACTTTCTGCTGGGCCAAATCGGCTCATTCAACAGGGCGCACAGGTTGCTTTAGAGCCGGAGGATATTTTGCGCATACTCATGCCTTCGGACACCAACAGGCAAATGCGCCTGGTGCTGGGTGACACACCCCTCGAAGCCAAAATAGTGCAATACATACAAGAGGGCGCCGTAACAATCGATAGCTTACACAAGAGGCTCAGCACGTCGCTTTCAGAGCTTCAACAAACCGTTACTCACATGGAATTAAAGGGTCAAATTAAAAGTAGTGGGGGACGTTTGTTTATTACTCCATAATTGATATTTAATAGCTTTTATGCTATAATAATATTATACAGGCCTTGCGTAACAGCTTGAGGCCCGTACGACCTTCGACCACCAACGAGAGGAATCTCCATGTCCGATGCCCCCGAAGAGCGAGACCCGCTGAACGTGCCCGTCAAGGACGCCACACCCCAGGAGCTCGAACTCCAGGGGATCTTCCACGCCAACAATGCCGCCCGCAACGGCCTGCAAGAGTTCTTGGCAGACACCGACCACGAGGATCTCGGCATCGAACCCTACGATGCCGGCATCCTCGGCGAGGATCCGAGCGAGTCACGCCTGCGGGTACTCGTTCTCCACGAGCTGGGCGAGGAAGAGGGCGATATCGTCTTCTTCCACGACACGCTCAAGCACCGTCGCTCATACGGGGTGCTCAACCCGGCTCGCGACACCATCGAGCCCCTGAGCATCGAGGCAATAGCACTACGCTACGGCGCAGAGACCATGCGCCGTACCAACAGCAAGCTGCGCGCGTTCCTCGACGAGTACGACGTCGGCAAAGCAATCCGAGACGTGCGCGACGATTCCTCCGAGTGATCGAAGCAACTGCCCACCCCTTCCGGGGGGTGGGTGCTTCATTTTCAAATACTTGGCATATAAAGGGCTGCGCTTTACAAACTAGGCATACGTGGTGTACACTCCAGCATTGTGTAAAGCACGACGACTTGTCGTCCAAACTTAAGCAGTAATTTAGAAACCCCAAGTATACTTATATATATGTCAAAGAATTTAGTCATCGTAGAGTCCCCAGCCAAAGCTAAAACCATCGAGAAATACCTTGGTAAAGACTTTACGGTGCTCTCAAGTGTTGGTCACATTCGGTCAATTGCAAAAAAGACTAAAGACGGCACGCCGCCCATCGATGTTACTAAGGGGTTTGCTACTACCTACGAAATCGACACTGAAAAAAAGAAAACCATTACCGAACTCAAAAAAGCCGTTAAAACCGCCGAAACCGTCTGGCTGGCAACCGATGAAGACCGCGAAGGAGAGGCTATTGCTTGGCATTTATGCGAAGTGCTTGGCCTTGACCCAGCAAAAACGAATCGTATTGTCTTCCACGAAATTACCAAATCGGCCATTGAGGAAGCTGTTAAGAGCCCTCGCACGGTTGATATGCAGCTTGTACAAGCGCAACAAGCGCGTCAAATCCTGGACCGTCTAGTAGGCTTTGAACTTAGCCCCGTCGTATGGCAAAAAGTCCCTGGCGGTAAATCTGCTGGACGTGTACAATCACCGGCCGTGCGCCTTTTGGTAGAGCGAGAACGAGAAATCCAGAAATTCGAAGGTTCATTCCAATTTAAAGTAACAGCCGAATTCACTCATAAAGAGGCGACCGTAAAGGCCGAATTGCCACAACGGTTCGATACCGAAGAAGAAGCCCATGATTTCCTCTCGCTACTCACAAAGCAGGCCACCTTTACCGTCTCCGGTGTTACCACCACCCCAGGCACACGCAACCCAGGGGCGCCATTTACTACCAGTACATTACAACAAGAGGCCAACAGTAAGCTTGGCTTTGGCTCCCGCGCCACTATGGCGAGCGCCCAAAAGCTCTACCAGGCGGGTAAAATTACCTACATGCGTACCGACTCAACAGTCCTTAGTAAACAAGCTTTGGCGTCGGCTGCCGATTACATTACGAGTAGCTTTGGGAAAGAATATTCTCAAGTACGCCAATTTAAAACTAAATCAGCTAGTGCCCAAGAAGCCCACGAGGCTATTCGTCCTACCGACATTACCGCCGAAAAGGTCAGTAGCGACCAATACGACCAAAAGCTCTACGATCTTATTCGCCGACGCACCCTGGCTAGCCAAATGGCACCCGCCAAGCTAGAAAAAACCGTCGTAACTATTGCCATTAGCACCAGCGACCTTCATTTTGAAGCAAAAGGCGAAGTTATTATCTTTGATGGATTCCTTAAAGTCTACGGCGCAAGCAAAAAAGATCCAGACATTCTCCCAGCCATGACTACGGGCGATATCCTCGGGTTCGAGCACGCCGACGCTCGTCAAACCTTTGCCCGACCGCCAGCACGCTACACCGAAGGTTCACTCGTTAAAAAGCTTGAAGAACTTGGCATCGGCCGTCCTTCAACCTATGCCACTATTATTAATACCGTCCAGGTTCGCGGCTACGCCGAAAAGGGTGAAGGTGAAGGTACCGAGCGCGATGTTATTGTCTTGAGCGTTGGCTCGACAACACCATCTGACACCATTTCTTCGGCGACTCTGCAGCCCGAGTCTGAACGGGACGCTGGCGCCCGTAAAGACCCGGAGCGAAGCCAAGCCGCAGAAATCGGTTCAGATAGTGTTGTTCGCACCGTAATTCAAGAAAAGACCGGTGCCGATAAGGGCAAGCTCGTCCCAACCTCAGTTGGCATGATGATCGCAGACTTTCTTGGTGACCATTTTGAACAAATTGTGAACTACGGCTTTACCGCCGACGTCGAACAAGAGTTTGACCAAATCGCCACAGGTGCACTGGCACGTAATGCTATGCTAGAAAAGTTCTACACCCCATTCCATAAACTCATTGAAAATTCTGGGGGTATCGATCGCTCTCAAGTTGCCCAAGCTACCCCTGTTGGTACCGATCCTAAATCTGGCAAAATGATCTACGCCCGACTTGGCCGTTTTGGCCCGATGCTACAACTAGGTGACACCGAAGGTGAAGAAAAACCTCAATTCGCCCCAATACCAAAAGGCGCACGTGTTGATACCGTCACACTAGAACAAGCCCTTAAGGCTTTCCAACTCCCTCGACTTGTCGGTGAAACACCCGAAGGGTTACCAATGAAAGCCAACATTGGCCGTTTTGGCCCTTATATCCAAGTAGATAACCCAGAAACAAAAACCAAGTTATTTATTAGCATTAAGCCCCTTGATCCACATACCGTTACCCACGAAGAAGCCCTCGAGCTCTACGCCGCAAAGTTAAAGTCTGAAGCCGAGAAAAATATTGCCGATTTTGGTGATGGTATTAAAGTGCTCAATGGTCGCTACGGCCCTTACATTACCGATGGCAAAAAGAATGCCAAAATTCCTAAAGATACCGATCCTAAAACAATTACCCACGAACAAGCCAAACAACTCATCGCCGAAGCTCCAGAAGCTAAGGGTCGTTTTGCCCGTCGTAAAACAGCCAAAAAATAACCCTCAGTCGACAATGGTACAATAAACATATGACACATCGGTGGGCACCGGCATTTACTATCGTTGAAATTATAGTGGTTGTAACCGCTATTGGTATCTTGGCTGCCATATCGGTCATTGGCTATAGCAATATTCAGCGCGGCGCTATGACAGCTTCTCTTAAAAGTGATCTGGACCATGCCGCTTCCGAAATGCAGCACGAATTTCAACACTCCGGGTTGTACCCAACAAGCCTGCCGTCCGACTTTGAAACTTCTCGTAACAGTACCATAGCAGTTAAGTCAGCGGGGACTTCTAACTATTACACCAACCTTACTCCAGTACAAAATGGCGTTCTATTCGCCCAGATCTGCCAAGACCTCATAAACGAGGGAGTCGGCAAGGGGGTAGATAAAGGCGGTACAACGCAATCGTACATAACTGGATGCGGAAATTGGAACTACAACAGCACTCAAATTACTGGTTGGAATACAAAACAGTGGTCCACTCCCGTCCAAAAGGATCAACTCTTAAACTACGCCACCTCATTCACCACTAGCGACAGCTGGAACAAAGCCCAAGAGGGTGTCGTGAAAAATTTCTACACACAACTAGTTGAACGTCAAGAAAAACAAGGTGGCAGTTTTCCAATCACGACTTTCTGGGACTACTGGGCGAACGACTCCAACGGGGGAGTAAAGCAGGAACCGCTTGGTACGCCTCAAACAACGGCATACTACTGCGCCGAAGGCACTATTTCGGGCATATCCGATATCATCTGGCACGTCGACGAAACACATCGTATTACCAGCGGCCCCTGTTAGAGCAACCTCCTACACCATATATTGTGGATAACTAAAGTTTCATACCACATATATGTATTATCTGTCTACTTCATGGTATAATGAATTAACTAAACAAATTCTTTGACATTCTATACATAATCTTGTATAATGATATTAAAGAAGTAAATAGCAGTTAATTCCGAGGTGTGGCAGGAAGAAAGACAACCAAATGACGGAAACTACCGAAACCAAGCCAACAGTCGATCTTAAAACTGGGGTCGCTGACGTTATATCTCTTATTGATCAAGAACGTGAACGTGAAATTATTACCCGTCGTTTTGGCTTGTACGACCGCCGCGAAACACTCGAACAAATTGGTGAACTGCTTGGTATCACTCGCGAACGCGTTCGACAACTCGAAAAAGCTATTCTTATTCGCCTTAAAATTGCTGCCGAAGAAGGGAAGACCGACGCCGTCGCCCAACTCGAAAAAGTTATTATTCGTGCCCTCAGTGAAATGGGCCGCGCCGCTCGCATTGCCGACCTTGCCGACAAGCTCTACAACAAACCTACCAACGCCACCGAGCGTGCCCATGTTGCTTTTGTAGCTACTCTCGCCCCAAATCTTACCGTCATTGACGAAAACGATAACTACTACCAAGCAACTGCTGTTGCGGAATACGGCGACGAGAAAAAACTCAAAGGCCGTGTTGATGAAATTGTTAAAGTCATTAAAGAAGCTAAAGAGCCTCAAACAGTCGATCAAATCTACGACAAGCTTAGCTACGAACACCCAGCTCAGGTTGCTGCCCTTGCCAGTATTAGCAAGCAGTTAGCGCATTTACGCGACTCATGGGGCCTTACAAAGTGGCCAACCGTTAACCCAAAGAATATCCGCGACAAAATTTACGTTATCTTGGCCGACAATGGCAAGCCAATGCACTTCTCAGAGATAGCCAAAGCTATTAAAGGAAGCAGCTTCAAGCGCAAAGACGTTACTACCCAAGCTATTCACAACGAACTTATTAAAGACAAGCGCTTCGTTCTTATCGGGCGTGGTATTTACGCCCTCGATAACTGGGGCTACAGCAAGGGTACTGTCAGCGATATTATTGCCGACGTCCTTAAAACTGCTAAAGAACCACTTCACCGCGACGAAATCGTCAAACGCGTTCTTAAAAGCCGTCAGGTCAAAGAAACCACTATTCTTTTGAACCTCCAAAGCAAGCCGCAGTTTAAGCGCGTTGCCAAGGCTACATACGTTCTTGCCGACGAGGCGTAAGCGTATGCTATATTGCCTAATCTCTCCAGAGGTGAGAGAATAGGAACAAGCTATGGAATTCATCGGTGCATTACTGAACTTTTTACTGCAATGGTACGTCTGGCTACCAATCGTTTCGGTACTCGCATTTTTAACGTGGCGCAACTATCGCCGAGCCGAAATTATCCAAAATCAAGAAGCCGATTTGCTCATTCTTGAAATTCCAAAAACCAACGACAAAAAAGAACTAGCAGCCGAACAAATGTTCGCCAGTCTCCATGGTATTTTACGCGACAAAGAAGAGCTGAAAGCCAACAACGGCTTTCAAGAACATTTAAGTTTTGAGTTTGCTTCTGTTAATGGACAAATTCGCTTTTACGTGTGGGTACCAAAACAACTACGAACTTTTGTAGAAGGGCAAATTTACTCGCAGTATCCAACTGTCCAAATTCGCCAAGCCGACGAAGACTACACCGCGCACGAACGGGATCACCCGGTTACCTATAGTGCAGAAATTACCCTGACTGATAACGAAGTGCTGCCTATTAAAACCTTCCAAAGCTTTGAAGTTGACCCTTTAGCGGGTATTACCGGCACACTAGCAAAACTTGAAACTACCGGCGACGAAATGTGGGTGCAAATCCTCACTCGTCCTATTGCCGATGATTGGCATAAAGTCACCGAAAAGTGGGTGAATGGCGTACGGGCCGGTAAATCCAGCTCAACTTCCAAATACGTAGGCTGGATTCCGCAAATGTTTGAAGCCCTCTGGAAACCACCAGAAGCGGGTGAAAAAGTGACCGTAGCCAAAGAGCTATCGGACCGTGACAAAACCCGTATCTCGGAAGCCGAAAGCAAAGCTACTAAACTTGGCTACCAAGTAAAAATTCGCGTTGCATACCTTGGAGCGGACCAGACTACCGCTCGCCAGCAAATGCAGGCCATCGTGGGTACTTTTAAACAGTTCAATTCCACCAACCTTAACGGTTTTAAGGTGACAGGTGGGACATTTAGTAAAGAAAGCCTTGTACCGTATCGCCAACGTCAATTTGGCTTTAACAGTTTCATCCTCAATATTGAAGAGCTCGCCAGTGTGTATCACTTGCCGCATACCAATGTGGAAACCCCTAATATCGTGTGGGCGAGTAGTAAAACTGCTGAACCACCCGCGAAGCTGCCCGTTATCACTGGCAATCCTGCAATCGATGAAAATATTAGCGCTTTTGGCCTGACCAATTTCCGCGGTATCAACCACCAATTCGGTATGCTGCGCTCCGACCGTTCGCGTCACGTCTATATCATCGGACAGACCGGGGCAGGGAAGTCCGGGTTGCTTGAATTATTCGCGCTCAGCGATATTTTCCATAACCAAGGCTATGCCATTATCGACCCTCACGGCGACTTAGCAGTAAATAATATGAAGTTTATTCCTGGTAGTCGCATGCAAGATGTCGTCTATTTCAACCCGGCTGACACTGCCTACCCAGTAGGGTTTAACCCTCTTGAAGTCACCAATCCCGAGCAAAAAAGCAATATTAGCTCCGAAGTTATTGGGGTGTTGAAGCGTATGTTCGGCGATAGCTGGGGGCCACGCCTCGAGTACATTTTGCGTTATACCATTTTGGCACTCCTGGACCGCCCGTCTACCACCATGCTCGACATTTCACGCATGCTGACGGATAAAAAATTCCGAAAAGAAACCTTAAGCTACTGTAAAGACACAGTAGTACTGCAATTCTGGAACGTTGAGTTTGCCAGCTGGAATGACAAGTTCGCCGCTGAAGCCATCGCACCAGTTCTCAACAAGGTGGGTGCCTTTACCGCCAACCCAACCATTCGTAACATTATTGGGCAGCCAAAATCAACGTTTAATATTCGCCAAATTATGGACGAAGGCAAGATCCTTATCGTCAACCTTTCGAAGGGCCTCATTGGTGAGGATAACGCCGCTATTCTTGGCTCGTTCCTAGTTACCAAAATTCAGCTAGCCGCCATGAGCCGTAGCGACATCCCTAACATTGAAGACCGTCGTCCTTTCTACCTGTACGTGGACGAGTTCCAAAACTTCGCCACCGATTCATTTGCCACTATTCTCTCTGAGGCACGTAAATATGCCCTTAACCTTACTGTTGCCAACCAGTATATTAGCCAAATGACCGACACCGTTCGTGACGCCGTATTCGGTAACGTGGGGTCGATGATTTCGTTCCGCGTTTCGGCCGATGACGCGCCAATTCTGTCTAAGCAGTTTGAGCCGCAATTCGAAGCAGGGGACTTACTGCAAATGCACAACCGGCATTTCGTGATCAACATGGTTATTAATGGTGAAAAAGCTCCCGCCTTTAGTGCCACAACCCTCAAGCTGCCTTCAGAGCAAATTGATAACACCGGGCGCATTATCGAGAATTCACGTCGCCTCTATAGCCGCGTTCGCACAGAGGTGGAAGCAGAGATCAACGCCCTTATTAATATGCCGGCCAGCTTGCAGCCACAGGTAAACCCAGAGGCGGCCAAAACCGACGACTCGAACCTTCCACTTACCCCCGCACAAGCTAAACTTTGGCCTATCGACGCTGGCGCGAAAGCCGTCGGGGCGATCGTCGGCACCCCAGAAGGAGTAGGGGAGGCTACCGCACCACAAACAGCCTTTGGAAGCGCTGCAACCACTAGCGAACCTGTCGCCCCCGCGAAAAAGAAACGAAAACGTACTCGTAAGCGAAAATCAGCCACAAAAGCCGCGAGTGAAACTAGTCAGACTACTGAATAGTATTGTTGTCGTTAAATAATGCCCATGCTTGCCCAAAGAGGGGAAAAGGGCATACACTATCCCTATGTCTTTAGAGAGCCCTTTTTATCCTATCTCCGACGAAAGCCTCGAAGCTGGCGAAAGAGTGCTTGAACGCGAAATAACAGCTACTCAATCAATCGACCGGCTCTTTCTCGATACCGAGAAGTACTACGAACACCTCGGAGTAGAAGGGGAGGCTGAGTTACTTCGGCTCAAGCGGTTTGCGTGGCTGGCAAATGGCAGCACTTTGGGCATAAATGCCCATACCGCCTATGCGTTTTACAAGGGTGAAATTACTGGTCTGGCGGTTGCTGGTACTTTAATAGGGAAGGCTCCTTACCCATCGGATGCTATCCAAGAGGGTATAAGTAAAATTTTTACGGACAAAGCTACGGACTATCTCAAAGGCGTTGGAAGAGGAGGCGAAGGAACTAATCCTGTCCCACCCGGTGCAGCCTCACTGCAGGAGCGCAGGCAACAAGAGGCTGCGCAATATTTTATAGAGGACTGCCAAGAAGCACCTGATCAATTTAGCGACCGATACCGACAGCTTAAAAAGCATATCGAACGACTGACAGAACAGCTCCCTCTTCACGAGGCGGTCATGGCAAGGGCTGGCTTTTGGCTTGTATTACGAGAATCTCTCGAACCAACCATACAATACGACACCGGGCCAATTCTTACTCACCCTCTCGTACAACACGTTGAACCTCAACCCCAACAACAGCCAAGTTTTGCGCCTATGGAAGATCTTCACCCAGAGTTGCAAGCACTTGACCTAGAAACCGAGCGTGGGTTCGTGTCAATTAACGATGCTATCCATAAACTAATGGCTGAAGCCCGCCATCGTGTAGCTACTATGCATCCCACAAATAACCCTGGCGAGATCCGCGAACACCAGAAAGACCTACAAGACGCGCTCCGATCTTATGCGAAAAAGCATCTATGTCTTGACGAGACTGCTCTGCTCAGCTTTCAGGGAACGTTTTTCTATTTCACCAATAAAGGTGAAGGCGCCGAAATTGCGTACGCTGACACGAAAAAATCCCTCTCATTGACGGGTACGTTTGAACGCATAGTTATTCACAAGGCACCTACACTCAAGTCACTTAAACGATATAATCCCGCCGGTATAACTGATCAGGACCTAGTATATGAGCAGCTCGCGCCCCATATACGGCTCACAGAGGCCGCCTTAATCGACAGCCGAGACGGATCCATTACACCAATCCAGGGAAAGGTAGATATCCCCCTTACATACCCCTCACTTCACACCGAGGCATTTTTGACGCACGATAAGCCAGAAGGTGAATAGTGTTCTTTTGCTTATTTTAGGTATAAAAATAAAATAGAACATAATTAGAACATTAGACTAGGCGCCAGCTAGGGCATATGAGCAGTTGTTATACATGAACAATAAATGGCACGTGGGTCTGTTTTTAAAATATATGTCCAGGTGAGGGAATGATCAAACCTAATTAAGATATCTGGATGGAGAATTGATAAAACATCTACATAATGAGGCAGCAGAGAAGTATTTTCATGCCAAATCAATATATAGACTTAACGTCGCACAATATATCCTCGACCTCTGTGAAACGTCGCAAAATCTGTGGATAAATTCGATAAGTAAAATTTACTACAAGAAGAGTGTTATACTTATGTTTATGAACATAGGACAAAATGGAAAATGCGACGCATCAGGAAATTGTAGCACTTTACAAAACGTTGAATGGTCGTTTAACACAGAGCAATATCAAAACATAATGCTTGGGGGAGTAGGGGCTTTATTAATAATAATTAGCCTTTTACTTGTGAGTATTAACGCAAAACTTAAGACTAATCAAAAGTCGGCTTCGGAAATTCGTAAATCTGATTATACTCAGAGTCCACAACCAAGTGCTCAGGAGACAGATACTTATCAAAGTCAGGATTCCGAAAAATAAAGTTATACGATTTTACAGGTTTTACTAGGTTTTTTGAACTCCAATAGCGACGACAATTACTAATTAATTCCATGTCTTTAGTAATGTATTTACATACATAGGCAGTTGTTTTATCTATATCTTCATCAAGATATTGAGCATTAGTAAAACCAAATTTAAAAGCATTGATATTATATACTCTACGGTTGTTCTGAATAACCCTTGTTTTCTTTAAAATACCTTCGTAACCACCAAATAGAGCATGAAAATGGATTGCACCATCTTTATGACGTTCAGGAACTATAATATATTTAAAATTATCATATTTACGTTGCTGACGATGTAGCCAACCTTGCATTTTTAAATAAGTGCCTAAAAGGTCGTAACGATCTACCTTTTTTGGGTCAAAGGTAAATGTAACAAATAAATCAAACGTATTACAGCGAACATAATCAGATATAGTACGCCTTGTACGACGAACACTTACTTGTAGACTATCTTCTTTGTCAGCTTCAGATTTTAATTTTAAACTTTTACTTTTATTTTTTGTTTTGTTAGGGTCGAACCCATATTTATAGCTTGTAACGCGATACATATTCGTGTATTCCTTTGTTATGTCGAATACCCTCGATTCGTTAATATCTATCACCTTACACCTCTATAAAAAGTACATTAAATGTTCTGGTATCGAGTAGCCCCTTGGCGCTTCGCGCCTCGGGTCTGAACCGGCCCGGCGTTCGGCGTGGTGGTAGCCACGCCGGCCGGACGTCCTAGCTTTTACCACAGCCTAAAGGCCGTGGAAAAAACAAGGACTTTCAGCCAATCCGATTATTAATAGCCCACCCTGGGTACTAATAAGCTAAATGGCATACTGGCTAGTACTAAACACCTCGTGAAAGAAGTATACGTACTTTGTGATAACCCCAACGGATAAGGCTAACGCCAACGATTACGCCAATAACACCGATAACGTATGGTGCGAATTGGATAAACGTAGCGAGCAAATCCTGTGGATCAAAAGCGCCAGTAAGTGCTGTTACTTGTGCTGCATCCATGATTCGTCTTTCCTTTCTCCCTAGCCAGTATTAGCAGGGGTGATGCGTGGAGTAGTATTAATAGATTGTCTAACAATCTCATAGGTGTCATATTTCTTATATATTTCGTCGTGTCGTTTCCAAATCCAAATATCCATTACACGGCCCGTGTAATCGTTTTTATCGGCATTGTACGAAAGAGTAGTGGGGTCGCGCCAAAACTCTACTTGGGCATTTCCTACATGACGACACTGGACTTGTGCAAGAAGTTGGCGTCGATAACTGATATCGAGGTCTAGGAACTCCTGGAGTGTGCCTAAAATGGTCTTGTTGGCCTTTCTCTGCTGCTGAATAGACATGAGGGTATCTTCTGACAAAACTTTCTTTTTAGAGCGAAGGAGGGTTTGAATTTCGTCAAGCAAATAGGCGACTGGTCGACGGCCAAAGTCTTGAAGCAAGGTTGGTTCAATTTCCTCGGCAGATAGTTGAGTAAAGTCCTTAAAACCCGTGAGCTTAATGTTACTAAATACTTTAAGATCAGGGTACTTTTTTTCTAAATACTGAGCATAGTGAACGGCGCTAATCGTTTTACCAGCACCTTGGTGACCAACAAATAGGACCATGCCAACGGGAAATGTATTACCCGACTTTGTAGCTTTTTTAGTGAATGTTTTAAAGAATATTTTCATAGCTAATCTTTCATACCTCTAAAGACAGAAAGTATCAGTTTGAGAGGAAAAAGAAATACCCAAATAAGAAGTAGGGCGCTACATACAGTCATGATTAGCATCCATGTGTCTGGCTTAATGCCTAGTACATAAAAGAACCAGTTAACAAAATCTAAAAATTGGGCAATCATGGAATTGACCCATGTAAAGAAAGACCTAATAGCCGTTGTTGCCTCTGGAACCAAAGTGTTAATTAATGCGTCAACTGGCGTCAAGATAACGGTTACAACAGCTGCAAGGAGCTGAAAGAGGAAAGAAACAATTGCACTTAAAATATCCATTAACGCCACCTCTCAGGTTTTCTATCATGCCATTTACCAGAATTACCAGGAGTAAAAGTTGCATCCGTACTACGCGTGCCAGACGGAGTTCTAGAGTAAGAACCCCTATGCTTACTAATAGAAGAGGAGGTGGGTATATCTGGACGAATGTCGGTACCATTCTCCTCACCAATCGGAGATGGTAGCCGTACCTTGAACCCGAGAATTGAGAGAATACCGAAGACTAAGAGAAGGATTGCAGCGCCCTTTAAGACGATATTGAGCCATAAATTGATGCTATAAAATGGTGTGTTATTCGAGAGGTACATATTTTGCGCAAACTGACAGACTTTAGGAGGGAAGTTTTGAACGGGTAGTATGTTGCTTTGGAAGTGATTTTGACTTATCCATGCAGTGCTACAGTACACCGGGTTAATGGCTTTCATGTTATTTAATATTGATAAGAGGCCGTTAAAAGTAGTCGAGAATATACCTATACTTAAATTCTGGCTAGCTTTACACAAGAACCCCTGTATATCATCACCGCATTCCTGAACAAGGCTACCGTATTCGTTGACCTGAAAGGAAAGGAAACTAGACTGATCGAAGGTAAGATCTCCAGGGGCACATGAATACCAAGCTACAAGAGTGTATGTATCTTGACTTCCTGAAGGCACATCATACTCGAAAGGAACAGTAGGGGACATGACACCGTCGGTTAATTTTACATCCGTATTGGGGTCTGAGCCTTTCCATAGCTCATAATGCATTATTGGTGTGAGGGTATCGTTACACGTAAAGGGGACTGGATCGAAGGTATTAAAGTTTCTATCTTGAATAACGGCATGATAACCCACTACGGATATAACATTTAAATCCGGTTTATAAGAAGAATCATTAGGAGTAGAAATAGGTGTTAAATTTGCAAAGTATACACCATCATAACCGTCAGGATAAGTAACTGAATAGTTATTACGGTAAATGTAACCATCTGGTGAACCAACACCAAAACTAGGTGAACCCGATGACCAACAAAGCCAGGTCCAATCACCATTGTCAGCAATTTCTATTTGTGCAATAGATAGATCGCCACCAGTAGGAGACTTAAGCTCGGCATAATTTGTGCCTGACTCGGTTGTTTGAAAAGTCCAAACAGGCCAAGCGTAAGGGTAAGTATCGTCAGTCCAAATAACGTAAACACGCTGATAATGTTCCGACGCTTTAGCCTGTACTACTGAAACATAACCAGATGATCTTGCATTATTTAAAGAAGAAATATAACTATCACCGCAACGAGCATCGGCATAAGCTTGATTTTTACTCTCTATAAGTTGATACCAGGGTAGATCGCCATTTTCAGCTAAACTAACATTTTGCGTACCGTCGGGGGATATAACAGAAAGTGTATTTGTAGTTTGAACCACATTATCATAAGCACTTGCTGCATGTGTAGAAGAGGGAGATAACAGTACCCCTGTTATGACAGAGGTAATGAAACCGATTACTAATACAGCGTACTTCGGTTTCATTGATTAAATCTCCGGTCAAGCTCATAAGTAAGTGCTAAAAGACGCTTAATAAGAGTCTCGCGCTCGGAATTAGTAGGCATACAGAAAAATTTATCAGAAATCTCAGCAATTTCTTCATAAATATCACGAATGTTCATAGAGTAGGGAAGGGACATTATCACTCCCCCTTATTCCAAGGCGCTTTAGGGTCATCAATAAGACTTTGGCGTGTTTTGTAAAAAATAAACCATTCCTTTATGTCAGCTACAACGTAATGACCTATAAGAATACCGAGAATAAAAGTTAAAAACCACATTACTTTTTGTCCTCCTTAAGACCATGAAAAAATAATACATAACCTAAAACGCCAGAAAATAAACCTGTAACAAGTAAAATATCTTTCTTCATTATTCTTTACTCCTATGCCAAAACTTTGGTACAAACCAAACAATTAATTTAAAAATAAAATAGAAAATAACTAAAGCGAAAGCTAATGTTGTCGTAGCAACCAAATGCTGATAAATTGCCCAAAGAATTTGTGTGTCTGTAAGGTCTTGAGCAGAAGTATAAATCTCTGGGTTGTACCACATACTAGAAGCCCCTACCACTCATAACATCAATCAATAATCGAAGCCATGAGAACACAATTAGAACAAAACAAACAACCAAAAATGACGGTGACAACTGGATTAACACTTCAATAATTCCTTGTGCAAACGTCATTTGTGGTTGCATATCGATTCTACTCCTGACCTAACTGAGGTTGATCTACGACCTCAAAGAGACTTAGGAGGAGTAGGTCTTTTTTATCAATTTTGACCTCTATATCGACTTCTTGGCCATTAATGAGGCCAGAAAGAACAAAACGCTTATAATCGACGGATTTACCGTCATCGCCAGTAAACGAACGATTGGCGATATATGCACGTGCAATTCGTGATTTTAAGTTGTCTGGTAGGGAAATGGTGTCTGCCATAATTTCTCCAATTAATTTTTATGTTTGAAGCATAGCGGGGGAATGAAAAAATGTATATAACTAACCAAAGTCTAGCAATAGACTTAACGTCGCACAATATATCTTTTGCGAAGCACATTATTACAAATAAAGATGAGTACCAATACATCTAGTTTATAGGCAAAAGAGAGTACTACGTGCCTTGAACCTCACATATCCCTATTAGTAAGTTATATATGTAAGTTTTAATTAACTATTAATGACGCTATTGTGCATTCATACCCACGGTTAGTCGTAGTGTTGTATATTTTTACCTCAGAGCAAGTTTTCCACATACCTAGCCGTTATTTGCTTTTTTCTCAAAATGATTATACTACTCCCTCATTCCTCCGCTCCCCTCCTTTTTGACTTTTTAGTATTACGATATTTTAATATACTTTTTAAACATACTTGTTATGTATAGAACAAAAATAGAACATTAATACAAAGAGAAAAGGGGGAAGAGCGTACTGGGTTTAGCACGCTCCATGCTTAGCTGCCAAGCCTAGCTTGTTGTTGGCCGTGTTCGGTTCTATCGATACGCAGCACGCCCGCTTACACGAACATCAACATACTGCGGCGACATATTACGTGACTTCAAATAATTAAGTGCCCGGGCCATATCCTCCACCTGCTCCCCTGCTCCCCTGTCGATAGCCAGCTTCACGCGCGTTGAAATACCTTCAATATTTACATCAAGCTCGCGTGTAGTATTTTGCGGCAGGACAGCTTTCGTGACGGTATATCCCCTCTCCCCCGCTTGCGAGACTACCTTCCCCAAAAAACCAAGCAGACGGGTTCCCACTACTGTACTCCCCTGCTCTGGCTTAACGCCGCTCTCGTCAACAATCTGTACAGATGGTGATTGATAATAATTTTTCTTAAAAACCGCCCCCGAAGCGTCGACATAGTACTGTTGATTATTGATTTGCCAACCTGCAATTGGCGTACGGAAAGTAATCATAAAGTCAGCCCGTGCAATACCCGGCGTACTGGCTAATTTTACCGATTCCACCTCTGGTAATGTAGCAGCCACATAGGCGCTAAGAGCCGTTTGATCTAAGGTAAAACGAAGCCGTTGAGCCGGGTTGAGCGCTAGATAGCTTTCAATGGCGTCATTATACGGCTTTGTGTCAAATGATGTCGACAGTTGCTTCGATGAGGTTGTCACTTGTACCTGGGCTACCAGTTGCCATAATAGTAAGCCAAGTAACACGGCAGCACCGATAACCAACACAAAGATACCCCCTAAGCGACGACGCTGCAATGCAAGATGATGTGCCTTTTGCCGCGTGGATGTCTCTTGCTGATCGTCGCGACGATAGCCGCTAAGGGTTTGGTTTCGTCGGTACTGCGAAGCACCCGAAGAACCCGGTACTTGCGTATCGTTTTCCGTCGGTTGCCGACGACGAGGTACAGGCCTACGAGAAGAAGGTTTCTTGAACATGGTTATGTTTATTATACCTTACTTAGTAGCCGATAAGATAAGGTGGGCTACGTCTTTTGCAGCATCTGGTTTAGCATAAATGCCGAAGCGATGCGCCATCGTACGAGTCGTTTTGGGGTCTTTCAAGTAAAAACGAACTGCATCAACCAGCAGCTTTGGCTTTTCGACCATTGCGTCTTCGTCCAATACCAGCGCAACCTGTGCATCACCATAGACGGCGGCATTTTTTAGTTGATGCCCCCCTGTTAGAGCGGCGTTTGGTACCAAGATTGTCGGCTTCTCTAAGGCGGCAAGCTCTTGAATAGTGGTCGCTCCGGCACGCGCAACAACGATATCCGAAGCAGCTAGCAAATCGGGCATTGTATCTATAAAAGCATGGAGCTGGAACTTGCTTGTATCTTTTACTGAGTTTCGGAGGGTTTCGTAATGACCCGCACCTGCTACAAGAATCACCGAGCCAAGCTTTTCGAGTTCTGGCAAAGCGGCTATAACGGTTTCGTTTAAGCGTTTTGCCCCCAGGCCACCACCAGTAACAACAATCAGCGGAGCATCGGCGTCAACCTTCCAGCGTTTTTTGGCGGCTGCTTGTTTCGTCGAGTTATAGTGTTCGAATTTTTCACTAATAGGAATACCGACATAATAAGATCTGTCTTTTGGATATGGGTAGTACTCTAGCGGAGAACCAGTAGCAATTTTTGTCGCCCAACGCGACAGTACGCGGTTTGTAAGGCCCGGGTGCGCGTCTGAGTCATGTATAACCAAAGGAATACGCAAAAGATGCGCCGCCATGCCTACCGGTAAACATACAAATCCACCCTTGGTAAATACAACGTCAGGGCGCCACAATAGTAATTTCCAAAAACTCTGAAAAAAACCACCGATAACTTTAAAGCTATCGACAAAGTTTTGGCGCATAAGTGAAAACCATGTAATGTGCTGCCAAAATGTCAGGTGATGATACCTTCGTAAACGCCCCGACATGATCGTTTCAACCGGAATAGTAGCATCGAAGGCGCCGACAATTTTTGAAGCTTGTTGTACAAACCCTGTATCACACCAGAAGCGTAGTTCAACATCAGGTTCTTCGCTGCGAAGCTCTTTAAGCACCGCGACGACTGGCGTAACGTGTCCGCCCGACCCCCCGCCGACTGCGAGAATCCTCATTGATGTCCTCCTTTATATGCGATGCATGCACCGTGTACTTTGATAACTGAAATATAAGCCCAAGGGCTGCGGCCATGAATATCATACTCGTTCCCCCATAACTCAGAAGCGGTAAGGTAATACCCGTTAATGGGAAGATGCCAATCATAGCAGCTATATTAAGAATAACATGCGCCCCTAGCCAACCAAACACGCCAGCAGCTAATAACTTTAGTCGTACATCCACCATGTGGTCCATCACCCCAAGTAAACGCATAAGCAGCGCCACAAACAAAGCTATGAGCGCTACGGTACCAACAAAACCAAAGGTCTCACCAATAATAGCAAAGATCGAGTCGTTGATTGCTTCCGGTAAGTATCCTGAAGCCTGGACACTATCGCCAATCCCTACCCCAAACAACCCGCCAGAGCCAATGGCAATTTTGGCGTGTTCAATGTGGTACGATTCAGCATCTGATGTTGAGGTGTTATCGCCTTCCAAATAAGTTAAGACACGCTCAATACGGTGAGGTGAGGTAAATATAAGGATAGTACCCGCTATCAAAAGTAAGCCAAAAAGCGAAAAGATAATCTTACGGTTAATCCCCGCCACAACCAGCATTGTCGCCACAATAGCCGTCAAGGAGATACCTGTTCCGAGGTCTTTTTGAATAACAATCACGAACAACAGCGCAAAGGCCGCCAGCATACCAACCGGAAGAAGTGTGGCCTTAAGGTCATTTACACGCCCCTCTCGCGACCGTATGCCTAGAAATACTGCTAAATACAGCAAAACCCCGAACTTAAGAATTTCAGCCGGTTGAACACTTCCCAGCGGCCCCAAGTCAATCCACCGCACCGCCCCGTTAGTTCCCGCAATAATATGCGTCCAGCCCCCTATTGCCAGTAAGGCACAGGCAATAAACCCGACCCATAACACTTTGGAGCCATGTTTTAGCACAAGATTGTATGGTACTACCGACAAGACCCAGAAAGCGCCAAGCGATAGCCCAAAACTAAGGAGCTGTTTCCAGAAGAAGTATGTGTCGGAATAGCTAAAGCCATATACCGAGTTTAAGAGGTTGGCGCGTTGGGGCCCGATGGCGTATATGATCAAAAGACCAATAAACATCAGTAGGACTGTAAGTACCACAATAAGGCGGTCACCATGGTGCTTGCGCACTACCCCTTCGGGCGTGCTAGATCGCCGATCACGCCACCCAGTTGCCACGGTTAAATAATGCCCCCAAGCAACGCAACCATCACTCCAACAAACGACGCGACCGCTGCAATGACCCAAAAGCGCATCGTCACTTTTGTTTCAGGCCAGCCAATGGCTTCTAAGTGGTGGTGAATCGGCGCTGAAATGAATATTTTACGCTTAAATACTTTTTTACTAAAAATCTGAATCAAACTTGAGCCAGCTTCGACAACAAATACAATACCGATAATTGGCAGAATAAACAATGTATTGGTAAGCATCGCTACAACACCAAGGGCTGTTCCTAGCGCAAAACTTCCCACGTCACCCATAAAGAACCGAGCTGGATAAATATTAAACCAAAGGTAACTTAACAGCGCTCCTACGACCGTAAAACAGAAGCCGGCCATAAGAGGGTTTCCCTGCATCAAAGCAATAACCCCGAAGCTCCCGAAAGCAATCGCCGCCAAGCCGCCCGCCAAGCCATCTAGGCCATCGCTAATATTAACGGCGTTACCAGTGGCAACCACAACAAATGCAAACAGTGGCACGATCAACCACCCAAGATTCCAGTCGCCAATAAATGGCACTGTTACAGCCGTTACCCCAAGCCGATCAAAGAAGAACCAACCTAACACAAGGCCAATAGCGGTAATCATCAAGAACTTTAAGCTCGAGCGTAAGCCCGCGACACCCTTGCCAGCCCCGCGAATATTGATAATATCATCAATCAAGCCCACAATCGCCCCACCAGCTAAAGCCGCCAACGGCAACCATGTCTCGCGACGATCAAGGTTAAAACAGAAGGTCACCACTACAATTGCCAATACAAAGACCATCCCCGCCATGGTAGGGATATTGCGTTTGAATTTATCTGCATGCAGCTTTGTAAACACCTTTAGTAACTCGCCTGTAGTGCTTTCGGTGCGTTGACGCTTCCAAAACTTATATTTATAGGCTACAAATGTGTAGATTGGTGTCAAAAACATAGCCAAAATAAAAGCCGCCACACTTAAAAGCATCGTTCGAGTAAATGCATCGTTTAGGGCGTGGTTCAGTTGCTCCATATGTGTGTCTTAGCCTTTCGGTTGAATCTTTAAGTAATCGAGTAACCAGTTAGAGATCTCTGAAAAAATCGGCATGGCATCCACAGAACCACCAAGTACTTTATGGTCACCATGGATTGATACCATTATGACATATTCTGGATGATCTATGTCACTTCCGCCATACCCAAGATAGGTCGCGATAGTCTCGTCATCGGCATAAACACCATTCCTAATAACCTGTGATGTACCCGTTTTACCACCAATGTAATAGCCGGGTTTATCAATACCGGCAAAACCAGACCGTGCGACATGGGTCATCTCTTTAATTTGCTGAGAGGTTGAGGCCTGAACGGCACCTGTCTCAATTGGTTGAGGTGCTTCGTTTGGCATATATACGCCATCGTCATTTACCGAACCGGCAATAATAGTTGGTTTATAGTAATTACCTCCATTAATAATAGCGCTGAAGCCGCTCGCCACCTGTATAATCGTAGCATCCAAACCCTGGCCAAATGACATATTTGAATAACGCACAGCATTACCATCTGCATCATCCGGCGAAATAATAATACCTGCTGCCTCATTAGCTAACTCGATACCGGTTTTTTGCCCCAATTTAAAGCGATCGTGGAAATACTGGTACATAGTGTCGCGCGCCGTTTTGGTAATTTCCGTACCATTGCCTAGCCGCTGCGCCAACGTTACGAAGCCGGTGTTTAGCGACCACGTTAGGGCCGTTTGAAAGCTAATAACCCCTGTATGGCCTTTTGTTGCATTGCTAATTGTGCGGTCATCAACCTTTATGTAGTCGGTATTATTGTAGGTATCGGTTGCTTTAGCCACCCCTTTATCTATAGCCGTGGCCATTGTATAGGTTTTGACATCCGAGCCGGGTTCATACGGTGCGGAAATAGTGGCGTTATTAAATACAGCGCCGTCTTTTACTTCGTAATACTTAGAAGGGTCATAGGTAGGCAGGTTCGCCATCGCCATCACCTTACCGGTGTTAGGGTCCATAACAACCACGCTGGCATCGGTTGCGTTACTCCTTTTAATACCATCAGCCAATGCTTGCTCGGCTTTAGACTGAATATTGCGATCAATGGTTGTTACTATATTTTTGCCATCCTTGGCAGGTATACGGATATTACCACTACCTATAGTAAGCGGAACGTCACTAACATCGGTAACGGTTTCGAGCTTGCCATCAACACCGCTTAATTCATCATTCATATAGCCTTCAAGGCCGTAGTTTCCTACACCATCAGCGTTCACGAAACCTAGTGCTTGGGCGGCTAATTGACCTTCTGGGTATACCCGTTGCGATACCGCTAAGAACCTCACCCCCTTAAGGTGTTTTTCCTTTATTTTTTCCGCCTGGGTTCGGGTTACCCTCTTAGCAATAACCTGGTAGCGACTGTCGGTTGCATTGACTGAGTCTTCAAAAGTGCTCAATAAATTACCACCGGCAACATCTTTCATTACCTGGCGGAGTTCGTCAACTTCTTTAGATTGGTTCACGACAAACGGGTCAATAAACACCGTATACACCGTTTCGTTCATAACCAATTTTACTGGCGTGCTGCCGTTTAAAGCATAGATTTCACCCCGGCTAGCAGGTAGCCTATCGCGCTTCACCTGCTCGGCCTGTGCCAAGGCAACATAGTGATCATGCTGAATAACCTGCAAATAAAACAAACGAAACACAAAAATAGTGGCGATCGCTAAAACGATGCCAGCTAAAATTCGTGAGCGACTGCCTTTTCGTAGTTCAGGCTTCATATATCCTATCTATTATACGGGAATTTACTCGTTTACGTATTGTGTACTAGCCGGTGTGGTCATCTCTTTAGCCACGTTGCTATTCTTTACCGTCTCAAGGGCGGTCAAACGAGCGCTTTCAACTTCAAGTTCGCTCTTTTGCTCGGCGTAGCTTGAAATTTGATTATCTATCTTCTGCGCTTCGTAGTCATAGCCGGTTGTGCGAGTGGCCTGTGTCACGTAAATTAACCCGAGCACAATAATCATTAGTGCAACCAATACGGTATGGGCAACCGGGCCAAGCTTTACAGCAGACTGAAAACGAGTTGTGTTCTGATTGCGAGACCAGTTTTGCTGGCGCCTAGATACATAATAATTAGTGTTTTGTGACATACTACTTGTTTGTTTTTATTTGTTGATGTTTTTTGTATGGCCCCGATAGGCTTTAGGCCTAGGTAGGTCACGTGGCCTTTCGGCCTGCTGCTATGAGGAAGCAGGCCGAAAGTATATGATGTGTTACTTTACGCGAACCGCTACGATTTGTGGTTGGTCTGCGTATTGTACAGTGATGTGAACTGGCATATTTTTTGCCCTTTCTTTTTTTTATTTTTTCACAGCGACTCGTAGCTTTGCACTACGTGAACGCGGATTGTGAACGTCGTCGGTGGCTCCTGAAATGGGGTGTTTGGTGAGGATATCGAGTTCAGCTTCTAATCCTGACTCGATCTGCTCTTTAAAAAAGCGTTTCACCAGACGATCTTCAAGGCTATGAAAGCTTATAACCCCTACTCTTCCACCTTTATGTAAAAGTTTCGGAAGAAATGGCAGGATTGCTTTCACTTGCCCAAGTTCGTCGTTGACGGCAATGCGGAGCGCTTGAAAAGTACGCGTGGCGGGATGGATTTTTCCGGCTCGGCCACGATAGTGTTGCTTAATCAGTTCCGCTAGGCTTTCAGTGTCACGAAACGGCCGTTGGCCGACTATTACTTCGGCAAGATTCTTAGCTTGCATGTAGGGCTCTTCGCCGTACTCGTGAATAATAGTTGCGAGTTCCTGGACAGTTGCCTTGTTAATCAATTCCGAGGCTGTACTACCTTGAGATCGATCCATACGCATATCCAGCGGACCATTATGTGAGAATGAAAACCCTCGTTCGCCCTGATCGAGCTGTGGTGACGACACCCCCAAGTCAATCAGGATAAGATCAAATGCCCTACCTTCTTCGCAGAGCTGCTTTGCCGCAGATACAAAATCGGTGTGCATTAATTGAACGCCCCGGTCTGCTAAGTGCTGAAGATGCGCAATCGCATAATCATCACGGTCGACCAGAACACTCTCCTTATCGTTTTTGGTTATACTCAAAACTGCCGTTGCATGGCCCGCATAGCCAGCGGTGAGGTCTAAATAGGACTCACCCGCTTTCGGTGCAAGCTCGCGAAGAACAGCGTCGAATAGAACCGGAACATGTTGAAGTGGTGGATGTTCTTTACTCATCTCCTACAGTATATCGCACAGCCTTGATAACAAGAACTGATTAATGTACTGAGAGGAGGATGAGATATGACCAAGGCCATATCTCATCGAAATTTCTCACAAAAGCACAAAAATGAAGAACTTCATTTTTGGTGCTTTTTGCTCGAAATTTCTCGAGATCACCTAACTGATAGCGAAGCTGTTTGTTTTCGCAGGTGTGTTTGTTTTTGTAAAAGTCGTGTTCTTGCCAGAGCGGAAGTACCATAATTGGTGGCAGCTCTTGTTGGGGCGAGAACGTGTTGAGAGACTTATGTGAGGTGGAGTTTTGGGAGGTGTGTTTTGGAGAAAGGTGCAATGGCTTTATTAATGTGGGCCACGTACCACGCCTCACTACCAGATAGTTGATCTCGAGAGTTTTTCTTTCGTGTTTAATTGTCAAAGAACAGACGTACTACAAGGTAAGCGTGTACGCGCTTAGTGCGGTCTATTCTGAATCTCCAGCCATTAGGCGCCAGTACTGCCCCGCCCGAACGGCAACAATATCTTTCGTGATACGACCATAGTCAAGCAAATGCTGCTCGATCGTTACGCGACCTTGTTTGTCGTCAAGCTCGGCTTCAGTCTTCCCGCGGCGAAATTGAACGTTTACGTCGGCTATCTTCTCATCAAGAATACTGCCACTGGCGTTCAAAGCCGGTTCGACTTCTTGCTCCCATACCGCTTTTGGATAAAGGTGCAAATACTGCCCAAACCCCCTCGTAAGAACAATGCCGGAAATAAATTCTTCGCGAAGCTCTGACGGTATCGTCAATCGACGCTTGTCGTCTAGTCTTCGTTCGAAATAATCTATGCGGGCCACTCGTTTTTCCTTAGGGTGCTAGAGTTATTTTTTAATGTAGTTTTTTGTCTTAGTGGGCTGCTTTGCCACTTGGACTCATCATACTACCCACAATTACCCACTACAACCCCCAATTTTGACATTTTTTCATAACGTGTCGATTTATCCACATTATTGGGGAAAACCATATACACTTACCGGTGTTACGCTGTTTTGTAGATACAAAATTAAGCGTGGTATTTTCCACATACGTATCATTGCGTTTATGGTATATTGAGTTTTTTACAGAAATATGCTATAATAATATAGTTACACAGGGTGTGTAATCTCCAAGCAGTTAGGAGCATCATGGACCAGCAAGAGCCCGAAAAAATCGGCCTCGAGCAAGTTGCCAGTGGCAACTACGAAGGAAGATTCCTTCGGGTATACGAGGCAGGGTCGACTTTCGCCGGACCCATCAAGTCCATCGAAGTATTTCACGGCTATCTACTCAACATCACACTGGAGTGGCTAGCTGTCAGCGAAAGCGGGAGCCAGAACGGACCGTGGCACATCGAGCGTAGTAAAGACTGGTCGCTCCTCGGGCAGAAGAAGGCAATCGAGATCGAAAAGATCGGAGAAGACTTCCAGATCCAAGTTCGCTCGTCCGACGGCAGGCGTGCCTGGCAGGGTCGAACATTCGGAACCGACGACCCACACTTCACCCTCGTGAAGCCCGACGCCTAGGCGTCACCCACCCCGCCGAGCTCGGCCCCCAACCCAGGAGCCTCGCAGCCAGCGGGGTTTTCCTTTACTTAGAAAATAGATGCCTGAGCAGCTCGCCAGACTCTGCGACAGATGGTGCCTCAGTAATAATACCGCCTTGAGTAGCAACTTCCTGATACTCACCTCTTTGCTCACCTGGATGCACCCATACACCCACCACACCCTTTGGTAAGTCCTTAAAAGCCCTAAGCTTGTCATCTTCTAGTGTTACTTGTGTCACTATTTGACTACCGAATTCACTAGGGAGCTGAAAGGTGCCATCTGGTTGTTGCCAACTCGCTATTACAGCTGCCTTATGCGGCGTATCGGTCATATGCAATGGCGCTTGGTTTAGCCCTGCTATAGCAATTTTCAATTTTTGATCGGCCATATCACCATATGTAAGAAGCCCCCAGGCTGGTCGTTGAGTACTTATTTCGTCAGCCAACTGTATTCGCTCGAGTGCACCGGGCAGCAAGAAGCGATCCCCCTTATGCCGCTTAATGAGCGCCTCAACCAGTTGCATAACCGCCTCGCTCCCAAGTGTACTGCGTAAATGACGCATAAGAAAAAACGTTCGCTCAGCCTTATAGGCACTTTCAAATTTTTTATCAAGCTCAGCCCCCATACCTGGATGAACCCGATCGACTTCGTCAGTAAGCGCTTTCACAAAACGCGGAGTATCAAAAAGTGTTCGGTCGAAATCAATACACTGGAAAAGCGTGCTTTTAATCATTACTAGCGAGCCCCACGATCATCTTTGCAACCGCATCGGCATCATGACGAATAAGCGAACGGTGTCCAATTAAAGAATCGGCTTCGTTCAGGGCAGCCATTGCACCAAGAAAATCACCGCCCACCGCTTGGTAGTGTTGTTCGTGTAGCGTATCACTGTCTACTTTTGTGACGTAGCCACCCTCTTCCTCGTACCGCTTCGCTATCTCTACAGAAGGCTGCTGCTTGTTATACAGGACATAATCAAGAAACGGCGTACCAGCAAATCGCTCAATCTCGGCTGCATGATCACTCACCGTAAAACCATCCGTCTGGCCTTTTTTACTCACCAGGTTGGACACGTATACTGTTTTTGCTGTTGTTTTCTTTAGCGCTTCGCCGATCCCATCAATAACCAACAGAGGGCCAAGTGAAGTATAGAGGTCACCTGGGGCCACAACAATAATATCTGCTTGCTCAATCGCAGCCAGCGCCATTGGGTTCACTTGAGCTGTAGGAACCAGTGAGAGTTCGGCGCGGCGCGGGTCATGCTTAAAGTATTCTTCATCGATCACCCGTTCGCCGTGCAGTACCAGGCTTTTATCAGCCCATTCCATCTTAAGCCGAACGTTATCCAGTGTTACAGGAATAACCGTCCCCCGGATTCTTAAAATTTCCGATGCCGTTTCAACAGCTTGACTGAAGTCACCGGTTATTTTCTCTAAAGTCGAAAGTAATACGTTGCCAAATGAGTGACCACCCAGCGTACCACCATCAAAGCGATACTGAAACAAATCACGAATTTTAGGTGAGTCGCTCAAAGCTACTAGGCACTGACGGACATCACCGGGAGGTAACGCACCCAACTCGTCGCGAAGCACTCCTGTACTCCCACCATCGTCAGCCATGCTCACAATCGCCGCTATTTGGGTCGTATACTTTTTAAGGGCGGATAGCATTGTAAAGCTCCCGGTCCCTCCACCAATCACCGCTATTTTCAATTCGTTCGGCTTAAAAGGATCTTTCATATGCTTTTCATTATACACTTTGGCAGTTTTAGAGTGTAAAAACACAGCATCCGCGGCATCGTTTCAACGGAACTTGCTTCACGCCACGAACCGTAAGGGTCTCTACGCCTTACGGTCCTTCGGTTACGCGAAAGTGTCCTTTTGAAAGATGCCGCGGATGCTGTGTTTTTACGCTACAACATCTTCGCCAAAGTGTTTTTGAAGGCGCATTTTAATAGAACCTTCATGCCGACCGAGGCGTTTACTGAGTTGTTGGACCGTTTCGCCTTGAGTAAAGTATTGCTTCAAATCGGTGTCATGCTGTGGTTCCCATGGCCGATAGGCATTAGGGTAGACTTCGCGCATTTTAGCAATTTTATCTGCCCAACCCGTTTTTGCAGCCGATGGTTTCGGCGGTGCGGCTTTACGTTTGGTTGCCTGCTGAGCAAGGTGCGCAAACCGTTTTGCAGCTTGAGCTGCTTTTTCACGTAAGTGGCCATCTATAAACTGGGCCTCTTCGCTCACCCGTAAGGCCATCTGGTTAATGCCCGATAAATACAGGTTGTTCACATTTTTTACTCGACTGAGCGCTACATATCCCATACCTTCCACAAAGGCTTTACGCAGGTCGATTCGCGCCGCATCGAGGGTCATGCCTTGCGATTTGTGCACCGTAATCGCCCAGGCTAGCCGAAGTGGAATTTGGGTAATACTGGCCCGCTTTTTATCGCCATCGCGCAGTTCCCAAGTATCGGGTGTCATTAGTACTTCTTTGCCGTTTTGAAACGCAACAATTGGGTAATCGGTAGCCGGCTCAAATGCGACAACTGTTCCAACACTACCGTTTACGTATTTGCGCTCGGTACTGTTTTTTACCGCCATTACTAATGCACCCAATTTGAGCTTTAAGACTTTTGGAGCCAAAACCGAGCGTTGTAACGTTTCCACGTAATTCTCTGACCCAGAGGTTGATTGCTCGTACGATACCTCATCGCCTTCTAACTGGCGCAATTTTGCCTCATTCATAGCATCGACGTCTATATTTACCGTGTGTAGCTCGGTGAGCTGCTCGAGGTCATCTGGGTAGACTTCGGTGCGAGCTAGCAGTACTTCGGCATGCCGACGACGAACATCCCCGGCCCTAATAGCGTTCAATATTTCCAATAATTGCTCATCGTCCTGACGATGTTGTTCTTCAAGGTAACAAATAACCGGATCGAGTTCCTGCCAAACATTTGAATTTACTACAAAGCTGCCAGCTCGCGAATCCCCCCTATTAATAGGCGGAAGTTGAAAAAAATCACCCGACATAATGACCTGTATACCGCCAAATGGAAGATCAGGTTCTTTACGCACCAATCGACAGACCTCATCGACCATATCAAGCCGGTAATCGTGGAGCATACTAATCTCATCAATAACCAGTACATCAGTTTTTTCAATAATTTCACGGCGACCCTTGGCAATATGTTCGGCGAACCCGTTGGGTACAAAATCGTTTACACCAATACCCGCCCATGCGTGAATAGTAGTACCGCCCAAGTGCGTAGCCGCCAAACCCGTTGTTGCTGTTACCGACACATGCTTACCGTCGTGTTTAGCTAGTTTAATAAACTGGTTTAGGACATACGTTTTACCCGCCCCTGCCGGACCGGTTAACAACACACTTTCCCCCGAAAGCATTATCTCTAGTGCCAATGCTTGGTTCATCCTGCCTATTATAGGTGAGAAAGAGTGATATACTCAAGCCATGAAGCACCCCAGGACACAAAAGCACAACATTCGCCTATTGGTTTTAGGGCTGCTTGTCATCGGTATCGGCCTACTTGTTTATTTCTTTATTTCTATAGGAGACTCGCCCTCCGAGCCTACACCACAAACGTTTGCCAACGGTGCACAAGCGACGCTATACAAAGATATTGCTTACTGCGATTCAAACGATGCTCGTCAAAAAATGGATATCTACATCCCAGCAACAGCTAAGGAAGACCGCCCTGCCCCATTCGTTTTTTACGTCCACGGCGGTGGCTGGAAAGCAGGCACCTCTCGTAATAATATACAAAAATATTACCCGCAATTTTTACTTGCTAAAGGAATTGCCTTTGTGACAGTCGAATATCGGCTTGCGCCAACGGTAAGTTACCCCAGTCAAAATAATGACATTAACTGCGCATATCAGTATTTAATGAGCCACGGGTCAGAATATAACTTGCGCACCACACAGGTAGGCTTCTTTGGAGATAGCGCCGGCGGCCAGCTGGCAATCATGCAATCACTGCGCAGCGATACACGAGCCAATGCTGCTGCAACTGCCGTATTATACGGGGTGACAGATTTGTGGTACCAAATCACCAAAAAGAACGACACCAATGCTATTCGCTACCTTGGTGGTAAAAAGGACCAAACAACCGCCAATCAAGCCAGCCCTTACAATGCCGACCTCCGTACAAAAACAGCTTTCTTGTTAGTGCATGGCAGCAACGATGCCGTCGTTCCCATTGAAACGGCTCAACGTTTTTACAAGAAGCTACTTATGAATGGCGACAACGCCCAGCTCGTTACCATTCCAGGCGCTCACCACGGGTTTGGTGATGCCACTGGCAGTAAAGCTCAGGCCGCCGCACAACCCATTATTACAGCGTTCTTTGAGAAGTATCTAAAACCGTAGCGCTAGCCGCGAGGTGGTTCGCCCTCAGGTTCACCCAGTAGTTTCTTACTTTTAATTTCGTAGCGCTTACCCGTTAGTTCACTGGTAATATAATCTTCGTTAATAAGGTTCACGAACATATCAAGGTCGTTGCCATCCATAATAATAATTCGGCCTTCATCATCAGTCATAAGTTCGAGTTGCATAGTGTCCGCATAGTCGATGGCTTGTTCTTGGGTAATCGCCCCTACTTCAAGCTTCTGCAGCTTGTTGACGATCTTTTTCTTTTCCATCACTAGCGACTGCAAATCGAGGCCTTCTGGGAAACTCAGTTTGTACTGCTTTTCAATCTCGGTGACTTTTTGGTCAGCCAAGAGCTGCTTTTTAAACTCGTAGTTAAATAAACGCTCAAATTTTGACTGGCTAAAGATGAAAATATCCTTATCAACGATCAACACTTGGTTGTCAGAAGGAACCTTCCAGCCAAAGTCGGGCGTAAAAGGCTTAAAGGTACCTTCTTTGAATTCCCAAGATGTCGCCCCGGCCAGTGTATTACCGCTACTCACCTGCTTGATAACATAAAAGACACCTGTACCATCCTTACGGCTAAAACGCGCTACAATTCCCTTAATGCGTTTGAATTCGTGCTCTTGCTCGCTAAATTCAACAATGTCGTTACGCTCATGTTCGATAAGATGGATAAGCGTTTCGGCGCGCCCTACTTTAGGGAGGTCGGTGCGCAGTAGCACGTTATCTTCTTTCTCTACAAGTTCGTAATCACGCACACTTAGGCCGGTACCCGCACCGAGGTTTACGTCGTTAATGATGTCGTACAAAAAAAGCGATTTAATTTGAGCGTCAAGTTCATCGGCAATAGTTGTAGTGTAAGGTGTGTAATTTTTATTAAATAGAAAGAATTCTACTCGAAGTTCATTTTTAACCGCATCCGTTTGGTTGGCCCATTGGAAAATATCCACCCCGTTGGTGTCATCTTTATTTTTTAGCTCTGCACTAAGGTCATCTGTTTTTTCAACAGCTTCAACTGGCGCGTTAGTACTTTTTGTCTCAACAACTACTTCAGCATCGGCGTCAATTACATCAGACATATCGGTCATTTCAAGCGTTTCGTCAGTATCCATGTGTGTATTTCCCTATTTAAAACAACAGGATTTATTATACATGAATTTTCTATTGCGCGAGCCGTCGCACCGCCTCGTGTTCCGTCATACCAGCCCTAATATGTTCGTTTACTTCATCGAGTTCTTTGTAGAACTCGGCTAAATCATAAGGAGTTACTTGGCGTTCATACATAACCCCTTCTATACCATCATCAATATCTATATTGTTTCCCTGAACTGTTACATGAGCAGAGCCGCCTTTAATAAACTCGAAAAGATAGGTGTGGACGAAGGGCACAGTCGTATACGGAACATACCGCTCGAATGAGACATAATATTCTTCAAGCACCGGCCCGGCATGAAATCGGGTGTAATGAAGTGTGATGTTTTTTTCGTAGCTTGTAGCGGCTACTTCAACCAGCCGAACTGCTTTACTGTCAGAATCAAATATAAAAAAGTCGTCAGCCGGCTTATCAAATACCATATACGAAAGATGGAGGTTACGTTCGGTCATTTCGGGACTCGAAGAGGCGGTACTTTCACCAAACACCGCTTCATTGTTATTAGCCTCTATAAATTGATCGAGCGCCAAAGTCGCTTCGTACGCCCCTTGATATAACTCAAGGCCCCGCAGTGTTTCATACTCTGTTCTTGGTTTGATCCCCTCGCCACCAAAAACAGCCTCACTCATACTAGATCCGGACGCCTTCGCGCGCCTTATTAGCCCATTGGTCGGCGAGTTCGTTGCCTTCATCACCTTCGTGCCCACGCACCCAAGTAAGGGTGGCGTTCGAGTTTTGGTACAGTGGGTAGACTTCTTGAACGATATCAAGGTTTTTAATAGGGCCACCGCTCTTCTTCCAGCCCTTCGCTTCCCAGCTTGGCGCCCACTTGGTAATGACATTAATCCAAAACTCACTATCGGTGAAGATTTCAGCATGCTCTCCAGCTGCATCCTTAAGAGCAGCAATAATAGCCTTACCTTCCATGCGAATGTTAGTCGTTTCGCCATCCTCGCTGCCAAGAATATGTGGTACGCCGTTTTTAATGACCGCATAGCCACCAGGGCCGGGGTTGGGGCTCGCAGAGCCATCTGTATAGTAAACAATCATAAGATTTATTCTAGCCTATTCAACTACTTCAACGCCATTCCAAAAAGCGACATAATTTGCAAAGTCTTTTTTGACACGCTCAACCGAACCGTCTTTTGGTTCTGGGTAATACCAAGCGCCAAATTCATTCCGCTGGCTATTGACTACAATGTCGTAATAACTCGCCTCACCCTTCCATACACAAGTGCTATGATGATCGCTTTCTTCGAAAAATTCCCAATTCAGGCTTTTAGGTGGGAAATACCAGTTACCCTCAATGCGAATGAGGTCTTCTTTAGGTGCTTCGGCGATTGTTTCGTTGTTCCAGACTGCTTTCATACTTATTATTATACGCGTATTCCACTTAAAAATTCTTCCAAGGTATCGCAATTATTGAACGCCTCAACGAGCCCCAGTGCTTCACCATGATTGAATTTAAGTTCTTCGTAACTTATGTGCTTTACCACTATCCGCTCGCCAGCGTCAAGATGTGTTGGATGTGTAGCGATTTTGTTTTGAGCGACAAAAGTATACCAAAACCATTCAATTTTCGAGACTCTTTGGGTAATTTGTAATAAATACCAATCTTTGAATTCCAAGCCAGTCTCTTCGCGTAGTTCGCGTTTTGCCGCATCTAGTACAGATGCGTCACTTGGGTCAACACGCCCACCAGGCAGTGTGTGCGTTCTTTTTACATCTCCAGGCTGCTCTTCATCAAGAACAATAATCTTACCTTCGTCAATCGCAATCACCTTCACGGTGTCTGGGCGTTTAATCATCTCGTATGTCGCAAAGCTTCCGTCAAACATTTCTTGCTGCCATTGATAGACATCGAAGACTTCACCATGAAACACACGCTCCGCATGTTCAGGTATTAAGTTTGCATTTGGCGGAAGTGGTCGATTCGTCATACCTACAAATCTTCTGGCTTCACCCGTCGTTGCTCGGTTGTGTCTCGATCACGCACACTCACTAACCCATCGGTTTCAAGCGTATCAAAATCCACTACAACACAGTACGGCGTACCAATTTCATCTTGGCGACGGTAGCGCTTACCAATATTGCCATTGTCGTCCCACATGACCGCACCGTATTTCTTTTTCAGAATCTCATAGACTTCACGAGCCTTAGCAACTAACTCTGGTTTGTTGCGTACTAATGGTGAAACGGCAAATTTTACTGGCGCTAGGTGTTCTGGAAATTTCATTACAACGCGCTTTTCGCCGTTTACTTCGTCTTCAGTGTAGGCGGTAGTAAGAACGGCCATTAAAGCCCTTTCGACACCAAACGATGGTTCAATCACATGGGGAACAAATTTTGTGTTCGTCCCCTTTACGGTATATTCCATATTCTTGCCACTCACTCGCTGAATGTTGCCCAGGTCGAAGTCAGTACGATACGCTAAACCAAGAAGTTCCTCGCGGCCAATTGGGAAATCAAACTCAAAATCGATCGTTCGTTTACTGTAATGAGCGCGGTCTTCTTCGGCCACTTCCAGCTCATGCACGTTCTCGTCAGCTAAACCAAGGGCCTGGGTCCATTTCCAGACTTGCTGGCGCCAATGTTCAAACGCTTCTTCCCACTTGGCTGGATCAACAAAGTATTCAATCTCCATTTGTTCAAACTCGCGGCTACGGAAAATAAAATCACGCGGGCTGATCTCGTTACGAAAGGCCTTACCTTGCTGTGCCAAACCGAATGGCAGGTCTGGGTAGAATGAGTCGACGACATTTTTGTAGTTAGTAAAGATTCCTTGGGCGGTTTCTGGGCGAAGGTATGTGACAGCCTTGTCGTCGGCAACCGGACCTACCGTAGTAGTAAACATCATATTGAAAGTACGCACATCTGATAGTTCGTTGCCGTTAGGACTCTTGACGTTGTTGTCACGAATAAGCTGAGTGAGTTGATCCAAACTTAAACCATCAACCTGATAGCCAGCATCTTTTAGCAGGTGGTCGGCTCGAAAACGCTGCTTAGTTTCGAGGTCCTCGACTAACGGGTCGTTAAACGTATCAACATGCCCACTAGCCTGCCACACCTTTTGGTTCATCAAAATTGCCGCATCGACACCATACATGTCTTCGCGCTCATCAACAAACAACTTCCACCATAGCGCCATAATATTGCGCTTTAACGCCACGCCAAGTGGGCCGTAATCCCAAGTACCACTCAGGCCACCGTAAATATCGGAACCAGGGTAAATAAAGCCGCGTCGCTTAGCTAAACTAACAATCTCTTCCATGTTTTTTTCAGTACTCATATGCGCCCAGTATACCATAGTCTACCCCTTTGGAGAATTGACTTTTTATGGTTTTTTTGCTATAATATATATATCCCTGCAATCAACGAGAGGAATGGGAAAGTGCACATCCAGATCACCGGGGTTTCAGCAATCGGAACCCCCCAGACCGCCGAAGAGCTCTACAAGAAGCACGACTACATCGCCGCCTTCGACACGCTGAACGACGTGCTGAAGGAGAGCAGGCTGATGACCCTCGGGGGCGACCTTCGAAGTCACCTCCTGACAGAGGACGAGTACACGCTGCTCTACTGGTGGGTCAAGGCGGGCGTCCGCGCCACGCATCAGTCGGGATGTTCGGTACGGCCGGCCCTCGGCCTGCTGAGCGTCGTCGACGTGCTGATCAAGAGCCCCAACAAGCGCCACCAGGACCTGGCGAAGCGAGTCAACAAGTCCAGCCTCGCCGGAGTCAAGTGGCACGATCTGAGGTAAGCGCCGTGATGCGCGCTGCAGCACGCAAAGCATCACTCCGGGGCCCGCGCAAGCGGGCCCCTTCAACTTTCCTACTGTATCTCTACCGCCGCATGCGCCTCTACCAAACGCAAGCACTCACCCAATAACGGCGCCACCCCGCCGATTTGTACCAGCACGCTCAGTGGTCGGCCAGCGATAAGCCTCAGTAGTTTAATATGATCCCCGGTTAATTCGCCGTTTTGCACCGGCCGCAAACCTTGTTCGGCGCTATCGTAGCGGTAGTTACTTTCAGCTGAAAGCGGCGCTCCGTCAATATCAAGTTCGAGGTTTAATTCATGCCCCAGCAGCGACGCGTAGCGTATATAAAACCACGTTTGCACTAACGGCAAAGGAATCGTCAATACATCAAGTCCGGCCAGCGTTTCGACGGTCAAATCAAACCACTCCGGCTCATCGACTGTTTCACTTGCCCTAGCTACGAGTTTTATCACCTGATAGCCAAACTGCAGGCGGTCGTAATCTTCTAAAATATGCCGGTAAAAATGCTGCAACTTAGACGACGTCAACACCCCAAGGTCACTCTTGCCCTCACCCAGTACGACATCGCTGACTGCAAATAATTCAATGCCACCAGCCAGTTTGCTTTTCTCTTTGCGCACGCCGCGAGCCATCACGCTGCGGCGGCCATCGGGGGTTAATAATTGCAAAATGCGATCAGCTTCACCGTAGTTAGTGCGCCGTAACACCACAGCTTGGGTGCGGTGGGTTTTCACTCCGCTACCGCCTTCACCGCCGCCACAATATCATCGGGGTGCATAGTTGTTTTATCAAGTATGCGTTTTACGCCGTAGGCTTCTAGCTGCACTTCAGCCAGCTGTTCCGCTAAATTAGTACATAGTACAAGGGGTATGGCCTGCGTATCGCTATGTGATTGCAACTCATTTAACAAAGCAAAAGCCGTGGCGCCCCCTAATAGAACATCCAGAATAATAACATCGGGCAATACCGCATCAATGGCATCCATGACTGCTAATGGGTGCGGGATTGTCTCTACTTCATAACCCGCATTCTGCAACACAGCGCCGTGGCTATCGGCCAACCAAGTATCATCTTCTACAACAAGCACTCGCGTCATAGCAAGCTCATCTGCATTGAAGCTTGTAGTTCAACGTAAAAGGTAGCGCCGTCTTTGTGGCGAATAGCCCCAATCCGACCGTTCATAGCATCGGCAAATTGGCTCGCTATATACAGTCCTAGTCCACTACTCTCTGGGCGGGCGTGAATAGTTTGCGGTGCATGACGCAGTTTTTTCTGTAAGCTTCGCCACATATCACTAGAGAGGGCCGGGCCGTAGTCACGAACACCAATCCGTACTATTCCCGCTTTTTTAAAGGCTTTTATTTGCATGTGCACAGCTGTTCCAGGCAAACTATAGCGCAGGGCGTTATCGCTAAAACCAAGCAAGATTCGTCGCAATAAGTCACGGTTTGCCACCAGTAGTAGTGGGTGTTTACGGCCTTCAATCGCGACCTCACGGCCATAAGCCTCAAATAATGGCGTCAGCTCTGCGACAATATCTCGGCACAATTGCTCGGGGTTTATTGGCTCTACAGTAAACAATGCGTCTTCAAGGCGAGCCGATTTTGTTAGGTCACTTGTAAGACGAAGGGCACGCTCGGTAGTAAGAATGGTCTGGCGCAAAAGTCGCTGGCGTTCCGCTTTGGGTAAATGCGTATCCTCAAGACGCAGGGCTAGCTGGCGCACTAACGCAAGCGGTGCTTTGAGTTCGTGCGCAGCCGCAATCAGCGGCGTCACTTCGTACCTACTATCACCTCCATCCATATGCATCTATAGTAGCACTGTCATACTACCCAGAGCAAAGACAAGCGTGATGTTATTTTACAAAGCTAATTGTTTTTACGAGAGCGTCGAAGTCTTGTTTAAATACCAAGGCGTCGGAACGAATAGTGACTGTTTTATCACGAATCTTAAATATAACTGCTTGGCCGCGAATATCTTTTGTGAAGGCGCCGTCAAGGCGAGTACCAGTCTGTTCGTTAGTCGTAAAAGAGCTAGAAACAAGATCACCCTTACTAACAAGTGTCTTATATGTATCGACAACCTTGTCGTAATCCTTGTCTTCAATGGTGACGTGTAGTGCATATTGCTGGGTGGTCGAAACCGGCGGGACAACCACTGGGTTAAAGTACGCCTCGTAGGTACCACCACTGGTTGCATCTTTAGCCTCATATACACTCCAGGTCTTAGGGTAATCGAACGACAACGTTCCGTAGTCGGCAGGCCCAGTAAACTGACGATTAGGCTGCTTCTCTTTTTCAAGAAAATCGGCGGCGTCTTTATCAGCTTGTGTCTTAACGGCAGCCGCTACAGCAGTTGATACCTTGCTATCAGTGTTATATTTTTGATCGCGGTAGTTCATATAGGCCCAAACCGCTCCGCCACTCGCGGCAAGTGTTGTAAAAATAAATACAAAAGTAAGAATAAGCCACTTTTTAGAAGTCTTTGCGTGCATAGGTGCCGGTGCAACCGGTGGTATTGGCGTATAGCCAGGCTGCGGCCCCATTGGCTGGCCAGGGAAAGGCTGCGGTTGCATAACAGGCTGCTGTGGCAGGGGCTGCTGGCCTTGTGGCTCGTAAGGAGATTGGGGGTTCATACGCGCTATTATACTTACGCTTAGCTAAGGTGTAAAGGCTCGATTACATAGATCGCATATGCTTCGAAGGTCGCCACCGGCTCAATGCCCACCAAAGGGCTGCCATAACACACAAGTTTCAAGGGCCGATTCAATCGGTTTGCTTCTCGCTGGACCGCCCGTTGCAAGCGCTTGCCATCGCGACTGACAGAAAATGCATACACAATTGTTGTGGCGTCAGGAAAAGCTTCGCGCCAGCCATTCACCCACCGCACCGACACGTTCGGATCACGCCAAGACAGTGCACGCGAAATCCACACAAATAACGGGTGGATTTCATATCCAACCGCCTTCGCACCTCGCCGGCTCACCTCGCGCAGCACTACTCCATCACCACTACCGATATCAAGCACGACATCGGTTTTACCTAGAGGCAGAGCTGTATCGAGCAATCGGCGAAGGTCACGTCGCCTTGATGGAACATACGGCGCACCAAAAAAGACGCTCATACCCAGTAGCACTGCCACGCAACCAGCTATATATACCCAGATCATTCTTCGGTATCAAACCTCTTCTTCACCACTTTGATATCGTTTTTCAGTTTCGTAAGGTCTTTTTCAATTTCTTCAGCCAGCGTTTCGGCCGCCTTAAATTTAGTAACCGCTTCTTCAAGCGCAAAGGCGGGGCTTTGAAACCAGGTCACTAATTCCGAGAGTTCTGATAGTTTCTGTTGGACCGTTTTATTGTTATTTGCTTCTGACATCGTGTACCTCCGCTGTAATTACTGTAGTGTGTGTTTCAATCTCAATCGCCTTACCCACCGCTACATCGCCGCGTAGCAGTGCGTAGCCTCGCTGTAATACGGTGTCCGGGTTAAGCTGGGCGACCGCCAATCGTAGTGTCGCAAGGCGCTCGAACGAATCATCCAAACGCTCGCGAATGCGACGATACGCCGCCTCAAGCTGGTCGCGAGTGCGGACCGAATATTGGTCAATCGCCTGAACTAACTGGTGCCCCAATGAAGTAGCCTGCTGATGAGCCCCTCGAATAATTTCCCGCCTGTCTGGCACAAGAATCTCGGCGGCATTTGTTGGCGTAGCGGCCCGTCGGTCCGCCACCATATCGGCTAACGTATGGTCAACCTCATGCCCTACCCCGACCAATGTTGGAATACGGCTACCGGCAATTTCCCGGGCTAACAATTCATCATTAAACGTCATAAGGTCTTCGGCACTTCCTCCGCCACGAACAATTACCAACACTTCCGGGAGTTGTTCAAGGTTATTGAAGTATTTAATAGCCCGAATAATCTGATCTGCAGCTGGATCGCCTTGCACTTGCGTATGAGCTACTTCAATATCCATGCCACCCCAACGCTCATTCACAATTTTGCAAAAGTCCGCATAGGCCGCCGATTCAGTACTTGTAATAACCGCCACTCGAGATGGCACGCGCGGCAACGGACGCTTGCGCTCGGGGGCAAATAAGCCTTCGGCCTCTAATTTAGCCTTCAGGAGTTCGAAACCTTTTTTAATCGAACCTTCGCCGACTGGTTTGACGGCACGAATATTAAGGCTGAATTTACCCCATTTAGGGCTAATCCGCGGAGCCGCCACAACCACAACCTTCATACCATCTTCAATGGGAATACGGAGCGAATAAGCCGGCATAAAACAGTCGACTAAAGCACCGTCGTCCTTGAGTTTAAAACTGACCCACTTACCCTGGCTGACCCTAAACTCGGCCACCTCGCCCGTAACCGTGACCGTGGGATAGGCGTACTCTAGCGTTTGGTTGACCAGAGCAACAAAATCACTAACTGTCAGCTGTACGTTTTCCATACTTAAGAATCGTTAGTTGATAGAACACATATCCGAAACCAATCGTGCCGGCAAGCAATGTAATACGGGCCAGCAATGTACCAGCAATCGCAACCTCAGCCGTTACGCCACTAGCCGCCAAGAACGCCACCATCACCGCTTCGTACACCCCTGCGCCACCAGGAGTTACAGAGATTGCACTGGTAATCGAGGCCACTCCAAACGCAATAAACAACAAGGCCGCATCAAGCGGGTACCCTAACGACCAGAAAGCAATCCATAACAACGCTACGTCAAGAACATTGGCCAGTGTCGCCCAAATATAGGGAACAATTAAGATTTTGCGGTCGCGTCGAATGGCCAAATAGTCGTCGTGCAACCCTTCAAAAAATTCCAGTATAATAGCGCCCTTTACGACGTTCTTTTTCTTTCCACGAGTAATCCAGGTAACAAAGGCATTAGACACACGCGTCAGCCAAGCCGAGAAACGCTCAAGGTGCCGTTTGCTTTTAATAAGCCAAATAACCAAGCTAAGCACCGCAACCGCACCAACCACCAAAGCAATGGCAATAAACACAATCGTTCGATCAATCTGATGCTCGAAAATAAGTATGATAACCGCCAGCACCAACAGCATAATAAAACTAACGAACGTCAGCACGAAACGGATAAGTTGCGCCATGGTTGAACGCGACGCAGATACTTTGTGCCGCCCTAATACCCACGCAAGATACGAAAAACCGGCCGCTCCCCCACTTGGCAAAATATGATTTACAAAATTCAGCTCTAGCGCCAAACGAGTAGTCCCCCAGTGGGACATATCTTTCAGATTACCCTTAGCCCGAAGGTATGAAAAGATCATCCCCCCTGTGGCATAGTAACTAAAAAACTGCACTGGAATTAAGAGTAGTAATATAGAAATATTAACTTGGCCCAACAACAGCCATGCTTTGACGATCTCCGGCCAAGCCGCAACCACCACAATAGCAAGCAGCCCGAGCGTAATAATCGTCAGCCAACCTCTAAAAGACACGTTCATACCCTTATTATATATGCAACATCTATTAATACCACTGTATAATAAGGGCTATGTATATTTCTCTACTGGGCCGCCAACCCGAATTATCTATTGCCGAGTTGGAGCGGGTTTTCACAAACGTTAGCTGGTTTTCGGCCGAGAGTGCTCGTATTAACACGGATGAGGTTATCGATATCCAGCGATTGGGTGGTTCTCAAAAAATTGGCCGCATAAGCCTTGAAATACCTTCCACCGACTGGAGAACGATCAGCACTCGTATTGTTCGCCACTACTCTGATGCCTGGAAAACTTCCGAGGGCAAGATAACCCTCGGCTTAAGCGCCTACGGCTTCACGCTACCAGGTCGAGAGATACAAAAAACCGGTTTACTCGTTAAAAGCAACCTAAAAAAACAAGCAGTCAGTGTACGGCTCATCCCTAATCAAGACGCCGCGCTCAGTACCGCTACGGCCCACCACAATAAACTCGGGTTATCTGCGACAAAAGTTGAATTGCTGATCATAAAAGGCCGCAACAGCACTATTGTTGCCGAAAGTATAGGCACGCAAAACATCACCGCCCTCGCCGCTCGAGACCAAGGCCGGCCACGCCGCGATGCGTTCGTAGGCATGCTGCCACCTAAGCTAGCCCAGATGATGGTTAATTTTGCTTTAGGACCTAAGTCGCTAGAACTCCACAAGGCTCACAATACCCTGCGAGTGCTTGACCCTTTTTGTGGAACAGGCGTACTCCTTCAAGAAGCAGCGCTTTTAGGGGCTTCAGTATACGGAACCGATTTATCAGAAAAAATGATCCGCTACAGCCAGGACAACCTCGCTTGGCTCGAAAACCTTACTCACAGTAGCTTTGACTGGAAACTAGCCGAAGGCGACGCCATGACTACACAGTGGCAACAACCGATTGACGCGGTCGCAACCGAGACGTATCTTGGCCAGCCTTTTAGCGCCCCGCCTTCGAAAGCCAAGCTCACGGAAGTGCGTGGTAATTGCAACCATATTATTGGAAGTTTTCTGCGCAATATCGTACCACAATTAGAAACCGGTACATGCCTCGCCCTAGCTGTACCAGCCTGGCGTGATACCAACGGAAACTTTACTCACCTCCCCCTTACGCAACAACTTGATAGTTTTGGGCTTACACGAATTAAGTTAACAACCGTCGAAAGTGACAGATTACTTTACGCCCGCCCAGATCAAGTTGTCGCCAGGGAAATACTGCTAGTTACCAAGCAGTAAACTGCATACCAATTTGCAGTGCTAATAATATAGTAAGCACGAAGAACACCACAACCACCCTGGTTGTGAGTACGTCATCATTTTTATATGGTTTTGCCATAGAAAATCTCCTAAGTCCGTCTATTACGTTATACGTCCCACACAAACAAGCCTGAATGACGGAATCAGTAGTGTTAGCGCGTTTTTTAACCATACCGAATACTTTTTGGTAATCGGGTTAGGTTATACCGAATTGTATACACAAACTACCTATAGTCGTACGGTAACTACAGTAGGTGTGGAGGTATTCTAGCATACCAATTATTAAATAGTCTTTAAATCTAATGGTAATTTTTAACCCTCGTACCCCTTGACTATTCACGTTATTTTAGGTACAATTGAACAGATTGTTTGAGCAAAAGCTCATAAGGAGATAATAAAGTATGTCACACGTTAAAGCAGGTGGTTCAAGTAAGAACATCCACAACAACGCTGGCGCCCGCCTTGGCGTTAAGCGCTTTGGTGGCCAAAAGGTTCGTACTGGTGAAGTTCTCGTTCGCCAAACCGGTAGCACTAAAGTTGCTGGCCCTGGAACTTTTATTAGCCGCAACTACACTATTCATGCCGCTCAAGATGGCGTCGTAAGCTTTGCCAAGGTAAAAAAAGGCAGCTTCACCGGTAAAACTGTTCAGCGTACGCAAGTAAGCGTTAGCTAGTCCTTCTTGCCAAAAGTAAAATAAAACCCGTGAGGTACCTCACGGGTTTTATTTTTATCTACTCCCCTTTGACTGTTCCTTATCAGCCCTTGCTTGCTTCAACTCGGCAAGAAGATCTCTGTATTGCAACGCGACACCCCTTGCACCAGGGCTCATGTCACCATATGCAGAATTAAATTCAAACTCATGTACCGCCGAAGCAAATTTATGAAGCAAGCGAGCGTCTTGTGCATCGAATTTACCACGAATATCATCCATCCTTGCCGACAACGCATCAATACGGAGATCTGGGTCATCTTTCATATCATCAGGAGTTGCTACTGGTACCTCATTAGTCTGTCCGGATGGGTTCAATACGAGCAGTTCACTCGCTTTATAGGGCTTTTCATGACGCCCATCAGGCGACACAAGAAGAAGTGTGCCATCTTGCTTATTAACGAAGTCTACCTTCCACCCACCTTCCAACTCTCCGCTACTACGCTTAACCCTTACTTCTTGACCAGGCGAGAAATGTTTAGCGGATTCGTGCTCGATGGGGTTTGCGATCCCTGAAGCATTCGTTGCTTCTTCGGAAAGATCTTCGATAATTTGCTCGCGCGCTTCTTTGTCCACAAAACGTTCAGTCGACTGGTAAGCTTCAGTTTTGGGTGCAACGTCCTGACCGGACATTATGCCTTCTAGATTCACAATAGTCTTAGCGGCACCAACTTCACTCTTCCGAGGAAACTTGTCACTAAACGGTATATTAGCAACACTTGGAGATGGCTCACGAACACCCGCCTGTTCCTGTTTAAAAATAGCCACAGCAGTATCGATACTGCCCTTCAACGTTTGTGCAGTGGTTTCATTAGCTAAAAGTAATCGAAACGGGTCCCTCAACGCAACCGGAAGAACAGTCATCGGTACGGGCTGCCCCTCTTTCGTCGTTTCATCTATAAGTGAGCGAAGAACATCAAGTCGCTCCATTATTTCTTCGAGACTATATTGCTTTCCAGTAGAGCCCACAAGCTCACCATTCTGTGAAGCATCTTCTATGCCAGATATAAACCGGTCCATTTGGGCATCAAGCACTAACTGGCTAGTCTCAGGGGTCAGGGAATCTCTAAGATCGGTTGCTTCGGTAAGAAATTTCTTTGATAAGTCTTGCTCTGGTGTTGGATTTTGCGATTCGATATCTGTCATTTTTTGTTTTTAGTGTTAATTAATATCTAATATGGCTTACGACTGCCCTAAATGATATCGCACCCGCTCAACAACATCGCCAATAACTACCTGTGATTTCACAAGATAATCATCAACGCCAAGTGCTTCAGCACGTTCTTTGTCCTTTGGCTGGCTAAGAGCCGTGAGCATAATAACGTGAATATTAGCGGTTTCAGGGGTGTTACGAAGAATGTCGAGCACATCGAAGCCACTGATTTTTGGCATCATGGCGTCGAGCAAAATAAGATCAGGCTTGTAGCGTGTAGCCGTAGCCAGCGCCTCTTCACCATTAGGTACCCATTCTGTTTCGAAGCCTTCGATGTCGAGACGCGACTTGTAGACATTTGCCAACGCCTCGTCATCTTCTACTAGTAAGATTTTCTTTTTTGCGTCCATATACGCTGTATTGTACTACGGTCCAAAGATAAGCACAAGCTAGAACGACTGCAGGGCGGCATCAAGTTGCGGATCCCTACCAGCATTAGCATCGTCGGCGCTTAACGTCACCGTCTTGTCTGGTTGAATGCCCTTTTCAGAGATATTAATACCATCAGGTGTATACCAGCGGGCTACCGTTACCTTGAGCATGGCACTGTTGGGAAGATTGATCAGTTTTTGTACGCTCCCCTTGCCAAATGTCGTCACGCCAATAAGAGTTGCTACCTTGTGATCGTGAAGCGCACCAGCTACAATCTCACTAGCACTAGCACTACTCCCGTTTACTAATACTACAGTTGGTAAGCCGTTAAGGATTGGGCTGCCCGTAGAGCGGAGTTCGTCCGTCACCGTACCACCCGTACGCTCGGTAGTGACGATCTGATTATCGAGCCACACACCCGCTAAGGCCTGGGCTGCAGTCACATAGCCACCGCCGTTCCCACGGAGATCAAGCACGACCGCACGAACATTCTGATCCTTAAAGCTACGAGCTACCTGACGAGCCAAGCTACCGGTGTTATCATCGAAACGCGTAACGGTCATAATGCCAATGCCGTCTTTAACGGAGCCGTACACACTGGGGTTGTTGACTTCGGCACGGGTTAACGAAAAGTCTTTTAGTTCACCGTCGCGGCTTATCGTAAGCTTAACAGTCGTACCAGCATCGCCGCGTATTTTCGTTACAATATCGTTAATTGAAGCTTTGGTCACATCTTCGTCATTCACTTTAACGACAATGTCATTAATTTGCAGGCCAGCTTTCTCGGCTGGGTTATTTTGCAAAAGCCGGACGACAGTTGGTAAGTTATTGCGCTCAGCGAGCTCGACACCAATACCCCCGCCAATTGATCCTGTCAGGCTGTTATTGAAGTCGGAGGCCTCTTTTTTATCCATGTACACGGTATACTGATCACCCGCCGCCTGAACAAGGCCACGACTTGCCCCGGCAATAAGTTTATCGGCGTCGAGTTTTCCATCGAAGTTATCTGCCAAAGCATGATAGGTATTTTGAACAGTCGATAGGTCGATATCCTCTTTGCCTATAAGGCTATTAACGCCCGAATGAAGCCACGTACCGGCATTTAAAGTACCTGCCAGGTAGCCTATGCCACCCACAAAAACAAATGCTAATATTACAACCGCTACAGGCAGCCGTCGCTGTTTTCTATCACGACGTCGTCGCCCACTAGGCGCGCTAGTGGCCTGTTCATACTCAACCATTACCTGTAACCCTCCGAATGAAATATCAGTAAATACTGCTACTATTATACCGCTTTAGCTGGGTATTCACTGAAGTTTTGTGCGTTGTATTATTTAATTTTGACGTATTGATCAAAAAAGTTTGAAGATAGCCACATTTTACTGTACATACCATAGCCTGAACCATAGTTGTAGTTGTATTGGCTTACGAGCACCTTGCTGCCATCAGGGCTTACGTCTTCTACATAGGCAGTGTGACCAGGTGAGCTAGCCGATGAATACGGTGCCGATGAAGTACCCCAAAGTGACGCGACTGAACCAGGTTGTGGAGTACGGCCAAGGTTTTGGTAGCCGCGTTGCGCTAGGTTGTACGCTGCGCTACCGCCGTTACCAAGTACGGTATCGTAGTATACGCCAGTCTCTTTGGCAACGCGCCACGCAACATAGCTAACACACTGGCGACATCCGTAGCCGTGACCGTCAAGGCCGTTACCGGCGCCACCTTCAGACATGTAGCCGATCATCCAACAGTTTGATTCATTCCACGGGTAGGCAGCTAATGAACCAGCGTCAACCAGTACTCCCCCACCCGTTGAATTAGCTCGTGCACGAATAGCTGCTTGTGCGGCTTTAGCAGCGGCAATCTGAGATTGGTTGTCTTTAATCATATTTTGGTAGTTAGCTTCGTCATTCTGGGTAGACGCCAACAAGTTAGCTTGCTCGGCTTGCTTAGCTGCTAACGAGTCACGAGCAGATTTTTGCTCAGCCAAAACTTTTTCAACATCTGACTTCTGTTGGCTTAATTGGGCCTTAAGGTCGCGGACTTTTTTAATAGTGGTGCTTAGTTGGTCCTTTACCGAGTTACGGTACTCTTGCTTATCAAGATAATCGCCAATATTTTGGCTGCTGGCAAGCATTTCAATTGGCGAAATACTGTCATCTACATAAAGGTCGGCAATAGTAGTACCAAGCGCGTCTTGGTTTTCCTGAATTTGCTTTTCAGTATCAGCAATTTGAATAACCAATTTGTCGTATTGAGCCTGACCAACATCAATTTGGGCTTGGAGGGCATTCTTTTCGTTGGTAATCTGCGCTAAAGCATTAGCAAGAGTAGTCGCTTCGGCATTAAGACGATCAGCCTCAGCCTGGTAACGAGCCATATCGGCCTGCAGCGAAGCGATCTTGTCGTCGTATTGGTCGGCGGCGGCTGGCTGAGATTTTAGAGCGAATGCACCGGCACCAACTAAAACAAGCGCACTCACAATGAGAAACGCCCTTTTCGTATATTGAGTGATTGAAGCTGGTGTGGTGGCTTTCAGTTTCATCATTACTCTACCTACATTAGCATAAGCTTTATGTACAGTCAAGCATACTATCACGGTGGGCACTTCTCTTTCGATCTACCGGAAATGGCTTCGCACCGGGTCTTCTCGGGCGCCAGCGTCCCGTTCAGACTCGGGCTGCAGATATTTCCTTGTATCTCAAAAGAGAAGTGCCCACCGTGATAGTATGCTTAAAATGTTTATTAAAGCTTAAGATAACGACGAGTTGCAAGTAATGATGAGATCATGCCAATAATAGCACCGACAATAATCATAGCCAGTAGTACAATCCCCGCGTAATACGTAGCGAGAGTGAGAGTTGGCTGAACATTAATGTCATATGTAGCAAGCGCAGGTGCGGCGAGAACTAACAATGCAAAGCCCATACCGGTAGCAATAATGGCAGCGAAGAACCCGTACACAATCGCTTCTACTAAAAATGGCCCGCGAATAAATGCCCTATCGGCCCCAATCAGCTTCATCATCTGGATTTCTTCACGACGGTTGAAGATGGCCATACGAATAGTATTGAAGATTATCAGCATAGAAATAGCCACAAAAACGATACTCATAAGAATACCGATTTGCTGTGCAAAGTGCGCTACCCTACCAATAGTTTCAATGGCGGTGCGGCGACTACCCGCAAACGACGGGTCACGGTTGGGATCAATGTGCTCCTTCACGAGTTCGTTGTTTTTAACCAAGTCAGACAATTGCGCCGTGTCGTTGATATCTTTTACCTTAATACTGATCGTCCAAGGGAATTTGTTGGTCGCTTCTTTAACAGCACCCAGCGTTCCCTCATCCGTTTTATTTTGGTTAACAAAGTCTGTTCGGGCTTCTTCTGGGGACTTAGTACTTACACTTGTTACCGAGGACAGATTCTCAATTTGCGCCACTACCGTATCGACATCCTTTTCGGTGGTGTCGTTTTTCAAGTAAATAGACATGTTTACTTTATCGCGGAGTTGGTCAACCGTATCAATAAGAACGTTATGTGAAACAAAACTGACAAAAATAACAAACAGCGTAATAGTCATAACCGCGGTAGCAGCCACTGTTAACCAAGCATTACGGGTAAAATTATTGACCCCGTAGCGACACATGCGCAGGAAAGTAATCCACTGGCGGCGATGATGCTTCTTCTGGGCTAAAGCTTTAGCGCTCGTTTTAGCCTTGACGACCTTATTCGCCTTCTGCTCTTGCCGATTCTCTTTTTGATTCTGTCGTACCATACTATTACCCTACTGCCGGTAGCTTCCCTCGGCCTGGTCACCGGTAATTTTACCTTCTTCAATAGTAATAACGCGACGCTTTAATTTGTTCACGATATCGGCATTGTGAGTAGTAAGCAGTACGGTAGTGCCGTATTTGTTAATTTTTTCAAGTAAACGCACAATTTCCCAAGTGTTTTTAGGGTCGAGGTTACCGGTTGGCTCGTCGGCAATCAGGATTTTAGGCTGACGAACAATCGCACGGGCAATAGCAACGCGCTGACGTTCACCACCAGATAGCTGGCTTGGGAACTGCTTTTCCTTACCCGTTAAGCCCACTAGGTCAATCACCTTTGGTACGGTACTTTTAATCTCGCGGCCGGTCATGCCGGCGATTTCCAGCGCAAAAGCGATGTTCTCAAACACCGTGCGCTGTGGAAGTAGTTTGAAGTCTTGGAAAACCACGCCAATTTTACGGCGGAGCATAGGGATTTGTGAATCTTTAAGAGTGTCGTAATCGATGCCGCCCACCACGATTTTGCCGCTAGTTGGCTTCTCTTCGCGGGTGAGTAGTTTTAACAACGTTGATTTTCCGGCGCCCGATGAACCAATAATAATAACGAATTCGCGCGGTTCAACAAAAAGGCTCATGCGGTTGAGGGCCGGAGCGTTATCTTTGCCGTATGTTTTTGTTACCCTATCTAGTAGAATCATCTCTGTATGAAGTATAGCATAATCGTATTGACTAGCCTATGCGCTGAGCGAGTTTAAACCCAGCCCAAATACCCACAATGCCACCAACCGTGGCAAGTAAAATACTCCAGCCGCTAAATATGTCAGTGTCACCCCATAGAAATGGTATGTAAGCTCCGATGATACCGCCAATTGCAGCGCCAATAGTAATAAGAAGTTTATTCATAACGCTTATAGTATACTCCATTGTCAGGGCTTTGTATGTACAACTACGAATCCTGATATCTCTTGCAAGCAGATACCCGCGCGACACGGGTATCTGCTTGCTTGAGAAACCGACCCCTCAGGCCGGCACGGCACCCTCTTGGGCGCCGAACTTGGCCAGAACCGATCGCAGGTTGACGTAGTCAGCGCCGTTGGTCGGCAAGAAGTTGCCCGCGAAGCCCTTCGGGTCGAGCGACAACCCAATGAGCAAATGCTCGGTGCCGACGACTCCTCGGGTACCTCGCGGCCCACCGAAGTAGGTCGCCTCGTTCCAGGCCAAGTCGATGGCCTTCGTGAACATCATGTCGTACTTGCCATCGCCGATCGGCAAGCCGCCCGAGAGCGGCAAGTAGCCAGTCGCCTGACGATACAGGCCGACATTTCGGTCGACCAGTTCGTGGGACAGCCCGAAGTGATCGAGCAGCCGTCGGGCGACGGTGTTCGCCGAAGCGGACAGAACGAGCAGCAGGTGCTCGCTGGACACGAATGGGTCCTGGAGCTGGAGCGCCGCCAAACCGGCGTCATCGATCATCGAACGCGCTTGGTCGGTCATGCTGATTGCTTCGAACATGGCACTTCCCTTCTTTGCTGGGTGAATCGGTTTCTCGAAGACGCTTATCAGCGCCTCGTAGTTACACACACGTATAAAGGTTCTCGTATCCTTAGTGCTTCTTTTGATAAAAAGCGGGAACTAGAGGAGTATGATAATTTGGATTATATCATATTTTGACTATTTTTCAATATTTTGTTGTATTTTAAATGCTAGGTGCTTCAAGAAACGCTTCCATAAAGCCATCTAAATCACCATCTAAGACCCCTTGGGTATTGTTCGTTTCATACTTGGTACGCGTGTCTTTTACCAATGTGTACGGGTGAAGAACATAATTACGGATTTGACTCCCCCAGTTGGCCGACTCACCTGCTTGCAATTCAGAAACTGAGGCGGCGTGTTGTTCAAGTTGTAACTGGGCTAACTTTGAGCGAAGAATTTTCAGTGCCGTTTCTTTATTTTGCAGCTGCGAACGTTCGTTTTGAATAGCTACCATAATGCCAGTTGGAATGTGAGTCACGCGAACCGCCGAATCGGTTGTGTTAACGGACTGTCCACCATGGCCACCAGCGCGGTAGACATCAATTTTTAGATCTTTGTCATCAAGCAGTACTTCGCTCGGGGCATCGATTTGAGGCAAGACTTCCACTAGAGCAAAGCTGGTTTGGCGTAAATTATCGCTATTAAAAGGACTGAGGCGCACTAAACGATGCACGCCGTGCTCAGAGCGTAAGCGGCCATACGCGTACGGGCCCGTAACCTCAATAACGACCGACTTTATACCCGCCTCTTCGCCAGTTGAACGCTCGATAATGGTCGTCGACATATCGGCTCGCTCTGCCCAACGCAGGTACATACGCTCTAAAATTTCTGTCCAGTCTTGTGCATCCGTCCCGCCTACCCCAGCACTGAGACGAAGAATAGCATTATGGTCATCGAACTCACCATCGAAGAGTAAATCTTTTCGAAGTGTTTCGTATTCCTTTTCAAAGGCGGCAATTTGAGCCTCGAACTCACCAAGTAATTCGTCATCGCCCAGCTCCATAAGCTCTTGCATGTCATCGGTCTGGGCTTTTAAAGTAAGCCATGGGTCGACCATTTTCTTCAAGGCCGCTAGTTGCTTACTGAGGTCTTGGGCGTGCTGTGGGTTGTGCCAAATTTCCGATGACGCCAGCTGAGTTTCGAGTTCGGCAATGCGCGCTTGGCGTTCATCTAAATGAAGATGCTCAAGGGCCGCATCAATGTGCGTACGAAGATCATTCAGGCGTTTAGACAGAGGTTGCATTCCCCTTATTATACCTTAGGTTCGGCGGCAAGTGCTTGTACGGCGGCAATAAACTGCTCGCCCCTATCGGCATAATTCTTAAATAACCCAAAGCTAGCCGCGGCTGGGCTTAAAAGCACCACCCCACCGTCTTTTGCAATTTGGCTGGCTTTTTGAGTAAATGCTTCGGCTGTAGTGTGGGTATCATCCGCCGAAATGTATTGGTAGTTACTAAAACCGACAGCGTCAAACGCAGCGGCAATAGAAGAAGCCTCGTCACCAACAAGTAAAGCTTGCACATCATGATGCTGCATTTCTTCAGCTAGTGGAGTAAAGTCGGAACCCTTGTAGGAACCGCCCAAAATAATAACTTTCGACCGGTTTGGAAATGCACGCAAAGAAGCAATAGCCGACGTCGGTGTAGTAGCAATGCTATCGTCGTAGTATTCTACCCCATTTACTGTAGCAACGTAGGCCAAGCGGTGCGGTAAACCTGTAAATGTATGCAACCCCTGTTCAATAACAGTGGCGTCTTGTACGTATGGCCAGACTGCATCAATTGCCGCCATGGCGTTATCGAGGTTATGGGAACCTTTTAGCTGTAATGTACCCGTTGAACAAAGCCGCACAGCACCATAATAAAAATTGCCATCCTGTACGTGAGCTGATTTGTTATTGGGAAAGCCATTTTTTTGCGCAGCAGATTGCTCGGCGATGTGAACCGAGTACTTATTACCGGCATTATATACCAACAAATCATCCGGCGTTTGAAAACGAGTGATGTGTGCTTTAGCATCGACGTAATCAGCCATATCGCGGTGGACATCAAGGTGTTCTTGCTCAATCATTAGCACAACGGCAACATGGGGCGAACGCTGGATATCCCACAACTGAAAACTAGATAACTCGTACACCACAATATCGTCAGGCTCTACTTTAGACAGCACGCTCAATGCTGGCACGCCAATATTCCCGACGAGCCATACCGTCTTACCGGCAGCTTTTAAAATCGATGCGATAAGGCTAGCTGTTGTACCCTTACCCTTCGAACCAGTTACGCCAATAATAGGCGCTGGGCATTTCTCAAAAAACTCATTCGTCGCCGACCATACGGTGCCGTCAGTGTGTATTTTATAGGGCGACAAACCGGCAGTACGTACCACCAGATCAAACCCGTCAAGCTGTTCAAATACGCCCTGGCCAAGCAATGTCTTCGCACCCTCTGGGACTGGGTGGCTTGGCACGTCGCGCTCATCGACGATCGTAATGTCGTTTTCGCCGCTGGCCGACCAGTACGCGTAGTTCTCCTCACCCTCGACTCCGTAACCAGCAATTGCAATCTTCATACTGCTATTGTAGCTCGTCTGGGAAAAGTTTCACAAGCTTGTCATTTAAGGCGACGACTTCATCTTTATCGCCACCACTGACTGCTGCGAGTACCCAAGTGTTGGCATCGAAGAATTCTTGGGCAATACTGCGAATTTTTTCAGCTGTGACTTTGCGGAGCATGTCAGGAACCTTATCGTAGTCTTTGACACAGTCATCAGCAAAATAGCGATTGGTATAAAACCCACTAATTTGAGAAACAGTTTGGGCACCCATTTGGTAGCGTCCGAGACCAAACGACTTCGCTGCTTCAACTTCGGCTTCCGTTAACTTACCATCTAGGACAGCCTTAAATTCACGGGCAATAATATCGAACAAAGCCGGCGCTGTATCGTGGTTAACTTGCCCGGAAATATCCCAGGCACTATCGTAAAAACCAGTACCGCTATATGCCCCAACGTGGTAGGCTAGGCCACGAGAACGAGCTTTGCCGTATATACGTGAGGTAGCCGTACCGGTAAGGATATGGTTGAGTGCGCTTAAGGCATCTAACTCTTCGTCTTCAAGGACGCGCGGCAAGCTCATTGTCCAACCAAAAGTAAGATTGGTAGCGTCTTTGCGGCGAATAAGGGCGGGGTTGGCTTTATGAAGCTCATCGCGGGGAATTTCCAAACGCTCACCTTCCGGTAAGTCAAACGATTCAAGTTGTCGAATAATATCCGCTTTGCGGCCGCGCAATTTACCAGCAATCACAAAACGCATATTACGCGTGGTGTGGGTGCGGCGGTGATGTTCGCGAATGTCGCTTAACGTAACGTTATTAATTGTAGCCAACGCCTGACGAAACGTCAGGACGTCCTCACCCAAAAGCTGCTGAACGCGCGGCCATAGAATACGGTGGTGGTCGTTTAGATAACCCGTCAACTCGCTCCGAACATTCCCCTTTTCGGCATCAAGCTCTTTTTCGTTGAAACGTGGTTGGCAAATACTAAGCTGTTGCAGCTCTAAGATACGATCCCATTCAAAATCGGCACAGTCGGCCTCGTATACCATCGCGAAATCAGACGTATAGGCATTGTGGTAAGCGCCGTTTTTTGAAAACTCAGCTTCAAAGGCACTCTCGCTCTTAAACCGCGCGTTGGCGCCAAAGGCCATGTGTTCCATAATGTGCGCCACTTGCTCGATCTCTTTGGACTTTGCATAGCGGTTACCTGCCCTAAAATGAAATTGCATACTCATAACGGTCGCGCCAGGAATGTTAATAAGCAGGCCGCGGGCGCCGTTTTTTAGTTTCACTTCTTCGACAGAATGGTTCATACTGAGTTGCTTTCAGACTTTTGGGGTTAGTATAGGTGTTTCGGGAGACCAGCCTAGACGACTAGTGTCGACCAGATTTGCGGTTTTGTCGTTGGGTCTTCTTTTTCTTACGAGCCGTATTCTTTTTGTGTGCGGCATCGCTGGCCTTTTCAGCCTTTTTAACATTGAAGTCATTGTCGCGGTTCGATTCGCCCTTCAAAACCTCGTTGACACCCTTTTCAACCGAGGATTCCGCTAAGCGAGTAAGCTCGGTATCGTGGTCTTCGTCTTGGCGAGCCACGGCATCACGCAAGGTAACGTGCATAACCGCACGGAGTACTTCTTCGCGAAGCGTTGCCTGCAAACTATCGAATAGTTTTTGGGATTCGCTACGGTACTCAACCAGTGGATCGCGCTGTCCAACACTACGCCAGTGAATACCCTCACGAAGGTGCTGCATATTTTCAAGGTGCTGCATCCACAAGGTATCGAGCACTTGAAGGTATACTTCACGTTCAACTTTACGAAGAATATCCTCTTCAAGCTCTTGCTCTTTGGCAGCGTAGAGCTTCTTTACTTCCTTCATAGCTAAGTCGAAGCGTTTTTTGTCGTGCTTTTCAGCACCAATGGCTTTAATACGCTTGTCGGTAAGTGGGAAAATCTCCTCGAATTGTACGGCGAAGTTTTTGTTGTTTTTGGCAGGTACTAATGTAAGTTCGCGAACCTTGGCTTCGATAAGGCGCTCGATTTCGGCCTTAATATCTGCACCTTCAAGAATTTTACGACGAATAACATACACAACACGACGATGACGGTTAATAACATTGTCGTACTGCACGACGTTTTTACGGTTGTCAAAGTTGTAGCCTTCGACGCGCTTCTGGGCGGCTTCCAGTGTTTTTGAAACCATCTTGTGTTGCAGCGGCATATCATCTTCAACACCAATACGTTGCATCAAGGCGGCAATACGCTCACCCTGGAAGATACGCATGAGGTCGTCTTCAGTGGAAACGTAGAACTGAGTCACACCAGGGTCACCCTGACGTCCACCACGTCCACGCAGCTGGTTATCAATACGACGGGATTCGTGTCGCTCAGAACCTAGCACCACTAAACCGCCTAACTCTGCTACACCTTCGCCGAGTTTAATGTCGGTACCACGACCGGCAATGTTGGTTGCTAAAGTTACCGCGCCTTTTTCACCGGCTTTTTCAATAATAGCCGCTTCGCGTTCGTTATTTTTGGCATTCAAAATTTCGTATGGAATTTTCTCTTTTTTAAGATAGTCGGCAATGAGTTCGTTCTTAGCAATCGATGCCGAACCAACCAAAACTGGACGACCCGCTTCATGGTGTTCTTTAATCGCATCCGCAATGGCTTTCAACTTGCCCTTTTCGGTCCGGAAGATGAGATCCTCTTTGTCGATACGAGCAATTGGCCGGTTTGGTGGTACCTGCACGACATCAAGCTTGTAAATTTGCTGGAACTCCTCGGCTTCTGTAAAGGCAGTACCGGTCATACCCGAAAGCTTTTTGTATAAACGGAAGTAGTTCTGGAATGAGATTGTCGCCAGTGTCATACTTTCTTGCAAAATAGGCACGCCCTCTTTAGCTTCGATCGCCTGGTGAAGGCCTTCGTTGTAGCGACGTCCCTGCATAAGACGACCGGTAAATTCGTCGACGATAATAACTTCGCCATCCTTAGTGACCACGTAGTCTTTATCGCGCTTAAAGAGGGTCTGGGCACGTAAAGCTTGGTCGAGGTGATAGACAGAACGAACGTATTCCGGACTGTAGAGGTTTTTTACGCCAAGCATTTTCTGGACTTTTTCAACACCAGTATCAGTTAGAGCAACCATGCGGCGCTTTTCATCCAATGCGTAGTCCTCTGGCACTAGCTTAGCGGCGATTTTTGCAAACTGCTGATAGCTGTCGGGATTTTCGCTGGCTGGCGCGCTAATGATAAGCGGCGTACGAGCTTCGTCAATAAGAATCGAGTCGACCTCGTCCACGATTGCAAAGTTAAGTTCGCGCTGACGAAGTAATTCAACTTCGTTTACCATGTTGTCGCGCAGATAGTCGAAACCGAATTCATTGTTGGTACCGTACGTAATATCAGCAGCATAGGCTTCTTTACGGCTGACTGGACGAAGCTTTTTCATGCGTGGGTCGGTGTGAGCTTCGTTGTCGTACTTTGGATCAAAGATGAAAGATGCTTCGTTGATAATAACGCCCGTTGAAAGACCCAAGAAATGGTAGAGTTCACCCATCCAACCGGCGTCACGCTGTGCCAAGTAGTCGTTAACTGTCACTACGTGCACACCCTTTTCTTCAAGGGCATTTAGATAGGCCGCCAAGGTGGCCATAAGGGTCTTACCTTCACCAGTCTTAAGCTCGGCGATATCACCTTCGTGGAGCACCATACCACCAATCAGCTGCACATCGAAATGACGCATGCCGAGAGTACGATCACTGGCCTCGCGCACCAAGGCAAACGCATCAGGGAGTAAGCTATCGAGTGTGGTACCTTTTTTGGCTAAACGCTTTTTTAGAACTTCAGTTTGCTTTTTGAGGTCAGCCTTAGAGAGTTTTTTATACTTGTCTGAAAGCTCATTAACAGCATCGACCTTCTTCTGTAGTCGCTTTAAGGTCTTCTTCTGTGGGTCACCAAACACCTTGGTGAGAGCCCCCTGTCGCGTAATTGCCATGTAGTTAGTTACCCCGCCTTTCGGAAAATATCGGTATTTCTTTAGGCTTAGTATACCACGAGGACCGAGGTGCGAAAAGTAGCTATACCCAAGAATTTAGAGGGGTTTCTACTGCCAGAAAGATCCCCTGCTGGTGTCGTCAGTCGAACCCCTATGCCAGCCGCCGCGCTCAGAGTCTAAACCTTGAAACATAGGAATATCGTCACCACGCCGAAGGTCGCCTCGCTCACCAACTGCGACACCCCCTAAGAACCCACCAATAATACCTATAATAAGCGCAGCGGCTGCCAATACCCAAGGGAACCAGGGTTCTTGCAAGGGGCTCTTTGTTTCTGGTTCGACAGGAGTGCCGGCAACAACAGGCTGTGCGGCCTTTTTTGCCTTAACTGATTGAGTGCTCTTCACCGGTTTCTCATCTATTGTTTCTTGCGCCATAGCAGTTACTCCTATTACTAATTATAGGTAGTATACTCCCAGAAACTGAGAAAATCTTTAAATGCTCGTGAAGAAAATTCGTTACTACGCACGAGTTAGGTTGCGCGTTTGCAGTACAGATTGTTTATACTTTTTTAATTGTGCAATTAATTTTGCCTCAACAATATCAATGGCCGCCATCATATTTAAGGTCGAATCCTTAGCGGTAATTGTTTTATCGGGAACTTGGAGAATGACCTCGGCTTCATATTTATTGCCATGGTCACGGTTAACCTGTCGGAGTTTTACATCGGCGACGATCGTTTTACGAGCATGAGGTGGTGCGTAGCGATCGAGCTTTCCTACTTTATCCATAACGTATTTTTGCGTTTTTTCGTTGACGTTATATTTAATGCCGGTGATATCAATGGATGCTATCATATCTTCCCTCCTTGTGGTTGGTTGATACTTCTATCATACACCCTAAGGCAGACTAAGCGCGAGCCAGCCGAGCCTGTTACTGACGAGCTTGGCTTCGCTCCGGGTTTTCTCGGGCGCCAGCGTCCCGTTCAAACTCGGGCTGCAGAGTCGCCCTTACAGTATCAGGCTCGGCTGGCTCGCGCTTAGTCCGTCATCATGGCGACCATAGCGACGCGACCATCGGTAGGTTTGTTGCCTTTAAGGAATTCACTATGCGAGAAATAATTGCCATCCGTAGCAGTATCGGCCGGGTTGTCGGTAATATTCTCAAATAACACACCGGCTTGTTGTAGTTGTTCAAAAGCCGTTTCCTTCATACCCTGTCCGCCAAGTTTAAAAATCGGGTATACTTGCTTACCTGGAGCTGGCGACAACCATACTTTTAGTTTTGCCGGATCGGTGTCGTAGATGTCTTGTAAAAACTTCACACTCTGGACCCCGCCGCGCTGCTCTAAACTATGGCGCCCAAGATGCGACAGCATCAATACTCCATGCTGTTCATCATATAAGGTTGTAGCAACGCAGTCGGCTACTGGCAAGAGTAAAGCGTGATTCTTCTCGGTCGCTACTAAGGCATCGGCTGGCTCATCATCACCATCAAACATCCCCTCACCTTTATTTGAAGAGTCAGCAATTCGATACCGACAATAATTATCTTGATCAAAAGAAATGTTCACCCGCGTTGTATTAGTAGCTTCGATACCCTGCTTTTTTAACCAAGCCATGCGGGTAGCAATTACCTGTTCATCGGCTTGGCTTTCCGGAATATACATATTGCCATCAGCCACGGTTGACAGTGCAACAAAAACTGGCATAAAAAGCTACAAAACCTCGCGGCCACCAAGATACGGACGCAGGACTTCAGGTACCCGCAAAGTACCGTCGGCATTTTGGTAGTGTTCAATAACTGCAACCAACGAACGGGCCAATGAAACAGCTGTTCCATTCAGTGTATGAACCGTTTCTACTGAACCATCCGTACGGCGAACGCGAATATTTAAGTTACGCGCTTGAAAATCGGTACAGTTTGAACAACTTGTTAGTTCACGGTATGTACCATCAACCGGTGACCAGTATTCAAGGTCGTATTTTTTAGAAGCTGGCGCACCCAAATCACCAGCGGCGATGTTTATAATGTGGTATGGGATACCCAGCGATTGCCATAACTCTTCTTCGAAACTCAGGAGCTTATTGTGCACTTCAACACTTTGCTCGGGTAATGTATAGGCATACATTTCAAGCTTATTAAACTGGTGTACACGGAAGAGACCGCGAGTATGCTTACCGTAGGTACCAGCTTCCTTGCGATACGAGGGGCTAAGGCCAGCATAGAACAACGGCAAATCTGCTTCATCGATAATTTCGTCAGCGTGGTAGCCCGTAAGAGGCATCTCGGCGGTAGCAATCAGCGACAAGTCCTCACCTTCAATAAAGTACTCGTCGTTTTGGTCACTGCTACGAGGCGCAAACCCAGTACCGGTTGCAACGCTACTATTCACCATGTGCGGTACGGTCATAAAAGTGAAGCCTTTTTGTGTCAAAAAGGTAAGACCGTATTGAGTGAGGGCATTTTCAAGTAGCGCCATATCGCCCTTAAGGTAATAGAACTTCGCACCGGCCACTTTAGCGCCGCGCTCGAAGTCAACCCAATCGCGTTTGGTTGCAAAATCAAGATGGTCAACAGCCCCTTCGGTTTTCTCGCCCCAGGCCTTAATTTCAACGCTATCTTCTTCACCACCCAAAGGTACGTCAGGCTGCATCATATTGGGCAGCCAGTTAAATGCTGCTGCAAACTTTTCTTCAGCCACACGAAGATCAGTTTCGATAGTCGCCAACTCTTCTTTAATCGCCTTACCTTCTTCGATAAGTTCAGGTGATGGCTTGCCTCCCTTCATAGAAGCAGCAATAGTGTTTCGCTTTTCACGCAGTTCATCTGCCTTAGCCTGTAGATCGCGGCGACCACTATCAAGAGCAAGCACCTCTTGAATATTGACATTTTTATAGCCCTTTTCCTCGGCATTGCGCTGCACAAGTTCTGGGTATTGGCGGACAAAACGAATATCTAACATAACTAGGGTTATTGTAGCATAAAGCCCTCTAATCTAGCGAGGGTATTGCCATAACTAAGTCGCGTGAATTCTCGCCACCAGCACCTTCATACTCCTTAAACGAACGGCTGTGAGATGAATACCCTACAGTTGGTGATGTGGTGTCACTCGTGTCAAGAAATAGCTGATACGGGTCCACGCTCCATGTCTCAACAAGCTTCTCGTATACCTCAGCCGCAAGGTCAATACCAAAGTCATAAGAAGCAGCACCGTCTGCGGCTTGATTTGCTTTAACATCAGTAAACATACTTGAAGATTCTGGAAACTGGTCAAGCGGGTTGTACTTATTAAAGTTCTCAAACTTAAATGTCTCACCGTGTCCACCTGGGGTAATTTGAGCACGAAGCGTAGTCCAATCCACTCCAAGAGCATCAAGTTGACTCTTCGCTTGTGCTATATACCCATGCGCCACACCCTGCCACGCTAGGTGTAATAAGACCGTCATATCACCCTTTGGTGTTTCGGCGGACAGAAAAACAATAGGACAATCGGCCGGACGGGCAGCTAGAACGTTGTCTTTGTTATACGTGTAGAGAAAATCACCAGCAGTATCAGGGCGTAATAGGCCCGTGTCATCGGGCTGGAGGTTATCTTCGTCAACGTTAACAGCCCTTAACGGCGTCGTGTAATCTCGCTCGGGCCTTAACATCCGAACGGTACTAGGATCGACATTATTGCGAGCGAGAAATTCATGGATGTTATGCTGCGCATCGGCGACTTTTTCCTCACCAGACATATCTCGTGGCCCATACCCATTTAAGGGACTGACGTTACCCACTACTATATGACGCCCGATAGCCTTAGCCTGCTCGACAACATCAGAGGGGTATTCGTCATTATATCCATCAGTAATTACATCTCGCGGCGCCCCAACACTATGCAGAGACTGCACAACCCGTAGAGGCGAGGGTTCATGCATCAAAAATGATTCATGATTAAGCTTTTCGATTTTTTGGTATCGTTCAGGCTGAGCTTCAAAGCCGGCACTACCATGTTCGTGTTTCATACGATAACTATACTACTCCGTCCTCAAAGCCTCAATCGGGTCGAGCTTAGCTGCCTTGCGCGCTGGGAACCACCCTGCAAGCATAGCAATGAATATAAGAACGATTATCATGCCGGCAATCGGGAGTGGTTGGAAAATAAGGAGTTTCGTGCCCTCGGACAACCCAAGTACGCTCGTCACCCATGGGTTTAGCGTTACCCCAAGAACAACAGCAATTGCAGCCCCAATAATGCCACCCAAGAAGCCGATCCAAGCAGCCTCAAACTGGAATAAGCGGCTGACGCTACGACCGCGCATGCCCAAGGCTTTCATCAGACCAATTTCACGGGTACGCTCTAGAACACTAATGTACTGCGTATTGATGATGCCAAATACGCTGGCGATAAGTGCAATAATACCAAAGCCAAGTACGATACCCTGCAAGGTATTCACGACTGTAAATATTAAGCCCTGAAGATCTTTCGCAGTCTGCGTGTAGTAGCCGGCATTATTGAGAGCTTCTTTCACCTTCTGTGGATCGGTGTCGCCTTTTACAAGCGCGGTCACGCCTAGGTACTTTTGATACTCATTTGTACCAGCAGTAATGAACTCGCTAATTGCACGGGCCGCGTTTGGAGCAATCTGCACGGCCGTTACACCTGTTAGTGCCGAGGATGACTTCTGTGACACCGCACGGATGGTAAAAGTGAAATCTTTCGTTTGTGGCTTCACTAAGTCCTCTACAGCCGCTTGCCCGCCCGTAGCGAAGGCTGCAGAGATTTGGTCGGTTGTTGGCGTGACGGTTGCTTGTACGGCCGTAAGGGTTACTTTTTTACCAACCAAGTCGGCACCCTCTTTTATTACCCCTGCTTTTATTAATGTATCGACGAATGCCTCGGGGACTACCGCATCCGTGTCGCCGAGCTGCTGGTTCTGCGGGGGTAATGAGCCATACGCAGATTCGCTCAAAATACTGTCGTTATACGTGCTGACGTCTGCGCTATATTTTTTACTACTGCCGTCAAACGTCATGTAACGCACAACCGGATTATACGTCGGTACCACTGATTCGATATCCGAACGGGCACTAAGCGCATCGACATCTTTTTGGGTCATGGACACGATAGTAGCGCCTGCCGCAGTTTGGGCAGCATCTGGGTTATATTCTGTAATAGCGGCACGCTGCGCACCACCTTCAAACAAAGTTTTATCTTTAACAATAAATAAGGCTTTAGGGTTCACATTGGAATTAATTAAATTATCAGCATATTGGCGCGCACCCTCACCCACAGCTAGTGAAACCGTAATCGTAAAAGCACCCACTGCGATTGCCAGGCTTGTCAAAATAGTACGGGTTTTAGCACTCCGTAAGCTACGTGCCGCACGGCGAACAATATCAATCGTTTTCATTATTTATGTTCCTTTCCAGCCGTGCTTGCCGCCAAACCAACCGTTTGTTCAATTTGACCATCTTTTATGTACACTTGTACATCGCACTTCCGGGCCAGGTCGGTGTCGTGGGTGACAATAATAAGCGTACTGCCCTCTTTTTTATTAAGACTAAATAAGAGGTCTTCTACTTTTTCACCTGTAGTAGAGTCGAGATTACCGGTTGGTTCGTCAGCAAAAATAATGCTTGGCTTGTTTACGATCGCCCGGGCAATTGCCAAACGCTGCTTTTGTCCACCAGATAAATTCCGTGCTTTTTGTTTTAATTTATCGCTCAAGTCAACCGTTGCAAGGGCTTCTTCAATACGTACTTTACGTTGGCTCGCCTTGCTATTGGATATCTCCAGTGGAAGCGAAACGTTATCATAGCAGCTTTCGTTAGCTTGTACGAAAAAGGATTGAAAAATAAAGCCAATTTTTTCTGATCGAAAGGTATCAACGGCTTTTTTCTTGAGTTTTAGAATGTCGACACCGTCAATAATAACCTCTCCAGCCTCTGGACGATCGAGACCGCTCATGGCATGCATTAGGGTTGATTTACCGCTCCCCGACTTACCGACGATAGCAACACTTGCGCCATCAGGGATGGTTAAGCTGACATCCTTTAGAGCCTGGAAGGTACTCCCTTTTTTACCATACGTCTTGGTGACGTTTTTAATCTCGATCATGCACCCTCGCTTTCTTCATCTTCTAGTATACCCGATTGCAGCGGCTTACCAGCCGCCACCGCCGCCACCGCCACCACCGCCGCCAGAGAAACCTCCACCGCCCGAACCGCCCGAACTCGAGCTCGTTCCAGACGTATAACTTGTCGCTGTCGAGAAACTACTCATCGCAGAAGTAAATACTACAGCGTTAAAAGCCGTGCTGCCGTTATACCATTCCGGCTGTGTGTTACTGTTCTCATAAAAGGCTCCGAGCTGCTTTGACCATTGTTTTTCGCGGCCAAATAATATGGCATATGGCAATACTCGTTCGTATAATTTCACCAACTGCCCTGGGTTATTTGTATCTACAGAATAGCCGACTTTCTCGGCGGTTTCGGGGCCTTGGAAAAACTTCAATCGCTCTACTTCAGAGGCTTTAATATAGCGGTCAAGGCCCATTACGTAGCGACGAAGCGCCAGCCCTTCATCGGTCAAAGGCCGCGCCACTAGTCCCGATACCCACGCTACAATAGCGGGGAGTAAAAAGGTAGGCATAAGAAGTACTATGCTTGCAATAAGTAAGCCGACAGCCCAGCGGTTGAATAATTTCGTTAAAACCGGTGACTTAGCGCGCAACCGATAAGTATCTTCTAGCAGCTTTTTCAGCTTCTTGTCATTATCGAGCGTTCGTAGTTGATACGAAGTATTATTGCGGAGCGTCTTGAGTGGCAAGCGATCACCCACTTGTGGCACCCTACCAAACATATCCGTAAGGATTTCCATCTCCTCCGATTTCAATTCACTTAATGACTGGTTAATAGCAATATCATACTCGGCTGCTTTCCATGTAGTTTTTGGGCGCGTTTCGATAATAGAGACAAATCGGCGTACCGCTAAGTCAATAAGCTGCGCAGTAAAAACATGGTACACCCCTACCTGCCCTACTACCTGAGCCGAAGCCTGCACACTAGCATAACGCGGCGGAATAAATTCAACCGGAATAGGTTTTAGCTCCGATACCCTGTAGGTACGGCGTATGTATATGGCATTGATCACAAAGATGAGTATCAGCATTATTGGAATACTCACAATCAAAGCAATGCCCCAAATCATAGCTGCCCACTCACCAAATGAACGAGTATAGGCCGTAAATGTATCCTTAGGGAAACCGAAGGCAACCGTAATATTCTCCCCGCTCGCCAGGTTGCTCGCAGATGTTCGATAACTACCATCGGCCTGTTGCTGCAAGTCACAGGTATTTGTTGCGCCCTGGGCCCCAACATAACACGATGGAGTACCAGTTAACGATGCGAGTTCACCATCAAGTCGAATCGAAACAGTGAGCTGGCTTATGGGGACCCGCCAGCCGGTACCGTTCGTATCCCAATACCATTCATCTTTGCCCGTGTCTTGATAGAACCTTGTGACATCGCGTTGAGTATAGGTAAGTACGTACGTCTTGTCTCCGTGGGCATACTGCGAAGGGTTGCCAATGCGCACAATCGTATTACCATTATCTTCACGGGTTGAATACTCTACACTCTGGCCATTTTCATTTGTTACCGAACCTATCGACAAACTCACCGGATGGCCGTCGTAAGTACTAGGTATGGCCCGTTCAATCCCATGGTTTTTATCTTGCTGCGAAAAAGTAGCAGTGATTTTTTCTGTCGTCTTTAAAACAGAACGGCCCTCACTATCACGCGAGAGCTCGTACTGAATGTCATACTGTGGAATAGTGAAATAATCAACACTCAGGGCACCGGCCGATGTAAACGTCGTCAACGCTCCTGCTACTATTACCCCTAATCCCACAAGCCATTTCATAGTCTTATGGTACCATGAACTGCTTACTTAAAAACGGATTGCTTGTCGAAGCTAGGCTGCAAGTAATTCGCTGATGGTCGCTGCGATCTTTTGCTGTACAGTGTCAGCATCAGCAACATCACCATCTGGAGTAAGGTCTTTTGTAAAGAACAAGTTTGTTTGTGTCTCACCAACCTTAGCCTTCAGGTTAACCTCAAGAGCTTCACGGGCAGCATCGTGCGCCTGGCCGCCACCTGTACTCCAACCGTACCCAACGAGCGCAATAGGCTTACCTTCCCACTCCTTACCAATCCAGTCAATTGCATTAAGCTGAACCGGCGTTAAGGTGTGGTTATATTCAGGAGTTACAAACACAATACCGTCTGCTTCTGCTACCATTTGGGTCCACTGACGAGCCGCTTCGTTTGTAGGCTCGAAACCTGGAGCGTTTGGCGATAATGGCGCATCAAAAAACGGCAAGTTCAACGCCTCTAGGTCTGCTACGGTAGCAGTTGCCCCTTGCGTCTCAAGCTCACTTACAACGAGCGGTACAATTTTTTTGTTTACACTGTTTGGACGGACACTTCCGGTCACGACAAGAATATTCGACATTATTAAAAATCCCTTACCTATTATTTTACTATACTTAGTATAGCACTATAGTGCAGGTATTCAAGCCTTATAGCGCGTTTTCTTCAGCCTGCGAGCAACTCGACGAGCGATAGAGCGACGCATTCTGCTTGTGTCACCGATTCCGTATTCCGACAAAACATCGGTAATAACCTTATTCATGTGATACTCTTCTCGAATCTCACGTTCAATTGCATCGGTTGACTGAGCAACCTCTTGTAACTCTGCTATCGAGCCGTGCACGTCGCGGACCATTTTTTTAAGAATCCTATTTTGTCGCATACTGTTTAGCACCGATAAAATCGCAAGAGCCAAAGCAACAATACTCACGACATAGGTCAAAAGATCAAACACGAGAGCGCTATAGTTAAATATCGGACGGCTCATAATTAATGCAATGCCAACAATGACAATGAGAAGCAAAATAATAATAAGGAGTCTAGTTTTGTCGGGTTTCATCATCGCTCGGGCTGGATTCAAATGTGACCTCTGGGTAGAGTGATTTTGTTACTTCATCATACTCTTGACGAAGTTGCGGGAACGGCACACCCTCCCGGGCCGTCACACCTTCGAAAATCCAGAAAACGCGTTCGCTGTATCCCCAGCCACAAGCTGGCGGCATGCCATATTCAAGCATCTCAACATAGTCGATGTCCAGCATCATCGCCTCATCATCACCGGCATCACGCATGTTTTGTTGTTCAACAAAACGGTTAAGTTGGTCGATTGGATCATTCAGCTCCGAGAACCCATTACCTAGTTCAGAACCAGCAATAACAGGTTGAAAGCGCTGCACGACACGGTCGTCTTCAGGGTTAGACTTGGCGAGTGGTGAAATAAACTTTGGTGTATTAATGAGCCACACCGGCCCGGCAACGTCTTTGCGGATATTCTTCCATAGCTTATCAATGCCACGGGCACGGTTTTCGGTTTGCTCAACCTCTAACTTGTTATCAACCAGGGCTTTCTTAACGTCATCGAGGCTACTTTCGTAGACATCAATACCATAACGGTCTTTAATAACGGTGGCGTAGTCCCACACTTCCCACTCACCGCCCATATCAACATCAAAACGTCCGAGCTTGAACTGCAAAGTACCAAACGTCTTTTGCAAAACATCTTTATACATAGCTTCCATAAACTGCATGCCATCCTGCCAGTTGGCATAGGCCCAGTACCACTCCATGGCGACGTGTTCCGGAAGATGTTCGTCGGAATAATTTTCGTTGCGGAAACGTGGCCCAATGTCATATACCTTCTCAAAGCCGGCGCCTAGCAAGCGCTTTAACGGTAACTCGTGGCTAATACGCAGATAGAAGTCTTGGTCAAGCGCATCCATGTGGGTTACAAAGGGGTTAGCATCTGCTCCGCCGGTAGTGTGCTCAAGTACTGGTACGTTTACTTCTACAAAGCCGTGCTGGTTCAAAAAGTCGCGCGTTGCTTGCCAAAATACAGAACGACGAACAAAACGCTCGCGAACATCCAAGTTTACATTCATATCAACGTAGCGACGACGCATACGCTCTTCTTTATTCGTAAAGCCCTCTTGGGCGCTTGGCATTGGGCGAAGGGCTTTCGTTAACAGCCGTAGCGCTTGGACCTCAATAGATACTTCGCCCGTTTTTGTTTTAATAACGGGGCCAGTTGCCTCTAAAAAGTCGCCCGTATCAAGCAGTGGCAAGTCGTCAATAGAAAGCTGGCCTTCTGCAGCATTACGCTCGCCCACCTTACCAGCTTGTAAGAACAGTTGAATTTCACCAGTTTGGTCACGTAGGACAATAAAAGCTAGTTTCCCAAATTTACGGATACCCATTACCCGGCCGGTAACGGTGACTACTTGGTTTTCTAAAGAGTCAAAGTCGTTTTTTACTACCCCAGCGTTGTGGGTACGGTGACTTTGTGAAGGATAGGCATTAAAGCCCAGTTCTTTTAAATCTGCAAGCTTGCGCAGACGTTCATCTCGGAAATCTTTTAATGTCGACATATCGCTGATAAGTATATCAGCTTACAGGACGTACGGCTACACCTTAGCGAGACAAGACTTAGCCAACTGAAACAATAGTGTAAGAGATATCACCCTTAGGTGTGGTGATGGTGACTTTTTCGTCAACTTTCTTGCCATACAGTGCCATACCGATTGGTGATTCGTTACTGACCTTGCCTTCAAGCGGATCAGCCTCTACGGGGCCAACAATGGTGTACACTACTTTTTTTGCACCGGTTTTAAGTTCGACACGGCTACCAAGGCCAATAGTACTCTTGCTTGAGGCTTTAATAATTTCAGCGTTGTTAAGAATATCTTCAATTTCTGCAATACGTGTTTCAAGCAGACCCTGCTCTTCGCGAGCTGCATCGTATTCGGCATTTTCGCTTAAATCACCGAAGTCACGAGCTTCAGAAATCTTGTCGGCAACCTCTCCGCGACGAGATTTTAATTCGGCCAACTCAGCCTCTAATTCTTTCTTACCTTCAGCCGTAATCTGATATTGTTTTTTCATTCTAATAATTTCCTTAAATGTTCTTTAAAATCCCTGATAAAGCGCACCCCCTACGCTATATATAGCGTAGGGAGTATCTCATACACCTACATTTCTGCTATTTTAGCAAGCACTTCACTAGGTGTCAACACCTCTGTTTCACCAGTTGCTCGGTATGTTAATTCGAGCTTTCCTTCATCCAAAAGACGTCGGCTAATGGTAACACGGTACGGCAGGCCAATCAACTCAGCATCAGAGAACTTAGCACCCGGGCGCTCGTCACGGTCATCGAATAACACAGTAATACCGGCAGCCTTCAATTCTCCATACAATTTCGTGGCCTCTTCATCAACATCGCCAATACTTACCAAATACACATGGTACGGGGCAATACTCTTAGGCCACACGAGGCCCTTTTCATCGCTCATTTTTTCGGCAATAACACCCATAGCCCGGGTAATACCAATGCCGTATGAACCAATATAGAGCGACTGTTGCTTACCCTCCGCATCGGTGTAATATAAGCCCATTTCATCAGTTTTTTGCGAACCAAAGTTGAAGATGTTGCCCGATTCAGCAGTCTTAACCGGTTCGAGCTCCTCGCGAGTAATGCCCAATTCTACTACTGCGTCGTCTAAGACTTCCTCGTTAATGGCAATGTTTTTCTCACGGTGGAGGTAAATAACATCTTCACCAGCTTCACAAATAGTCTGGAACTCGTGGCTGAACTTTGTAAAAGCTCCCCCGCTAGCAAATGTTACGTATGTATCGCCACCAATACCAAGGCGATCATAGACGCGCTTGTAGGCTTCGATAACCTTTTCGTAATAGGCATCAAGGTCCTCTTTGCTGGCGTGGAATGAATACATATCTTTCATAATAAATTCACGCCCACGCATGATGCCGCTTTTCGCGCGCAGCTCATTACGCATCTTTGGCTGGAACTGGTACAAGCTAACTGGTAAATCTCGGTAACTGTGTATGTACTGCTTCATCATTTCAACAATTGGCTCTTCGTGACTCCAACCTAAGCCAAGCTCGGTATCGTCCTTAAGGCGCGTCTTGAACCAAACATCGACTACTTCATCGCTCCAACGGGTGGTTTTTTCCCACACCTCTTTACGCTGGAGGGTCGTCATAATAAGCTCATTGCTATCAATTGCGTTCATTTCTTCACGCACAATTGCCTTAATGTTCTCGAGTACTCGAAGACCAAGTGGCAAGTACGCATACACACCGGCCATTTCTTTGTATACAAAACCAGCCCGAATGAGAAGCTGGGCATTTTTGGCCACTTCGTCGGCTGGGGCGTTTTTTAACGTCTTAGTAAATAAGTGTGAAACTCGCATATTACCCTCCTAGTGTACTAAGGACTGTTGGATTTATAAAGAGAAAATAAAAGGCAATGCCATTTTTTAACATGTGCAGCAAAATGGACGGCCACAAACTACCTGATACAACCCGCAGCAAACACAGCACAATACTTAACGCAAACACATCGACACTAACATTCCACTGGAAGTGCACCAGGCCAAACAAAAGGCTCGTTACTAAGATAGCAGCCCACAGTGACATATGTTTACGCAATTTGCCAAACAGATACCCGCGGAAAAGAATCTCTTCGGCGAAAGGCGCAATTATCACCAAACTAACAAAAGCCAATAGATATTCAGGCTGGCTGGCAAGTTGCGAGAACCCCGTGTCCTGTTTTTGCGCGTAGTCGATAAAGGGCAAAACAACCGATGCCGCCGCCGATACTAGTGTAGTCAATATAAGATAGACAACCGCTCCAGCTGGCGCCCAAAGGATGTCCATCCAGCTCAAAAGCCGCTGCAGACCTAAATCTTTTAGTGTCGTGCGTTTCTTGCTTATAAGCCAAGGTACGCCCAAAACAATCACAATAGCCATGCCGTATACCATTGCTGCTGCAAGCGTGTTAAATACCGTCGTATTTATGGCACCCAGCGGAATATGGAGCAGCTTAAGAAACTCTACGACACCAATTGCCAGTAACTGGGCCAGCATAAAGCCAGCGAAGACCCATGCCGCTAAACCAATGGCGTACCCAAACTTACGCATCGGCGACATGCTTGGCTGTACTGCAGGGTTATTTGAAGAATTTGAAGACATCGCTTACCGTAATAACAATTACCAATAACATCAGTACCGCAAAACCAGTACCATGGATTTTTTCTTCTTTTTCTTTGGTGAGCGGACGTTTAAGAACTTTATAGAGGGCGCTTACAAACCACCTACCGCCATCAAGCGCTGGGATCGGCAAGGCGTTCATAACTGCCAGTGTCAAAGATATAATCGCCGCCAAGAACACCACTTGCGCCACGCCGGCTTCGCTCGCAGCTGGGAAAATAACCCCTAATATACCCAACGGACCAGCTACGCTCGCACCCGCTTCGTTAAGCCGCTCACTAGCAGCTGCGCGACCCGCCTCGCTAGTACTTAGCTGCCCTATCAAGCCGCCAAAGAAGTTAACCACCAGATTACCAAAGCCTTGTAATGTCACCCAAGTGTATTGTGCAGTTGTTACCACACCCACTACCGGTGCCGACCATGTAGCCTTTATGCTATCTTGTTGACCTAAACCAGCACCAAAAACGGCCGAATCGGCGTTACGCAAAGTCACATTTACCTTATTAGTCGTGCCATCACGGGTGTACTCGACGGCAACAGTTTGGCCGCGATGGGCCTTACTAGCAGTAATAAGTTGTTGAACCGTGTCAATCTTCTCGCCGTCAAAACGAATGATCTTGTCGCCCGTTTGCAGCCCAGCTTTTTTGGCTGGGTAATTATCGACTAAATTGGTTATTTGAACAGGGGTCGATACCGTTGTAGTATCGGCAGGAATTGAAAATTGGTCAGGGATAATTTTTGGAATCCCCGAAGTTAACGCTAGCCCAGTTAATAACAACACAGCGACAAGCCAGTTTGCTACTACACCTGCCAGGAGGATTTTGGTTTTTTGCCAAAACGTCGCTGCGCCATAGTCGCCTTTATGCGTCGCGGCGTCGTGTTCACCTTGAAGCTTCACAAAACCACCGAGCGGCAACCAGTTAATAGTAAACAACATGCCGTTCTTTAGTTTTTTACCCCAGGCTTTAGGAGGAAAACCAATGCCAAATTCTTCTACCACTACCCCATTGCGTTTAGCGACAATGGCATGGCCAAGCTCGTGCAGTACAACCAAAATAACCAGCACCACCAAACCGACAATAATTCCTAAGATCAGCATTTTCCCTCCAAAGTTAGACGATACAGCTTATATATTGCTTACGGTTATGCCCCGAAGCGCCGTTGCCGTTTTGCGTATTCTTTCATTATAGCGTCGACATCTTCTTTTGTCATATCCGGCCATGACTTTTTTAAAAATAACAACTCGCTATACGCCGAGCGCCATAGCAAGAAATTCGACAAGCGCTGTTCGCCACTTGTCCGGACAATCAAATCAGCTGGTGGTACATCTGGTACGTAGAGGGCTTCGGCAATAGTGTCTACGGTAATAGCTTCGGCTGCAACACCAGACTGAACAATTTTTTTAACCGCCTCAGCCACTTCTATTTGGCCACCGTAATTAAACCCAAGAATAATTGTTCCAGCGGTGTTATTCGCCGTAGCAGCCTCAGCCTTATCGATGGCCTTCAAAATCTTAGCCGGTACATTTTCGCGTGAGCCCATAAGGCGAAGTCGAATATTGCGACGCTGAAATTCTGGCACATCACTTGTAACAAGTCTTAACACAAGCCCAAGTAGTTTTTTGACCTCGTCAGCACTCCGCTGCCAGTTTTCCGTCGAAAAAATATACGCCGACACGTAAGGTACGCCAGCCTCAATTGTTGCAATGGCGACCTCTTTTAAAGCGTTATAGCCAGCCAGGTGCCCCTCGTACACAGGCAACCCATGCGTCTTCGCCCAGCGGCGGTTGCCATCAACAATATAGCCTATGTGTGCTGGCAATGGTGTAGCGGTTTTTTCAGACATTAAATAGTTAGGATTTCTTTTTCTTTATCTTTAAAGGCAGCGTCAACTTGAGCACCAAAAGTCGCAACGGAATCGTCAATTGCCTTTTCGACACGCTTCTGGTCATCTTCGGATAGTTCTTTGGCATCCTTAAGCCGCTTCGCTTCTTTAAGGGCGTCTTGGCGAATATTGCGTAGCGCCACTTTGGCATCCTCCACTTTTTCAGAAGTTTGCTTCACAATTTGCTTACGGCGCTCTTCAGTGAGCGGTGGAATTGGCACACGTACCACACGGCCATCATCGCTTGGGTTTAAGCCCAGTGTTTGGTCGGCCCGAATAGCAGAAACGATTGCCTGTAGGTTGCTTGGGTCGAACGGAGTGACGGTAATAAGCTGGGCCTCAGCAGCGACCACGTTGGCCACCTGGTTAAGCGGCATTGGCTGACCGTAGGCCTCAACGGTTAAGCCATCGAGCATTGACGGGTGGGCACGGCCAGTGCGTACCTTTTTAAGCTCTTCCTGGAAATGAGTTACTGCAGCAGCAAAACGGTCATCATATTGTTTAGTATCGAACATATTTCTCGCTTTCTTTGATTGACCTTATTATACATCATCTTGTCATCATCAACCAACACTCACCCCTGTTGAGAATTGCAACATTCTTACATTAGTGATATAATAATACTTAATACATGAAAACATTACCATTGCCGGGTGGTTATGAGCGCTTTAGTGAGCGCAGCGACGTCATTCGTGCCCAGGATGAAATACATAAAGCAACCCAAGCTCTCAATGATAGCCTTTCCTATGCGAGTGGCAGTTATGATGGTGTTGTTAGTTTTGGCCACGAACCAGGGGAAGCTCTAGCCATACCGTTGGCGAATGCGAATGCTTATGACACCGCTCCTGAGCGCTACGAATTCCGCACAGATAATATTATCGGACGCCGGCTACTTGTTGCGAAAACAGCTCTACAAGAAGCGCTAAAACCGAACAGCCCACCCCGCTTTGACATGAGCGCCATCAACCCGCTCAACAACCAATTCGTATATACTCAGCCGCTAGCGCATGACGGCCGAACCGTGGGCGCTCTCCAGTATTCATTCACTCCAGAGTCACCCGGGACGGGTGTTGATCTACTAGAAAATGAAGAGATGAGCGCATTACATCGACAACACCGCTCGGAAGTACAGCATATCGCCGACCAAACAGCACGCCTGCAGCGCATAGCCAGAGAAGCCAAAGGCATCAAATCGCTGGCTACCGGACTTGAACTCGAGCAACCAATCGCCCCTAATGCCTTTGTTATTCGTTGGGACATCAAGAATTCAACTCACTTTGTACATAGCGACCTGGGCGGCGTCTACGATGCTTTTGTCGGACAAGTCCATGCGTTTCTTCGCGAATTAACCTACACGTACACCTCATATCATAAGCGGCTACAGGCTGGTATACATGAAGCCTATGATGACCAGGGTGACGGTGCCTATATTGTACTTCCCCTACCTGAATACTTCAGTCCTTATCTTCCGCAATCGTTTGCCACGTTCAAACAGCACTACACCCGGGCATTTATGCAACGACTACACGAAGGTATTGAGGCTATTGCACACCAATATGATCGCACCTTTACGCCTGCCATCGCCATTACGGCCGACTTCGGCTACGTCGAAGAAAACACTATTGGCCGCCTCACCTCTCGCACGATGCACACCTTGGCCAATCAGCAAAAAGAAAAATAGACCCCGGTTGGAGTCTATTTTTTACTATCGATACCTACCTAGTCGTTAACGCCAAGTTCGATACGCTTGAAACGACGAACAACAACGTTTTCACCAGTCTTCGCAATGGTTTCTTTCAAGAAATCAGCCACTGTTTTAGAATCGTCCATGATGTAGCTTTGGTTCAAAAGGACTTTGTCGGCAAAGTGCTTTTTAACCTGGCCTTCAACGATTTTGTCGGCAATGTCAGCTGGCTTACCCTTTAAGGCGTCGCTGGCAAGTGCTTCCTGGCGAACACGCTCAAGTTCTTCGGCTGGAATGTCGGCTTCAGACACATAGATTGGGCTCATTGAAGCAACCTGCAAAGCAATCATGTGAGCAAACTCTTTGAAGTTGTCAGTACGAGCAACAAAGTCAGTTTCACAGTTTACTTCTACTAATACGCCGATGCGGCCACCGTGTACGTAGCTGTCGATCACACCTTCAAGAGCTTCACGGTCAGCTTTCTTTTCAGCTTTGGTGAGGCCTTTTTTGCGCATAGCTTCAAGGGCTTTGTCGAAGTCACCATCAGCCTCAACAAGGGCTGTTTTAGCGTCAGTCAAACCAACACCGGTAAGTTCTTTTAGCTTTTTAATGTCGTCGATTGATACTGCCATGGTTATTACGCCTCCCCTTCTTTGTCCTTTTTGCTTACACCTTTACCAGCTTCGATAGCTTGCGCTACGTAGTCAAGAATAAGTGATACACCCTTAATCGCGTCGTCGTTACCAGGGATAACATAGTCGATACGGCTTGGGTCAACGTTGGTGTCAGCCAAAGCAACCACTGGAACACCGAGGGTCTTGGCTTCGTTAATCGCGTTTACATCACCGAGTACATCTATGATAAATACTGCGCCTGGCTTGCCAGAAAGGTCTTTTACACCAGAGTACTTCTTGTTGAGCTCGTCGATTTCCTCTTGGAAACGCTGGATTTCAAGCTTGTTGTACTTCTTTTCAAAAGCACCTGACGCCATGTTGCGTTCGAGGTCTTTCAGCTTCTTGATTTGAGTAGTAATTGTGTTCACGTTAGTGAGCATGCCACCAAGCCAACGCTCGGTTACGTATGGCTGACCAAGGCTTTCGGCTGTTTTACGAACCAAATCTTTAGTTTGCTTTTTAGTAGCCACGAAAAGAATTGGCTTACCTGCAGCAGCAGTTGCAGTCAAGAAAGGCAATGCCTTGTCGAGGGCTTCAACTGTTTTTGTCAGGTCAATAATGTGGCTGTCCTGACGTTTGCTGTGAATGTATGGCGCCATCTTTGGGTGCCAACGGCTCGTTTTATGTCCAAAGTGAACACCAGCTTCGAGCAGCTGTTTAATATCAACCTCTATGGCCATGATATTACTCCTTTTTACTTCCCCACGCGCACCTGAAACTTCAGGAGTAACTTGCGGATGGGTGTTTCATTAAAACTCGTTACACTCTTATTATAGCATTTTTACTAAAGGCCGTCTAGTTACAACTGCGTATTACGGAGACGGCTGCGAGTGTATCAAATACAGGTATGGCTAAGTCAATACGAGCGGGCGTAGCTATATCGCCATTCGAAATGATACAATAAAGCATATGTTTTGGAAAACCTTCCGCTGGTCATTTGCTATTACTGCTGTTGCGTTAGTACTCGCCTTTTTATACGGCGGCTGGCCCGCTCTCTTGTTGTGTATTATTCTTGGTGTACTAGAAGTATCACTTTCCTTTGATAACGCTGTTCTCAATGCAACCATCCTGCGAAAGATGAGTCCTTTTTGGCAGAATATCTTCCTTACTATTGGAATCCTCATTGCCGTATTTGGTATGCGGCTCGTGTTCCCGGTTTTAATTGTCAGTATCGCCGCCAGCATCAACCCGATCGAAGCTTTCCAGCTAGCACTTCAAAAAGGCGATCCACACGAGCCGGGTAGTTATGCGTATATATTCGCCTCAGTACACCCCATCGTGGCTGCTTTTGGAGGTATGTTCCTATTACTTCTATTTCTTAACTTCATTTTCGAAAAGCGCACCATCACCTGGCTTAGTTGGATCGAAAAGCCCCTTGCGCGCATTGGAAGTATCCCCCTTATCGCACCAGCCACGGCTGTTGTCGGGCTTATTCTTGCTGCGCTTCCTTTAAGTGGCGACCTGCGTTTTGAGGTGATTATAGCTGGGCTTATAGGACTCCTCGTGTTCTTTGTGGTTCACGGCTTGGGTGAAGCCTTTAAAAAATATGGCGAACGCAAAGCAAGTCACGCTAAAGGCGTTGCCGTAGGCAAGGCTGGGTTCTTCCTCTTTCTGTACCTTGAAGTGCTCGATGCTACACTCTCGTTTGACGGTGCAATTGGAGCATTCGCCATTACCCCCGACCCCATCATTATCGCTCTCGGCCTTGGGTTGATTGGCGCTATCTTTGTACGTTCGCTGACCGTATATATGGTTCGTCAGCGAACCCTCGAGACATTAGTCTACTTAGAACACGGTGCCCACTGGGCAATTGGCGCCTTGGCGGTGCTGCTGCTTACAAGTATTACCATTCATATAAATGAATTTATCACCGGTGGCATTGGCTTGGCCTTTATTTTAACGGCGTTATTTGCAAGCTTTCGCTATAAAAAGCAACAGGCTTCTTAAAAGGTTTCTTTGCCAATAACCTCATGGGCATTTGATATAACGACGAAGGCCTTTTTATCTATGGCATAAATAGCGGCCTTAATTTTAGCCTCTTCGAAGCGAGTAATAACCGCCAGCATCACACCGTGCGGCTCAGGATCTTTAGGGTTAGCCTCTTTTACATAGGTCACCGGTTCGTCAACCACAGCGTTAATAATGGCACCAATTTCACGTACATGGTGGCTTACAACCCAGACACTACGCGACTCATTCAGCCCTTCTACCGTTACATCAATCGCCTTATGGGCCACAAAGTAGGCCACCAAAGAATACAGGGCATTCTCCCAGCCGAACACAAAGCCCGCTAACGCAATAATGATACCGTTAATCACCATGATTGCCTCGCCCACTGAGAAGATTGTTACGCGGTCTATCAGAATAGCAACCGTATCCGTCCCGTCAATTGTGCCGCCATAGCGAATCACCAGACCCGCTCCAATCCCTACAAAAATACCACCGAATATCGCCGCCAAAATTGGCTCATGCGTAAAACCAACTTCAACATGGTTAAACGTTAAAGCGGCCAAAGTTAAAATACCAATCGAGGAATACAGCGCAAAAAGTTTACCGAACTTTCGGTAGCCCAAGTAGACAAACGGTATATTAAATAGGACCAGTAGTACCGCAAACGGCACGTTAAATACATAAGCGCCCAATATAGATACGCCCGTTACTCCCCCGTCCAATAAATGGTTTGGTAACAAAAAGAATTGCAATCCCACCGCCGCCAAAGCACTTCCCAGCAAGATCATACTCACTCGCCAAATCGTCCAGAGGGTACTGGAGCCATTCGAGTTCGATGATGGTCGTTTTCGGATTGGCATCTACCCCTATTGTACAGGACAGACGCTCGGTCTGTACAAAGAATACCTACTCCTTTGACAAATCAAGTATTTTCAGATACAATAGCTCAGATTATGAAAAGCAACCTACACCCAACCGACTACCGACCCGTCGTATTTAGCGATGACGTCGCCGGTTTTGCGTTTCTGACCCAGTCAACCGCACAAACCAACGATACTATTGTATGGGAAGATGGCAACACCTACCCACTCGTAAAAGTGCACATTTCAAGTGCTTCTCACCCGTTCTTTACTGGTGAAGAAAAGATCATCGACACCGAAGGTCGCGTTGATCGCTTCAAGAACCGTGCCGCAGCCGCCGAAGCTCGCAAGGCCGAACTTACTAACAAGGCCAAAAAAGTTGCCGCTAACAAGGCAAAGAAAGCCGACAAGTAACCTATAAAAAGCCTCTTACTAAAAGAGGCTTTTTAGTTACAAGTTACACATATCATATGAGTACTCCGCCTAGCACAACAGACCAACCACAAAAACAGTTTGTTAAGCCCCCGGCTTATGCCCGTTTTCGTTGGCTTGCAGCAGGCTTCGCCTTAATTGCGCTTGATGGATACCTCTTAAGCAAGGTTATTGACGGGAGTAAGTTCGCTCTTATCTACGGCATACTTTTTGGCTTCGTCGCACTCGTGTCCCTGGCGTGGGTTGTTTTTACCCCAGCGGTATTAGGGTTTCGCAAAAAGAAAAAATAGCTATTCGATATCTTTTGGCGGCTCGACATAAGCTGGCTGCTTTTTTCTATGTATAGCCATAATTCGCTCAAAAAGAATTGAACCGTACGGTGGCATACCGGCAATAATAGCAGCAGCGATACGCCCGACACCCCACTCCATACTGCGCGCAACAAGAATAGTGAACAAAAAATACAGACCAAACCCAATGCCGTGGACATGCCCAGCAAACGAGACAACCGATGCCGCTTCGGGCAACCCCATTCGTCGATACATAATAGCAATAATCAGCAAAGACCACCCGACAGCCTCTAAAATGGCGAAGAAACGGAAAATACCCCAGGCTTCACGATCCGTAAACCAATGTGTTTTGTGATACACCCACAAAAAAGGACTGGCAATTCGTATCATAAGCACCTTCATAGCTCTATTATACACAAAAAAACAGGGGTGATGTGGTATAATTAACCCTAGTAATGCCGCGCATCGAACTGAACATTGAAGAACTGATGGCCGAGAAGAAAGATCTCGATGCTTTTTTGTCGCAGCCCAATGCCTATAGTGACCCAGATTTTTCTAAAAAGAACAAACGCCTCCTTGAGCTCACTAACATTCTCGAAAAGGCGACACTTCGCGAAACACTTGAAGCTCAACTTATTGAAGCTAAAGAATTAGCCCAAGGCAGCGATGAGCTGGCCGAGCTGGCAAAACTTGAAGTTAGCGAAACGGAAGACCAGCTCGAGACCCTTGAAGCCGAGCTCTTCACCATGCTAGCGCCGAAAGACCCTAACGATGATAAAAACGTTATTGTCGAAATTCGCGCCGGTGCCGGTGGAGACGAAGCAAGCCTATTTGCGGCCGAACTTTACCGCATGTATCTGCGCTACTGCGAGGCTCACAACCTTAAAACAGAGCTTATTTCGGAAAGCGCCAACGACACTGGTGGCTATAAAGAAGTCGTATTTGGCGTAAAAGGCGATGCGCCGTATTCACAATTAAAGTTTGAGTCTGGCGTTCACCGCGTTCAACGCGTCCCCGCTACCGAGAGCCAAGGTCGCATTCACACTAGCACTGTTACTGTTGCAGTCCTTCCCGAAGCCGAAGAGACCGACATTGAAATTAACCCAGCCGATCTTCGTATCGACATCTACCGCGCCTCGGGCCACGGCGGACAGTCCGTGAACACCACCGATTCAGCCGTGCGCATTACTCACCTACCCAGTGGCTTAGTTGTAACCAACCAAGACGAAAAGTCTCAGCTAAAAAATAAAGAAAAGGCCATGAGCGTCTTACGTTCACGCCTGCTTCAGCAAAAAATTGACGAAGAAAATGCTAAATTAACCGCCGAACGCCGCAGCCTCATTGGGTCTGGTGATCGTAGCGAAAAGATTCGTACCTATAATTTCCCTCAAGACCGCATTACCGACCACCGTATTGGGTACAGCCGCTCTGGTATTCCCCAAGCGATGGATGGGCGCATTGATGACTTAGTGGAGCACTTGCAAGCTTATGAACGCGAACTTGCCGCCCAAAACGCCAGCTAATACGTTCACCATTGCCGACTGGCTCGCCGAAGCAACCCGTCAACTTGTCTTTGCCGACATCCCCAGTGCTCGCCTTGATGCCGAGTTATTACTTGCCCACACTCTCCGCAAGCCTCGCACCTGGCTGCATGGTCATGGTGATGAAACGCTAAGCGAACGGCACCGCGAAATTGCCAATGCCCGACTTGACCTTCGCCTTGACCGCGTACCAGTGGCTTACATTATTGGCCATAAGGAATTTTACGGGCGAATGTTTAAAGTCACCACCGCGACGCTTATTCCTCGTCCCGAATCCGAAAGCTTAATAGCACTGCTTAATGAGGCTCTCCCTCGCAATCACAGCCTTTTACCCGAAGCACTAAAAGTAGTCGATGTCGGTACGGGCAGCGGCATACTTGGTATTACGGCTAAGCTTGAACACCCCGAACTCGACGTCACCTTGCTTGATATAAGTCGTCACGCCCTTACCGTAGCCCAAGACAATGCAGCTACGCTCAACGCCGAAGTAAACACCCTCCAAAGCGACTTACTTACCAGCTACCCCTTTATAGCTGACGTTATTATCGCTAACCTGCCCTACGTTAACCCCGAATGGGAGCGTTCACCCGAAACAAACCACGAACCCGCCGAAGCTCTTTTCGCTACCAATAATGGCCTATCTCTTATATTTGAGCTCCTTATTCAAAGCAAAGAAAAATTAGCGTATGGCGGCAAACTCATCCTTGAAGCCGACCCCGAACAGCATCCAGCAATTATAAAAGAAGCAACAAAGTACGGCCTTGTTTTGGTAAAAAATGACGGCTACGGCTTATTGTTTGACAAGTTGGCCTAGTTATTTGAAGTAACCAAAGAAACTCCTCGCAGTATATTCACGAAACTTGCTTCACGCCTCTAAAAATAAGGGTCTCTACGCCTTATTTTTAGGGGTTACGCGAAAGTGTTCTTTGAATATACTGCGAGGAGTTTCTTTGGTTACCGCTTTAAATAGCGGTGCCAACTCGGTTGAACACTAAGACGAGTACAATCATAATACTTACCGTAAACAACAGCGGTAATAATATATCGTTGGTACGAATTTTAGCATGGTGATAGAACGAGTCGTAACATTTGTACGCCAAGAAGCTTACCAGAGTCACAGTAATGGAGGCTTGTGGAATCATGAGAGTATTTACAATTGGCAACGGGTACGCAATTGCCCAGTGGTAGGCCACCCAAGTAATCTCGGCCACGACCAAACCCCATACTAAGCCCAGTAATAAACCGTGGGTTTCATCATCATAAGAACCCAAAATATGCCGTGTCGCCGAATATCCAATGAGCCACGCGCCCACTACCACAATAGAAACTGGCCAGTTAAACGAAATAGTAAACAGCGCTGATACACCCAAGAAGATAGCAATCCCAGCTTGTAGTGCCATATACGAACGCTTAGAGCGCGGTTTTATATAGAGCAGCCAACCGATATAAAGCAGCGTCATGACTATCAAGAGCAGCAACTTGGTGCTGTCAGCTATTAAAGCGGCGTTTATCGTGTACATGTGGAACACAACACTCACACTCACAATAATGTCGACGACATTTGAACGTAAGTTTGCCCACCAGTAACGCGGTCGAACCGCAAAAATACGCCATTTACTCAGCAAAACTAACAAAATAGCAAACCACACCGCCTCGGTATAACGGACAATCAGAAGAAGACCCACTGCCAAGGCGATGTTCAAAATTGTATAGATGAGTTCGCTGAGAAATGACTTCTTACGAACAAATTTGAGAAACTCCATACGCGTATTTATTGTACCACGCTGGCGTCGCCAATGATAATGACGAAATCGGTCTCGCCCGTGACACTAACTGGTGGCTTGGTCGTCTTCACTTTTACGTTGTACAACTCTTGTAGCTTCGCAGTAGTTGCCGGCTTGGTTGTATTAAGTTGGTAAATTTCAATTGGACTATACTTGCCTTCTGGCGCATTATCGACGGTATCAACCGTAAAGCCTTTCTCGGTAAGAGCGTTGGAGAGTGTTTGGCCTACGCCAGCAACTTGGGTGCCATTAAACACGGTAATGCTCGCGTTCTCTTTCATATATGGTTCGGAGGTAAGCTCTTTAAGGATAAAGGCTTGCAATGCGGTGTAATTGTAGAGGCCAGCGGCTGGATACACTGAGCTCGCTCCGTCAATAGGCCCTGTCGTGAAGATCTTATTATCTGGGCTGTAGAAATCGATAGATGTAATCTTGTCATTAGGAATGTCCTTAGCAAGGTCCATTAGGGTACGAACTTCTTTGGTTTGAATATTGGTACGCAAGTTATTGCCTAGCGCATCAATTAACCCGCTAATTGCCCCTAAGTTAGTTAGTGTACCGGTACTCAGAGCCTTATCTTTAATAGCGACTAGAATCTTCTGTTGGTTGCGTTCGCGGTCGAAGTTCGACTGTGCCAAACCATATGTAGGCGATATATCACCACGGGCCTGGGCTAAGTAAAGCGCATGTTCGGCGTCGAGCACCTGAAGGCCCGGTTCGTATTCGATAAAGTGGCCGTTTGGTGGACAATTTGCAATCTTTTGAGCCCGAGTAGCCCCACACTTCCAGTCAAAGTTACTGTCCATAATGCCAAGCTTGTCAGATGGCCCGCTGCCGTCATTGCCCTCAATCTTCACCGTAATACTGCCACCAATAGCATTCACAATGTCGCGCATAACTGTGTAATTAACGTGAACCCCATACTGAAGATCAAGGCCAGTTATAGAACCGATAAATGCTTGTGTTTGCGTTAGGCGTTCCTGTTCGGCGGCGTCATCGGTACCTTGGTTAACACAGTTAAAGTAAGCGTTAATCTTTCCTCTGTAGCCAGCATCGCAAGCCATGCCATAGTTTACATAGAGGTCACGAGGAATGCTAAAGGTGTAGGCGTTCTTTTTGTCTTGGTCGATACTCAAAATCATGATTGAGTCAGTCAGCCAGCCAGCATCATGACCCGGGTCATCTTCTGCAGTACCCAAAATTAAGAAGTTACTGCGTCCATTAGCATCCTTTTTAAGGGGTTCGTGCTGTATTAAGTCTGCAACGCTCCCCTGAAGGACATTATTTGTCGCACGGAGGGCCTTAAATACCATGAAGGCACCAGCTGCTAGTAACGCCGCAATCAATAGGATGACAAGAGCCCAAATAATACGGCGTCGAATACGCTGGCCACGAGTACGAGCCTCTTTTTTTATACGACGGCGCTCGCGTCGTGATAATTTACGTCCACTCCGTTGCTGCTCTAGCGGATCGTCTAATTGTCGAAGTGACGCGTCAATATCAGAGCGTCCGATAGCACGACCCGGACGCGCCGCGCCAATACTATTTTTTTGAAGATCGTCCTCAGTAACGAGCTCTTTTCGGCGTGGTGTCGATTGGGCCTGTTTAGGAGTCGTCGAGTGACGATCGCCAATTTGGCTACCAGGCCTACGGGGTATAAACCCGTCAACTGTTGACTTTTTATTATTCATAAAACTTGTACTTATTATACGCGACCGTGCGGTAATATCCAACATTCAGGCCCAACATACGTGGTGTTTATGACATGACTCGCGTATAATAGTGGAAGTTCATGGAAGCCTCGTATTTTACCCGTCATCCGTTTCTCAAGGACCTGCTTAGCCTGGTTATTTTTGTTGTCTGTGTCATTATTGGTACGGTTCTTATTAATACTTTTGTGTTTCGTAGCTACAATGTTGTTGGGCCCAGTATGGAAACAACCCTTTATACCGGTGACCGCCTTATCGTGAACCGCCTACCCGTAACATGGGCAAATATCCAAGGCAAAAAATACATGCCTACTCGTGGTCAGGTTATCGTTTTTCGTAACCCGCATTATACTTTAGGCATCGAGGATGAATATATCGTAAAACGGGTCATCGCCTACCCTGGCGAGCGCGTCGTACTGAAAAACGGTACATACACCGTTTATAACGACGCTCATCCTGAAGGGTTTAACCCGGATGATTACAACCACGGCGAGCCTGGCAGTCCAACCAGCGGCGAAGTAGACGAAGTCGTACCTGAAGGTGAAATTTTCGTATCTGGCGACCACCGACAGGGCAATTATTCGTACGACTCTCGTAATGGCTTAGGGACGATTCCACAATACGATATCGTCGGGCCGGTTGCTATGCGGATTTTCCCATTCAATAAGATTCGAACGTTCTAAGGTAGCTTAGCTAAGGGCAGTGGCCTGCGGCCCTACCGTTTCCACGGAACTTGCTTCACGCAATAACCTCTAAGGGTCTCTACGCCTTAGAGGTTTTTGGTTACGCGAAAGTGTCCTTTGGAAAGGTAGGGCCGCAGGCCACTGCCCTTAGCTAAGCAAGTCTTTAATTCGTTCAAATTCTTGTTGATTTTTAAAATCGATAACAATCTTACCTGCACCTTTTGTATTGGTGCGAATAGCAACCTTGGTATTAAAGCGGTTCGAAAGCGCATCAATAGCGGCCACGGTTTCCGGAGCAACATCAACTGTTTCTTTAGGTTCGTTCGCTTCTGTGGCTCGCTTTAAATTAACCACGTACTGCTCAACCTTACGAGCACTCCACTCTTCAGCCAGAATTTTAGGGAGTATTTCAAGAATGAGCGTATCGTCTTGCCCGATAAGTGGCCGTACTTGACCCTCGCGAAGCTTCCCCTCAGCCACTAAAGCAATGGCTTCTTTAGGAAGCTTTAATAGGCGCATCGTATTAATAATTGAAGAACTGGATTTGTGAACACGAGCAGCGATTTGCTCGTTTGTAAGGTTAAACTGATCACGTAGCTTGGCGTATGCGATGGCCGTTTCAATGGCATTCAAATCACGGCGCTGAATATTCTCAACCAATGAAAGCTCGAGTTGGTTTTGAGCGGACAGCGTTCGAATAATAACAGGTACTTCCGTAAGGCCAGCCAGCGTGGAGGCCCGATACCGGCGCTCGCCGGCAACAATCTCGTATGCCTCACCTTTTGGAGTAACGACGATAGGTTGAATAAGGCCATGCTCTTTAATAGAGGCCGCCAACTCTTCAATGGCAGTTTGGTCAAATTGGCGACGAGGTTGGTCGGGATTGGCAACTATTTTTGTAAGTGGCAAGGTTTGCTCGTGGCTCACCTTTTTGTCTTCATCGGCTATTGGGTCGTACAGATTATTAGGGTCGAAGCTATCGTCAATTAAATCCGTTGGTATAAGCGAATCAAAGCCACGCCCTAACCCTTTTTTTGCCGCGCTCATACTGTACCCTCGCCAGCCGCAGCAGGCTGAGCCGCTTCAACTCGATCAATCACCTCTTTAGCAAGGGCTTTATACGCACGTGAACCCTTAGAAAACTTGTCGTACACGCCAATAGGGATACCGTGGCTCGGCGCCTCGGCTAAACGAATATTACGAGGGATCGTTACATCAAATACCTTACCCGGGAAGTGCCGCTTAATCTCGGCGTGCACTTGGTTACTAAGAGTTGTTCGGCTATCCATCATGGTCGGCAACACACCCAATAGTTCGAGTGTCGGGTTCATACCCTTGCGAACTAGCTTCATGGTTTCAAGAAGCTGCCCCAACCCCTCTAAGGCATAAAATTCAGCTTGTACCGGCAATAGTACATATTTCGCAGCGATCAAACCATTAACCGTCAACAAACTGAGGCTTGGCGGGCTGTCGATAATAATATAGTCGTAAGCCTGTTGCACTGCGTCCACCGCCATACGAAGCCGCGAAAAACGGCGGTCCACTTGAGCCATCTCGACTTCGGTATTGGCAAGCACCGAGGTAGTTGGGGCTAGCCACAGGTTTTTATGCTCTGTTTTGACAATAATTTGCTCAAGCTGCTGCTGGCCCTTAATAACGTCAGTCATATCACCGGTAAGGCTAGTTTTATCAACACCAAGGCCGCTCGTTGCATTCCCTTGAGGATCGAAGTCAATTAACAGTGTTTTTCGGCCAGCTTTTGCCAAAAAATAAGCCACATTAATAGAGGTAGTTGTCTTGCCTACTCCCCCTTTTTGGTTTGTCACTGCGATAACAGTGGCCATGTGTTACTTTTTACCCTTCGTCATTACCGTCATTATACCACGTACACGGCAATACAAACATGTCGTACTTATGCTTCGTATCACCTGTTGTATTTGCTATAGTGACTGCTATATGAGTGAATCTATTACTGTAAGCACCTGGAATCTCCAAGGCGCACTCAGCAACCCTGAACATACAGACTATGTAGCCAACGCTATCAAGAATCAGGGTGGCTCTATCTTGACACTTCCAGATGCTTGGCGTGTAGATTCGGAAAAATCCGAACGCACCGGTCGCTCGCCTCAATTAAAAGATACTGACTTCAAAGCCCTAGGATACACATACTACGGCACTACATTCCCCGACGATCGCCCAGACGACAACTACGCTCATTACGGGTTTGCTAGCCTTGTACACGAATCGCTCCCCGTTATTGATTTTAATGAAATTAAACTTGGCGAGCGTCGCGCCCACCACCTTCGGGTTGATCTTGCTGGCATCGCCCTTAATGTCATTAGTTTGTACCTTGACGACCGTGGCGAAGATATTCGCATGCGTCAACTTGATGACTTATCGCCGGTCCTTTCCAACCACCACAATGAACCGATTGTCCTAATGGGTGATTTTAATGCCATGCACAGATCATCCTTAGCAGCTCGCCTCCTCCGAAGCCCCGGGGTCAATAAAGTAGCTCAACGCATCCCTTTTAAAAACGGTGCAGCCTCTAACCTTGTAGGTATGGGCAAGGGTGACACTATGGCGCGATTAGCGGGCAACGGCTTCCATGACGCCGACCCCGAACACCAGGCGACTATGCCTAGTTCACTCCCCCTCTTTCAACTTGATCATATTATGTTTCGTCACGGTCTCAACAAGCGCCTATCCGTCGAGAAACCCGTTCGCACACTTCACGCCGGCATATCTGATCACGTTCAGCTAAGTACGACCGTAGCAATAGCTGACAGCCACGAACATTCCCACCATTAATACAATCTCTGTCTCAATAAAAGAACCTCCACTTGGGAGGTTCTTTTTCAACTACTTGATCGAGGTAATTTCGATCTTTGAGTATTTTTGGCGGTGGCCATTTACTTTGTGAACGCGCTTTTTTGCTTTGTAGCGGATGTAGAGCACTTTGTCGCCCTTTACTTCCTCTTCTAAGACCTTAGCGGTTACTTTCACATCTTTGACCGTTGGGGTACCGACTGTGGTTTTATCACCATCAATCACCAACAGCGCGTCAAGTGTGAGCTCTTTTGTTCCTTCAGGGAGGAGGTCCACCATGAGGGTCTCTTTCTCGGCAACAACGAATTGCTTGCCACCGATCTTAACGACTGCTTTTGTCATTCTTAATTCCTTACTGTTGTTAACAATCAGTATGTAATTGTAACAGAGATGACGCTTTTTGTAAATATAGACGTCAAAACACTATCAATTAGACACCAGCGGCGGCTCGGGAATCTTTTTAAAAGCCTCCTCTTGCTGATCCAAGATGTCGTTCAAAACCTCTAACTCGCCTAAGTGCGATTGGTCATTAGCTTTCTCGTACACTTCACGAGCCTGCGCATAAGTGTTGCGAGCTTTTTGGAATTCCTGCTTTTGCATATAATCGGTGGCTTGTTGTTTTAACGTGACGGCTTCTGGAATATCAGCTGGTGCTTCTGAACTAGTTTGTTGAGGTGTTGCCTGAGACTCTGTAGTTTGACCACTCTTCTGCCCGGCTATGTGTGACAATAAACCTGTTCGCCACACTATAAAGACGGCTACCCCGATAACAATCACAAGGCTCACTGTAATAATCAGCGCTCGCTTTTTTGTTATTACCATGCGTACCACACCCCACTTTCTCCATACACAAAGTTGCCACTATTCCTACCCGTTGCGCTGTTTTGACACTTTAAGTACCCAGCAGTGCGCCATTGTGAGCCATAGGGAATTTGAGGCTTGCTCGTTGAAGCACCAAACTGAAAAGTATTAGCCCAGTAATTAAGATTAGCAACCCAACCGTATGAATCGCGACGCCACCCATAGATATTGCCCGAACCACCCGCCCAGGGCCATGTACGAGCATCCATGTCGCCATACCCATAAAGCGTAGCGCCCGGCCCGCACGAAGATGTAACTGATGTCCAGATAATTTGAGCACTTTGGCGCCAGTTATTGTAACTAAAGCCAGTAGGAGGACTCACTGGTCGAATATAACTCGTCCAACCATTTCCACCCCACGGACCAGTTGAATAGGTGTTTGCACAACGAGCGTGCCAATCTACTCCATACTGATACCCTTCGGTTGACGTACCAATATTCACAGCGTTTGCGGTTGTACCGTAATAGCCGTATTGGGTACTCTCGAGAGTTTGACGATACTCATACTGAGTTGTCGCACCAGCAGGACATGCTACATTTGTCCTTGTAAAGGTCGATATACTTCCGGCCGTTGATACAGTAACCCCCGGGGAACCCGGTGCCGAAAAACCACGCACCGTTGTTGCAACAGTTGCGAGCGTAGTCGTAGTACTCGGTGTGCTCCCAGATACACAACGCGCTTGCATCTGGAAACCATATTGATACCCCTCGGCTGTCGAAGTCACGTTCAGCGTTGGCGTTGTCGACCAACTTGACCACCCCGACCATGCCCCTGCTGTTGTGGTATTAGTATTACGAGAACGTAGCTGATACTGCACACTGCCCTGCGCACAACTAGCCGCTGCCGTGCCAACAGCGTTATTACCACTCATAGCAGCGCTAATAGTCGTGCCCGTAGGCGCCGATGGCGCCGTTGAAGCCGATATTGTACTCGACCATGGCCCATTATTACTGTTCCATAATGCCCGAACATGTACATAATACATCGTGCCTGCCGGTAGGCTGTTAATAGTTGTCGCCATGCCAGTTACTGAAACCGTCTGCACGGACGAGCTAAACCCACTATCAGTTGCTATTTGTATCGTATAGCTAGTCGCACCCGCAATACTAGACCAAGTCACCGTCAATGATGCAGCACCCCCCGTAGCAGAAACTGTCGGAGCTGATAGTGACTTCGTTGTGGCCGTGACTGTATTAGACCAATCACCCGAACTTGACCCACCATTAGCTTTTACCCTTACGTAGTAGGTGGTGTTGTAACCCAAAGAGTTATTTACGTCTGCATAGCCTGTTACCGTCTTACTGCTAACTGTACTTGAGAAGCTTGAATTGGTTGAAATTTGCAGGGTGTAATTAAGAGCATTCGGCACCGCATTCCAACTCGAAGATATCTGCGTCAGACCCGTTCCAGTAGCAGTCAGGGTTGGCTTACCAGAGGTTGCAATGGATGCGCTGCGACGGCTGTTAATCTCTACAATATTTCCGGTGCGCTCTTCCCTGTAACGGAGCGTATACGACAAACAGCCAGCACCCGCAGTACAAGTTGCACTCCCATCACCTTTATACTCATAAAAATCACTCGTTGAAGTATCGAGAACATTACAAGACAAAGAATTGGTTGTACCACCAGTCGCCTTAGGTGCAACTAGCGTTTCGGTATTAAGCCCATTTAAAAGCTGGCTTACCGTTTGACCGTTAGCAGTTAATGCCGAACAGCTTGGATATTCGCCGTTTTTATCATAATAGCCTTCAAGCGCCTCGCTAATTGCCGATGTACTTGTAGAACGCTTTGCATCGCGCCCCTCGGCAAGATAGAGGCTCATACCTAATGCCACAATCGTCGTTAAAATACCAATAACAACTATGACAATAATAAGCTCAACAAGAGTAAACCCTTTTTGCCTCCCTACCATATCTTCATCATAAAGCTTATGGTATCTCGGGTCAACTAATGCTCGCCTTCGCTAGGCTTTCAAGCGAGCATCCATATCTTGGTGGCTTAAGCCGTAGTAATGCGCAATTTCGTGCCACAATGTACGCTTAACATGCTCGAAGAAGTCTTTTGCATCAGCCGACACCTGGAGTAATGGGGTTTTAAACAAAGTGATTTTATCTGGTAATACAAAACTATACCCCGCCCCCCGCTGCGTTAATGGTATACCCTCGTATAACCCCAATAAAATATGATGATCATCAAGATGTGATTGTTGCGCTTGGTATTCATCCGGTTCGTCGGCGTATAAAATAGCGACATTATCGAGGCCTTTAATATATTTCTGGGGCAGTTCGTCCATCGCCTGGGTAATAAGGCGATCGAATTCTTCATCGGTTACAGACAACATATTTACAAAGTATACCAGTAAGTCGCTTATGTATAAAATGGACTACGAAGTCGAATCGTCGTCAGTGACGCTCATAGAGTGTAATGTTTCGTCGATCTCTTCCCAGGACTGCGCTAACGTGTCGCCGTCATCCTCTTCGGTAAGGTCAATCACCTCGTCTTGAGGAAAATCATCAAGATCACTCACCGTACCATCGTCTTGAGGGTCGATTGGCTGAAGTTGTAGATACTGAAGTAATGACATTTTTAAATACTTTTTTGTTTTGATTGGTATTGATAGTATTTAAGCATAAAAGGTAATAAAAGTCAATATCGTAACGACATTGACTTTTATTTAAGCTTATGCTATAAATAATTTATACATAGTTCAGTACAAAACTGACTCGCAAATATACATATGACAAATATTCCACCTCCTTCCACCCAATCCATCGAGACCATCTCTCCTAAAGAGGCTTTTGTTGCAAGGGTTGATAATATTACTGGTCATATATTGCACTCAAAACAATACGAACTTCTCCGTCACGAAGGGTACTCACACACCGAAGCCTTTACATCCCTTGCGCATCATTCTGCCGCTAACAAAGAGAGTCGCCTTGCCCCCAGCGACCGTGCGGTCTTAGAAGCAACAAGCCAGCTAGGAGGGTTTGTCGCTGCCGTCAATGACCTGCGTGAGTTACGGATTAAACGCGATTATTCAGGCTTAGATGATGAACAATTGAACCAACTGCATGCTTTAAAAAAAGCTCATATCATTCCTTTTAACCATAGCCTTAAAGCTATTGTGTCGACATCCCCTAACCTAGATCTATATACGGTTGCAGAATCACTTGGTAACACCTACGAGAAGATTTTCTTTCGTGAACACGCCCAACAACGACTCTCTGGAAGAACAACAGGAACTCAAGCAAAGTCATTCTTAGATCGATCTCGACAGGAAATCCTTGATAGTTTAGATGGGATGAGACACGAAGGTGCTGCGGAAGCAATGCTTACCGCCCAAGGGATAGACTGCATTAGTGACGTCAATGTTGCACAAGACATCATAGGTGTAGATATGCTAGTAAGTTTCGATAACAATAACCCAGTAAAAGACGACCAAACCAAATGGAGTAAGATTGCTGCAGAACTCGGCCTTCATGGCTGGCTCGAGTTAGATATAAAATCAAGCGAAAAACAAGCCACCGACAAACGCCGACGCCACCCCCTCAAGCTCGCCGTTGCGACCGGACTTACTTATGAAGACTTTACCGGTACTAAGAATGGCGGGAAGAATCTTCTTGGCATATCCTATGACACGGCCGTTACCAAAGGCGCGACTTTTGTCGAAAACATCATCGAAGTAGCCCATAGTGCCCATCAATCACGCGAAAAAATACGTCGATCAATAGCAGCGCGCTCCACTCAAGATTCTGAAAAACAATAAATGTAGCGTACTTTCATTGTAATATACGCTAAATATGGTATTATATAGACACCACCGCCCACCTTGGAAGGAGTTGTATGCCTAAGCAGATGACGACCTTTCAGGTCGTTAATACGAGCGCAGCCGAACTGTACGATCGACTGTACGCGTCAGGCGGGATGGAAGAGGTTGAGTTTGAAGCTATTCCCCTGGACGACCCAGGCCTGACTCCCGCAAGTCACACGTTCCGAGCAACACTGATCGAGTGCCATCTCGAGGACCCTGTTAGTCTTGATCTTCGAGACAGCGAAACGCCCTGGTGGCGGCTCTATTTCGCCGCAACACCCGATCAACGACGAACACAAGCACTGGTCACCTTCGAATACCCCCTGCCATCATGAGCCCTCCGGGGCTCTTCGCTCCTGGTTCACCCGAACTCAGTCGAAGCGGAGAGCCCTGGGGGCTTTCTGCATATTTGCACAGGAAACGTCTAGGACTTTTCCAAAGATACCGTAAGCTCGGCGCCTTCCACGAGTACCGTTGTTGTATAGGCAAATGCTTCGCCGGAAACAAGCGCATGAGCAAGAGTTTCCGCAATAATCGTAGCGCTGTACTCTTCGAGTGCTTTGCGAAGCTCCTCATTTTCAGTATTTAGACTTAGGCTGATCCTGTCGTCGATATTCAACCCAGCATCCTTACGCGCCGCTTGCACATGGCGAATAACTTCGCGCATGAGGCCTTCACGATGAAGTTCAGGAGTAATGGTGGTATCGAGAGCAATCTCAGCATCTGTATCAGTCGCAACAATAACGGCTTTCACATTCAATTCGTCTTCTAAAATAGAAGCTTGATCGAATGAGGTGACGCCACCCGGGACCGTGACACTAGCCAGTGGCTGTCGAACCTTTATACCCGCCTTTGCCCGCAGGCTGAGGCCTTGGTTGACATACTCGCGTACCGTCTCCATCTCACCCATTACCTGCTCATTAACGGCACCGGCTGAAAGCCAGTCTTTAAGATGAATTGATTCATCGTCACCAGTTAACTTGCGGTATAGCTCCTCAGCCAAGAACGGCGTAAACGGCGCCAAAACATAAGCCAAGCGAACCAGTACATAGTGCAGTGTGCGATAGGCGTCGTTTTTATCACCATCATCTTCACTCTTCCAGAAACGGCGGCGGCTGCGACGCACATACCAGTTACTGGCATCGTCGAGGAATGGTAGCACTGGGCTGAGTGCATCAGGAATGTTATAGCCGTCCATGTGTTTTTCGACTTCGCCGACTAACTGGTGCAAGCGCGAGACGATCCAAATGTCGAGCGGGTTGGTCAGACTTTCCAATGGATCGTTCAAATCGCCGTTAAATTCCCAGCCGTCGACTTCGGCGTACATGGTAAAGAAATCGTACATGTTCCAAATCATAGTCAGCTTACGAGCAACGTCGCCAACATCTTTATCCTGAAGCGCAAAGTCCTCACCACTAAGTAATGGACTACCCAAGAGTAAGAAGCGGAGACTATCGGCGCTGAACTTATCCATCAACTCATTCGGGTCGGTAAAGTTACCAAGGCTCTTGCTCATCTTGCGGCCGTCATTACCAGCAATCACGCCAGTGGTGATAACGTTTTTGAAAGCCTCTTTTTCGGGCTTCTGGCTATCAGCACCAAAGGCACCAATGTCAGCCAGCGCGGTATTTACAGCATGTACGTAGTAAAACCACGCCCTCACCTGCCCGATATATTCGACGATAAAGTCCGCTGGGTAGTTTTTCTCGAAGGTTTCTTGGTTTTCAAATGGATAGTGCAGCTGTGCAAATGGCATTGAGCCCGATTCGAACCAGCCATCAAGCACTTTATCGATACGGGTGAAGTGTTCACCGTCAATATCGAAGGTGATGTCATCAACCCAAGGGCGGTGGTAATCGTCGAGCTCCACCCCACTGAGTTCTTTGAGTTCGGCGTAGCTTCCAACAACTTTTATACTGCCGTTATCACCTTTCCACACCGGCATAGCCGTTGCCCAGAAACGGTCACGGCTAAGGTTCCAGTCGGGCGCTTGTTCGATATTTTTTTGGAAGCGGCCGTGCTTGAGGTGAGGCGGAAACCAGTTAATATGTTCGTTTTGCTCAAGCATCAATGGCTTTGAATTTTGAATGTCAAAGAACCATGATGGAATGGCGCGGTACATAATGCGCTGCTTGGAGCGTGGGTTGAATGGGTACTCGTGGCGGATGTATTCGATTTTCCAGACGATACCAGCCTTTTCGAGGCCCTTTGCGATATCTTTATTTGCTTCAAAACATTCTAAAGGAGCCGTCGCATCTCGCCATGGCATGAGGCTATAGAGCCAGTCGCGCAGTGGCTGCGCGTAATAGCCGTTGTCATCGATCGGGTCCACGACAAGAAGAAGCTTTTCTTTCGCCAGTTCAAAGTCGTCCTCACCATAGGCTGGCGCTATATGGACAATACCCGTACCGCTTTCGGCACTCACGAAATCAGCAGCGTATACCTTCCAGCTGCTTGCCCATGGCTGACCTGGCTCAAAATTTTCAGCGCTTGAATCGTTGAATGAACCGATAGCAAGAGTGGCATGAGGGCCAATATCTTTCACTGGTGCATTCCATAATTGTTTATACGAGAGACCGTCAAGGTCAGTACCGCTCATCTCTTTTATAACGCGGTATTCAAGTGGCTCGTTTTTATCACCCTTCAACACTGCCTCTAGGCGATCTTTAGCAATAACTAGACTATCGTTGCCCACTTCGACCAAGCAATAGGTCATAGTAGGGCTCACTGCAAGGGCAGTGTTGCCTGGCAATGTCCATGGAGTTGTCGTCCAGCCTAGAGCCGCAACATCTTTTGGATAGTCACCAAATACTTTTGTAAACGCTTCGTCGTGCTCGAATACAAACTTTACATATGCTGATGGGTCGGTGACGGTTTGGTAGGCGTCATTGTCCATTGTTACTTCGGCTTTAGAAACAGGCGTGGCAAATTTGATGTCATACATCAACACTTTCTTGCCTTCGTAAATTTTGCCAGCTTCGTACAACTGCTTAAAGGCCCACCACACACTCTCCATAAAGTCTTTATCCATAGTCCGATAGGCACCCTTGAAGTCAACCCAACGGCCAATACGGTCAATCACCCCTTCCCAGCTTTCGCTGTTGGCCACCATGCTTTCACGAGCTTTGGTGATGTAGGTTTCAAGACTAATAGTTGGTAGCGGCTGGCCGTCTTTATCAAGCGGTGTTTCATCGCTCGAGTTGGCGACGATTTGGCGGCGATCAACGATATTTAATTGTTTTTCAACAAAGTTTTCCGCTGGCAGGCCATGACAGTCCCAGCCCCATACACGTTCGACACGCTTGCCTTTCATAGTCCAATAACGCGGCACGGCGTCTTTCACAATAGAGCTAAGGAGTGTTCCGTGGTGCGGTACACCAGTAATAAACGGTGGGCCATCGTAGAACACATAGGCGTCGTCTTTAGAACGGTTCTCGACCGACTTTTCGAACGTATTATCTTGCTTCCACTGAGCAACCCACTCTTTTTCGTATTCAAGGGCACGGCGGCGACTATTAGCTTTGAACTTCATCCAACTTCCTTTCATTATCGTTAACGGCAATACCTTCATCAATGCTAATGTATGTATATTGCTCAGGGTCAAACGGCGGCGTGCAAATCATATCAAAACCAAGCGGTTCTTTTGTGTCGTCCCAGGCGGTCTGCCACCAAGCAAATAGTTCTCCCGGCTCGATAGTCACTACCACACCTGGCCGAAGCGCTATTCTACTCATATATCCGGAAGTTTTAGCTCGAAGCAAATAGCCTTCACCACTAGTAACTTCAACTCGTTCCTGAGAACCATTATTTTGCGCGTAGAGCAACCCATCCAGCGGATACCGACGGGTTACTTGAATACGAGCAAAGTCACGAGTAGGATCAACTTCACCCTCTGAGGTCAGGAGTGCATACGCTACCCCCTCGCATGTTTCACCATTACGAAATTCAGCCCCTTCCCCAAGGCTTACACTGTTTCTAAGTGTATGTATCTCACTCATACATGGATTTCCTTTTAAAATAATAAAAACCTTCATCCATCGGAACCCGCAAAACGGGTGGTACCATCCGATTTCTGAAAGTTTAAACTTCAGCACTTCATTATTCCACTGTTACGCCGGGATCGCGTCGGGGTCTAGTAGAGTTTTGCATCCTCGCAGGTGGTGGAAATGCTACTTTTTAGTAGGTTTCCTTTTGAATACAAAAGTCGTTCTTCCCGAAACGTATACTTAATGTATTCGTAGCTGATTACCACTCAAACGCTTCTATTTTTACTATACTCTTTTTTTGTTCAGACTTCAACTTTAACAGTTTGCCTCTGTTAGATGGCATTTAGTGCTTCACGAATAATTGCCGCATGAAGATGAATATCATTAGCCACCGAGTGCCTGTCGCCATCCAGGCGCATAGCCTGTACGTGCGGGTATTCATGACTAAGCCGGTGCAATGTTACCTCCATATGGGCATCATTGCCCAACTCGCTCTTACTTGCCCATGCCACGGTAGCATAAAGAGACGGGCGATGTTGCAAGACGGCCTCAAATAATTGCGCAAAATCGGCTTTGGCCAACATCATGCCAATGGCAATGTTGATAGGTCGACGCAGGCCGGCATTATAATTAACCGTCTCGGCGGCGTCTTTGCGGGCAGCTAAATAGCCCTCGATGCCGGTGCGATCTACATACTCCCCCATCGGCTTTAAGGTGGCCATAAAATTTTCCAGTAGTTGCTTACGGTAACGGGGGTGCGCTACAGGGTCCACAAGTATAATGCCTTTTAGTCGAGTATCGGTGGTATAGGTTGCCTCTAAAAGAGCCTTAAGGGCACCGTACGAATAGCCAGCGTAATACACGTCACCTTTTACGTGTTCGTCTATATACTCGAGCTCGCTCGCTACCGCGGACCGACGTCGTGACGTAAACGCAATTTCAAATAATTCTTTAACGCTTAATTTCTGACGCTTAAAATGAAACGGCTTACCACTAGGGTTGCCGAATGCCACAATAGTACATTCAGGTACGACTGCTGCGATAGTAGCAATTTGATACAGCTGACTAGTATCGAGGGAGTTACCCATTGGCAGGTTAATAACCAGCGTTTTAGTACTTTTACTACGAGCTGCGATAGTAATGTACGGCACAGTTCGCCCGCGTTTTGTGGTATATAGTTCTACTTTTGGTAGCCCTATTTGTTTGAACCAATCTTGATAAGAAACCCCTGCTTGATTCTCTGCGCATTGGGCAATTTCCCGAATTACTTCTTTAGAAAAAAGATGATAGCCCTTGAGCCGCTGGCTCGTTGCAGCAAAAATAGCACTAGCCAAGGAGGCCGTCACCGTACTTCAGTAGAATACCTGCAACGATAGCAACGATAAGCGAACCAAGTACTACTTTGTCATAATCTTTTTCAATAAAAGTGTGGGCAGCTTTTTGGATTTTCTTGGGCAAATACAAATTATTTTCGCGTATATTGTAGCGAGTAATCGAAAACCACACAAAGATTGTCGAAGCCGTCACCAACAAACACCATGGACACAGCGCCCCAATGACAAACATGCTCGTAAAGAATAGATATATCGCAAAGATTAGCCCGAGCGTGTACCCTATTTGAGCAGCAAACATAAAGCGACGCGGAAAAGCGATACCAGCCAAGCCAGCAATTGCTACGGTAATCACAACTGGTTCGGCAATCATACCAAGAAAGCTATTGGGGAAACCAAATAACTCAGATGTGGGGTGCTTTGCAACCGTGGCACAGTTTAGTACAACGTTAACACTACAACTTAAACTGGCGTTTGGGTTTTTGGCCAGTTGAATAGCTTCGACGGACAGCACGAAGGCTGCAAGAAGGCTCAACAAAGCACCAACCAACATGCTGGCAAAAATCCAACGATTATCCCGTATTTTTTTATCGTCGTGTCGGAAATACGCCACTAATTGCGCAACTTTAGACATAATAACTTACCTCACTAATTGTTGGGAGTGGCACACCTCGCCACTGATTTTGTACATGCCCGTCATCTGATAAAGCAACCAAGGTTGGAAATTCCAAGATGTCGTAGGCTTCACAGAAGCTAATACCGTTTGGGCTTTCCGGGTTCATAGTTTCTAAGTCATGACCGGTTTGGCGCTTAAAATCGACTAAATAATCTTCGACTTGCCGGGCGTAATCTGTCGCCTCTTTATATAAGACCACCACGCGCATATATGTTTAATTCCCTTGTTTGGCCTGTTTTTGCTGGCGGCGTTCTTCAAGAATTTTCACAAAGTCGTCCAGCGTCTTAAACTCTTGATAGACACTCGCAAAACGCACGTAGGCTACTTCATTGCGCTCCGCAAGTTCATCGAGTACTTTATCGCCTATTTGTTTGCTAGTGATCTCATTTTCACCAAGGTCGTAGAGGCCATCTTCAATGACGTCGATCATTTCTTCAACTTCTACTTCTGAGGTAAAGAATTTACCAACTGAGCGCTTAATAGCAGTTGCTAACTTGTCACGGTCATAGAGTTCGCGCGCACCGTTCTTTTTTATAATTGCCAGGTTTGGCTTTTCGATGCGTTCATAGGTAGTAAAACGTGTGCCGTCTGGCGCTTCGCGGCGACGACGAATAGTAACACCGTCGCTTACTTCGCGTGATTCGATAACCCGGCTGTCGCCAATGACAATCTTGGCCATGAACGATTACTCCTCGTCCCTATTCTTCTTATTCTTTTTACGGCGACGCAAGAAGGCTGGCGTATCTGATTCGTCCTCGGCTTCAGGGGCTTGATTCCACATGTTTTCGGTTGATTCTTCGTTGAAAATAGCAGCCGCTTCGGTGTGGTCAAGGTTCATATCAATGTCGTTCACCGAAGTTTCATCGATGGCGGCATTCATTTTTTCAGCAATCTCAGGGTCGGCTTGCTCGGTTACGGGCGCATCTTCCTGGAAGTAGACAGAGTCGAAGCCGGTTGCAATAACTGTAATAATTAACTCGTCTTCGATTTCAGGCTTCAAAGTAGCACCAAAGATAATGTTTGCATCTGGTGATACTGCGCTGGTAATAATTTCGGCAGCTTCTTGGATCTCTGACATGCTCATGTCATAGCCACCCGTAACGTTGAATAGCACGCCACGAGCCCCGTCAATTGATACCTCAATGAGTGGTGACTCAATTGCTTGTTGAGCTGCTAGAGCGGCGCGGTTGTCGCCACTGGCGCGGCCAATACCCATAAGGGCCGAGCCGGCGTTGCTCATAATAGCCTTCACGTCAGCGAAGTCGAGGTTAATGAGCCCGTGCTCGGTAATAAGCTCGGAGATACCTTGTACACCTTGACGCAGAACATCGTCGGCAATCTTGAAGGTTTCAAGTAGTGGCGTACGGCGGTCGATCGTTTGCAAAAGACGGTCGTTTGGAATAGTAATAAGCGTATCAACGTGACGGCGAAGGTTCGTAATGGCCCATTCGGCGTTTTGACGGCGTTTTTCACCTTCAAAACTAAACGGACGAGTTGCCACGCCAACTACCAAGATGCCAAGCTCGCGGGCAACCTCAGCCACAACGTACCCAGCACCTGAACCAGTACCACCACCAGCACCAATAGTTACAAAGATCATGTCAGCACCCTCAATGGCTGCACGAATGTCCTCACGTGACTCATTGGCAGCCGCCTCACCCTTCGTAGGGTCGGCACCAGCACCGAGGCCGTTCGTTGTACTGTGTCCTAAATGAATCTTTACATCAGCTTTGCTATTATGTAGTGCCTGCGCGTCGGTGTTCATGGCAATAAATTGAACACCAGCAAGGCCGGCTTCTTTCATGCGGTTTACCGCTGAACCACCCGCGCCACCAACACCAACAACTTTAATACTCGCAAAGGTCTGAATGTCACTCGGTTTTACTTCAGGCATGCCTGTCTACTCCCCTGATATGCTTATCTGTTACTATCTAGTATACCACGAGCCGTCAGGAGGCAATAGGTATGTGTTCGAACAAATTTTTTATAAGTATCGTATTACGGTTTAAACCAACCAAAAATCTTTGAAACGCCGCCTTTAAGGTCTTTAGCACTTGGGGTCTTGATCTTGTGACCACTACGCGGCTTATCATGGTGAACTGTTTCGCCGTCAAGCAGCATTAAGCCAATTGCAGTTGCAAACTCAGATTTATCAATGTCATCCGCTACGCCGCCAAACCCAGCCGGTTGGCCCAGACGAGCTGCTAGGCCTAAGGTTTCCTTAGCGTATTCAGCCATATACTTTAGTTTGGCACCACCACCCACAAGTACGACACCGCTCGGTAATTTACCAGCTCGGCCAGCTTTTTTCAGATGAAAATGAATACCTTCAAAGATTTCTTCAAGGCGAGCTTCGACAATTTCATTAATTTCTTCGGTTTGGAAGGTGTAAATTTCACCCTCGCGTTTTACACTCACACCGCTAGCTTCACTGTGGCTTAAGGCACAGGCATGCTTTACTTTCACCTCTTCAGCAATTTCAGGGTCGGTTTTTAGACCAATAGCGAGGTCGTTGGTAATGTTGTTACCACCAATAGGTACCACGCCAACATACTGTAGGTCGCCCTCTTCGTATACAGCTACGCTCGTAGTTGCGCCACCAAAATCAATTAAAGCGACACCATTTTCAATTTGTTGTTCATTAAGAACAGCACGAGCCGCCGCCATGGCTGTTGGCACTACACCATGAGGTTCTACTTGAGCCGATTCGGCAGCTTTTTCCACATTTACCAAATACGGTGTGAGTGCTGACACGACATGGGCGTCAATTTCTAGGCGCGTACCAGTCATGCCAAGCGGATCTTTAATATTATCTTGGCCATCAAGCTTATAAGCATGCGCTACAACATCAAGAATGTCGCGGTTAGCAGGAATTTTTCCAAGCGTGGCTACTTCCTTAATGCGATCAAGGTCGTCACGAGTAATTTCGTGGTCAGACGCACCCGCCGCTACCATGCCGTCTGCATGGGTAGTAAGAATATGCGCACCATTAACACTCACGGTTGCACCGTGCACTTGGTAACCGCTCATACGCTCAGCTTCACCTAAAGCCGTGTCGATCGCCTGGCCCGGACCCTGTAAGTTTACGACCACACCTTTACGCATACCAGTCGTCGGAGCTTGCCCAATACCAACAATAGTAGGGACGCCCGTAGTACTATCTAGATGCGCTACAACGGCGCGTACTTTCGTAGTTCCAATATCGAGACCGACGGCATAAGAAGAGGACTCTTGCATAGGGTTAGTATAGCGCTTGTGGTAGAGCTTAGGCAAGTCCTAAGAAATTATTTATTCAAGTCCAATAGAATATTGAATACCGCGCCGAGGCATACCTTCGGTACCAACAATATTCGATACCTTACTAAAAATGGTCGCTTGTAACTCAAGCTTCTTGATTGGTGTTTCGGGGGCAACCCTAAATAGATACGTTATTGTACCTTCGTTTTTCCCATTCAATGCTTTCTCTAGGTCATAGCCATCGCCATTAGAGCCTTGGAAGACGGTCGTTTCATTAACCCACGTAGCCACCGGGTCGTACTGGCCTATATGTGTCGATAGAACACTATCAAGTGGGAATCCGTCAAAAGAGGGATATTTCGTCTCTTTATAGCCATTGGCATCGTATACAAGATGTGACTGAATAAGGACATACTGGGGGTTTGGCTCATTCCATGCGTAACGCTCATTGTCAAAGTCACTTTTACGATTCTTGGCAGCACGGTCTTGGAGAGACTGCACATAGGTAGCAGTCTTTTCATCGAGCTGATAGTTGGTGCTTACTGATGTTACAGCCAGGCTGACTGGCCCCGCCACTAATGTCTCGCCTTTTGAAAAATCCTTTTTTGCGTCTGTCATGGCCGCTACGCGTTCATCGTAGTTCTGGTTAACCTGAGCACTCTTAAAAATAACATTCACATAAGGGCCGACATTATTTACAACCACAGCGACTAGCAGCAATAAAATCGCCAAACCAGCTAGTGTAAAGAGAAGGCGTCGCTTGTTTCTTCGTGGCTTAGGTGTTGTAGTTTGAGACATGATCTGCTCCTTTGCTTACAAAGTTATAATTGCGTCAGGATTTCTGCGCCGTCTTCGGTAATAAGTACCGTGTGTTCAAAATGCGCTGCAATACTTCCATCCCAGGTACTAATTGTCCAGCCATCATCTTCGACACTAATTTTTTCGCCACCCAGTGTGGCCATCGGTTCAATAGCAATAGTATCACCAGGAGCAAGTAGTGGCCCAGTGCCCTTTCGGCCATAGTTGGGGATTTCGGGGGATTCATGCATTTCATGCCCTACCCCATGCCCTACTAATTCACGAATGATACCTAGCTTGGCATCTGAAAGTACTTTTTCGATTGCGGCACCAATATCACCAACACGCACCGGCCCCTTAATGGCATCTATACCAGCATACAAACTGCGTTCGGTCGCCTGAATAAGGTGTTTTTGTACGCCATTTGGTTTACCGCCCACCACCATCGTAAAAGCGCTGTCGGTTTTCATATTTTTGTAGGTAATAACAAGGTCGAAGCTAACGACATCGCCGTCTTGCAATACATAGTCACTAGGGATACTGTGAACAATTTGTTCGTTTGTAGAAATACAAATTGCCGCCGGGAACTTTACTTCATCTGTTTTATACGTAGCGATGGCGCCTCGGGCTTTAATTTCGGCGTCAACCCAAACGTCGAGCTCTTTTTCAGTCACACCGGCCTTCACTTGCTTTTTGAGACCCTCAAAAATCTGCGCTAATATTTTGCCACCTTCGCGCATGGCTTCAATTTCAGCAGCAGTCTTTTGCTTTTGCATTACACCAGTTCCCTGCTCTTTAACTCGGCATAGATACGGTCATGAATTTCACCGACATTGCCTACACCATCAATGTGAACAACCGGAATGTGTTGCTCGGTGAAATACCCGAGTATTGGGTACATAACTTGACGATAATCATGTAGACGATGCTCAATCGCTTCAGCAGTATCATCGGCGCGGCCTCGAATTGATAAACGCTTTAATAGTTCTTCGCGAGGCACCTCAAGAACAACAACTAAATCGATGGCTCGTCCGTGCTCGGGCTGGCTAGCGATCAGCCATTGAGCTTGCTCGATTTGACGCGGGAAGCCGTCTAAAATAATGCGGTCAATATCACCGGCTTTTTTGATAGATTCACCCATAATACGGTTGCTGAGCCCTGACGGAATCAGCTCACCACGCTGCATATAAGAATTAATTTCAGCGTCGTGCGCATCGCGCAAAATTTGCCCTGCACTTAACCAACGCCAGTTTTGCCTGGCAGCTAGAAGTTGTCCCTGGATACTCTTTCCTGCGCCGGCAGGACCAAAAAATACAATCATACTTTAATGATAAAGGCTACAAGGCCTCTTTTACAAGCCGTGCAATCGTTGCGCCGTCCGCGCTATTACCCACCTTGGCCTTTACGGCACCAATAACTTGACCCATTGCTTGTGGGCCGCTCACGCCAAGTTCGGCGATTGTTTCATCAATGAGCTTTTGGACATCAGCTTCCGAGAGTTGTTCGGGAAGGTAGGCTTCAAGGATTTTTGCCTCAGCTTGCTCGGTCTCGGCTAGTTCAGGGCGAGCCGCAGCGGTGTATTGCTGAACGCTATCAAGGCGCTTTTTTACTTCCCGAGCAATAAGTTGCTCGATAGTCGCGTCGTCCAAGCCTTCGTCGCGCTTGCCTTTAGCAACCTCTTCGTTCAAGATAACCGCTTTTAAGCCGCGGAGTACATCGGCACGAAAACGATCGCCGCCCAAAAGAGCGGCTTTTACATCGTTATCGATTTGTGACTTTAACGCCACCGCGTAGACCTTAGCGTACGCCTAAACGAGCTTTTGCAAGCTTGTCGGCTTTACGTTCTTTACGGATGATCGCTTTTTTACGGCGCTCTACCTTACTAATGTCCTTGCTAAAGCGCATCGATGCCTTGGCTTCTGCCAATACACCACTTTGCAGCACTTTACGGTTAAAGCGACGAATGATGTTTTCGTTCGCTTCGCGTTCGTCTTTACGTGTTACTTGTACCATATCTACGTCATTGTAACAGATAGAAGCAGTTCTCGCAAGGGGTAAATACAATGAAGAACTTACTTCAACGACACACTTACGTCATCAAGCCAAATAGTACCCACTGTACCATTATTACCCACACTAATCGACACTGAAGTTGAGGTACTCGTCAGGGTGTACGAGCACGTAACTTGGGTCCAACTCGTCTTTACGCCACTGTAACCACAGGCTTGCAAAAGTGCTCCCGTACCATCGTTATTCCCAAAGCGAATCTTTGAGTTATCTCCTGTACCATTCCAGTTAGAATCTGTTTTTATCCAAAGGCTGACCGTATAGGTTTGCCCTGCACTACCCGAAAACGGTGATGAACGTAAAAGATTCCCACTTGAATTCGTTCCGATCCTAACCGAGGAGGTCGAAGTACGATATACCGAAGTATCAACCACCACCGAACTGCTCAACTTAACCGGTGCGCTAGCACTATCTGGTTTATTCCACGGCATAAGGTTATGGCCCGGTGCCGTGCCTACAACCGGGCTCGAAACGTCGCTCCCCATATAGTAAGTAGTTGTGCCCGCAATACCATTTGAAGCAGTTATAAGGTACGAGGCCGGGGTAACTGTTGTATCAACAGTATATTGATACGTGACGCTTTTCGTGTCGGTTACTCCGGCATCCGCCAATGTCGCTGGGTAGTTGCCATTATTTGCAGGGTCAGCTGCATATAGCTGTACTTTTTTATTCGCTTCCGACAAACCAGCCTCGACCTGCACTGCTACGGCCCTGTCCTTAATACCGTTATACGAAATAAGTGTAATAGCCGCTAAGATAGCGATAACTACCACCACAATAAGAAGTTCGACGATAGTAAAGCCTGTTGATTTTGCTGTTGCCCACTGTTTCATTACCACCTAGTTAAGCATAAGTTGCGCAGGCTTTCAAACCACCTCAAGGTGCAGCAGGCGCCCCTCTACCCTACGACGTCCTTGCCATTCGTTGAGTTCAGGGGCATACCACACCCTAATACTTACGCCTTGCTCAACAAAGAAATAGTCCGGTGCATTAAATGCCACGACATCAATAGAGTTGCCCGTGTCACTCTGAAGTGTCAATTTTATATGCTGGCCACTGTCGCCCATACGACGAACTCCCCTTACCATAAGCGGTTCGGTCCGTAGTACTGGCTGTGGATTACCGTTACCAAAAGGCTCAAGTGTTGCTATAGCAGCAATCAACTCTTCTGTTACTTCTTCTAAGTGGGCATCAGTATCTGCCGAAGGAAGTAATAGTTGCGCTTGCTCGCGAAGGTTTTGCTGTTTATAAAAAGCGTTCACTTGGGCTCGAAAATCATCAATACGAGAAGCTGGTACTGTTACGCCAGCCGCCAGCTTATGGCCGCCGCCCTTAGTAATAATGGAATCGGCCGATCGAATTGCATCTGCCGCGCTAAAGTCACCGTAACTGCGAGCCGAGCCTTTGGCCTCGTCATCATGAATAGCTAATACGAAGGTCGGTTTTTGGTATCGTTCAAGCAATTTAGCAGCTACAATACCTACAATGCCGTGATTCCACCCTTCGGAGGCAACCACTAACACTGGGTCATCTTTGAATGTCTCAGCCTGAATAAGCGCCTCCTTTAAAATAACATCTTGCTCGCGACGGCGGGCTTGGTTCATCTCATCAAGTTGGCGAGCGTACTGCAAGGCCTCCATTGGGTCGGTGGCAGTGAGCATATCCAGCGCGTATTGCGCCGTTTCTAGGCGTCCGGCGGCATTCATACGCGGCCCCAGGGCAAACCCAAGGCTGCGAGCATCAACAGCCTGCTGTCGCACCCCTGCCACCGCCATTAAGGCTTTAAGGCCAGCGCGGCGCGTCTTGGACAACACTTTCAAGCCCCAAAATACATGGGTACGATTTTCATCAACCAGCGTGACGACATCGCAGACAGTACCCAGCGCCACAAGGTCAAGCAACCACTTCTCTTGGCCGGGCTCTAAACCCGTCAAACGGCTCTGCAAGGCTTGCACCAACTTAAATGCCACGCCCACTCCAGGTAGGTCAAGAAACGGATAAATCTTCCCCTTAAAGGCTGAACTTGGCTTAAGCAAGTAGTTTTCGTATTCGTCAGGATGATCTTGTAGTAATCTTTTCGGATTAATAACCGCCACAGCTGGAGGCTGCTGAGGTGCAACATTGTGGTGATCCGTCACGATAACATCAACGCCCAGTTCTTTAGCGCGAGTAATCTCTGCATGACTCAGGCTCCCACAGTCTACGGTGATAATAAGGTCAGCTCCTTGCGCTGCGATACGCTCGATTGCATCAATCGTAAGCCCGTAGCCTTCGGTAAAACGGTTAGGAATAAATGCCTTTACCCGTTCAAACCCAAAACTATTAAGCGCATCAAGAAGCACCGTTGTGGCAGTGAGTCCATCAATATCATAATCACCATAAATAGTAATCCGCTCTTGGCGATCATGCGCCTGCACAAGCCTTTCCACAGATGCTTCCATATCTGGTAACAAGAACGGATCATGCCTAGCATCGTACTGCGGCGAAAGAAAAACCGCCTTTGTCGGGCCGGTAATACCTCGAGCCTCTAAAATGCGGTCAAAAAGATTCATACACTACCCCTGCAAGCTACGCGCTTACGCAACGTCAGTTGAGGTACGTTTTGGGCGAGCTGCTTGTTGCTGAGACTTAATAACAATACTTTGGAGCTCTTTAAAGATTGGGAATTGTTTGTTGGTTGCATAAATTTTCGTGTTCCCCTGTCGCTCGCTAAGAAGAAAGCCTACTTTTTCAAGGCGCTTTAACTCACGCTGAATGTTACCTGGATCTTCTTTAATGAGTTTCGCAAGGCCTCGTACGTGCGTGCGAAAATCGGGATACTTGGCATACACAACAACGATCTTGCGTCGCACCCGAGATGTAATAAAAACGTCTAACATGCTTCCCCTTTTAAACTTTGGCCTCTCAGAACCTGTTGAGTTTTATTCTACACTTTCCTTACTAGCTAGGTCAACGCCAATTCAGGATAATCTTATTAATTTTATCGATCGTCTCTTCGTGCGTAGGAATTGTATTGTCGGTATAGTAATGGTCGGTATCGAAAAAATTCGTCTTTACATCAAGAATGTGCAACTCGTCAGCCACTACGTGCAAACGGTCGACCGCTTGCTCGGATGCAACTGGCGCGGCAATAATAAGCCTATTAATACGTATCGGCTTAAGGAAATCGAGCGCTACGTCCAGAACGGTCGTATCAGCGAAGCCATCGTTCACTAATATAATTGTATGGTCACGTAGCAAATCGCGATCAATTAAGCCGCCATCACCAATAAGCCGATTGATGCGCTGGAAAGCCTCACGTTTTTGCTCTTCTAGGTAGCCGTGAAACTCAGTTGCATACTCATCAATTTCCCCACTAGAAAACTCGCTGTTATACGTGAATTGCCCCGTTTGGGACACGCCGCCAAAGCTAACACTTTCACCCGGCACCGGAATATCTTCTACTAAAAGCATCGTTAAAATACAGTGAAGCTGCGTGGCAATTTGCTCCCCTACCAAAACACCGCCATCACTTAAAGCAATAATGGCGCAGTTTTCGTAGCGATATTTCTCAAAAAGCTGCTGGGCTAACTGCTGGCCAGCCTGAATTCGGCTCTCAAAATACATATGGTTATTGTAGCATGAGCGTAAGGAGGCGGAGCGAGACTTTTTATATGCTTTATCGAAACCTGAGTGGCAAGCGTTTTCTTCCTGACGAAGCGAGGACTGTCTGAGCGCAGCGAGTTCCGCAGCGTCTCAAGAAGAAAACACGCAGCCACTCAAGGCTTGAGGTAACTGCATATAAAAAGTCTCGCTCCGCCTCCTTACGCTCACTGCTATACTAAATATATGTGGTTTTATGAGGTTGCCCCAACTAAGATTGTTCGCAGCAACGCGAATACCTTTACATATCACAGTAATCAGCAATTATCTGTTGGTTACCTGGTATTAATCCCGGTTGGCAAGCAACAACTTACAGGGCTTGTTATAAAGCCTGTTTCGAAACCAGCCTACGAAACGAAACCGATTGATGGAGTCATCGAGACAACGGCCCTTCCCCAGTCACTGGTTGAGCTTTCGCTCTGGCTAGCTGACTATTATCACACACCGCTTGCAACCGTACTCCAGACTGTCCTGCCCCGCGGACTGACAAAAAAGCGACGCAGCAAAGAAGTCCAACCGCATGTCTCAACCCGTAATCGAACAACTATTGTACTCAATGATGATCAGACTGAAGCTGTGAAAAAAATTATGGCTCAACCATCTGGCACCACCCTACTTCAAGGGGTAACAGGGTCTGGAAAAACCGAAGTGTACAAAGAAATAACTCGCCGCACCATCGCCGACGGCAAGTCGGTTATTATTCTTGTGCCAGAAATTGGACTCACCAGCCAAGTTGTCGACGAGTTTATTCATGAGTTCAATCATACGATCGTAACTCATTCTCATATGACAGAAGCCGAGCGACACCTTGCGTGGCAAAAAGTACTCCATGCTAGCGAGCCAACTGTTATTATCGGGCCTCGCTCCGCCCTATTTATGCCAGCTTACCAACTTGGCGCCATACTAGTAGACGAAGCTCATGAACCAAGCTATAAGCAAGAGCAGGCTCCGCGCTACTCTGCCCTCAGGGCCGCCGGGGTACTGGGTAGAGCTGCGAAGGCCCGGGTAGTATTAGGAAGCGCGACCCCGCTGATCACCGATCGCTACATCGCAGAGACCACCAACTCCCCTATCGTCACACTCCCAAAGCCAGCTCGTAGCAATGCCACTCCTACCACTGTGCATGTCGTTGATATGAAAAAACGCGAAGCATTCAAACATCATCGCTTTCTATCGGACACACTTATTAGCGAAATCGAACACAATATTGCATCTGGCCAGCAAACTCTTCTTTTTCATAACCGTCGCGGCAGTGCCAGTACTACGCTGTGCGAAAACTGTGGCTGGACCGCCGAATGCCCCCGCTGTTTTGTGCCGTTAGTACTCCATACCGACTCTTTCAGTCTCAGCTGTCATATTTGTGACTACAAAACAAAAGTGCCTACTTCATGCCCCGTTTGCCATGCTTCACAGATTATTCACAAAGGTATTGGCACAAAGCTCATCGAAAGCGAATTACAACGCCTATTTCCTAAAGCAAAAATTGCCCGCTTCGACGGTGATAACGCCACTCACGAAACGGTCAACGAACGCTACACCGACCTTTACAACGGTACTATCGATATAGCTATCGGTACCCAGGTTGTCGCTAAAGGTCTTGATCTCCCCAAGTTACGTACGGTTGGTATTATCCAGGCAGACAGTGGGTTAGCCCTCCCCGACTATGCCGCCAGCGAACGCGCCTTTCAGTTAATTGCCCAGGTTGTAGGTCGCGTGGGGCGTGACGAACGGGCCACAAGTGTGGTGGTACAGTCCTACCAACCGACTCACCCCGTCATCCAATATGGCGTCAAGCAAGATTATGAGGGCTTCTACTCATATGCGCTTTCCGAACGTCAAAAGGCAGGCTTTCCGCCTTTTCGCTATTTACTCCAACTTACCGACGTATACAAAAGCGAAGCAGCCGCTGTTCGTAATGCCCAACAACTTTCCCGTACACTCCGGTCTCGCCTGCCTCGAGGCGTCGAGGTACTGGGGCCGACGCCGGCCTTTTATGAACGACAACACGATACGTATCGTTGGCAGCTGACGCTCAAAAGCCCTAAAAGAGATGTGCTCGTCCAAGCACTTGACGCTGTCCCGCCAACGCACTGGCAAAGTGAATTGGACCCCACAAGTCTTCTTTAACTATTACTTCAACGAATCTGAAAATGCCGTGTAATCATTTTGCGTCTTTTGAGTTGTGTCGACAATCCACTGCTGAACATCGGTGCGCGTAAATGGTTCTACGAGCGCCTTAGTGGCAGCACGAACCTCTGGATATGCATCTAGGGAAATATCTCCACTCACCGACGTACTTAATGAGTACAGCTGTGAGCTAAATGCATCAAGCGTATCAAGTAAATTATCTGTGTACGATTTTTGAGTAGCCTGCTTCTCCATGCCATTCTCATCAATCTCGCCTTTTTCGGCTTTCTCAGTGTAGTCTTTTTGCTTTGTAGCCTGAGCAGTTTTCTCGTTCGCCATAGCCATGAGGGCAGTGTACATCCGTTGTTGCGGCTCTTTGGCTGCATCAGGAAGAACGTACCCCTTCATCTCGTCAGCGAGTGCCGTGTAGGCCTGCGCTTGCTTATTGGCAGCATCGACATAGGCTTTAGAACCGGCCTTTTGTGCTTCGGTGTCAACACGGTAGCTAAATGGCGGCACTTCTGTTTGCAGTGTCGCTGTTAAACGTGGGAAGAAGCTATCTTTTTCGTTTCCACTAAGAGTTTCAAACGCGTAAATAAATTTAAATACCGAGATGTTGTCATCTGTTAATTTCTTGTAACGAGCCTCAAGCGCTTGGGCATCTCGATACTTTCCGGACAGTTGCTCACCTAACCAAATAGGCTGCAGCACTGGTGGCTTTTCAACCAACTCGACACGACGCTTAGGCGTATTCGAGGCAAGTAATTGCGACACCGTATCTTTTACGTCACTACGGTAGGTAGATGCGGCTTGATTCGCCCGGTTAACTTGAACGATTGGAATGACAATCGCCGCGATAAGAAGAAGCGCGCCGGCGACAATTAGTCCGATGACAAGTGGTTTTTTTCGTGAAGATGGTGTTGATACTGGTGATGGTGGCATAGCAAACCTTTCCTTACTTTTCCGTATTCGCATACTCTCCAGTATACGCTACTAACTCTACAACCTGGGCGAGCTCGTTGATACGTTGTTCAAGCCGGGCTATCCGCTCTTCATTTGTCATGTCCTCGCGAAGCTGAGATCGTGACGTACGAGCCGCCGAAGTCAGGCTTCGAACATGCTGGCTACAGGCGAGGTCAGCGCAACATAAAAACGTCACCGAACCGTTGGCGCGGCCGGGCTTATCAAGCGTAATACTGCCCGCTCGAGTGCCCGTTTGCCACGTGCGACAGAAATCACAAATGATCGGCTGAGCTTTGCCTGTGCTGCTGGTCATCCCCCTCTTTAGTTCATAACTAGCCACATATAAGGCATTCTCGGTTGCTTTCAACAAAAGCACTCCTTTGTTTCCAGATCTATCGGGAACAGCAAGAACCTCGGTATGCAGCCAAGTAGCCTCATCCAACTGAGCAACGTTCGCGAATCGAACCTCGCGACGAATTTTCGGCCGAATCACCGCCGTTTGCAGCAAGCTATCAAACTGGTCTTTAGTCAATTGCTTCATATACCTATTGTAGCAGAGGCGGAAGAGGCGGCCGGAGCTCGAGCATAGCGCGGTTGATTCAAGCCTTACCTGTATCTCGGCTCCTTCTTGGGGATCTGCGGAACTCGCTGCGCTCAGACAGTCCTCGCTCCGCCAAGAAGTCGCCGTTCGATAGCTAGGTTTCATCAAAGCGCTATGCTCGAGCTCCGGCCGCCTCTTCCGCCTCACCGCTACCTCTGATATACTATGGCCAATGACTAAAGACGATATTATCACCCTGCCCAACCCGCATTTGCGTACAAAATCCGACAAAATACAAAGTATTGATGACGCGACACTCGCTCTCATCAAGGATATGACCGCGGCTGCAATTGACTGGGAGGCCTCTCGCCCACACGAAATTAGTGCTGCCTTGGCGGCTGTTCAAGTGGACCGCCTGTCGCGTGTCGTTATTGTTCGCAGTGACTTTGACGATAAAGCAAATAATGATTTTACCGCTCTTATTAACCCAGAAATCGTTAAGTATGAAGGCGAATTAGTCGAAGACTACGAAGGCTGCCTAAGTGTAAAAGACATTTACGGTAAAGTTCCCCGCTATAGTAAAATCCGGGTTCGCGCTCTCAACATTGATGGCCAAGAAGTACGTTTTAAAGCCGATGGCTTTTTAGCACGCGTTATTCAACACGAAATCGACCACACCAACGGCATCGTATTTATTGACCATATTAAAGATAGTACCGGCGCTTTCTACACTCTCAACGAGAAGGGCGAATTAGTGCCGCTTAATTATGACGAGCACATCAAAGACAGCCCCGTTCTGTGGAGCGAATAGGTATGGTAACCAAAGCCGCAATCTCTCGCCCTATCATCTTTTTTGGAACCGAGGAATTGAGTCTGCTGGTTTTGAAAAAACTCATTGAAGCAAAGTATCCAATCGCAGCGGTCGTTACAAAACCAGACCTGACAAAAGGTCGCGGCAAGAAAACCATCGCCCCGCCGGTTAAAACGTTTGCCGAAGAGCACGACATAGAAGTGTGGCAACCTTCTAAGCTAAGCGAGATTACTGATAAGATCAAAGCCCTACAACCTGTTATAGGTGTACTGGTTAGTTTCGGGCGTATTATTCCTCAATCAACACTTGATCTATTTGACCCTGGTATTATTAATATTCACCCCTCGTTGCTACCGAGATACCGCGGCCCTTCGCCTATTGAAACGACTATTCTTAATAACGACGCTGAAGCTGGGGTAACCATTATGAAGCTCTCCGCCGAAATGGACGCCGGTCCAATCTATGCCCAGAAAACAATCGATCTTGATAAATACCGTGATCTGCATGGTTTATCGGACGTTAAAGAAAACCTTTACACCAGCCTCGGCTTACTTGGCGTCGAAATGCTTATAGAGACACTACCGGGTATTATTTCAGGCGAGATTCCAGCCGTTGCGCAAGATGATTCACAGGCTACCTACTGCCACATGATTACCAAGCAAGACGGCATCATAGACTGGAGCAAACCAGTTGAGCGCATTGCTGCAGAAATTACTGCCTATCGCGGCTGGCCCGGCAGCTCAACTGAGATAGCCGGCATCACGGTGCGCATCGCCGATGGAACAATGGTATACCCAGTTCGCCAAGAATCAAGCGTTCCGGGCACGGCTTTTATTGATGGCGAGCAGCTCAAATTAAAAGATGATCAGGACTACCCGTTGCTTTACGTAACGGCTGGCCTAGATAGCCGGGGTCTACAAACCTACTATCAAATCACCCGCCTACAGCCAGCCGGTAAAAAAGAAATGTCCGCCCGTGACTTCGTCAACGGCTACGGACATTTGCTTAAAGATTTGTTTATCTAGTAATTATTGAGCTGCTGGTGCGGTACCCAAAATCGCATCGCGGTTTTGGATAATTTCTTGCTTCAACTCTTCAAGTGTTTTCGCAACCACATCGCGATAGTCTGGGCGGTTCACTTCGAGCCATTTAGTAGCAGCGTATTCCGACTTTACAAGCGGGTCTTCAGTGGCAAGCCCGCTGGCGGTTTGAATTTTAGTAAATAATTCATCACTTTGGTAAGCTGGTGCATACTGAGCCACCCAAGCGTCGACCACCTCGGGCTTTTTGTCGATAATCGCTTCGAACTCTTCCAATTGAGCATCACTCATACCCTCACTAAGGCGAACACCAACGCGATATTCCAGCTGGTCATAGACGTGCTGCAAGAAAGGCTTACGCTGCTCTTCTGGCAGTTCGGCTAGTCCGATATCTTGTAAAAATTGGTCGTCGAGTTGAAACATGTGATTTTCCTGTTTACGTTATTTTTATTATATCAAGTATCCGCTAAGGGGTCGAGTTTGCTTATGGTAAACTAAAGCGCGCCTTAATAAATTGCTGCGCCTCCAGAGAAAGTTGGCCGGGGTGTGCTAGGCCAACATTACCATCGCCCATCGAGTAGAAGTCATTAGGATAGTTTTGTAGTAATTCGTTCTGTACTTCATACCAGTTAGACTCGGTTAAGCCGAGGTCTTGGAAGAAATGAATACCACCCTCGCCACTATCAATAACAAAGTTAGGGTCAAAAGTCGGAGCTATTTCGTTAGCCGTATCAGCGTTAGGAAGGAACGTCTTACCTTCACCTTCGGCGCCGCTACCGGTCTGACCCGTGTCGGGACTGCCGGTCTCAGCATGGGAGCCTTCACCCTGAGTGTACCCGCCATGATCTTGTGGAGCGGCTTCGGCACCGACGTGCTGATCAGCAAATGGTAACGATGGACCCCTGTTGAACCAACCTTCTACACCAGGGAGGGCATCAGCTGCGAATGCAACGGCCGCACCGATTCCAGTACCAAGAGCGATACCGCCCAAACCGGCAATCACCGAACGGCGTCGCTTAGCCTGTTCTTTATCAATGTCTTTCTCGTAGTTTTCTTGAAAATGCGAGAAGATGGCGTCGAAATGGTTATCATTCTCAACTTCTACATTCTGGGCTTTCTCTAAGTGGCTAATATCGTTCAGTTCTTGCAGGCCGCGACCACGTTTTGCGTCACTACGGGCAAAACCACGAGCAAAGCGTCCAGCACCAATAATACCCGCCGTAGCACCACCAACAATGGCAGCACCGCCAGCGATACCAATCACAGCACCCGCACCGGCGGCTATAACAGAGGCACCTACACCCAAGGCAACTCCTTTAGCGATTCGCTGAGCAATATTACCTCTGTTCATAAATTCAACAAACTTTGAAACGGCTGTATTTTCAAGTTTCTCAACCGAAGCTTTACGCAGCTCATTCTGCTCTTGAAACAGGTAGCCGACAACCTCGGCTTTTTTAGTAACATCCGAGATGGTTTCGTCTTCTATAATGTCTTTTTTCTCGAGTCTACCAAGTTTTACAACCTGAGCGTTATACGCCTTGACTGCCTCACTATAAGCTTCGCCACCATCGCCCCATAGGCGACCTTGGCGTTTGGCGCTTAATTTAGCAACTTCCTCACGAAGCCGTACTAACGTATTTCGTTCGGCTTCGATATAAGGATCAACTGCTTCTGTACGCGAAGCCCCGGCTGGAATAGATTGTAAGAGTTCTTCTGAATCATCACTCAAGCGTTCTCGCCCACTTTTTCGCTCTACATTCCCGTCGTTGTCTACTTTACCAAGACGCCATTCGTGCTCGGACATAGAAAGAAAAGAGTACTTCTCCACGATACCTTTTGCTCTATCTGCTACTTCATCATCATAAAAACCAGTATCAACAATGCTACTAGTATATTCATCACCTACTAAACGAGCTGCATTTTTAGCTTCAATAAGCAGATCATCAATACCTACCCCATTTTCTTGTGCGGTTTCCCACGCTTGGTTAAAAGCTTTAACCTGCCGAGCGCGCATATCGGCAATTTGATCAATACCCAATGCGTATGCAAGGGCTGCCTCTTTATCAACGGTCGTTTCTGGGTTATTTGAGGTATTTTGGTGTTCTGGAGCGGTAAGTTCCATACTTACCCCTGGTTATAGCAAAGTTATACTCGCAAGTCAATGTATTTGTTTATGGTTATTGACAAAAAATCAAATAAGTGCTATAATCCTATGCATACGTGAGGTGCAATACCCTCGCTGATCATTAAAAAGGTGTGAAATGTGATCGCGCGACATACTGTGGCTTTTATAAGCCCTGGTACGTCGTGCGATCCATTCGCACGACACCCCTGTCACATCAGGATGCCACACAAGCTTATAACTTAACACTTGTGTCGGCACCTCCGTAGGTGTCGACATTGTCTCACCCCTCCCGGCGCACCGCGCCCCACGAAAGGAAACACAATGTCCACTCCCACCACGACCACCGACATCGACATGCTCGACGCAGCCACCGAGCGCGGCGAGCAGCAGCTCGTCGCCAACGTGACGGACGCTCGCCTGGAACTGTTCGCCTCGTCGAACAAGCTCCAGAGCCTGCTGAAGGCCGGAACCGTCTCGCCGAAGATCGCCGTCGCGCTCACCGCGCTCATCGACGGTCTCGTCGATGAGGACACCCGCGCTGCCACCCAGGCTCGTCTGGACAGCAGTTCGCCGTCCTCGATCGAGCCCACCGACGCGTTGCGCGTCGTGCTGGACTCGCTGCCCCCCGCCCGCAAGAACTACGTCGCCCGCGGTATCGTCCCGGACCACCCGGGCTACATCAAGGACAGCGAGCTGGATGCCACCGGTGTTCCCAAGGAGCTGGTCGAGCTGCGTCGCAAGAACGACGAGCTCACCGCCAACGCGAACGCGGTCACCAACGGCGACGCGCCGACCGGCATGGTCAAGATCAGCGACATCAAGCCGCTGATCATGACGACCGCCACGGCCATCGCCAACATGAAGGAGGAGCACATCCGGACGGGTATCTCGAAGACCACCGTGAAGGTGATCTCGGAGGACGACCACAAGAAGCTGAGCAAGGACACCCTCCTCCCGCTGCTCGCCAAAGTCGGCGTCACGCCCACCGCGTCGTCCTGATCATGTGACAGGGGCTCCGCCTCGGGCACCGCAAGTACACCTTTATGGTGGAACGCGGTGCCCGGGCGGCACCTCTCTTAATTAGAACTGAATGCAAAAACACCCCGAAGGGTGCTTTTTTATTTGTAAGAATATACGAAATACACCTAACCATCATTCATTTTCAGACTGGCTTCGCACCGGGTTTCAACGATTATTACAAATGTCGCTCAACAACTTCGCGCGTAAAGAATTCGAGCGTATCGCCAATTTCCAGCAAGGTTTTCTTGTGGGTTTTTAGATTAAGCCCACACAGGTCACCTTCAAAGACTTCTTTGGCTTCGATTTTCTCGCGTTGCAAACCAGTAATTTCGGCTTCACCAAGAATTTCAGCCGTGGCATCATCGGCACCAAAGGCCGATACTTTACCGCGTTTCATGCGGACTAATAAGCCTGGGGTTACTTTACCGCTTTTTACCAAGCCACCGGCGATAACTTCGTCTTTCATAGTACGGAAGACACCCTTTACTTCAAGCGTTCCTACTTCAGTTTCTACTACCTCAGGGGCGAGTAGTTTTTCCATTGAGTTTTTGGCATCGTCGAGCAGTTCGTAAATAACCTTGTATAAACGAACTTCAGCGCGTTCGCGGGTAGCCAGTTGTTTTACGGCTGGCGGTAAGTCAACGTTAAACCCATAAATAACCGTTTTGCCATCATTAGCCAGGCGAACGTCGTTTTCGGTAATATTACCGACACCGCTACTCACTACATGTAGCGACACTTCCCCATTGGTTTCGATCAATTTAAGGCTATCGATAACTGAGGTTAGTGAGCCCTGAACGTCGGCTTTAATAATAACATTAAAGTCCTCCGCTTCATGCTTTTGGGTCATAAGCTTTAGAAGGTCGGCACCGGTAACGTTGGTGCTGGCAGCATTGGCTTCGCGCTCTAAACGTGTGGTTGTTGCTTTGGCACGAGCTTCTTTTTCATTCTTTACTACTTCGAAGACATCACCAAACTGTGGTACTTCTTTAAAACCCGTAACGGTAATTGGGGTCGATGGGCCAGCTTCTTTAATAGTCTTACCGGCGAAATCTTGCAAGGTGCGTACCTTACCGTAGGTAGTACCCGCCACCAAGAAAGCACCCGGCTTAACAACACCCTGCTCTACCAAAAGGCCAACCACTGCACCGCGGCCAGTCTCCATGTGAGCTTCAATAACCAACCCTTCAGCAGCACCATCAATTTCAGCCTTTAACTCTTCAATATCAGCCACCAACAGTACCATATCAAGCAACTTGTCGATATTTTGGCCAGTTTTAGCACTGACCTCGACCATAACGGTATCACCACCCCATTCTTCTGGGTTCAAATTGTGTTCAGTGGCAAGCTGGGTCTTCACCAGCTGTGGGTTGGCGGCTTCTTTGTCGATCTTGTTAATAGCAACGACGATTTTTGCGTTGGCAGTACGGGCAAAACGGATTGCCTCGATAGTTTGCGGCTTCACACCATCGTCGGCTGCAACGACGATAATAACCACGTCAGTAAGGGTTGCCCCGTGTTGGCGCAAGGCAGCGAAGGCTTCGTGGCCAGGGGTATCAAGTAAGGTAATGGGACGGCCATTACGAACTGTTTGGTAGGCGCTAATATGTTGGGTAATACCGCCAGCTTCACCTTCTACTACTTTCTGGCCAAGAATAGAATCGAGTAAGCTGGTTTTACCATGGTCAACGTGACCCATGACAGCTACGATTGGCGGGCGGTCAACGGCTTTGTCGGTGAGTTCTCGCTTAACGCGCTCTGAACCGGCGGCGTTGGCTTCCTTTTTTTGTAGCTCAACGTCGAGGCCAAGCTCGTCCACAATAATAGTCGCTGTTTCAAAATCAATTCGCTGGTTAATAGTTGCAGCGATACCGTTTTTGAAAAGCTCCCCAATAAGGGTTGTTACGGGTAAGTTTAACACCTCAGCGAGCTCGCCAACGGTAATTGAATTGGCAATCGATAACACTTTTTCGGCCATGCTGATGCTCCTTTTCGGTGTTAGTAATTAGTGTTTGGTAGGGAATGCGCTATTCCCTACCGGCGACTAACTACCAACGGTATTATTTAGTCTTCTTTGAACCAGGCAGACCAAGAGAGATCTTGCGGTTCTCTTTTTCGATGTCGAGGACAACGAATGATTTACGCTCGTTGAGGGTAAATACTTTTTCTGGGTCAGCACCATCGCCGTCGCCAAGTTCAGATACGTGAACCAGGGCTTCAACGGCAGGGCTGATCTGTACGAAGGCACCAAATGGTGTAATACGAGTGACCGTACCTTCAACAGTTTCGCCAACCTTGAATTGGTCAACTTCACCGAGCCATGGGTCTTCGCTGAGCTGCTTCATGCTAAGGCTGAGGCGGTCCTTGTCGATAGCGATAATTTTCGCTTCGATGGTTTGGCCAACCTTTACGTAGTCACTTGGGTTGTTAACACGTTCCCAGCTAATTTCTGAGATGTGTACCAGACCTTCGATACCTTCAACGTTTACGAAAATACCGTAGTCAACCACACCAGTAGCAACACCCTTAACGCTGTCACCTACCTTAAGCTTCTCGAAGCGAGCTGCTAGGCCTTCTTTCACTGCTTCCTTTTCAGAGAAGATCAGCTTGTTTGCCTTACGGTCAGCATCGAGAATACGTACCTTGAGGCTTTGGTTGGTCAGTGAGTTAAGACGTTGGAGGATTTCATCCTTGTCGTTGCTGCCAACACGTGGGTAGTGCTCTGCAGAAAGTTGAGACACAGGCAAGAACCCGCGTACACCTTCGTATTCAACCAACAGACCACCGCGGTTAGCGTCGTATGGAGAAACATCGATGATTTCGCCGCTTTCCAGCTTAGCGATAACTTCGTCCCAACCCTTGTCTTTTGCAGCCTTACGAAGCGAGAGCAGCACATAGCCGTTCTCGAGCTCAGGATCAACAATACTTGCTGATACTTCGTCACCTTCGTTTAGTGCGCGTGAAAACCCAACTTCACGACGTGGTACAAGGCCAATACCTTGAGGACCAAGGTCGATGAGGATCTCGTGTTTACGAACACTCAACACCTTTCCGTCAATTACTTCGCCCTGTGTTACTTGCTTTAGACCAGCTTCTTCTTGGGCAAGAAGCTCATCCATTGTTATTGTGGCTTTAGCCATAAGTCTTTTCAGACTCCTTCCTTAAAATATATTTTCTCGAAGAGAACCAGATCAACCGTTCTGCCGCGGAGGCACCATGCTGTATTTTTCGCTTGTTTTCATTAGGCGAAAAAGCGCACACGTAAGAAAGGGTTTTCCTCACAGATTATCTCTATTGTACCCCAGATGAACAGATAAGTCCAGCGTATGCCAGATAGCTACGCTAAGCTGCGTCGCGAACGATAATACGATACTGCCACGAAGGTCACCAGGGCAACAACTATAAGCCCTAATAGATTGGCTTCAGGGCCTGTTTGGGGCAGTTCAGTCGCGCTTTGTGGGGTGCTTGAATTACCACTCCCCTCGTTAGGTGCCGAGGAACTTTCAGATTGCGTCTGATCATTGTTTGTTTGCTGATCCTTAGAGGCATCTTGGTCTTTGTCACCCTCGTTCAAAGCCACACCCTTGTCGCTTTCTTGCTGAAGCTGCTGCTCTGCGGTTGAGATCGCCTCGCCGCGTCGAGCTTGCTCACCACTTTGTTTCAACCAAAAAAGGCCGCCCAGCAAAAGTGCTGCCAGGACTACAATTCCCACTATCATCAACACTCCACTCCGTGTTGGCCGCACCCATACAAATCTTGCCATACCACGCTCTCCTCGTTATGGGCCTAGTATGCGAGGTTATCAGATAGAATGCAACCGTAAGCGGTTAACTCCTAATTTGGTGGCAAGAGGATGGTCTTACAACGCGAACGGTCCTCGCGCTGGGTTTCGATGGGGTCTCTACGCCCATCTCAACTCAGGCTGCGGAATGTGTCGCTTATATAAGACCATCCTCTTGCCACCAAATTAGGAGCTAAATCTGCATTGTTCATGCTACACTAGAGGCATGATTGTCGCGGTGGATACAGGGGGAACGAAAACGTTAATTGCAGGCTTTGACGAAGCCGGTAAGGTTACGACGCTGTTTAAGTTTCCTACTCCTCCGCAAAAGGAACACTACATCCAAACTCTCACCACTCACCTCACCACCCTATTCGGGGGTAAACAGGTTGACGCTATCGTTATCGCTATGCCCGGCATTATCAAGAACGGCGTTGCGGTCTGGTGTAATAATTTAAAATGGAAGAACTTCGATGTGGCTAGTGCCTTGCAAGGCGTACTAGGCAATGCCCCGCTCTATATCGAGAACGATGCCAACCTCGCTGGCCTAGCGGAAACCCGTCAACGCTCTCCAATGCCGCTCTCTAGCCTTTACGTGACCGTCAGTACCGGAATCGGCAGTGGCGTTATAACCAACGGTCGCATCGACCCCGGCCTGCGCCATAGCGAAGCCGGCCGTTCATTAGTTGAGTACGACGGCGTGGTGCGTGAATGGGAGAGCTTTGCATCAGGCAAGGCTATCTACAATACCTACCGAACCTATGCCAGGGACATTAAAAGCAAGCGAATTTGGCGCAAAATCGCCGACCGTATTAGTCGCGGCTTCTTGGCTGTTATACCTGTTATCCAACCGGATATTATCATTATAGGCGGCAGTATTGGTACGTACTTCAAGCAATACGAAGAGGATTTAAAGGGCATCTTAAAAGAAAAACTTCCTCCGCACATTCCCCTACCAAAACTTGTTCAGGCGAAACACCCTGAGGAAGCTGTTATTTACGGATGTTATTATTATGCGCTCGATGTCCTCGCTGATTCACAAGCTTAAAACCACCCACCCCGACATCGCTTTCGTCCAAGGTGAGGAGTTTTTATGGTCTCCCTCTAATAGAACTATTTTTTACAACCCTGAGGCTCCTCAGGCATCTTTGCTGCTACTGCATGAATTTTCACATTCAGTACTTGATCACCATACTTACAACAGAGACGTTGAGCTTATCGCCATGGAATCAGCCGCCTGGGAACACGCCGCTACTCTTGCCGAGAAATACGCTGTACGGTTCAACGATGATGTCGTTCAAGATCATCTAGATACGTACCGAGAATGGCTCCACGCCCGTAGTCTATGCCCCGAATGTACAGCTAATGGCTATCAAACAACTACCAATACCTACCAATGCCCAGCCTGTTTGCATCAATGGCGGGTTAATGAGGCTCGTATATGTGCTTTGCGTCGATATAAGGTACAAACCCCAACTCGCTAAGACAACAAAAAACTCCCCTATAAGGGAGTTTTTTGTGTATAGCAACAGACTAGGCGTCAGTTGTCTTGCGGCGGCGTGAAATACGACCACCCTTAGCGCCCGCAATGCGAGCGAGGTCTGGGTTAGCGGCAAAGCCACCAGTGTGACCGTTCTTACCACCCTTTGAACCAATCTTTGCGTAGAAAGCTGGGTCGCGTTGTAGGTTTTTAAGTGCAGCTTTCTTGCCGCCTTCTTTAGTACCTGCCATGTAGGATCTCCTCTTTCACCATCGTTACTGACGGTGATTTCCACATTAATAAAAAGATTTCCACTACCATACTGGCGTGGAAACCCTCGTTTATACCTCACATACGATATAGACCTCGATATGTGCTTGATTAAATGATAGCATAGCTTATGCTTTTTGTCAAGTTTTACACAAGCACTTTTTTATTGCATTATATTTATTGCAGAAATTACTTATTTATGGTTATGCTACTGTTGCACATATGCGTTCTGTGCGATATTATAAATGGGCACCTGTTTGAATCTTATCCAAATATAGACAAGATTCTATAAAAGCCTCACACCACCACGTGGGCACAAAAAAAGAAGACAACCCGATCTGCGAGACGGGTTGTTTTTTATTGGCAAAACCTAGCGACCTGTTTGTACTATATGGTGACCATTTTCCACAAAGCCGTCAGTTGTGATGATAAGTAATTACCCGCAGATGACGGAAGCTCAATCAGAATGGCTGGGATGCGTAGCTCTTCACCCATCCAATCCTCGTACTCGCCGGTAATCGTATACCCCATTATTGCTTCGGCGTTATCATACATTGTTTTATAGCCTACAGTACTGGCGTACACATTACCTATAGCAACCGAGTCGGCTACTTTATTTGCACCAACGAGCCGACCCTGAGCATGGAATGCTACTGAAAGCCGCGGCCGTAGCTGACGGGTCAGGTTTATAAGAGCCGTGGTTTCGGGCTCCGAACCTGGATGCGCGCCGCCACCCATTGGCAGAGTACCGTTGGCAGATTCAATGGAAGCGCTCCAGTTAGCAGTGGGGAAATTCCTGTCTATATTAACGTCTCGGCTATTATTACGCGTATTACTGGCGATGCCGTCAGGGTTAGTATTCGGGACGATCACAAGCCGTTTATTACTAGGAATGGTGTATCCATTTACTTTCAAGTATTCTACCCAGGCCTGTAAAGTAGTAGTGCTACTGGGTTCAGAACCATGAATACCAGCTGTAAATAATATTACCGTTGAGCCACTCCCAAAAGAGTAAGCCGTAATAGGCCGCCCCTTTACCGAGTATCCAATTATGCTCGACGTTCCACAAATTGTCCGTGAATCAAAGTTCCATGCTTCTGATGCCTCGTTGTTACTGCCACTTTTGATACCTTTGGCAAGGACAAGACTGAAGGCCTGACAGTTTCCCGCATTTAAACTATAGGTTATTTCGGTAGCCGATTTCTTCGCGACCGTACCGCCAACCCCTTTCAAGCTGGCCACAGAAGCGATATCGACATTATCAACCATCGGCTGATCTAATGTCACAATAATGACCGCGCCTGGCTGAACCGCGCCAGACCCAACTGAAACCGATTTTACCTGAGGCCCACCAGAACTTGTAAACTTCAAGACAGTCGGCTCTTCAAGAGAACTGCCATTAACGCCTATAACCTGGCGGATCGTTAGTACAAAAGTACTACGGCGAGGAAGGCTGTCTTTTAGGTCGATACTCAGTTTCTTGCCTTCCTTTTTAATCAAAATAGGCACAGTAGCCTTTGTTTCTCCATCTATCTTTTCCAAAGTAGCATCCACACTAGTGACATCTTGGTCGTATTCAAAGTTAAATGCCGTCGGCATGTCATAGATAGTCGCGTCATTTTGGAGGCTTGCTGCAACTTGCTTGATGGGAACGAGCGTTTTCACTGGGGCCTCGAGCAATTGTGTCTTTTCCTCAGACTTAAAAGCCCTAAAGAGGCGGACTTTGTAGTCAGAGCCGGGTTCTAGGGCGAGTTTTGAGATGTCACACGACAAAAAGCTATTCTTAAAAGCGCACATTGTTGCTGCGCCCCCGTCAACGGCTAGACTATAGGAGTGGATTGTATCAGCAGTAGAAAGAGGGATTTTAAGAGGTAGGGCTGCTGATATATTCTTACCTGCAATGTCCGCTACTTTGACAGTAGGAGACTCGGGCACCGTTACTACAACCGACTTAGACGCAAACCAACCACCTAATGGCGCGATAGCAAGCCGATAGTCACCCGGCTTTGGTGCGTTTGTCGGCGTGGCGCACACTTGGGTCGAGGCATAGACAAACCTTCCGACCCGCAACTCGCCTTTGAGCGATAGATCAAACTGTCCTGGTGATGCTTTTTGCGCTTGAGGAAGTAGCGTGAATAGCGGCGAACATACCTCATTTGCATATGTATAGTGCACCGTTTTGGGAATAAAGAAAACGAGGCAATACCCCGTTATAAGCGCAATACATATAACACTCCCTAAAACCAATAGTAGTCGTGGCGTATTTAAAAAGAATGTTTTTATTTTTGTGGGTACTTTGATTTTTTCCACTTATGCTATTTTACCATGAGCATTTTACGTAAATCAAACCCCGTCAAAAGACGGGGTTTGATTTAGAATATTAAGATTCTAACTACTGCTTGTAGTTCTTGATAGCTTCAGATACTTTGCTATCTGGTTTTAGGTTTTCCCAGAAGAGTACCTGTGTATTATTAAGCTGCATTTCATCGCGAGGACCGTGCAATTCGTTTCCAAGCTTAATAAGCTGGACATTGCTGTCTGACGAGGTACTATTAGCAGTCTTTTCGGTGCTTCCAGCTTGCTGAACGGCACTATCTACCTGAAGGTAGTAAATGTCTGTCAACTTAAGGTATTCACCGGTTGCGTTTTGCAACTTACCGAAATATACCTGGCCATTTGTTAAGAAGACCGCTTGGTAGTCATCTTTGCCGATAGCCGCGTTTTTAGAGCTACCCGCGTTAGTCAGAAGAAGTACGGTACTTACTGCAAGAGCAGCAACGAGTACAACGCTGATGACGGCGATAGTAACAACTTTTTTAATACTTTTTTGCTTAGCAGCCGCTTTGCGTGGGCCGCTTGCACCAGAAGGACGTTCCGCCTCTTGCTTGTAATCCATTCAACTCCCCTCCATTTGTTTGTCGATTCGATTGGTTAACCTCTCGATTATACCAAAGCGCTTATGATACGCCAATATATTTCGCTTGAAACTATCGTCTATTGAACAATAAAGTAGTCAAATGAGTAGGTGGTATTTGGTGCTAACGTCTGAGATGTACCGAGTGAGAAGCCGCTACTTGATTTACCCGATGGGTAGACACGAGCGTTTACACTTGCGTCATCTTGGCCGGTGATAAGCACCTTTGGTGCCTTACCATACGCGTGACTAAAGACGAGATCCGCAAGGCTGCCTGCATTGGCACCTGAACCAGTAGTTACTTTAATAGTACCCGCTGTATCGTTACCGTCAATGACAACCTGGGCACCCGCGCCGGCCGATGCACCGACACTGTAGTTTGGCGCACCACCGCCAGTAATAATGTGTCCGTTCACGACAATATTTGCCTGGAATGTAGCTACACCAGTAACTGTTAGGGTGTTCAAAGTAGTGTTACCAGATACATTTAGTGAACCAAAGGTGCCTGTCTGAGCCTGCAGGTTATTACCATCCACAGGGCTCCAGTACATAAGGTTTACAAAGACCTCAATAGAGCCTTGGCCGTTGCCGTCAAATGATTCAACTGCGGTACCGACGATCATACCTGGGGTTGTAGCTTTCTTACCGACACCTTCAACACTCGAGATAGTCACCTTGTCACCTACTGCAATAGGGCCACCCTCGCCGTTTACCTTCACAGGAACACGTCCGGTTAGGGCAATTGGATACCCGTTTGGTACTTGTTCGGTACCTAATGTCTGGCCTGGGTTAGTCGAAACAACGCCCATAAGTTTTTCGCGAGCACCTTCTCCGGTGGCGCGAACCACTGTTGTTGCAGAAGTACCAGCAGCCATGACAATCTCGGCTGGAGCGAGTTGCTGTGGTGAGGCGTAATTCTCGGCAAGGTCAGAGTTGTTGGTGGCACACTGCGCTTGGTAGATAATACCACCGGCAATACGAACCGCGCCCAAGGTCTGGTTACCATTTTGACATGTAAGATCTATGCCCGTATTGTTACCGACCCTGAAACCAGTGCCCGACTTGATACGCCCACCTACGATAAATTGTGACGTACTATCAGTATCAGTAGTGCCGACACGGACCCACTTATTAACGCTTGGCGAGAAGTCGATGTTGCCGTCCTGGCTTATACCGATCATGGTGGTGCCTTGTTTTACGATATTAACACCAAAGTTGTCTGTCGTTCCCATGGTAAGCGTCCCATTAAAGGCGTTACCACCTTGTACAAGAGCCTGACCCGCTGAACCCCCGCTCGAACAGTTACCATTGGTAATAATACCGCCACTCACAACTGCATTCTGAATGTATCCGCTACACTGCGCAATAGATATTCCGCTTACGTTACCCACCTTAAAGCCAGTCAATGACTTAACGCGACCATTTACAATCAAATCAGCATCACTATCAGAGGCGGTTGTATTAATGAAAACGAATTTGTTAGTCATAGGCGTTATGATGATGTTGCCGTCATTTGGCATGGCAATACGATTTTGATTATTTTGAATAATATTTATCGCCTGGTTATCTGTCACACCGAGTGTTGCTGTTGCATTGAAGGCATTACCGCCTTGAAGGAATGGATTTCCACCCCCACCGCCACCGCCACAGCTCTGGAAGCCAAGAGTATTCGTTGCAGTATAAGCTAGGCACTGACCTACCGTTGCACCTGATGTATACGCCTTTTGAACAGTACCGCTCGTATCGGTGTATAGAACACCCATCGATGGACTGCCAATCGTCACCGATCCACTCATTGTTGTTGCGCCCTGCAGTGTTGTAGCTCCGGCAAATGTTTTGTTACCAGCGAACGTTTGGGCAGCCGTACTTACAAGCCCGGTTGCCGTTGAACTCGCCGTCTGCAAATAGATAGTATTACCATTAATAACCGCACCGTTGGCGCTGGCCGTCTGCGAGTCAATAGTACCCACAACCGAGACGCCGCCAATATCATCGGCACAGCCCAAGATACCCGACGCATTAGTGGTAAGCTTTCCACCGTTAGCAGAGGTATTACAGGTTACGCCCGAGAGCGTAATACTCCCCGTACCTGGGTTAATTGTCACTCCACCACTACCGCTGCCAGCAATTGTAACCGCTTGGTTTGTTCCACCCGCACTAAGGTTGAGAGCACCAGCACTCTGTAGCGAGTTTGAAGTAAGCGTGAGGCCGTTGATGGCGCCCGCCGCACTTACTGCACCAGCCAAGTAAAGGTTGCGGAATGCCAAGGTGGTACTACCAATGTCGATAGAATTGCTCGCGCCCGGAAGAAGCATGTCATTAATGGCAACATTCGAAAGGTTAGACAGCGAAGTGTTTGCGCCTACGGCTACGTTTGAACCTGGGCACGCCTGGAAAGCAGTACCCGTACCAGAGCCAGTACTCATAAGACAAAGGCCGTTTTGGGTAGTTGCACCGCTGCTATCAAGCTTAAGCAACTGGCTGTTACCGTTAAAGCTATTGCCCTGAAGTGTTACATTGGCGCTAAGACGAGCGTTTGCAACAGTACCGGTGGCAATATTAGAAGCGTTAAGGTTAGTGATCGCCGCACCGTTGCCACTTAGTGTCGTAGCACTCAGTTGTCCGCCAACAGAGACAACCGAACCAGACTGCGAGATGATTGAGTCGGTAATTTGGTTTGCGGTACTATCGAACATCGCCACAACACCAGCAGTCTGAGAGGTGCCAGATGAGATATTCCCACCAATTGGACAAGATTGGAAGCTTGGTGCCCCGGTCGCATTCCCAATAAGACAAAGTCCGGCCCCTGCGGCGTTGCTCACTGCCACACCAGACGTACCATTACCGAGAAGCACGCGGTTAGCAGTGAGGGTAGTTTGACCCGTACCACCGTTAGCAACACTCAGCGCGTTACCTAGGGTAAGGCCGGCAAAGGTTGGCGTAGATGCAGTGCTTATATCTTGAACCGTATTTACGACGCCACTTGTGACGGTAAGGTTGGTTGAATTGAAGGAAGCGAGACCCTTAATAGTATCGCTTGCGTCGCGAATAGTGACAGTATTGCCACTTGTAAGGAGGCTGCTTGCGGTTGTCGTCGCAACATTTACCGCACCTGTAAGGCCATTAAAGCTACTGACGCCGCCCGAACCAGGACAACTTGCAAATGTTAGAACACCACCCGTTCCCGTAACAAGACACTGGTTGGCCGTAGTAGTGCTGACTGTCGTTACAGCGGATGTTCCTTGTCCAACGAGAATACCGTTAGTTGCAAAACTTCCAGCCCCAGTACCGCCATTTGCTACCCCTAGCGCACTTGAAAGCGTTAGGCCGGCAAAAGTTGGGCTCGACGTTGTAGCGATGTTCTGAATTGTATTAACCGCCCCATTGCTAACAACAAAGTTACCACCATTAAACGAAGCCAGGCCTTTGGTTGTATACGAAGCGTCTTTAACAGTAATAGTGTTACCTGTAGTGTCGATGCTTGCTGGATCAACAGCAGTTACCGTAACTGCGCCACTCACACCGTTCAAACTACTCACAACGTCGGTTCCTGGACAGTCGAGGAATGAAAGCGTTCCACTAGCACCAGAGACGAGACACTTACCCGCTACAGATGTGCCAAGTGTAGAAATAGCGCCCGAGCCATTACCTATAAGCAAGCTTCCCGCTGCAAGTGTCGAGCGGCCCGTACCGCCACTGCCAACGCCAAGCGGACTTGTCAGAGTAAGACCAGCAAAGGTTGGCGTTGCGGTAGTGTTAATACTTTGAACAGTTGAAACGCTACCATTTGTAACCGTAAGACTATCAGTGTTGAATGATGCCAAGCCTTTAATAGATGAAGTTGCGTCTTGAATGCGAATGTTATTGCCACTAACCAAAAGACTCGATGGAGTCACCGTGTCGATGGTAACAGCACCGTTCAAGCCATTGAGGCTTGCCACACCACCAGAGCCAGGGCAGCTTGCAAAGCTCAAAGCCCCGCCAGTGCCAGATACAAGACACTGGCCCGCCGTGTTTGTACCGACGGTAGTAACGGCACTTGTACCCTGACCTACAACAACACCATTTGTCGCAAGTGTTGAGCGGCCCGTCCCACCACTCGCAACACCTAAGGCAGTGGTCAGGTTCAAGCCAGCAAAGGTTGGCGTTGCACTAGTGGTGATGTTCTGTGCCGTATTAACCGCACCATTCACAATAGTAAGGTTCGTGCCGTCAAACGATGCCAAGCCCTTAATAGATGAGGTTGCGTCTTGAATGCGAATGTTATTGCCGCTCACTACCAAGCTATTTGCCGATGTAGTATCAAGAGTGACATCCCCATTTAGGCTGTTAAAGGTACGGACGCCATCAGAGCCAGGGCACGCTTGGAAACTTGGTGCACCACTTGCATTCCCTACCAAACATTGGCCAACCCCTGCGGCGTTACTCACTGCAATACCAGAGGTGCCGTTACCAAGTAGCACTCGGTTTGCTGTCAGTGAAGACTGACCAGTACCACCCTGGGCTACCGACAAAGCTGTCGTAAGGCCAGATAATGACGTAATGTCGCTGTTTGCACCACGAGCAGCCGCGCCCAGGTTTGTGCGCGCACCGGCAGCCGTAGCTGAACCCGTACCACCACTAGCAACCCCTAGCGCTGTACCGAGTGAAAGGCCGTTAAATGATGGGGTTGATGATGTACTAATGTCCTGAACGGTATTAACGCTGCCATTTGTCACCGTCAGGTTTGAGGCGTTGAACGATGCCAAGCCCTTAATAGACGAAGTAGCGTCTTGAATACGAATGTTATTGCCACTTGTCGAAAGACTACTTGCCGATACAGTGTCGATTGTTACCGTACCGTTAAGCCCATTAAGGAAATTAACAACCGACGTACCCGGGCAGGCTACGAACACAAGGTTACTGCTTGAATCCGATGCCAAACATTCACTTGCACCGGTTGGAGCAAGGATATCGACCGCACCTGTGCCGTTGCCTATAACGAGACCCTTTGGCAAGTTCGAACGGCCCGTACCACCATTCGCAACTGTCAACGGCGAACTAAGGTTAATATTAGCAAAGGTTGGTGTCGCACCAGTACCAATATCTTGGATGGTGTTTACGACGCCATTTGAAACAACCAAGTTATTACTATTAAAAGCAGCGAGACCCTTAGTTGTTGCCGTCGCATCGTTAATAGTAATGCTAGTACCGGCCGTCGTCAGTGAATTTGCGTCACTAGACACCAAGGTAACAGCACCGGTGATACCATTAACACTTGAGACACCTGTCGCACCACCACCGCCGCCGCCACTTGTCAGACAGCTGGCACACGAAAGGTTACCGTTGGCGTCAAGACTTAATGGACCACTTGCTGAAATAGCAACCGTACCGCTGGCGTTTGGAATAGTGATCGTCTTGTTCGTGCCCGATGGAGTTGCGAACGTGAGGGTATTTGTTGAAGCCGCGCCGGTACTTGTAATACTTGTCGTTGAACCTTGCAGAGTAAGCGACTGGGTAGTCGCACCAATAATAGCAGCCGCCGTTGGCGTAATAGTATTAACGTTAAGGGCGCCCCCTATCGATACCGTTGAGCCATTATCCGTAATGATTGAGTCGCCAATAGCAGTGCCGCTGACAAAACGGGAAAGCTTGCCGATTGTTCCACCGGTCGTCGTAACGCCACCGCCCACACCGACACAGTTACCCGCGGTCGTACATACTTCATACGTACCAGCGGCGGCAGTTTGTAGACGATACGTTACGTCAGCTGTTGGATTTGCAAAATCAAGCCGAGTTGTGTTTGTGCCGTTAGTTTGAGCAAGCACCGTTGCCGCACCCTGCAGACTGAGGGTGCCGCTTGTGGCATTTATTGTTAGACCAGACCCAGAGGCAATCGAAGTAACCGACCCAAGTGTGGTGATGTCGTTGTTAACACCACTAGACGCAGCCCCGAGGTTTGTCCTTGCGTCAGCAGCTGTGGTTGCACCAGTACCACCATTTGCTACCGTCAAGGCGCTTCCTAGGCTTAGGCCTGCAAAAGTAGGCGTCGCGCCAGAGCCAATATCCTGAACTAAGTTTACCGCACCACTGGTAACACTGAAGTTCGCGGCATTGAATGACGCAAGACCCTTGCGAGAGTTAGTAGCATCACGAAGAGTAATGGTCGTACCACTGCTCGCAATACTGTTAGGGTCAGCAGCGTTAAGCGTAAGACTGCCCTGAAGACCATTCAAGCTGGTTACCCCGGCGGCACCAGGACACGTCACAAAGCTTAAGCTGCCATCGGCTGCAGATATTAGACATTGGTTTTCGGCCGTAGCAGCAACTGCACCAAACGTAGAGCTACCATTACCGATAAGTACCGCGTTTGCGGCAAAGCTACTTGCACCAGTACCGCCACTACTAACAGCTAGCGGGCTAGAGAGCGTAAGGCTGGCGAAAGTTGGTGTCGCATTTACTGAAATGTCCTGAACAGTATTTACAACCCCGTTTGTTACGACTAGGTTACTGCTATTAAATGCGGCAAGGCCCTTTACCGTGTCCGTTGCATCAGCGATAGTAATAGTTGAACCCGTTGAAAGCACGCTAGAGGCACTCACACCCTTGACCGTCAAAGCTCCGAGCAGCCCATTAAGGCTGGCAACGCCGTTACTTCCAGGGCAAGCCGAGAACGATAGATACCCACCCGTACCAGAAATAAGACACTGACCAGCCGTCGACGTACCTAATGTACTCACCGCTGCAGTCCCCTGTCCAATAAGGAGGCTATTAGCCGCAAAATTCGTTGCACCAGTACCGCCACTCGTCACACCCAAAGCGCTGGTAAGAGTTAAGCCCTCAAAGGTCGGCGTTGCGGTTGTTGCGATATCCTGAATGGTATTAACAGCACCATTTGTAACACTGAAGTTACTGCCATTAAATGAAGCCAAGCCCTTATTTGTATACGAAGCGTCACGAATCGAGATAGTTGCGCCGGTCGTAGTAATACTTGACGGATCTGCAGCAGTAAGTGTAATATCACCACTTTGTCCGTTAAGCGTATTTACAACCGCAGTACCCGGACAAGTGACGAAGCTCAACACCCCGCCAGTGCCAGAAGTAAGACACAAGCCGGCCGTTGGCGCACTTAACATAGACACTGCGCCCGTACCATTTCCTATCAAAAGACTATTAGCGGTTAGCGTATTACGGCCAGTACCACCACTAGTAACCGCAAGCGCAGTATCAAGTGAAAGTCCGGCGAAAGTAGGCGTAGCCGACGTATTAATATTTTGCGCAGTATTTACAACCCCGTTCGTTACGACTAGGTTGCTGCTATTAAATGCAGCAAGCCCCTTTATGGTGTCGCTTGCGTCGCGAACAGTAATAACATTCCCGGTCTGCGACAAGCTTGAAGCAGTTACTGTGCTAAGGCTAACCGCCCCTGTAAGCCCGTTCAAACTAGCTACGCCATTTGAACCGGGACACGATGCAAAACCAAGCACCCCGCCAGTTCCTGACACTAAACACTGCCCATCAATGGTTGTTCCAACCGTTCCAAGCGCAGCTCCGCCCTGGCCTACGAGCAACGAATTGGCCGTAAAGCTCGTACGACCCGTTCCACCGTTAGCAGTGCTTAATGCCGCAGTGAGGTTTAAGCCAGCAAAGGTTGGAGTAGCGCCTGTATTAATATTTTGCGCAGTAGTAACACTTCCGTTTAGTACGCTGAAGTTTGTACTATTAAATGAAGCTAAGCCCTTAGTTGTATACGAGGCATCGCGAATAACAATTGATGAACCGGTTGAATCAATACTTGTTGGGTCTACGCCCGCTATCGTCACTGCACCATTTTTACCATTTACGCTAGTGACGCTGCCTGCACCCGGACAGGTTTGGAAGCTTAATACGCCACCCGCACCAGACACAAGACACTGATTAGCACTCGCCGCATTAAGTGTAGACACGGCGGCAGAGCCATTGCCAATAAGCACACCATTTTGAGTAAGAGACGTCGTACCAATACCACCCTGGGCAACCGACAACGCCGTGGTTAAACCAGTAAGCGAAGTAATGTCATTATTTACACCACTTGCCGCCGCTCCTAGGTTAGTACGAGCCCCCGCAGCAGTCGATGCACCAGTACCACCGTTCCCTACAGTTAGTGCATTCGTGAGCGTCAAGCCGGCGAAAGTCGGCGAAGATGTCGTCGCGATGCTTTGCGGCAACGATAGAGTAAGCGTACCGCTCCCCGATACATTTACTTGGTTCGCAGTTCCTACAAGATTATTCACAGCCGTCGTAGCAACCAGCTGGCCACCATTTACAGCCAGTCCAGCACCAACTCCTACGGTACCCGTAAGGCCCGCAATAGAATTAACAAGACTCGGCACACCTGTTACCTGGCTAAAGTTAATGCTTCCGTTAATAATTGCACCTGACTGATCGACGACGAATTTATTCGAAGCATTAGTACCAGTAGAAATTTGAATTAAGTTGCCGAGACCCGTTTTGTTAAAAGCGATTGATGCATTATTACTAGAATCTTCCTGGGATGTATTTGGTGCCAAAGCGACCGTACCACCCACCCCGGAACCGGCATAACTAATTGTGTAGGCACCGCCACCTACATTCGAAACGATCAAATCGGAACTACCCGAGATAAGTTGAGTAATTCCTGTGTTCACTAGTGTGCCGTTGCTGATACTGAGCCCAGTGCCCAAAGCGACAGTGCCGTTCTGACCACCCAAGCTTGTGACGCCTGTATTATTAATGGTTGTTCCCGTTACATCGATGCCGTTACCGCTTACGAACTGAACATTACCAGCCCGACCCTGTACAGTAAGCACGCCATTATTTGTAATGGTTGTTCCAGAAATAGCAATTCCATCAGAACCAGCCAGTACGACATTACCCGACTGACCCTGTAGTGTGAGCACACCCTCTGGACGGTTCAGAAATTGAGCAGTTTCTTGCTGAAGTTGGTTAATGTCTACTCGAGCAGTCGCTAAACCGCCTGAAATGTTCGATGAAACCCTACCGTCGTAGTAGTACAGGTTATTATCGGTATTCGTGTAAAGCTGACCGGTACGAAGGCCGGCTGGGTTAGTAACCGGTGTAAGCTGTAGTGATGAACTTGAAAGACCATCGATAATGCTGACATTACCCGTTACCTTTAAATCACCACCTATCACTTGCTTCGTTGGTGAAACAGGCTGGTCAATAACTTGAAGGTCTTGAAGCCCCTTCACTGTAGTGACAGATTGGTCGGCCGTTGATTTTACATCCTGCCGGCTTGCGTTCCAAAGATACAGCGCCACAACCCCAAAAATAACAACAAAAATACCAAGCGAGACGAAGACTGGCAGTAGGGCTTTGCGGTTCATACTACGCAATCCTCACAATCAAATACGACGCAGTAAGCGTGATACAAAGGATACCAACAGACAAGGCTACCATTTTCCATAAACCACGCATGATGATTTTACTCGCCATTGGATTACGACCCATCGAGAAAAAGCTTTCTCGGCTTGAAATAAACAGTAGTCCAAAAGCAAGAATAAGGCCGCCAAGCCCAATAAGTAATGCTGTAATAATCCTCCATGTATCCACCGGTTTGCCCGCCACTCCAGAAGCTGTCTTCTCTAGGGCTGCGAAGAACTGGTTGATAGGAGAACTGCCGCTTGAAGCGCCGTCACTGAGTAGTTGCACTCTAACCGATGCCAGTTTTATAGATGCCGACGAGTCAAGAGTAGCTTGTTTCCATTCTTTTGGAGCCTCTTGAGCAACACCAATGACGGTCCCGTTTGTCCAGGCGCTCGCTACCCCAGCAACCGACGAAAGACCCAAACGAGTACCACTTTCAACAGCTCCGTCCTTATCTGTTACGACTACCGAAACTGTCCCAGTGCCTGCTACCTCTACAGTCTTGCCAGTCGAAGGGTTGGCAACAACGCCGATATAGTTAGCTGCTTGAGTTGAAGCAGCAACAGGGCTGCCATCACCGTTGACTGCCACAACTGTGCCTACAGTCCAAGAGGTTGTTGTAGGATACTCGGTTGCCGTGTACGCATACGCAACAGGGGCAGCTAAAACTACCAAGAAAGCGCCAATAGCAGCGCTTAAGAATACTGTTCCCTGTTTACGATTTTTTCCTACCACTTCATCACCTGTTTTTGTTGATGCTTGTGGTAAAAATTATAAGGTTTATCCTCGAGAAAAACAATAGATTTTGAAGAAAATTATTGTACATAAATGCACACATTTTTTGAAAGGGTCTTTTCTGAAGAAAATAATGTTGTTATTACAACGTCTATATGTCAAGAAATACAACAGCTTGATTGTTTTTGACCCGCAAAAGGCCTTTTTCAATTTCGAGTACCCTAGACTGGCCCGCCTGCTGAACAACCGTCACCGTACCGGCATTCAAAAGCGTAATAAAACTATGGTGCAATGGCAAAATATCGAAATGCCCCGTATCGTTTGCGGCCGATAGACTTTGTGCTTTGCCGTCGTAATACACTTCTCGAGGAGAGAATATCTTTACCGAAAGGAGGGTCTCATTCTCGTCTACCGCCATCTTAGTCCTTCAGGATTTTTTCTAAGCCCGACAAGGTCTGTTCAATGGTATAGTACTCGCCTTTGGCACCATTTAAGTCTTCGGTAACGGAAGCTCGTTGTGAAAAATACTGTATTATATCCTTCGCCCGATTGTAATCCTTCTTGTCCTCAATACTCAATTCGCTCTCACCAATAATGGCGATAATGGTACGCAAAGATTCATACTTTTGCAGAATAGATTGGACTCTTAGGCTCAATTCGTAGTGACGAGCCCCTACTACCTCAGGTGATAAAAGCGAAGATGACGTACGAAGAAGGTCTACGGCCGGCCGAATACCTTGCTCAGCAACCCGACGGCTAAGGACAAGCGTAGAGTCGAGCTCACGTTGAATCATTTGTACGGCTGGGTCAGAAAGGTCGTCGGCGGGTACATAGATAGTCTCAACAGCAGTAATAGAACCGTTCTTATTAGAGGTTAAACGGTCTTGCAGGGTCTTCACATCAGAGAAGATTGTCGGCTCATACCCACCTTCGGAAGGAACTTGCGTAAGGTCGGCTGCCAGCTCGTTACGAGCCTGTACGTATCGATACATATTGTCGACAAAGAAAAGGATGTCCTTTTTCTGTTCATCCCTAAAATACTCTGCTAATGCGGTTGAAGCCACTCCCACTAATGAACGTTGAGAAGGAATTTCATTCATCTGTCCAAAAAGCATACAGGTGTTTTTCAAAAGATCACGTTCTTTTAGGGTTTCATACAGTTCATTACCTTCACGGATACGTTCTCCAATACCAGTGAAGAAGCTAAGACTTGTTGATTTTTCTGCAACGTTATGGATAAGCTCCATCATCAAGACGGTCTTGCCGACACCGGCTCCACCAATGATTCCCACCTTACGACCTTTCACAAATGGTGCAAAAAAGTCAACAACTTTAATACCTGTCTCAAGAATTTCGGGCTTGGCATTTACCCTCACGGTTGTATGGGAATCAGTCTTAAGAATGTCACGGGTCTTTTGGGTCTTTACCGGACCCTTGCCATCCAGCGGACGTCCAAAGGCGTCAACGATCCGGCCAATCATTTCATCACCTACGGGTATCTGAATGCCGGCGCCAGTAGAGGTCACCTTCATGCCCCGCTCAATTGATGTATTATTTTCAATATTAAGACATTGGACTGTACCATCCTCTTGAATAGCTTCAACGACCAACTTAGCATCCAGCGGCTCAATAATAACTACCTCACCAATGGCTGGTGGAATATCATCAAACACCACATCTATAACTGTTGTCGTAACTGCATCAACACTACCCTGTCTCATATAAGTAATCTCCTCTTTCGTAACTTGCTGCGCAGTACGCTACTGACAATTTCTTTGGTTCGCTCATCTTTAATGGCGCGACCTGCATGGTTAAACTGCAAGCGCAAATCCTCTTCTGATTCCTTTGCACGAGATCTAGCTGCCGACATGGCGCGGAAACGGCTGGCCTGTTGCGCTAATTTGGACTCAAGAATAACTTCACTCAGAGCCACACCAAGCATTGAACGCTCCATATAGTCAACGACGGCAGGAATAGAAGGCTCGAATATGAAGTTTACGTCGGTAATAAGGTCGTCCAGCTCGCCGGCGTTCTCGAGGCTTTCACCACGCTCTTGGACCGCCGCACTTAGCGCAATACTCTTCACATCTTGGTTCATTAAGGACAAATACGCCTGGTAGTACACTGTTGCAGTGGTATACTTTTGCACCTCTTGAACAATCGGCTCTACTACTGATGCTTCATTACCCTGTTCAGGGAGTCGAAAAGCATGGGTTGGGGTAATTTTACGCTGGTCAAGCAATACGCTACCGTGGTGCCCTACAACAATAAGGTCATGTTCACTCTTTTTATACACCGACAACATCTTTTCAATCAGCCTTTGGTCAATATCACCGCTCAAAGACCCTTCGGCTGTAATGATAATAATAAGCTCTTTTTGTATCTGGACACCTTTCACCGAATGGCCCGAATGAAATTCTTTACCCACCCGAAGCGCAGTGTAGGTAGCCCATAATTCTCTAAAAAACAGCTCGGATTGCTGCACTTGGTTTTTAATACGAGCAATATGCGCACTAGCAATACCCTCGAAGGCACCCGTTAGCTGAACAATAGAAGACATTGCTATGCGTTCTTTATCAATTTCTTGCGGGCGACGCATAGAAAACTACCCCTTTACCCCGTATTGCTTTTTAAACAACGCTAATACATCTTCGTACGACAGGCTCGAACTGATCCCCTCAGAGTGCATTAAAGCTTGGGCCTTAAGCTCTGAAATGTCGGGGAGTTTAGTATCAGCCGTAGAATCAAGGATGGTCTCTATAAGGAGTTGCTGGGCAAGGAGCGGATACGCCTCTCCAGGCAATTGATTGAGTACCGCCTTGAGTATAGTACCGATCCGCAGGTCGTTCATGGTAACCGTCGATAGCTCGGCGCCAAAGTGAGAATACTCGAGGGCCTGCCGATAGGCACTGAGAGCCCTCTGGATACGCCCTGCGACGTCTTTCTGCCTATTTGTGTGTCCACGACCACCAACACGAGTAACGCTCAGAGACGAGCTTACAGCTGGTCTGAAGCCCTCTTTAAACACTTCACTGTCGAGTATCCACTGTCCATCAGTAATAGAAATGATATTGGTAGGGAGAAAGGCAGTCACATCACCCCCACCAGCTAGCACCACCGGCAACGCAGTCAGCGTTTTATGATTGCGATGCAGCTTTCCTGCTCGCTCCAGAAGGCTCGAATGGATATAGAAAATATCACCAGGGTATGAGTCACGCCCTGGGTTCGTACCCGATATCAATGAAATCTCACGATAGATCTGTGCATGCGAGGTAAGGTCGTCATAAATAACCACCGCATCACGATCTTTTTCTTGCCAAAAGTATTCACCAATCGCACAGGCAACATATGGAGCTAAGTAACTCGTCACCAGCGAATCAAATATTGTTGTAGCAATTACAATTGATTTACTTAATGAACCATTTTTCTCCAATGTTGTAACAAGTTCATCAATATCACCTTGGCGCTTAGCGATGAGCGTATAAATTACTACCGCATCGCTATTCTTCTGATACATACCTACCTGGGTGGCCAACGTCGTTTTACCACCCTTCATGTCACCTATAATTGCCAAGCGCTGACCTTTAACAATAGGAAACAGTGAGTCAACCATTGCGACCCCTGTTTCTAATAGCTCATTAAGCACTTCACGCTCGTGAATGGCAGGTGCAACGTTAAAGATAGGCCATGTACTGGTGGCTTTTAAGGGGCCTTTGTCATCGAGGGGTACACCAAGCGGCGAAATAACACGGCCGATCAGGCCCTCTCCTACTGGTGTCACGAGGCGTTCGCTATACTTTACAACAACCGCACCTACTAGAACTGGTGTAGGACCCATAGAAAAGATAGAGACGTATTCGCTATTCGTAGCTCGCACATAGCCCTGAGTGCCATCATCGAACAAGACGAGCGATTGCACGCTAATAGGGTGAAGACCTTTAACTTTCACGAAAAACTTATGGACCGCTATAACCTCACCGACGGGCTGACCCTCATTAACTAACTTCTGGAATTCTTCTTTGGCATTATTCATAAACTACGCACCTCTTTCTGGAGAACGGCCGTTGAGGCATCAAGTAATTTTGCAAAGCTAAAATCAAAGACCTTATTGGTTGTGCGGACCCGGCAGCCAACTACTATTGAAGGGTCGACACCAATCTGAACTAAAGTAGCAGGGTGTCCGTTCGTACGGAACCACGATAACAAACTGTCTACTACATGCATAGGTGGCTGTATGGCAAAGCTAAGGTGTATTTGCGGTGCGGCTTTATGGAGATACTTCAGCCTGTCCGAAAACTTGCGACGCGCATCGGCGTTATCGAGCGGGATTTTAAACACTTCAGCAGTGGCACGAAGCGGCACGCTAAGATGATTAGAACTTGGCACGCGTGTACCGCGTAGGCCAGCCTGGCGAATTAATTCGTCAAACTCAGACAGCTCCCGTACGAGTCGAGCGACATCGGAACGGGTCTGAACAGATAGGGGCAATACTGTGACATTAGGTGACATTACGTAGATCCCCTACGATAGCCTGTTTATTTTGCTCGAGTTCTTCAAGAATATAAGCAAGTTGTACATCGATATCGATACGATTAGCAAATGCTTGGCGAGCATAGGCACTAACAATGCGCGACATTTCAGTCTCGAATCGCTCGATACGCCGCTTCACCTCTTCGTCGACCAGTTGGTTTACCTTATCAGCTAGCTCTTGGTGCTGGGCGCGAAGGTCGTCCAGAATAGCATCTTGTTCCTTTTTAAAGGTGGCTAGGACTGCAGATTGCTCTTTAGCAATCGATTCTTGAAGGTTAGCCAGTGCCTCGCTTGACACCTTCCCGATCTCGGAGGCCGATTCTTTAAATGAAGTTAATTCATTATGGAGTGCACCGTCAAATTCAGTTTTTACATAGGCATTTAACGCCTTGCTAGTTGTCTGGATGTCCTTTTTTAGATATTGAGCATTCTGCTCAACAGTCTGTTCAAACTTGTCAGTTGCTTTTTTGTGGAGGTCGGCCTGCACACGGTGTTTCGCATCATCAATAATTTCTGACTGCTTCTTAATAAGCTTGCTATTTTGGGTCATCGCCCAATAAATAGCTATAAAACCACCGGCACACACAATAGCCGCTACGACGATTAGTATAACCGCAAGTAAATATTCCGTCGTCACCCTTTTGTATCCCTCATCAATTTATTTTTATAGCAGCGCATAAGGTATGCTAAACATAATCAGTATACAAGTTTCGCTGTAAAAGATAAAGCTTTTCACCGCTTTTCAACCCCGTAAAACAAAGATAAAAGAAAAAGACCATCCTATTCGGATGGTCTTTTTATAATTCGGCACCGTGCTAGTTTCCCACTTGTGGCAGTATAATCGCCGCTAACGAGCTTAACTTCTGTGTTCGGAATGGGAACAGGTGTCTCCTCGTCGCCATGGGCACCGAAGTAAGGTTTTAAAGACACTTTGCGCTGATATAAAAAGATCAGTGGGCCTAAAACCTTGCTTCGATGCCAATGCTCCAACTCTTATAAGAGTTAAAACTATTGTATCGATGCTTGCTGTAAGAACGCTTAAAATTGACGCTCTTTGGTGTGATTCACACCAATTGCTCGTTAAGTCTACCCTTTCATCGTTGTTAATCTAATCTTGTAACGGAAAGGATTAACTCCAGATGAAAAGGACATAAAAAGGCGATGGGACTATTAGTATGCTTCAGCTGCACGTATTACTACGCTTCTACCTTGCACCTATCAAACAGATATTCTTTCTGTGTCCTCATAGGGAAATCTAATCTTGTGGTCAGTTTCGCGCTTAATATGCTTTCAGCGCTTATCTAGAACCGAACATAGCTACTCGACAATGCAGCAGGTGGCCACAATCGATACACCAGAGGTTCGTTCACCCCGGTCCTCTCGTACTAGGGGCAAATCCACTCAAATTTCCTGACGTCCGTACCGGATATAAACCGAACTGTCTCACGACGTTCTGAACCCAGCTCGCGTACCACTTTAATCGGCGAACAGCCGAACCCTTGGAAGGTGCTCCCCCTCCAGGATGTGATGAGCCGACATCGAGGTGCCAAACAGCGCCGTCTATGTGAACTATTGGGCGCTATAAGCCTGTTATCCCCAGGGTAACTTTTATCCGTGTTCGCTGTCATTCCCACATATATGTACAAAATTGTACGTACAGCGGTTCACTTGCTCCGACTTTCGTCTCTGCTTGAAATGTACTTCTCACAGTCAAGCTGGCTTTTGCGCATACACTATCACAACGATTTCCATCCGTTGCTAGCCAACCTTTGAACGCCTCCGCTACTCTTTAGGAGGCAACCGCCCCAGTTAAACTACCCATCATACACTGTTCCCATACCGGATAACGGCACAGGTTAGATCAAGATCTTGGCAAGGGTGGTATTTCACATTTCGACTCGACAAATACTGGCGTATCTGCTTCAAAGTCTCCCACCTATTCTACACGGGCCAAAACCCGGAACAATGTAAAACTGTAGTAAAGCTCCATGGGGTCTTCTCGTCCTGGTACGGACAGACGGCATCTTTACCGCCAATGCACTTTCACCGAGTCCTTCGCTGAGACAGTGCCCACATGATTACTCCATTCGTGCGGGTCAGAACTTACCTGACAAGGAATTTCGCTACCTTAGGACGGTTATAGTTACCGCCGCCGTTCACCGGGGCTTCAGTTCAGACCGTGAAGCCTTCGCCTTAACCTTCCGGCACCGGGCAGGAGTCAGCCCCTATACATCCACTTTCGTGTTCGCAGAGACCTGTGTTTTTGGTAAACAGTTCCGTGGGCTCTTTTGCTGCGGCCCCCTCATCATTAAATACGAAGAGAGTTGCGCGTACAAAAGAACATTTTAACTCCATGACACTAGAACTTTCGCTCTAGCAGTGCATGATTGAATCATTTTGCTCTATCTCAGTAAGAATAATTGTGATTAAAAAGGATTATTCACGACGTATCCAAAGGGTTGCATTGAATATACAACCTGACGATACATACGCGTACTCATGCGTAGGTCATTACACCTATCGCGATTTAACCACCTTGCTGAGTGTACGCGGCAATTCCTACTTCCTATTCAAAGAAGAGGGGGCAGACCTTATCCCGAAGTTACGGTCGCTGTATTGCCGAGTTCCTTAGCGAAGGTTCTCTCGTAAGCCTGAGTCTACTCGACTCGAGCACCTGTGTTGGTTTGCGGTACGGGCGGCTATATTCACACGTACACCTGCTTTTCTCGCCAGTGCTGTCACCAGAATCGGTAATCCGAAGATCACCTTTCACTCCCTTCGCGTTCCCGCTAGGTTGGACGGATAAACCATGAATCCGCTCTGACTATCTCACCGTGAACAGTGTACAAAATATAACCGGTCCAGGAATATTAACCTGGTGTCCATCGCCTACGCTATGCGCCTCGGCTTAGGCCCGACTAACCCTGAGATGATTACCATGGCTCAGGAAACCTTGCTCTTACGGCCGACAGGATTCTCACCTGTCTTATGGTTACTCATTCCAGCATTCTCACTTCCTCACGCTCCACAAAACCTTACAGTTCTGCTTCACTGCAGAGAGGAACGCTCCTCTACCACGCCTACATATAGTAGACATCCATGTCTTCGGTATATCACTTTAGCCCCGTTACATTTTCCACGCAAGATCTCTTGACTAGTGAGCTGTTACGCACTCTTTAAATGAATGGCTGCTTCTAAGCCAACATCCTAGCTGTTTAAGAAATCTCACCTTGTTTCCCACTGAGTGATAATTTAGGGACCTTAGACGATGGTCTGGGCTGTTTCCCTTTCGAGCGTCGAGCTTAGCCCCGACGTTCTAACTGCCATGATTACACATTTGGTATTCGTAGTTTGTTAAGGGTGGGTACCGTTGCCAGCCCCAGTCCTTTACAGAGCTCTACCCCCAAATGCTACTACATGACGCTAGCCCTAAAGCTATTTCGAGGAGAACCAGCTATCTCCGAGTTCGATTGGCATTTCACCGCTAACCACAAGTCATCCGGGCCCTTTGCTGCGGACTACGGTTCGGTCCTTCACTTCCTGTTACAGAAGCTTCAACCTGCTCATGGTTAGGTCACCCGGTTTCGGGTCTAATCCCTTGTACTTAATCGCCCTATTCAGGCTCGCTTTCACTGTGGCTCCGTCACTTGACTTAACCTTGCACAAGAAATTAACTCGCTGGATCGTTCTACAAAAAGCACGCCGTCACCCCGAGGGGCTCCGACTCCTTGTAGGCACAAAATTTCAGGATCTATTTCACTCCCCTCCCGGGGTTCTTTTCACCTTTCCATCACTGTACTAGTTCACTATCGATCGTATATTATATTTAGCCTTGGCTGGTGGTCCAGCCGGATTCAGACAGGGTTTCTCGTGCCCCGCCCTACTCGATAAAACACGTATAAAGTCAGCTCGGTTTTCGCGTACGCGTCTTTCACGCTCTTTGGATAGTCATTCAAACTATTCTGCTAACCAAGCAGTTTTTTTACTTTATTCATTCGGTGATAGCCGATGATCGCAAATCAGATACCTCAAACCGAAGCTTAAGTTCTCTGACTTGGTCTCGTGTAAAATCACAACCCCCTGCATGCATTGGCCTATCAGCCATACTTATCTACCGACATTGCTGCCTTTTAGAGATAAGAACATGTAAGGTTTGGGCTCTAACGGTTTCGCTCGCCACTACTCCCGCCATCGTTATTTACTTTCTTTTCCTCAACCTACTAAGATGTTTCAGTTCAGTTGGTTCCCGCCAAATATCCTATTTTATTCAGATACAGGTAATATGACATGACTCATATTGGGTTTCCCCATTCGGAGATCTCCGGATCATAGCTTGTTGACAGCTACCCGAAGCTTATCGCAGTCTTCCACGTCCTTCATCGGTAATATACGTCTAGGCATCCATTTTGTGCCCTTGAGTACCTTTTTATGCATTGACTTAACGAGCAATTGCTGAGAACCAAATTTCTTTGGACAGAAATTACTCGAGCCATCAATTTATAAAATAATCGTTTAATAAAATTGCTTTCATTAAACTAATATCGTTTCTTACATCATTTGAATTGTTAACGTCCCGTGTCTCACCTCTTGAGAGCACATTTTCGAACACCATAGTGTGCGTCGTCTGCGCTCAAGCTCGTTTTTTGAACAACTTTTCGATGATATCACTTTGAACAAATGAGTTCAAGTGTTTTTTCGAACTTTATCTCTGATTTTTACCACCAGACCTCGCATTTGTCGATGGATAGAATTAACTAGTTGCTTAATACAAATCTAGTGATGCCAGTGGTACCTCGCCGTACGTAGCTTATTGATATCAATATACTCCTTTTTTCGTAGTTTTGCAATAGGTTTTGATAGTAATTTTTATAGCACCGCGCACGAGACACCGCTAGGTAGGCCGTGTGGTATAGTGGGTAATATTATGACAAAGAAGCAAAATAGCAAGAAATCTACAAATCCTTTCATAGCCATTCTAGCGGTCATCGCTTACATTATTGCGGGCCTAACCTTTTATTCCTTATTCGGAGGAGGCATCGTCATGGTAATCGCGGCATTCTTTAATCGCGATCACTTGCTCTCTTTCTTACTTACCGGCCTCGCTTTTTTGGTTGTCTCACTTGGAGTTAACCTAGTTGTTATGCGTATTACCACTGGCAAATGGAAGATTCACTGGCCCGAAATATGGCCGTTCGGTATGTACTAAATCGTAAAGTAGAAAATACACTCCAAACAAAAAAGACCTCCTACATAGAAAGCTTTTGGTGGGCGATGAGGGACTTGAACCTCCGACCTCGTCATTATCAGTGACGCGCTCTAACCAGCTGAGCTAATCGCCCACGTCGGGCGATTGCCCTTCGTGCTTATCTTTGTAGAAAGTCTTTGATGTTAATAAGTTCTGGTGGAGTGATTCAGACTTTCGCCAGATTCACCCCATGCGATTCAAATGTGGTGGAGCAACAGGGACTCGAACCCTGGACCCCCTGCTTGCAAAGCAGGTGCTCTAGCCAACTGAGCTATTGCCCCATTTATCGCAGAACTCTAAGTATTCTACCGTAAAAAGCTTTTTATCGCAAGATGATTATAGAGATAATACGTCCAAAAGACACCGGTAGTATTTAAACAATATTGGTACTAAAATATACATACAACTCTAAATAAGGAGAACGCTATGGGAAGATTTGTTACACAAGCGATTTATATCGTGTTCGCACTGGTCGAAACTATTTTAAGCTTACGTCTTATACTGAAGTTATTTGGAGCCAACGCTGCCAACCCCTTTGTTTCATGGGTATACGAGACGAGCAACTCAATACTTGACCCTTTTCGCGGTATTTTCCCTACAAAAGTATTAGATGGTGTGTTTGTGATTGATTTCTCAACCATCTTTGCCATGATCATATATGCGATCATCGCCTTACTTCTTACATGGGTAATTACGCTTATTACGGCACCTATTGAGCACCAGATCCAAAAGAAAAAATAGACGTTATTAGTTATTTTCAATTATTAACAAAAATACCTCGGCATAAACCGAGGTATTTGTATTTAACAACTTAGTTGTGCAAACCGTCTATCATCGTCAGCCGTATACTGAGATTTTTTTGAACTTAGTCTTGTTCACAGAATATAAATTCTGGAACGACATTGATACGTAAGCTCGGCGTATCAAAAAGACCGACCTAGCTTCAGACTATGATTACTCGATAGTCTGGCATAACTCTCCCTAGAAAGGAGGTAATCCATCCGCACCTTCCGGTACGGATACCTTGTTACGACTTAACCCCAATCATGCCCCCCACCTTAGGCCGACGAATCGGACTTCGGGTGTTGGTCACTTTCATGGTTTGACGGGCGGTGTGTACAAGACCCGGGAACGTATTCACCGCAGCTTGCTGATCTGCGATTACTAGCGATTCCGACTTCATAGAGGCGAGTTTCAGCCTCTAATCCGAACTGGGACAAGCTTTGATGCGATTTGCTTCACCTCGCGGCTTCGCTGCGCATTGTACTTGCCATTGTATTGCGTTTCTAGCCCAGGACGTAAGACTAATACTGACCTGACATCATCCCCTCCTTCCTCCCCGTTGCCGGGGCAGTCTCTTCAGAAAAATACAACTGAAGACAAGGGTTGCGCTCGTTGATGGACTTAACCAAACATCTCACGACACGAGCTGACGACGGCCATGCAAGATCTGTCACCGAGTTCAATAAAGCACTCTCGCCTTTCGGCAAAATTCTCGGGATGTCAAGCCCTGGTAAGGTTCTTCGTTTATCATCGAATTAAAGAACACAATCCACCGCTTGTGCGGGTCCCCGTCAATTCCTTTATGTTTTAGTCTTGCGACCGTACTCCACAGGCGGGATACTTAACGCGTTAGCTTCGCTACTGAAGGGGTCGATACCTCCAACAGCTAGTATCCATCGTTTACGGCGTGGACTACCGGGGTATCTAATCCCGTTCGCTCCCCACGCTTTCGTGCCTTAGTGTCAGAGATGGTCCAGTAACCTGCCTACGCCATTGGTGTTCCTTCTTATATCTACGGATTTCACTCCTACACAAGAAATTCCAGTTACCTCTACCATTCTCGAGTTTGCCAGTTTAGGTAATAGCCTGTACGGTTGAGCCGCCAGATTTCACTACCTACTTAACAAACCACCTACGCAACTCTTTACGCCCAGTCACTCCGGATAATGCTTGCACCCTACGTATGACCGCGGCTGCTGGCACGTAGTTAGCCGGTGCTTATTCATAAGTTACCGTCATATTCTTCACTTATAAAAGCAGTTTACGACCCGAGGGCCTTCATCCTGCACGCGGCGTTGCTCCATCAGGCTTTCGCCCATTGTGGAAGATTCCTCACTGCTGCCTCCCGTAGGAGTCTGGACCGTGTCTCAGTTCCAGTCTGGCTGATCATCCTCTCAGACCAGCTACGGATCGTCGGCTTGGTGAGCCATTACCTCACCAACTACCTAATCCGACGCGGGCCGCTCCCAAAGCGTCCGAAGACTTTAATCCGAAGATCATATGCGGCATTAGCCACCCTTTCGGGCAGTTATTCCTCACTTTGGGGCACGTTCCCACGCGTTACTCAGCCGTCCGCCGCTCGCCGCCAGAGAGTAAACTCTCCGCGCTGCCGCTCGACTTGCATGTGTTAGGCACGCCGCCAGCATTCATCCTGAGCCAGGATCAAACTCTCCATAAAAATGTAATGTTCGACATTACAAGACTCAATATACATATATTAACTGACGATGATATATGACCTAGTATTGCTACTAGATCAAGATTTGCACAACTAAATTGTCAAAGTGTTATTTTTAAAGCGCATCACTATTTTCGTAGCTGCGCTGGAACGTCTTTATTTCAAACTCCACGTTTGATTGCCGAATTGTTTCGATACATAACTTGGTGGTTATGACGTATCGTCTCGACCAGACTTGACCAATTGTACTCTAAATATTCCCCTAGGTCAACACCTTTGCCGGACTATTTTTACTTTTTTTCGTAAAGCCGCCTACGACAGGCTTATAAGGGCGACAGCAATACCCACCAAAACCCCAAGGACAGCCCCGGCAATTACCTCTAAAGGCGTGTGCCCCATCGCCACTCGAGGGAGCGGTACTTTACTCTTCTGCTCGTGAATGAGGGCAGTCAAGGCCACCCCTTGCTCACCAGATGAACGGCGCACCTTTACGGCATCGTAGAGCACTACGAGCGCAAAGGCGCTTGCCAGTCCAAATAAACCAGATAACGGCCCGTCGAGCACCAGAATGGTTGTCCAAATGGCCATAATTGTTGCACTGTGAGAGCTTGGCATGCCACCAGAAATAAATAGGTTCGCACGAATACCACGACGTTTGTGTTGCAGCACGGCAATGATTGCCTTTATTAGTTGGCTTGCCAACCAGCCCACTACAACTGCGACAATATACGGCGAAACTATTTCTTTCACGCGGCCCTACCCTTCTTTTTTAGCTGCTTCTGCTTTAGTATCAGTTTCTTCTTCTGGTGCTTGTTGCTTAGGAACAAACCCGAATGATGACACTTTGTCGTCTTCAGCCGTGCGCATAATACGAACGCCTTGGGTCGTACGGCCAATAACTGGAATATCCTTTAGACCAACTCGAATTGCCTGACCTTTACTTGAAATAATCAGAATTTCTTCAGTATCTTCTTCAAGTGATCGTACGGCCATAATTGGGCCAGTCTTAGCGGTCACAATAGCCGCTTTAATACCAACACCACCGCGTTTGTGAGATGGGAATTGGGCAGCCTTAGTCACCTTGCCGAAGCCGTTTTGACTGAGAACAAGCAGGTTACCCTCGTTGTTGGCAACGATATCCATACCCACTACGTTATCATTTGGTCGCAACCGAACACCGCGAACACCGCGCGCTGAACGACCCATTGGGCGGGCGTCAGCTTCACCAAAGCGAATCGCTTGACCGGCCGATGTTGATATAATTACATCGTCCTGACCAGAGGTGCGCTTGATCCAACGGAGCTCATCGCCGTCATCGAGTTTGATGGCTATAAGGCCGTTGGTACGAATGTTGGCGTAGTCTTTGAGCGGGGTCTTTTTGACAGTACCCTTGGTAGTTGCCATAAATAAGTAGCCCTCATCGCTAGCGTCTTTTTCGTGTTTAATGATAGAGGTAATCTTCTCTTCAGGTTGTAAAGCCAGCAGGTTTACAGCGGCTACACCCTTCGCGGCTAAGCTGGCGGCCGGTACTTCGTAAGCCTTAAGGCGGAAGACACGACCCTTATTAGTAAAGAACAAGAGCCAGTCGTGGGTGTTCGCTGGAATAAGTTGGTCAATGACATCCTCTTCCTTAGTAGTCATGCCGCGCTTACCCTTACCGCCACGGTTTTGACGGCGATATTCAGTTACTAATGTTCGCTTAATGTAGTTCTCTGTTGTAAGCAACACTACAGATTCCTCTTCAGGAATGAGCTCTTCGTCACTAAATTTACCTAACTCGTGATTGATGATTTGCGACTTGCGCTCATCACCGTATTTCTCTTTCATCTCGAGAAGCTCGGTCTTAATGATCGCCAAGATCTCTTTTTCATCTGCCAGAATTTCTTCGTAGCGTTGTATTGCTTTCAACAATTCGGCGAGTTCGTTCTCGATTGCTTCGCGCTCCAAGCCAGTAAGGCGGCGGAGTTGCATAGCCAAGATAGCTTGGGCCTGAATTTCGCTGAGTGCAAATTCTTTAATGAGGTTCTTTTGGGCTTCTTCACTCGTCTTGCTAGCGCGAATAATACGAATAACTTCGTCAATATGGTCGAGAGCAATTTTGTAGCCTTCAAGAATGTGAGCACGCTCCTTAGCCTTACGGAGTTCGAACTCGGTACGGCGGCGAACCACTTTCTGCCGGTGCTTGACGAACTCTTCAAGCATCTCTTGCAAGCCAAGAATCTTTGGTTGAATACCGTCAATCAAAGCCAGCATGTTGTAATTAAAGCTACTTTGTAGAGCAGTTAGCTTATATAATTGGTTGAGCACCTTCTTTGGATAGCCATCCTTCTTCACCTCGACAACAATACGCACTTTACCTCGAGAACTTTCGTCGCGAAGGTCGCTAATGTTGATCTTCTTTTCCTTATAGAGTTCGGCGATCTTTTCAACAAGTGATGCTTTATTTACACCGTACGGAATCTCGGTAATGATAATTTGATGGCGACCCTTAGTCGTTTCTTCAATATTTGCTACGGCGCGCATTGTTACGCTACCGCGACCAGTAAGATAGGCCTGTTTCATTGGCGCACCGCCATACACCACGGCACCAGTTGGGAAGTCAGGGCCCTTCACGTGCTTAAGAAGGTCATCCAAAGTAGCATGCTCATTATCAATCAGCTCAATCGCAGCATCGACCAACTCGCCCAAGTTGTGCGGCGGAATGTTTGTTGCCATACCAACGGCAATACCAATTTGTCCGTTTAGCAGCAGGTTTGGAATCTTGGCCGGCAAGACGGCTGGTTCTTGTTCTGAACCATCGTAGTTATCACGGAAATCAACGGTTTGCTTTTCAATGTCAGCCAACATTTCGTCAGAAAACTTTTGAAGACGAGCCTCGGTGTAACGACTGGCTGCCGCAGGGTCGCCGTCCATTGAACCAAAGTTACCCTGCCCCTGCACCAATGGGTAACGAAGCGACCACGGCTGGGCCAAACGCACCATCGAGTCGTAAATTGCTGAGTCACCGTGTGGGTGGTACTTACCCATCACATCACCAACAATACGGGCACTTTTTACAAACTTGGCATTACTGCGGTTACCGTTCACATTCATTGAGTGCAGAATACGACGGTGGACCGGCTTAAGACCATCACGGACGTCAGGAAGCGCTCGGTCGATGATGACGCTCATTGAATAACGGAAGAAGCTGTCTTCCATAACGTTTTCGAGCGTTCTCTGCTCAACACCAGAAACAACTTCTGGCTGTAGAATTTCACCCTCTTCGGGTAGGTTGTCGTTTTGCGGTAGGTTATCTTCGTTCATAAACTATTCCTTATCCCCTAAATATCCAAGTCGTCCAAGTTAGCACTCTTCGCACGCGTTTGAATAAACGTCTTACGAAGCAATACCTCGTCGCCCATCAGTTTTGTAAAGATTGCATCGGCACGCTCGGCGTCATCAATGCGTACCTGGCTTAATACACGGTTTTCAGGGTTCATGGTTGTCTCCCAGAGTTGATCGGCATCCATTTCACCAAGACCCTTGAAGCGCGAGATCGTAACACCAGCTTGTTTTACCAAATCAGCATCAGCGTCAACAGTAGTGCCACGCTCTTCTTTGGCCGCTACCAATTCTTTAAGGGCAGTATCGAGTGCTTCTTCATCGTAGACATACTGCTTCTTTTGGCCACGGTTAATACTGTACAGTGGTGGCTTTGCCAAGTAGACATACCCGCCCTCAATGATTTCGCGCATGTAACGGAACAGGAAGGTCAAAAGCAGCGTAGCAATGTGGCTACCGTCAACGTCGGCGTCGGTCATGATGACGATCTTGTGATAGCGGAGGCCGTTAATATCAAAGGCATCACCGATACCCACACCAAAGGCTTGAATCATAGCAACAATTTCTTTGTTGGCGAACATTTTGTCCAGACGCGCACGTTCGGTATTCAACACCTTACCACGAAGCGGCAAAATTGCTTGAGTCTTGCTGTCGCGGCCCTCTTTAGCCGAACCGGCCGCCGAGTCACCCTCTACAATGTAGATTTCGCTGTCTTCTGGCTTTTTACTTGAACAGTCGTACAGCTTGCCAGGAAGACCCATACCATCAAGCGCACCCTTACGCAGAACGTTATCACGGGCCGCACGGGCAGCCTTACGGGCACGAGCCGCCAGCAATGCCTTACCAACGATCTTTTTAGCAACTTCCGGGTTCTCTTCTAGGTAGTACGCGAAGTACTCGTTCATCACCTGTTCTACATACCGACGAACTTCTGGGTTACCAAGTTTGTTCTTGGTTTGGCCTTCAAATTGAGGGTCTGGTAGTTTTACCAAAATAATAGCAGTCAGGCCTTCGCGAATGTCATCACCGGTAAGGTTGTCTTCTTTTTCTTTAAGAAGGCTATTTTTACGCGCGTAATCGTTAATAACACGGGTTAAGGCAGTACGGAACCCTACTAAATGCGTACCACCATCAGGGGTGAGCACGTTATTAGCGAATGGTTTTACCATTTCTACGAAAGTATCGTTGTACTGAACGGCAATTTCTACCATTGAGTCTTCGACCTGCTTCTCTACGTAGAATACAGAATCGCTGACGACTTCTTTACCGATGTTTAGGTGTTTTACATAGCTTTGGATACCACCTTCAAAGTAAAAGGCGGCTCGTTCGTTGGTACGCTCGTCGAGAACCGAAAGATACACACCTTTTGTAAGGTAGGCTTGGTGGCGAATGTAATCAACAACCCACTTATAGTCGAACGTAACTGTTTCTTTAAAGATAGTTGGGTCTGGATAGAAAGTAATACTCGTACCAGTTGGGCGATCGGTTTTGCCCACTTTTTTAAACGGTACCTTTACGCCACCACGCTCGAATTCGACCCGGTAGAGCTCACCTTTTTGAACTACTTCGGCAATCATATGGGTCGAGAGCGCGTTTACCACACTTGAACCAACGCCGTGCAGACCAGACGATACCTTATAGCCGCCACCGCCGAACTTACCACCAGCGTGCAGCACGGTGAGAACTGTTTCAAGCGTCGATAAGCCAGTTTTAGGGTGCTTGTCGACAGGAATACCGCGCCCGTTGTCGGTCACCGTAAGGCCGCCATCGGCCAAAATAGTAATTTCTACTTTTGTGGCAAAACCGGCAATAGCTTCGTCGACCGAGTTGTCGGCAATTTCTTTAATAAGATGATGTACACCATCATACCCAGTACTACCAATGTACATCCCTGGACGCTTACGAACTGGTTCTAGCCCTTCCAAAACCTGGATCTGCGAACCGTCATATGTGTTGTCTGTTTTTTGAGCCATAGCTACTTACCTTATCTCCCCTGTATCTGACTGACTTGCCGCCTTTGGGACGGTTTTTTCGGACCCCACCGGCCAATTTATCTGCCATAAGTATACCATATACTACACTTTTTGTGCTATACCCCTGGATTGAACACAAAATTTCACGCTTTTTTCCTTGCTTTGAACATAATTATTATGCTAATGTTTAAGCAAGAGGTTAAAGTAAAACTAAAAACACATTATGTTCAAAAAGATCGTCTCGCAGCTCTCGTTTAGCCCAGCCCTGGTTGGGCAGTTAGCTTTTTATGCACGTAGGCTCCGAAAAGAAGAAGCGACACGACGCTTAGGGCTGATTTTTGTCGCACTGGCGCTCGTTGTTCAGAGCTTAGTTGTTTTTCAGGCACCAGAGCCAGCAAACGCTTCAAACCCAGGTGACATGATACCGGGTGGTCTTGGTCTTGGCTCGGCACGTAGTTTTAACAACTTCCTTGGGCCTTACGACCGCAATGAACGCCACCTACAAGATATCTATAACTACTTCGGCATTACTCGCGATGAAATTACCGCAACTCATTTTGCGACCTTCACTGTTGGTGACAAGATCGGCTGGGGTTTTGAGAACCGCGCCGGTGCAAAGGCAGTGAGTATCACCGATGGAAATTTCCAGCCCGTCACAACCCTGTATGGGCGACCCCTTAATATAATGAATAGTCGATCCGATCAAATCTGGGGATACCTCGGCCACTCAAGTAAAATAGGCTGGTTCGCTATTATGCAATACTGCGGTAACTTAATTACTGATATCTACCCTACTCCACCAACGCCACCGCCCGCACCAGCAAACATAATCGCTTCTAAAAAGGCGGTTAACTCTACACAAAAAATAGATGCCTCTAAAAAGGCAGCTCAAGCTAATGACAAAATTACCTATACTATCACGGCCCAAAATACAGGCGGCACCGCTAAGGTCGTAGATTTCTCAGATAACCTAAAAAGTGTCTTACAATATGCCAAACTCATTGATAACGGGGGCGGAACATATAATGCAAGCATACAAACGCTAAAGTGGCCTTCTGTAAATGTCGAACCAGGCGCAACTATCAGCCATAGCTACACCGTACAAATGAATAGTACGTTGATCTCTAAAACAACAGATTGCTCTATGACAAATAACTTCACAGACAAGACCGTTACCGTGCCTGTAGGCTGTGTTACCCCCCCAGCAAAGATTGAACTTTCAAAGACGGCTACAAACGTATCCCAGGGTAACGTAAATGCTACCACAGTAACCGCTAAAGCTAAGGATCGCATTACTTTTACGTTAACGGCCCAGAATAGCGGTGGCACCGCCAAAGACTTTACCTTTGAAGATACTATCGGCGACACGCTCGAGTACAGTAGACTTATCGATGCTGGAGGGGGCAGCTTTAATTCATCGTCGCGCATATTGAGCTGGCCCGTTATATCACTTAAGCCTGGCGAAAAACAAGTACGCGTATTCTCCGTACAGCTACTCGACACGATACCAGCGACACCCAAAGGCATTAGCGACGCTTCATCGTACGACTGCCGTATCGAAAATACCTTTTATGATACATCGGTTGTCTTCTCGGTCGACTGCCCGGCTCCGAAAGTTATCGAAACAGTAGTTCCAGAACTTCCTCACACTGGACCAACAGAGAACATTATCTTTGCAGGCGTAGTTCTTGCGATAGTTGCCTTCTTCTACTTCCGAGCCCGTCAGCTTGGCACCGAAGTGCGCCTTATACGCCGCGATATTAACGGAGGGACCCTATAATGGCCGCTGAACAAGCACCAACAACACCAGAGAAAATTACTTCGCCAGAAGCGAAAGAACTTACTCCGGAACAGCTAGAGGGCTACCTGAGGGCAGACGCGAAGATCGAGCGGGCTGCTGAAAAGCCCATTGAAAACGCCGAGAAAGCAGCCGAGAAAGCCAAAATAGAAGCGCTAAAAGAGGCCGTGAGTGTTGAACGCGGCAGTGCCGAAAAGAAATCTAAGGAAGCAACCAGCTCCCCTGCTCGCCGACGTCACGGTGTTGTGAACAAAAAGGAACGCGACGCCAGCTACAAACAACATATGAAGCATATTCAGTCCGAGCTTAAGCCGACCGCGCGTACCTTTAGTAAGCTTATTCATAACCCAGTAGTAGAAAAAACCAGTGAAGCTATTGGCGGCACCGTCGCGCGTCCTAACGCCATCTTATCAGGGGCCGTCGTGGCATTCGTATTGGTACTTGGCGTCTATCTTGTGGCAAAATTCTACGGCTACCCTCTTTCGGGCTTCGAGACCATTGGGGCATTTATTGTCGGCTGGGTAATTGGTCTTCTTTACGACTTCTTCAAAGCCATGATTACTGGCAAAAAAGTGTAACAAACTTATCGCAGTTTAATTGAAACGCCATCGTCACTGGCATTTGCTGTTGTGTCGCGTACGTGCAATTTTTCAGGCTCAACAGGAGCTTGAGGGACCTCAGGAGTCGCCGAAGCGACTGGGGCTGACTTTACCTTGCTATTCGCAATAGATTGCTGTGCGGGCTTAACATCAAAGGAAGTAGGCTGAGACTGTAACGGCTGTACGGGTTGCTGGAGCGGCTGGGCTGGTTGAGCCTGCGTATCAAGACGAGCCGTTGGACCAAAGGCAGGGTTTGGCTGCGGAGCTGGAGTCGCCACAGGCATGGCAGGGCCCGCAGGTGTTTTTTGCGCCGATGGGCCTTGCGGTGCCGTCTTACTTGGCTGCTGACTCATAATTTGCTGGCGCTTAGCGAGCCAGTCGTCTAAGAATGATGGTGGCTGAGGCGGCGCCATAGGCCCGCTGGCGGTTGGTTGGGGCTGCGTTGGGTTTGGAAGCGGACCAGCAGGGCTACCAGCCTTAAAGGCTGCCATACGCTCTTCCTGGGCCTTTTTTAAGGCTTCCATCTTCTGCTTCTTAGCTTCGTCACCAGCACCCATACGCTTGAAGAACTCTTGCTCGACTTGGGCGCGTGGCTTGCCGTACTTTGTAGCCGATAGTCGCTTTAAAGCATCACGCAGTTCTGGGTTCGATTGCCCCAACGGTGGTAATAACGACATACTAAAGGCAGCTGAAGGTACGTCCTGGATCATCACGGATGCAATAGTTTGGAAGTTAGGCATACGCGTAAGGTCTTCGACGTCAAAGGTAGGCGTAAACTTCTTAATAAGCACTTCGGCGTCAGTAATACCAATACGACCACTAATGACCGTACCAATGTTACCCAGGATAGCTTCACGAATCTGGTCGGTTAGCTGGGTCATAAACTGGTTCGCAAGAATAAGGCTCAAACGATACTTACGAGCCTCAGACAGAATAGTCGCGAAGCTATCGGTGGCAAAGTTTTGGAACTCATCCACGTATAAACTAAAGTCTTGACGCTCTGATTCGGGCATATCAGCACGGCCCATGGCTGCCGCGTTGAACTTCATCACAAAGATCATACCTAGTAATTGCGAATTAAGTTCACCTACTCGGCCCTTAGATAGATTCACTAGCAAGATCTTCTTGTTATCCATGATCTCGCGAAGGTTAAACCCACTCTTGGTTTGGCCAATAATATTACGCATCATGTCGTTTGCCAGGAAGGCACCGAACTTACTAGCAAACCATCCCAGCATCTCACCCTTAGCGCTTTCAGTGGTTTGAGCCATTTCTTTATTCCAGAAATCAAGCGTTGTCTGCTGCGTAACATGCTTTATCTTTTCGTCGGCAAAGGCTTGGTCGATAAATACCTGCTGCACATCGAGGAATGATGAACCGGCAGGATCGGCCATGACAGTTAAAGCAGCGTGACGGAACCACGATTCGAAACGTGGGCCAATAATACCTGTGTGGCCTGGGTCATACAACTTATACAGCATTGCTATGGTTTCTTGAATGATAAAGTCGCGCTGGTCTTGGTTTTCGAACTCGAACAAGTTCAAGCCTATCGGCATCTCCATTTCGCCTGGCGCAAAGTAAATAACATCCTCAACCCGCTCTTTCGGTACCATGCCAAGCAACTCTTCGGCAGAGTCACCATGCGGATCGATAAAGGCAAAGCCCCGTCCGTCCATCATGTCTTGGTAAGCAAGGTTCTCAAGCAGTTTCGACTTACCAGTACCTGTTTGACCAATAATATAGGTGTGGCGGCGGCGGTCTTTGGTGCCCAAACGAATCGGCTTCTTTACCCCACGGAACTCGTTATACCCTAACAGGAACCCTTCTTCCATTATTTGCGTTGGGCCATCTACTTGCTTAGCGGCCTGGCGCTGCACTTGAGAGGTCGGAATAGAGCTTTGGTTCGGCAGATGGAAGATTGTAGCCAATTCGACCGTGTTAAGAATATTCTGATTTACTTCTTGCGGGAAGAATCGGAAAATATATGCCGTCACAAACTCTTCAATATTCTTCGACACCGCAAATTTAAAGCCATTATTTTGAACCGAATCGAATAATGAAAAAGCTGACACTACATTATTCATAAGTGCCTGCGAGCGAGCCGACGTATTAGAAGAAGCCACAACTCGTATAAGGGTTTCGTAGGCCGGATAGCGTGTTTTGTCTTCAATAGCCTCAACTTTTGCTTGGTCTGTACTACTGAGCTGCTTATCCTCAGGTTTAACCTCCTCAGCTTCTGGCGGTTTCCAAAGTGCCTCCATTAAACCTGTCAGCACAGTTTGTGGAGCGCCCTTCTTTCCCTTATCCTTGCGGATGCTATCCGCCAAAGATTGCGCACCCTTAGCCCAACCTTCTTGGGCTGGGCGAATAAGAATCTGGATACCTACGCCATCTTCGCGAGTAGCACCGGACAATGCGTTCAAAAGCGCACGGGTAGCATCGCGCTTTGCCTCTTGGTAGGTGGCGATTGGAAAGGCGAATTCTTTCTTTAGTGTAAACTCACCACCGATCGTGCCGCTCATGCGACCCGCCGGGTTAAAAATGTTGCGCTCACTCACTTCTTCTAGGCGCGCCGCTGGATAGGCCGCCGCCACCGCCTGCTGTATAACGTCGACCAGTGAAACCGGAACAACTGCATAATAATGTACCAAGCCTTCGTGGGCGACAATTTCAAACGACACGTGGCGTTGGCCGTAAATACGGCTTTTAAAGCCCTTGGTAGCTGTGCTGGCAATAATGTTATACATCACCTGTGCCTGGCTGAGCACTTCTTCAGTAAGGTCACGCTCGTCACGACCGTTGCCTTCAATATCCGAGCTAATAGGAGGTATATGTATATAAAGCGGCACCATCTTAAGGCCGCGTTCATAATTTTTTGCTTCTCGAACTACCTTCCGATACTGCATCAAAGCAAAGACACCCACACCTGCGGCCGCAAGCACGATGATCAGTATGGTTATAATTACTCCTAGCACCTTCCCCTCTTCCCTTTAGAACGCTCGTTTGTGTGGCTTATTCTTGTGCACCGACTACTTTGCCGTATCTTTTTTGCAAGTAGTCACGCTGGAGCTCATTGACTCGCTGCGTCCGCACATAGGGGTCATCACGCGTTTGCTCGATAATCTCTTTTGCTTTGTCGACCCATTCTTTTTCAATCAGGTCTTCATCCGCCGCTACTAATGGCGTTGTCGAAGATACAACTGGTTGTGCTATATCTTGTGGTACAACTGGCTGCGCCACGGGTACTGCTACACTACTAGCTACTGCGGCCGCGTCACTGACGCTCGCGCCAGCTTCAGCAGCTTGTTCAAATCGTTCTTGCCCTCTCTCAAGTTGAGAATCGATAGATGGCAGCGTTGGCACGGTTTCAGGCCCAACTGCTGGTGGCATTGGGAGCTGTTCAACACTAGGTGTAGTGTGCTGAGAATTCTCGGGCTGCATACCTGGAATTATAGCACAAGGAGGCGAGTGAAAAACATAAGTAATATGTTTTTCCGAGACGACGCAGTGCTATATCAAAGATATAGCACAAGTGATCGAGTAAAAAGTAGGTGGCTCATGCTTTTCAGCGCATTCGCTTACTTACATACAAACAAGCCACTATTTCGAAAATAACAACCAACAGTATTTCATATATGCCTACCGACTGAACGGACTGAAGACCAATCAGCATAACTGGAGCAGCGGCAAGTACTGTACTAAAATAATATGCCCTGCGAAAAAGGAGGGGCTGCAAAGGACGGCGTAATGTCATGCCACTAGACACCATTATTAACAAGCGATTCATACCAAACAAAAAAAAGCTTATCAAACCCATAAGAGTAAGATAAGCCGAGATAAAGATCACTAATAAGCCGAACGGTCCAGCGGTTGCCGGAGAAGTAAATGTCAGCATTAAACTAAGCACGCAGAGGCTTGCTGTGGAAGCGGTGGCAACTATTCTTGGTAACATCTCTGTCATAATAGCATATCTACACCGTTATTGGTTACGCTTACAAAGTAAAAGAGCGCCCATTCCAGCTGGGGCATTCGTGGAGTCCAAGCGGTAGCCCGTAGCGATTCAGGCAACAGCAAACGCCGCTGGAAATAAATATTGGGCGTGTGTACCGATAAATCTGGGTACCGCTGGACTATCTGACCGCTCCGGGAAAACCCGGGGCATCTATCGTTTGCTCATAGCCCAATTTCCCACTATCGGGTCAAGTGTCATACCGGCTTTACACTACTGTTTGGCTATTCGAAAGAAGAATCTACCTGGTGAAAAACAAGGATTTACTTGACCCGAGAAGGTACTCTCGGTCAAACGCTTTTGCGCGGAGCATCGGTGATGCCATCTACTTTTTCTCTACTGTCTGTTTTGGTTAAAGTAAAAGCTCCATAAGGAGTTTTAGTCGAAGGATCATAAGGTGCGTTACCCTATAACAAGGCAATAAAGATCTCTTCGACAAATAAAGGTGGAGACAAGGAGGCGTCACCGACTTTTCCGTCAAAAGGTGGTCATAGTAACCATTGGTTGAATTGTTAAGGTGTGGTGCTTTTAACTGTTTTTGTGCGTGTGTTTGTTTTGCTAAAAGCTTGTTTTCAATTTAGCATAAACAGTTTTTTTGGTCAAGGGTTTTGTAAGTATATATGTTGTATGATTAACATTCTATTATTAAAATGTTCTTTATTGATCTGTTATTTTATTATCGTAGATATATATACATCGTTGTATATATTATTTAAATTGTCTAAATAAAAGCTTGAAATACCGCTAAAAAGCAAACCGCCCCACGTCATCGACATGGAGCGGCTGCTCAACATGGTGATGTGGGGCGTATGAAATTATTGGATGCGTTGCACCAGCTGTACCAGCTGCGCGTGGAGTGTGCGTTGCTCATCGAGCATGCGCTCGCGCTGTCGAATGGCCGTTTCGAGCGCCTTGTTCATGGCGCCCATGATAATCATGAAAGAATACCAGGCGGATGACCGACCAAACGAGCCGTACCCGTCGCCCATTGCATCGAGCACGGCAAGGGGTTCTCCGTAAGAAAGCACTGGCTTCTCCCAAACGACAGCATTGAATCCACCCGCATAGTGCAGCAGCCGTCCATCTCGAAGCAGGAACAGACGGTAATCCGGAGCAGGCTGGCGCATTTTCTCGCCGTCGAAGATCTGAATCGCCATTTCACTAGCGATTCCCTCCTCTTCGAGTAGTCGGCGCCACTGCGCTGTGCGCTTCTCTCCCTGCTGTGTATCCTCTTTAGTCGTCTCACGCCAGTGCGGCGCGTAGACAAACTCTTGCAGCGGCCGCCACCCGACCATATTCTTGATTTCGGGCCGGATGGCGTCGAAATACTGGCGCATGACAAGACGATGCAAGCCAGCTTTCACCAACTTGCTGCCGTCAACCACGCCTCTCGGGCTGAGTAGACTTAGCAACAAGTCTGCTGAATTGTCGATGGTTGCAGCTTCGGGCTCACCCATGGCAACACTTCCTTTCGCTAGGTACTCCCACGCAGGCTCACCCGCTTGGGTTGGCACGGTGCCGTGATTTATTATTTTACCTATAAAGAAATGTTGCAAGCATAACAAATTTAACAAAGCGCTATATAGCTAGTTTAAACCAACATATGCCTACATATATAGCGTCTGTGGAAAGCTTAAAACGTGTAGTCTTTTTTACTAAAACATTCTTCAAAAAAACTATTGACGTAAGCTCTTTGGCATCATATTATAGGGGTAGTTCCTGAGTAAAAAAGTTATCCAGGAGCCCAAAATAAAAAACACCGCAAAAACTCCACGAAATCGACCGTTCCTCGCAGGCGGTCGATTTATTTTGGCAATAAAATAGCTGTTCAATATAAAAATCCGCCCTATAAAAAAGGCGGATTTCATCATTTCGTGGTGGAGCTGCCGGGTACTGCCCCCGGGTCCAAAAGGTAACCTGATATTCGTCTACACGCATAGTCGTATTTGCATTGTTAACGACAGACCTTGCCTAAAGATACGACAAAAATAGCAAAGTGCGTCGCGCTGGAAAATGTCCAAACTATTCGCAGCTGCCCAAATAGCATGTAATCAGCGTACATATAACACCGACTCCCCTACGCTGCCTTAGGAAGATCGATGGCTATAGTAATTAAACTAGAGCTGGCGCAAAAACAGGAGCACGGAAGGCGCTAGCCAACTGAGCAAAACCTGCTTTTACTTTTGCAACAATGTTTGCAATTAAATAAACACCTAACGGGTGTAAAACGACGTGCAGAATATCCTGTTAAAGTCCTCTCGTCGAAGCATATGTCAGCCCCACGAACAGTCTCATAATACCACACTCACCCCTGTTTTACAAACCTTGAAGAGCATGTCCATGGTACATTTTTAGACTGGCTTCGCTCCGGGTTTCATCAGGGTCTCTACGCCTGATTCAACTCGGGCTGCAGAGGTCGTAAAAATGTACCATGGACACACTCTTCAATGCCAACAAAGCATAATCGTTGCTAAAAATTAAAGACTTTTGTTGGTTTTGATCGGTAAGATGGCTTTATGAGTGTGATGCAGAATAGGGTTGCTAAGGTGTTGTCGGGGGCGTTGGTGGGGTTTGATGGTCGATTAGTTGAAGTTGAGGCAGATATGAAGAATGGGCTGCCAGGACTACAGATTGTTGGTATGGGCAACAAGGCTATCGATGAAGCCAGGCAGCGGGTTCGAAGCGCTATTAGTAATTCCCTACTCGACTTCCCTGCTCAAAAACTTACTATCAACCTGGCGCCAGCTGAATTGCCGAAAGACGGCACGCATTTTGACGTACCAATCGCCATCAGTATTCTCGTCGCTAGTGGCCAGCTTAAGGCAAAAGAGGTGGCGGGAAGCCTTTTTGTTGGTGAGCTCGCCCTAGACGGCACCATACGGCCGATACGCGGGGCTATTACCTTTGCGGAACTAGCCAAATCTAACCACTGTCAGCGGCTTTTCCTACCTCTACAAAACATCAGCCAAGCGAAATTAGTAAAAGAAGTAGAAATTATTGGCGTAGAATCACTGCAACAGCTTTTTAAGGTAGTGCGTGGGTTTGAACCGCCCTACGAAGCCGAACTAAAAACTGCTCATACGAAAGAAACAGACCGGCCTTTATTCGATAGTATCATTGGTCACGAACAGGCCAAACGAGCATTAACCATAGCTGCAGCAGGGCGGCACAATCTCTTATTTTCAGGCTCACCCGGGGCTGGCAAGACATTATTGGCACGTAGCTTAAGTGAATTATTACCCGACCTATCGCTCGAAGAAGTCATAGAAGTAACAAAACTACACAGTCTTAACAGTGGTAACGAGGCCATTATTTACACCAAGCCTCCTTTCAGGGCTCCCCACCACAGTGCCACCCTCACCTCTTTAATTGGCGGCGGCCTCCGGCCCAAACCGGGCGAACTGAGCCTAGCCCACAAAGGGGTGTTATTCCTTGACGAGTTACCCGAATACCCGCGCACCAGCCTAGAAGCACTACGCCAACCACTTGAGGATCGACACATAAGCCTATCGCGCCTCTATGAACACATTACCTATCCAGCCGACATCTTGTTGATCGCAACTATGAACCCTTGTCCATGTGGGTATTTGGGTGATACGCGCACCCCATGTTCGTGTTCACAAACCCAAATTGCCGCCTACCAGAAGAAAATTTCAGGGCCTTTACTTGATCGTATCGATCTACGGATGACCATTGTCAAAATTCCTAGTGAATACTTTTTTAATGCAGATACGTTGCAAGAAAAACAACTACTTAAGGTGAAGAAGTTAGTGCTTGCGGCCAGACAGGCTCAGAAAAAACGGTACGATCGTAGCGACTTTTACAATGCTTATGCTTCTTTAGATGAAGCAAAGCGGCTTTTCATGGTAGCAAACGAAGCAAAAGAGCTACTCACTACAGCAACCAAAAAACTTGCTATAACTACCCGGGGCTATCTACGAGTCTTGCGCGTCGCACGGACCATTGCCGACCTAGAATCATCCGAGGGCATCACGGCTAGTCATATTGCAGAAGCACTACAATATCGAAACCAAACATAACTGGTCTATACATACATAGCCTAGCTGCTATGCAATAGAGCGGCTAACCCCTTGTATTAACCCCTTAAATCTGCTAAACTTAATCCTGAGTTAACGCTCAAAAACGGCCGAACGCCATAGATTCGGCTGATTTTAGGTAAGAAGCCCTTGAATAACAGGGGCGAAAAAGGAGAGGTTATCAACCAACAAATTCGTATCAACGGGCAGATTCGTGCAAATGAACTACGCGTTATCGGAGAATCAGGCGAACAGCTCGGTATCTTGAGCCGCCAAGACGCGCTTAAAGCAGCCGAAGAAGCAGGCCTGGACCTGGTTGAAATCTCACCAAACGCCGCACCGCCTGTTGCAAAAATTGTCGACTGGGGTAAATACCAGTACCAAAAGATGAAAGAGGCTCAAAAGAGCCGCCGCAACAACAAGCAAAGTGAACTCAAACAAATGCGATTTGGGCTAAAGATCGGACAGGGCGACCTCGAGATCAAGCTGCGAAAAATCCGCGAGTTCCTAGCCGAGGGTCATAAAGTGCGTATCCAAATTTTCTACCGCGGCCGTGAAATGGCCCATAAAGAACTTGGCTACGACATGCTTACTAAAATCGGCACCCTTCTTGAAGAAGACGCCGTCTTTGAGCACCAGCCTACTATGGCCGGACGCAACCTCAGCGTTGTTATCCGTAAAAAGTAGCACCTGGGACCTCGGGTAACCCCCGAAAGTAATAAGGAGAATATCAATGCCAAAACTCAAGACCCACAAAGGGACTGCCAAGCGCGTAAAAATTACCAAAACCGGTAAAGTTACCCGCCAACGCGCCTTTGGTGCTCACCTTCTTGCTAAGAAAAGCAAGAGCCGTAAGCGCCGCATCAACACAACTGCCACCGTTACTGGTGGTACCGCTAAAAATATTAAGCGAGCTCTGGGCGTCTAAGAGGACACTGCCGGCTTTAAAGCTAGCAATCCCGCCTACGACTATAAGGAGAACAACAGACTATGCGAGTTAAGAAAAGCGTCACCGCACGCAACCGCCACAAAAAAGTATTAGCACAAGCTAAGGGTATGCAACACAACCGCACCCGCAGCTTCCGTCTTGCTAAGCAAGCCGTTACCCGTGCACTCGAGTACAGCTACCGCGACCGTCGCAACCGAAAGCGCGACCTTCGTGCTCTCTGGATTACCCGTATTAATGCAGCGGCCCGCCTTGAAGGTACCACTTACGGTAAACTCATTGCCGGACTCAAAGCCGCTAACATTGAGGTAGACCGCAAGGCTTTGGCCGAGCTAGCCGTTTCTGAACCACAAGCGTTCAAGGCTATTGTTAAAGCAGCAACCAAGTAATTCTTCTTATTACATAAACTGGTCATCCCTAGCGGGTGGCCAGTTTTTTGTTTGGTTTATACACCCACCAATATGCCCAGCATGGTACTATAGAACTACCTATGTTCAATTCACTTTTCTCTATAATTCCATCTCTAGAGCTCATCGCCCGCGCCGGTGGTGGCGGCTCTTCTAGTAGCGGCGGAGGCGGAGGCGGTGCGGAATTCCTCATACTGCTCGGAGCCGTTCCGAGCCACTACTTAGGTAAGTTGATCAAGAAATTCTTCTCTAGAAAGCTTGAACTTATTATCAGCGCAACCTTCGCAAGCCTTGTAAGTATTATTCTACTCATAATCGGCTTTATGCTCGGTGGGTTCTTTAGCATCTACGTAGCCTCTGTTATAACCATAGGTATATGGATCGGGTGGTCTACCGCCTTCTTCGGGCTATGGGAGCGTCTTGCGAATCGTATCAAAAAAACACGACAAACCATAGCAAAAGCCAGTCAGTCCGATGCTAGCTGGAACGAAGCGAGTCTGCTCGACTACGCACGTCAATGCTTCCTACGCTACCAAGAAGATTGGTCGCAATTCAACCTTGCAAGTATCACTACCTACACCACCCGTGATTATGCAAAACATAGCGCCCTTTTACTACAAGCTTTAAAAGAACTTGGCCGAACAAATAGAATGAGCAACGTACGTATTGGTGGTGCTGCCATCATTGATGCCGTAGACGATACATCTGCAGCCAATAAAGATACCTATACTGTATTATTTGAAGCAACAGCAAAAGACCAATTAATCGACACCGATGGCTCGGTGTTATATACAGACAATAGTTCATTCGTAGAAGCCTGGACCTTTGTGCGCAGTGAAACCACCTGGCTACTAGCGGACATTGCCCAGCAAACCGCCGATAAACGACAAGCTAACCAATCACTTATTCAGTTTGCACAGCAAAATGGACTGTATTATTCACTTGATATGGGGTGGCTGCTCATTCCAAAAAGAGGGGTCCTCTTAGGAAGCGGCCGATTTGGTGTCAGTGATATCAATAACCATACGATCGGTTACTACAATGGGCTGCTGTTCCAGCTCTATACCTACAATCCGAATCCAAAGAACAGCGCAGCCAATATGCTCATCGTCCAGCTTACCCTCCCCCGTTCTTACGAAGGGATTGTCGTAAGGCGCAAGACAAAAGTATTCCCTTTCCTCAAAGCGTTCTCGGGGATGCCAAAAAATTATAAAAAATACACTTACGAATGGCCCGATTTTAACAATCGTTACGAGGTATACGCCACGAATGCCGACCGACTAGCCTCTTTCGAACTCATAAACCCCGGCTTTATGGCATATTTATACGACAATGACCCCGGCATCAACATAGAAGTCGCTGACACTACGCTATTTATGGTGAAATCCCTAGTCAACTCAAGTACGGTCATCAGTGCGGAAGAATACAACAAAATGCTCACCATCGCCCTCAAGGCCTTTAAAGAACTTCGATTATAAGAAAAACGCCCTCGTAGAAGAGGGCGTTTTTATTGGCAGCCAACCTGTAAGCCGGGTTTTGTCGAGGACGACCATCTATCTAGATACACCATTACTAGCGTATTCAAGCGGGTATCGACCAACGAGCGGACTACTCTTTTGTGTTGATCTCCTTGCAGCCGACAGGGTTTACCTTCTCCATATGTCACCATATGACGCTGTGGGCTCTTACCCCACTCATTTCACCCTTACCTCTTGGTAATTACCGAGCTTTCACCTGATAACACCTTTTTGTAGCGAGGCGGTATTGTTTCTGTGGCACTTTCCCTAGGGTTACCCCCGGTCGCCGTTAGCGACTGTCGTGTCCTATGCTGCCCGGACTTTCCTCTTGTCTTTTGGACAAGCGGCCGTCCAGCTGGCTGCCTAAAAAATAGTATAGCAAGGATAAGGGTGATCAGCAAAGTCTCCACCTCTCTTTGAGCGATATCTGCAGCCTGAGGTGAGACAGGCGTAGAGACCCTGTCGAAACCCAGCGCGAAGCCATCCGAAAAGAGAGGTGGAGACTTTGCTGATCCCCTTTATTACTATTCTATTTCAATTGGTCCAGCCGGGTGGGCCTTGTGGGCATCGAGCGTTTTGTTGACCATACCATCAGCCAATTGGTTAAACTGACGATTCACGTGAGTAAAGGTAACGCGGTCGAAGTTTGTCATTAGCATACGAATGCGCTCGTTAATGGGCCAAAGCTCCCGGTTCTTTATTTTATACAGGCCCTTCATTTGGTTTACTACTAACATACTATCAATTTTGAAATCCACTTTTTTAAAGCCCAGTTCTTGAGCCTTTTCAAGGCCTAAGCGCACACCTTGGTACTCAGCCTGGTTATTTGTAGTAATACCAAGGTACTCACCACCCTCGGCAATAACTTCTTGGCGATTGTTAAGGACGACATAGCCAGCAGCAGATGGACCCGGGTTTCCACGAGAGCCACCATCAGAATATATAACAATAGCGTCTTCTGATGATTTATTAACATCGTTTAGTCTTGTCTTTTCAACTACCTTCTCTGTTAATTCTTCTTGCTGAATTATGCCGAGGAGGAGTTGCGTTAAATCTGTTAGTTCAGATTGTTGTATACTTGACATCGAATGCCATTTGTATTTTGAGTAATTTCCACTCAGCTTCATCGGGTGTCGCTGCTGAGCCAGTGTCACCAAATACACAATAACCCCATACTGAATATCGCGGTCATCTCGATCAATATATGTCACCGCATCGAATAATTGTGACGCCTGAATGTGCAATCCAGCGTCATCGTGTAGGTAACGCCGTAACGCGTCTTCTGGCTGTTCGCCGTAGGCAATTTTTCCACCAGGCAATTCGTATTTACCCAGAATGGTTTGGCGTCCATTATTGCGCCTCAGCAGCAGAGCTTTCCCATCTTCGTTGATAATGGCGCGCACCGAGAGCCGTTGATTCATATGTTTGTATTCACCCTGTTTATGCTTACAGTATAGATGAAATAGACTCAAAAGAAAAATAATGTCGTGTATGGTCAGGGTGACAAGACTTGAACTTGCGACCTCACGGCCCCCAGCCGTACGCGCTACCAACTGCGCCACACCCTGTTATAAAGTAATTCTCAGGAAATTTTGGGTACATAAAACCCAGGAGCTCGAAACCTAGGCGAGATGATATTCCCCGCTTAAATGCAAGGTGGATAACCGCAAAACTATCCCACGGGATCGAATCATTAGGTCATCCTCATCTATGATATCGGAAAATCATGTACACCTAGGTGAGCTTCCTGGGTACTTCTTATTATACCACTGCCCAACTGAGGGTTTACTGAATCAGTGACCTAAATATGTAGTGTTTTCAACTATACGCGAAAAATAGTTTGAAACAGCAACAGGAAGAAATGAATCGCTTCGCTCATATATGCCCCCAATAATGAGCCGGCTAGTAGTACTAAAATAAGTATAAAGATAATACCAAACTGCTCAATCGCCCGCATACCCGTCCGCACAAATTCGGGAGCTAAAGCGTACAAAACACGCGAACCATCAAGCGGTGGAATAGGCAGCATATTAAATACAAAGAACCCAAGGTTAACCGATACCAGCGCTGAGAATATAGTCGTGGCAATACTACCTGGCGGTACATCGGACACTACCCAGATACCGAACGCGATGAAGGCAATAAAAAGGTTCGTGAGCGGGCCACCCAAAGCAACCAAAGCCGCGCCCCAGTCCCCACCTTTGACCTGATCCGGTCGAAACGGCACAGGCTTGGCACCACCAAAAATGGGACCGCCCACTAAAGCGAGCCCTAATGGCAGAATAATGGTAAGAAACGGATCAATATGTTTAATAGGGTTAAGCGTTAAACGACCCTCGCGCTTAGCCGTATCATCACCCAACCAATATGCTACAAAGCCATGCATAGCCTCGTGAAGGGTCATCGAAAACAAAATAACACCGAGAACAATAAGTAGTAATGGAATATCTATGCCCATTGGTCTATTATAGCGTGTTCAGTCACTCTAAAGAAGCAATTAATGTACCCAGAGCAAAGGTAGTGACACCCCTTACGGGTATTGACTCTGAAGGGTAAAAAAGGTAAAATGTATACCAGTGTCCTGAGATTAAAGCAGGAAAGAGAGAAAATACTATGACAGCACGATGCGAACTCACCGGTAAAGGCAAGCAATTTGGCAACAATGTTAGCTTCTCTTTGCGTCGCACTAATCGCGTGTTTAAGCCAAACCTTCAGAAGAAGACTTTCATGGTAGACGGTCAAAAAGTCACCATGACGCTTAGCACTAGCGCGATCCGCACGCTAAAGAAGAAGGGCATCCTCGCCTAACTTCCATTTCGGTCTTAATAAAAAAGCTTCGCCTAAATGCGAAGCTTTTTTATTGGGCGCCCGCCGAATAGAGCGTTTGGATTTCCGCCGCCGTCAGTGGACGATTATACACACGGGCATCATCAACCTTTCCCTGCCATCCACCCGAGCTCGTTGTAAACGAGAAACTTGCCATTGTTGGACGCAAGGTCGTGGTGCCGCTCGTAGATTTTAGAGCCCCATCCCAGTATGCTAATACCTTCGAACCATCATACGTTACTGTCATTAAATGCCAGTCATTTAGTGTGCTCAGTACACCATTGTTACCTGTCCCAGTAAAGGTTGCGCCACTATATGGTGCGGTTCCCCACTCAAAGTAGACGTTTGTGCCGTAATTTGAGCTACGAATACCAAAACCAACGTGCGTGTCAGAAGCACCCATAATTTGCGGCCACTGACCAGTTGAAGTACCGGTTCTCGCAACCCATACTGAGTATGTAAACGCACTCGGTATATTCGAAAGACTTGCCGGCGTACCCATAGCGATATACTGACTCGACTCGCCTAACTGGTAAGCACTATTAGCAGAACCATTCGCACCTGCCACAAGTAACGCACCGTTCACAGTACCATCAGCACCGTTACCGCTCATATCTTTCGCATCACCGTTAAACGGCCACCACGCAGCGAGCCCCATACATGTACCTGGCAATGCCTTTTGCGAAGCACTTGTTTGAAAGTATGTTAAGCCGTTCAACGTTACGGTGACACAATACGACTTAGGAGTCGTTGTATTATTACTTGAAACTTCATACGTTGTAGTGCTCCCACTCGGCAAACCAGCTGCGGCTGCATCCGATGGGTATGTATCGGCATTCTTCAGTGCGTATATCTCAATAGCCTTCACAGCGCTTTCGATAGAAGATGTTACCGCTGATATTTTGGCCCGGTTCTGAATGCCATTGTAGGCAACAATTGTTATTGCCGCCAAAATAGCGATAACTACAACTACAATAAGCAGTTCAACAATCGTAAAGCCGCTTCGGCTGCCCAGGCGCGAATACATACCTCGATTTTAACACAAAAGCTTAAGTTTATTAGCCACGGTTAAGCTTATATACCGTGAGAACACTTGGAAGAGCAGACGTATTTTTGAGCTTCAGCTTTGAGGCCTCTTCGACCGGCGCGCCCAATTCGCTAAGAAAAACATCAACTTCAGATTGAGGAACTTCGTAGTTCAAAGCGGGGTCAGCATAATGCACAGGAACGACAATCTTTGGATCAATTTGACGGGTAATAGTAGCCGCACCAGTTGCATCTAGCGTATACCCGCTTCCGCCCACTGGAATAATCAATACGTCGATAATACCGAGCTCTTCGAGTTGCTCTTCGCTCAGCTTTTCGTAAATATTGCCAATAACCGCAGCCCGAATATCGCCACTTTCTATGCGATACATAGTTGACGCCTTTGGATCGGCTTCACTATCAAGGTGGCGCTGGGCGGCAATACCGCGAATATCAAAATCGGCCACACCGTATTCGCCTGGGCCCTCGAGTACGAGCTTTGCGTCATCAGAATTAACGGCAAAACGAGCCTCGGTAGCTAGTTCGATCGCGTCTTTCACATTAGCGTCTTTTAAGCCAACCAGCGAAAGCTTTGGGTCGGTAATAATACTAGCCTTTTTTGATGAAATGACGACACAATTGGCGCCTTTATACTCTACTTCAAACATATACTGTCTCCTTCTTACTACTTCTGAATGTGTTCACCAAGTACGTTATCTTTGTCTATTGCCACACTATGCTTACCGGCCAATACTTCGGTAATAAACCGGTCGCGAACACTAAGGCGATAATAGAACTCATCGTATGGCAGGACAGTGTAGTTGATTTCGCGACCTTCCAACTTTTCAATCATCGCAATAGCGGCCTTTACTTTGTTTGCTGGTAAGTTGCCTACCAACAGAATGTCGATTGGCGAAATCGAGCCCTTCACTAACACGCCCGCAAACAGCGCCAGGCGTAGCGCCGGGATTTCGTTAATGAGGGCGACGTGTTGTTCATTAACGCCATCAGAGTTGGTTGGACCAACCTGCTCGGCAGTAATTGGCTCACCAGCAAAAATGGCTCGCAAAGCTGTATAAAATTCGTAACGCTGATTTACTTGGTAATACAGCTTGTTGTCGGCCGTGTCGCTGGTAATGACGCCGACTTCGAGCATATTTGAAAGCTCACGACGCACCGAGTTAATTTGTTCGTCAATAAGACGTGTAATCTCACGAACATAAAAAGATTGACCAGGATGGTTCATAAATAGATGCAGCAGCTTTACGCGCGTTTTCGAGCCGAACAATTTGTCTATCATTCCCCTGTTCCTTTGTTCACATTTATTGCTTTTATGATAGCACAAAGGGGTTGGGTGCGCCAAGCAAGCTGAGTAACTAATTTCTAAACGCCATCTGCAAGCCGAGTGGAGATGGGCGTAGAGACCCCATCGGAACCCGGCCTGAAGCCGGCTTTAGTAAATTACGTTACTCAGCTTGCTTGGTGGCAATCAACCGCTCTTGTACATATTCATAAACATCATTGAGTGGCAACCATTGAATAAATGGGTTGCGTTTAAACCACGTAAGTTGACGTTTTGCGAGCTGCCAGTCGGCAATGGTATTTTTTTGTTTTAGTTCGTCTAAAGTGAGTTGCTTGTCCGTATATTGCTTAACGAGTTTATAAATATTGCCAGTCATTGCTTCAGAATTCCAGCCATATTTTTTGCCCAATAAAATAGCTTCTTCGACCATTCCCTGTTCAAACAATTGTTCACTGCGAGCCTCTATTCGCCGTCGAAGGACATCTCTGTCTGTTGCAATTCCTACAATAATTGTATTGTCGATGGGTTCAGATAACCTCTTAGTTTGATCATTTTGACGTTCGATCGCTCGTATGACGTAGCGACGATTTTTATCATTTTCAGGTAACGATATGTTGTTGTTAGCACAATACTCTTTTAGCTCTTCGAGTGTCAGTTTTTCGAGCTGCGCGCGCCTTTCCGGGCTTGGCTGAGCAAATGTGTAATCAAAAATAACTCCATCTACATACAAACCGGAGCCGCCTACAAGTAGCGGAACATGCCCTCGCTTTCGTATCTCAGCAACCTTTTTGGTCGCATATTGTTTAAAATCAGCTGCTGTAAAAACCTCACCAGGTTCAACTAAATCCAAGCCCCAATGTGGTACTTCAGCCCTATCCTGAACACTTGGCTTCGCGGTTCCGATATCCATGTGTGTATATATTGTTCGTGAGTCCGCACAAATAATTTCACCGTTAAGCGCCTTCGCAAGCCGCATTGCAACTGCCGACTTGCCACTTGCTGTAGGGCCCACAACTACTATTAAGGGCGCTCCATTAGTAGCCCTTATTTGAGTATTTTTTGTGTTCAATTCGTTATTCACAGAGGTCGCCATCGCACCTCCTTAAAATTGTCCACTATATCATTAGTACAGGTAATACCCTCAGCCGCCAAGTGCTCAGCTTGTGCCCGCCTGCCCCCATGATAGCCCGCAGCCAAACCACCAAAGCGATTCACTAGCCGATGCCATGGCAAAGAGGGGTCGCCGTAATGTGCCATACCACCTACGATGCGCGCAGCATATGGGTGCCCAGCCAGGGCAGCTAAGTCTCCGTACGTTGTCACGGAGCCGGCAGGGACTTGAGCCATCAAAGCTTCGACTTTAGTTCGAAATTCGCTGTTGTTTTGCATACTACTCCTGATCAGCACGTTTATCTATAGCAGCTTTTACGTCACTCCAGCTGTAGCAATGCGTCAGATTCACATTATTACTATCATCCGCATTCCAAGGGTAATCACCGAACAATAGCGCTCCACCCTCTGGAAGGCCTTGCTCAATAGCATTAAGGAGGTGACGAGCATTATCATCGACAAGAATATCCGCTTTAATACGCTTACAAATATCACCCTTCGAGCCTCGCCAGCCAACAAATTCCATCGATGTGAAAATATTCGAAAGATCACGATCAAGCATGGCCTGGGTTGAAAGTCGCTCGGATTCTTGTCGAGCCGTCACAAGATGAAGTTCATGGTTCTGTGCCAAATATTTCAAAACAGCTACTTCGTCTTCAGTTGGCCCCAACTCTTTATATTCATCTGTTTCAATCATCTGAGCAAACCTGGTGAGCATCTCAGCATGAGTGGCACCCCAAATTTCATCACTATCAGTATGTGACTGCTCTAAAGTCACTGACGTCCCGTACAGCTCATTATACTTTTCAACAAACCATGGTGTCGTACGCACCAGCACGTCGTCACAGTCAATCGCAATAACGAGACGTTTCATTGTTACAACCTCTTTAAGTAGTCGCTCAGGGCGCCTAGAGCTACTTTCTCTTCGCCTTGTTGCGTACGGACGCTCACTTCTCGTGCTTCCTTATCCTTACCGCCAATAATCAACTGAACAGGAATTTTTGAAGTCGTGGCTTCGCGGATTTTCTTACCAAGGCTTTCGTTGCGGTCATCAACCGTAAAACGCAATTCGTTATAGCGAACCGGCGTCATAAGTACTGTTTCACTCAAAACTGCCTTAATTTCTTCAACGTAATCAAACACCGTGTCGTTGATGGTGAGGATGCGAATTTGTTCCGGTGCGGCCCATAACGGGAACCAGCCAGCGGTATGCTCAATAAACACGCTCAGGAAACGCTCGATCGAACCAAGTAGCGCGCAGTGGATCATGACTGGTTGCGCGGCATTACCTTCGGCATCTGTGTAGCTTAAGCCAAAGCGTTGCGGTTGTACAAAGTCGAGCTGCACAGTGGCGACTTGGTGTTCGCGGCCAATTGCATCCGTTGCCATGAAGTCGATTTTAGGACCGTAGAAGGCCGCTTCACCTTCTTGCTCAAAATATTCCAAACCATTGGCAATAACGGCACTTTTTAGTTGTTCTTGCGCTGATTCCCATAGTGAAAGTTCACCTAAATAGCCTTCACCGCTATCGCGATAGCTAAGCCGTACGCGTAGCTTCATGCCAATAGATTCATAGAGTTCACGAGCAGCAGCGAGTAGGCTGTTAATCTCCTGCTCGATCTGATCCGGTCGAGCAAAGACATGGCTGTCATCCTGGGTAAGTGAACGAACTCGGTTAAGACCACCCAATTCACCAGTTTTCTCGTCACGATAATCGGTGGTGGTTTCAAGGAAACGCACTGGCATATCCTTATAACTCCGTGGGCTGGAAGCATAGATTTGAGTGTGGTGCGGGCAGTTCATCGGCTTCAAGGCAAACTCATCGCTGGTTTCCTGGCTAGTGACCAAGAAAAGTTCATCGCCAAACTTTGCCCAGTGGCCAGAGGTTTCGTATAAATCTTTTTTGGTAATATGCGGTGTCCAGACTTTTTGGAAGCCATGCTTTTGACGCAATTGGTTTGAATACTGGGCCACAACATCACGAAGCACGGTACCACGTGGAGTGAACAGCGGTAAGCCGGCGCCAACCAGGGGCGAAACGGTGTAAAGATCAAGTTCTTTGCCAAGTTTACGGTGGTCGCGCGCTTTGCCTTCTTCGAGCATTGCTAGGTACTGATCGAGTTCTTCTTGAGTCGCGAATGCCACACCGTAAAGCCGTTGCATCTGGGCGTTCTTTTCGTTGCCGCGCCAGTAGGCACCGGCTACGCGAAGCAGCTTAAAGGCACCAACTTCTTTGGTGTTAGCCACATGCGGACCACGGCATAAATCAACGAACTCACCGTTCTTGTAGAATGAGACCTTTTCAACTGCGGCATCACCATCGGCAGCCAAGCCAAGCTCATCGGCATCGAGGTCTTTGGCAACAGTAGTCCCCGAGCGCTTGAGGTCATTTAAAAGCTCTTCTTTGTAGGGCTGGCCATTCACCTTGGCCCACTCAATCGCTTCATCAACCGGCATTTCAAAACGGTCAAAATCTTGGCCTTGGTTAATAATTGTGCGCATTTCTTTTTCGATCTTTTTAAAATCCGATTCGGAAATCTTTTGCTCGCCTAGGTCAATATCATAATAAAAACCATTCTCAACCACTGGGCCCACGCCAAACTTGGCGTTTGGCCATAGTTTTTTCACAGCACTAGCGGTAATGTGCGCCAGGCTGTGTCGCATTGCATGTAAATGTTCTTGGTTGTCGCTCATTGTTGTGCCTTTCTGCGGCCGTTATGACCATCTATATTAAAAGAAACATACGATTTCCGGTTTAATTACTTAAATCCATTAATCGTATGTCTCGGGCCTCGGATATTCGGGGCGGTTCCACCGGACTTTTACTTATGAAGCCCGTTATCGCACAGGCAACCTCCACGAAGCTCGGCGGGTGGTTAGACCGCGTCAGCACTTGCTCATAGTATACCACTCCTTTAAGAATCTTGTCTATTCACCCCTATTCTGCTACCATAAATAAAGCCTTCGCGGCGTTGCCGTGAAAAACCACCTGGGTCCTTAGCTCATTTGGCTAGAGCGCCACATTGACGTTGTGGAGGTGAGAGGTTCGAGCCCTCTAGGACCCACCAGATTGCACCCTTACCGCCACGAGGCGGTTTTTTTGTTTCTTAGAGGCGCTTTCTCGCTAGTTACAGCTGGCTGTAACCCCTATCCTGCCGAAGCATTCCGACATTTACCCACACATACGGATAGTTTTCCACTAGCCTTTTTAACAAGATATTTCTTCGTTCCAAAAACTATATATCATACGCGATATACCCCGCCAGCATCTGTTCCATTGACAAAATATACTTTTTATGCTAATATGAATGCATGAGTAACACTCAACAGATCAAAACCAACAACACTACCAACGTAACGCAACCACAAAAAACATCGTCACTACAACGATTTACCATAGGTTTCGAATACAATAAGACGCTTCAAGAGATTAAGCACGAGGTCAGGATGCGGACCATTTAGCCCATCTTACCCACCCAATACAGTCTAGACGCTTATACCCCCGCACTGGGGGTATTTGTTTTATGGACGCTCGATATCGACTTCACTTACCCGTATTGGTTCGTTTTTCTTGGCAGCATGCTTCAGTGCTTCCCTAGAGGCCACCGTGGCCTTATTCGTAACATCAAACTTCGTAAGATAACGCCCAAAGAAGAGGCGCGCCTGCGCGTTCAAGGCAGCGAATGACAGGAACCCGATAGCCGTTAACGGCATCAGCACCCACTGAGCCAACATCCAGAAAGTACGTGAACGCTTGTATCGTTCTGGACGAGGCGGCAACAGCTTAAATGACAAGTAGACCATGACAATAATACCGATTAAAGCAATCCGTTGAAACAGGGCAATCGTATCTGGTAACTGGTGCGCCACAACATCGCGGTACGCCTGATTATTAATAAGCAAAGGAACCCATCCGCCCACCGCGACAATAATGGAGACAGAAGCAGCCGTTACATACCCATCAAGCCCGCGTATAAACCATACAAAGGCTGGCCAAAATGGTACGGTACGTTTATTGGTAAACACTTTCTCGGCTACAAATGGTATATCCGAAGCACCATACATCCAGCGACGTAGCTGTATAAACTGCGCTTTAAAGGTTTTTAGGTAGGTATTGTCGAGAACGGCATCTTGATAGATAGGGATATACAGCGGATGCACCGAATAATTGCCATTGAAATAAAAGTAGCTACGCCAAAATTGGTGGCCGTCCTCTACAATTGTGCGAGTACTCCAAAAGTTCATCTCTACTAGCGCATCCATCGGTTGCGAGTGCGAGGCGAAGTTACGCATTAAATGCGGGCGCATTGAACTAATAATATTCCAAAAGGTATTGCCTGTTGCTACCACGCGCATTGGCGCTGGAACATCCCAAATATTGTTTAAGAACAGGGCAATTGGTTGGTAAGCTAAGTGCTTGCGGTCTTCGTTGACAATATACTCGTAGGTAGCGTAGTCGAAATAAGCAGAATGCGGGCGATTATCAGAGTCGAGGGTGGTAATGAGCACATTTTTGTATTCAATCCCCTGCTGATCGACCCATTGCTGCATCTGCTTACCGGCGTAGGTAATGTTGCCACCCTTACCAACTACCTCATCCGGTAAGTCACGCGGGTGCTTAATAATTTGAAAGGTCATAAAGACGTCTTTAAACTCTTCGGCGAGGCGTTGCGCCGTTTGTTCAATAGCCTCACCGCCACGCTCTTCGTAAGCCAGCGCTACAATAAGCCGTTTTTGGTCATAGGTCACCCTTGTTAGCGAACGAATGGTAGGCTCCAATACCTCATAAGCTTCGTTATAAGCAGCAACAATGACCATATTGTATACATCTGATGGTTTCGGGAAAGAACCGGACTCATCGGCAGCGATCAGCCGCAAGTTTTCAATATGTTGCAGCATGCCATAGCCCTCTGGGCGGCTGTGGCTATGGGTTTCGTAGGCCTCTTTTGGTGTCTCAAGTTCGGCCAGGCGATGCGCCCAATGAACACGCTGAGACTTCACCAAACGCCTGTGACCCGCTAGGGTATGGTAGACGATACCAACCGCTCTAATTAAAAGCGTGATAATAACCAGCATAAGGTAAATAGCTGCTAGTAGCGGTGATACTAACGAAAGGACTATAAGAAGAATAAAAGCACCGTAGCTAATAATAGCTGGGAACATCTCGAAGAAGCGATAAAATCGACTACGCTTTCCAAGCGGCAGCTCGAGGTCATCGAGGTACTTCGACATGCCCCTACCTTTAAACCGGCGACCACACGTTAATAATAGACAGCGCAGTAGCCCATGCAAAAAGAATTACCCCAATACCGATCCAAACCAATCCAATAGCGAGCGGGTGACCTTTTGTAATATAGAGCTTGATAGCGAGCGCAACATGGAAGAATGCTACCAGCACAGCAAAGCCAGCGAATGACCACAAGTAGAACCATTGGTCGCGGTAGAGATGCGTTACACCATAGGCAGTGTAGTGCGTAACGAGCTGCAATTCGCTAGGACGAACAGCGATAAAAATATAAATAATGAAGGCGATCGACAAAAGAACAAGAATACTACTCAAAACCGTCAGATAGCGGTTGGTGACAAGTTCTTTAAATGAGTGGACGAGTGTATTCTTCATAATAGTGCTATGGAGCCGTTATCCGGGCTTGAACCGGAGACCTACGCTTTACGAAAGCGCCGCTCTACCAACTGAGCTATAACGGCACGTGTGAGTGGCCTCGCTTACTTGGTTTATTATACCAAACGGCCAGCCTAAAACCTACACTCGTAAATAGGCACTGGAGTGTTGCGTCTAAAGGGAAAAAATGCTATCATCATTTGAGCTTAGGCCGTAAGCATACATACGAGGGCTCGTAGTGAAGCTGGCCTATCACGCCTCCCTGTCACGGAGGAGATCGCCGGTTCGAATCCGGTCGGGCCCGCCACGAAACAAGTTCACCTTTCGGTGAACTTTTTTCGTGGTCAGAATTCAAATAGATTAATGCGTAGCTCTAACCACGCAGATGTTCGTATCGCTCCTGCACCACCGGCCAATTAACAACACGCCACCAGTTTTTAACGTATTCGTCGCGGTGGTTTTTGTAATCAAGGTAGTAAGCATGCTCCCAGACGTCGAGGCCTAAAAGTGCCTCGGGAAGGCCTTGCGACAAAGGTGAATCCTGGTTAGCGGTGGTAATAATATCGAGGTTTGGCTGTAGCCATACCCACCCACTTCCAAAGAGGCCAAGGGCCTTTTCATTGAAGGTCTCAACGAAGGCATCGAAACTTCCGTAGCGGTCGTTAATAGCCTGTAATAATTCGCCCTCCGGCTGGCCACCACCCTGTGGTGACATCCAGCGCCAAAACAGCGAGTGGTTGTAATGGCCACCCCCATTATTGCGCACGGCGGTCCGAATATCCTCGGGCACATCTTCTAGATGACGTAACAGCTCTTCGATCGGCTTTGTTTGAAGTTCAGAGTGCGATTTAAGCGCTTGATTGAGCTTGTCAACATACGTTTGATGGTGTTTGTTATGGTGGAGTTCCATAATTTCCGCGCTGATAGCGTCTTCCAGTGCATCATACTCATACTCTAATGCTGGGACTGTAAACATAGTGCCTCCTTATTGTGCTGCTGGTTGGCTAGTGGCTGGTTGTTCAACTTTAATAAAGGTCTGCAGCTTGCCTTCTTGCTTAATTGCGGCGAGTTTTTGGGTGAAGTCCTTTAACGGAACAAAAATGTATTCATACTGAATTTGACTGTCATTACTATCATCGAGTTTTACATAGTAATAGCCATTTCCAGAAGTCGGTTTAATAACGGTTGAGATTTGACCCTTACTGAGTTTTTGAGCTGCCGCAGCCAAGCCGCCGTCTTGGTTGTCTTTAGGTACCCAGGTAGCACCAACATATTGAACACTCCCCTCACGTTGAGCGTTAAGTTCGTTGGCGATTGCCTGCATGTCGCTTGAGCCGCCTTTTACCTTAGACTCAATGGCATCGGTGATTTTTTCAGCGTCTGCATCGACTGCGTAAGCAACTTTTTGGCGCAATAATTTACTCGCCATAGCTTCACGGTATTCCTCTGGCGACCATCCGTAATAGTCCAGAATAACAGCGTTGTAGGTTGCTTCAGTGACTTCACCATCACTGGACTTGCGCTGCTGCTTCAAAAAGGCCTCTAAATCAGCATTTGTTACTTGAATATCGAGCTGTTCGGCGAGCTTATGTGCATAGGCGTCGGCGATTGCATCGTTTAAGGCCTGTGCCTTAATGTAGTTGAGCTGATTCTTGCCGTCAGTAGTTTTAATGTCGATCTGCTCTTTTTCAACCAAGTAATGTTCGCCGCTACGATATTTCATAAGATAATCACTATAACGAACCGGTTCACCGTCAATAATAGCCACGGGCACTGGAATAACCTTAGTGACGCGATACGTAAATTCGCTGGTATTCTGCGCTGAATACAAAAGGTACCAGAGGGATGCGATCAGCAGGATGACAGCTACGACGCCAATAATAATAGCATTTATCACCAATCGGTGACGCTGATACTGCACTGGGTACTTAAATTTACGACCACCAGCTAACACTCGCTCGCGGTGTTCGGCTAAAGTATCGTTAGTAATGCGCGAGGCCGGTTGTTCCGGTTCTTTGTTACGACGCACTTTAGATAGTAACTTCTTCATTGTCTCCTTGCGTTTCGACCGCAGTACTAACTGCGTCCTGTAGCTTGTTGTAGGTCTTGTCCGGATGTTCGACGTTACGAATAACAAGATCGCCGACGAATGTTTGAATGACAATAGTGCCAAATCCAAAAATCTCGCCGCTAAACCCTGGTATATTATAGCTTATGTTCTGGATTTTGGACAGCCGTAGCTCGACCACATCCTTACCAAAAAAGCCTTTTTGCGTCACCTGTCGAAGGCGCTGATTAGTAACAATATAGACGGTAAAATACCACATCATCCAGTGGTAGAAAAACAGAATAAGCCCCAACGCCAACCCCCCAACAGGTAATAAGAACAGCTCGAGATTGTCTTGCCATATAAGTGGTGGAATGGCCGTAATAACGAGTGGCCCAAGCAATAAATAGAAGCCTTTACGCATAGCAATAATATGGCGGCGGAAGACAAACAATAACTCTTCACCAGGTCGTTGCCCTTCGAAATCAAGTTGAGCTGCAGAATCTTTTTTAGACATACAATTTCCTTGTAGTCAGTATAGCATTAGTACTATTCGTTATTATCATCAAGATTGACCTTGATGGTAATTTTTGAAGGGCCCGCATTAGGATCCATTGAGTCGATATTTTCCAGCGATTGATTCATGACAGCGGCGTTACTGGTAGCATCCCAGTACGGCTTACTTTCGACAGTCAAACGAATATATTCGCCTTTAGATGACTTGTAGTGGTACTGCGTAGCCTTTGTTCCAGGATATGGTTCATCGATGAAGCCAAAGCCTGCCGCCTTGATTTTTGCATCAAGCTCGGCAACGGTATTACTTACCGTATCCCCTTTTATATAATCCTGCTCTGAAGAGTAGGTTCGGCTCTTATCCCACTCGTAGACACGCTTGTCGCCGAACACATGGGAATTCGCGAGAAGATAGGTGTCATCGAGGTTAAGGCTGGCATAAATCTGATTAATACGATCAAGACGAGCTTGGGCGTTTTGTCTTGCCACCATTTGTGAAGCAAAAAGCGCCAAAACAACCACTGCTGCAACAGAAACAAGAAAAATACCTACTGTTACAACATAGAATCGCCAAGTTAACGGACGAGCCTTTACTTTTTTACCAGCTTTCGTTGTTTTAGATGGTTTTTTGCTTGGGGTTGTCTTTTTTGTGGTTGCCATAATACTTATAGTTTACCATAAGCACGAAAATACGAATACTGGTACCCCGCGCAGGAGTCGAACCTACAACCTTATCCTTAGGACGGATCTGCTCTTCCAGTTGAGCTAGCGGGGCGTGTACTTCATTTTAACAGATGGGTGCCAAAAATCGGTGCAGACAGTATCTACAAGGAAATATCTGCAGCCCGAGTCTGAACGGGACGCTGGCGGCCCGAGAAGACCCGGTGCGAAGCCATTTCCGGTAGATACTGTCTTGTATCGATTTTCGACAAACGAATGTTAGCGAGTAAATTTTTCGCTCAGCGCGCTGTAGTCGTAGAGCTCATCTTCGCTAAACCAGTGAGGAATCTCTTGCTTTGCATCAGCCAAGTCACCCGAAGCGTGAATAAGGTTTGGAATACCCTGATCTGTTGCGTCGCCATAGCCATAGCTCATATGTGAAAAGTCGCCACGAATTGTGCCTGGTGCAGCTGATTTTGGCTCGGTTGTTCCAACAAGTTTACGCACGAGTTCAACCGCTTCAACACCCTCAAGCACCATTGCAATAACTGGGCCTTCATTCATACGGTTTAACGTATTATTGAACACCTTCTCACCGCGACGAGTAATGACTTGGCCAATTTCCTCGTAATGCTTGTAGTAGTGTTCGCGATCTGGGGCGATCATCTTGGTACCAATAATTTTGAGGCCGACACGCTCGAATCGCGTCAGGATCTCGCCCACTACACCCCTCTGTACGGCATCCGGTTTAAATAAAATCAATGTTCGTTGGATATGATCGCTCATACTGTATCCTTCCTGGAATTTAGCTGTCTAACTTCATTGTACCAAAAGTACTATCGCAATGACGACTACCGCAAGACCCATGCGGTACCACCCAAAGGCCGCCAGGCTGTGCTTCGAGAGGTATCCCATCAAGAAACGAATAACCAGAATACCTGCAATAAAGGCAGCCAGGTTTGAAACCACAATTGCTCCCAGATGAGCGCCGAGATAGGCATGGTCAGACAGCATGAGCTTCAAAATCACACCGAGCATAATAGGGATCGACACCAAGAAGCTGTACTCAGCCGCTTCGGCAGGCTTTAGGCCCATGAGTCGACCAGTAATAATGGTTGAGCCCGAACGAGACACTCCAGGAATAAGGGCAAACACCTGAGCTAAACCGATGACCAAGGCGCGCCACCAGGGTAAGCGTTCACCGTTAGGTACATACGATGTCTTAGGAAGTTTTTCGAGAATCACCATAATGAAACCGACCACAAACAGCCCAGTCGCCACCACAAGCGGATTCCCGAAGAAACTATTAGTCTCGATAAAACCAGCCATGGCAAAGCCAATCAACCCAGCTGGCAGAATAGTAATAATAAGATTGCGTGCTAAGCGGTAATTCCTATGAACAAATACGTCGGTAATAATGCGCCAAATACGCTTGCGGAAGAAGATGATAAGCGCCAACGTTGTGCCTATATCAAGGAATTGAACAAACAAGTGATCTGACGCGCCCGAAAGGAAGTTTTGAGCTAAAATTAAGTGCCCCGAACTACTCACCGGAATAAATTCGGTAACACCCTGGATGATACCCAAAATAACTGCTTCAAGCCATTGCCACATTAGTATCTATTCTACCCTACAGCTGTGTTTTAGGCTATGCTTATAGTATGGCCTACGAACAAAAATTTGTTTCAGAGTATATTCTTGACTTCATCGAGCATCTTGAGGTTGAGGGCGGCCGCATGCCGCGAACTGCCGAAAACTACGAATTCTATTTAAACCGTTTTGTGGAATTTGCCGGTGATATTACCCCAGACCAGATCACCAGCGAACTGATTCGTAAGTATCGCCTGTGGCTTAATCGGTTAAAGAACGAGCGTGGCGAAGAGCTGGCTATGATTACCCAAGCCTATCACCTGATTGCCCTCCGCGGCTTCTTGAAATACTTTTCCCGCCGCGACATCCCTTCCCTCTCGCCCGATAAAATTGAACTCCCTAAAACCCACCGCAAACAAGTCACCTTCCTTCATTACGATGAAGTCGGTCGTCTGCTTGAGCAAGTGGATACTAACGAGGAAAGCGGCCTGCGAGACCGTGCCATCCTTGAACTGTTATTCTCAAGTGGTTTGCGTGTCTCGGAACTTGTAAACCTTAACCGCGACCATATTAACACTAAGCGACGCGAATTTATGGTGCGCGGTAAAGGCCAAAAGGATCGACCGGTCTTTATTAGCCAAGCAGCCGCCGATTGGGTTGAGCAGTACCTAGCCATGCGCCAAGACACACTCGCCCCCCTGTTTATTAGCTATAGCCGCAATGTTGAGGCAAATACTAGCGGCGATTATCGTCGGCTTACCGCCCGTAGCATCCAGCGGATGATTAACAAATATGCTCGACTCGCTGGTATCACCAAGCACGTGAGCCCACACACCATGCGCCATAGCTTTGCAACCGACCTTCTCATGAACGGCGCCGACCTGCGGAGCGTACAAAGTATGCTCGGCCACAGTAACATTTCTACCACCCAAATTTATACTCACGTTACCGACGCCCACCTAAAAGATGTGTACGAAAAGTTCCATAGCGAGCGCTAATTCTTCGTTTTTCACGCCAGCCAGCAGCTTCAATCTAACGGAAATGGCTTCGCACCGGGTCTTCTCGGGCGCCAGCGTCCCGTTCAGACTCGGGCTGCAGATATTTCCTTATAGCTTAAAACTGCTGGCTGGCGTGAAAAACTAAGGAGTACAGCTTCCGGCAATATACTGGCTATCCGTCACGCCAAAGTCTTTACAGAAGTTACCAGTAATATCAATTGTGGCATCTGGGTATGGGAAGCTTGTGTCATATAGGTTTACACGGCTCTGAACCCGCCTAAAGATATCGTTTGCCCGCCCTGTTGAATCGACTTCGGGCTGAACATCCTTAAATTTGATGATATTTGTACCGCCCGTATCTGGAGCGCCGCCGTTAGTAAGAACTACCTGGAAATGAGACTTATTATAAAGCGACGTCAATCGCAAAAATGCCGTGCGGCCGCCACCATCAATTGGCTCTGGAAGCCGAAGCGACATACTACATGCATAGCCGCCACCACTAATATTAGGAAGGCATCGTACTGTCTTTGGTGTATTAGTAGGAGAATCTGCATCAGGTTCATCGGTAGGACTGTCCTTGCGCGTATCAAGTGCCGTGAAAGAGTCGATAGTACTCGCGCCAGCAGAAGAGCTTGGGTACAAGAATACCGTGTTAGCATTGCTTTGAGTTGTTCCACCACTGTCCTTTACGTAATCAAACCCATCGAGCTTAAACGAACTACCAAACTGAATGAGCTGGGCACGCATTAACGATGGCCGGGTTGTTGGCCAGCCGGCCTGGGTTTTTTCTGGAAGAAGAGCCCCGGAAACAACGTTTTGTAAATCAAGCGCACCAGTTGAATCGGCGAGGTCGTCACGACTGAACCATCGGATGGTCACCGTATCATAAGGTGACTCACTAATAAGAGGGACTATCTGGCTGTCATCTGCCGAAAGTTGACCAACATAATCTTGTGTCGCAAGCTTCATCGTAACGCAGGTATAAGCCTGGTCCAGAATCGCATCTGTTGCACTGGTCGATTGCTGTACCATAATCTCACCAGGCGTACTTGGCGTGCCGCCTTTAACGCTCGATGAAGGTACAACTCCATCAATCAAAACGGCTGCATTACAGACGTCTGAGGATAAACTAGAAGCTAGGGTTGCGCAGAGTGATGGCGTTGAACTACACACCTGCTGGTAATGCAGCAACGCCCTCTTGGCATCCTCTACCCCAGCCTGGGCAGAGTCGTAAGCACTTTGGGATAAGTCCGTATCGCTGGCCTGGCTTTGGTCAACCATCATCAAACGCAGGAAGCTAATGGTAACGACGGTAATAATAAGCATCGCAAAAATGACCACAAATAGTGATACGGCGCCACTCTGTTTTGATGTGCTTATGTTTTTCATGTTACTTACCATTAAACTCCACTCCCCGCCCTTACGACAAGACTAAACTGAACAACATTACAGTATGCGAGATCTGATTTTGCCTGACTCGCATCGAGACACGCCGATTGATCGAGGTTCATTGCCGTCAGAGAGCCCGTACCAAGCGTGTAATTAAACGTATACAGCGCCTCGCGCGTTGCATCATCACGAGTTGAAGGAGTGAGTGATAAATGCGTGATACTGAGCGAGTGGTCACCCTGAGCCAACAACTCCTGTGCCACGTCTGTGTCGGCATTACGAATATTCTGGTAGGTTAAGGCGCCACTGGTTTGTTTGGCGCAGTAAATTTTTGACGGATCAGGTACTTTGACAAGCTGAACAATTTTATTAGGGTTCGATTCGTAATGCGTAAGGTGACTGTCGTTGTCCGTCGCATCCTCAGGATCGCCAAACGCAGCGAGAGTGTTCCATATGTAGCTATAGCTACCCAGGCAAATACGCCCACCAGCCACTGCTGTATTTCCGTCATTCTTCACTTCAACATAATCTTTAGAGGTATCTATACCATCTGCCGCCGAAAGTGCTTTTCGTACGTCAGTTGCCACATCACGAGAAGCCTGGTTGAGCTCTTTAAGCGCTAGTCCTTTGTTGTATATCGTACCGATCTGGATAATTGTCATAGCGACCGCCAACAACAACACAGAAATAAAGCTCATAGCTAACATAAGCTCTATGAGCGTAAAACCTTTTTGACGACGTATACTAACCCCGTGGTTCATACAGCCTCACGATCGTCCCCAAGTTCATTGGTACACTCATACCAAGGGTATCCCAACAGGCACGAATATGAAAATCAATATACCCAGCATTCGCGCCAGATGATGGATTAGTACGTACGCCCTCGATCCATAGCCCATCGCTCGACGTAAGCACGCCCGAACCGTTATAGACAAGCTGAGAAAATGTATCCGGCTTCTTGAAAATAGTGCTGTCGCTTACCATAGTCGCTTTGCTGGTATCAAATACAAAGCTATGGTTAGGTGGCGTGCCACACGTCCCCGAGCCGAAGGCCGAAGCGCCAGCTGTATTTTTAGCAGCCTGTTGAACCACCCTATAGTACTCTTTAGCTGGAGAATCTGGGGCTGAACTTAAATCAATACCCGAATAGTACGCTTGTACGTAGGATGCATGGAGAAACCGAAGAGTGTCAGCCTGGTTATCCATTTGTTGACGGACGATTGTCATCTCTAGCGAACGCTGCGACGCTGCAGTCCCTTGGTTCATCAATGCAAGCGCTGATACTACAACAAGACTGAAAACACTCACAGCAAATAGTACCTCGATAAGTGTGTCACCCCTACGAGCCCGTTGCTGCTTTAACATTGCGACCCCACACCCGCCAAGTCATTTGAACGCATCTCGATAGCGCTCGCTGACGCGGCATACGCGTTAATATAAACAGCCATATCACCCGCTACCAAAAGCCCGCCTGAACCAACGCAAATTGTCCTTGCGCCTTGGCCAGGAATACCGCTACCCGCCTGCAACAAACCATTAGTGGGGTCCTTAAACGTAGACTGAGGAACTACGTTCTTATCGGGTGGTATATCTGTACTGCTAAATGTATATATCAGACCACTATCTGGCGAACGTATCATTAAAATACCTATAGTACGCGGTGTTGTTGGACTATGAGCACCACCACCAGACTTCGGCCAAGCAATCTGCGTGCCCCAGTCCATTGTTTTTTCTTCTCGATCAAACGAAGAGGCATTCAAGGCGTAGTTATTACGGAGCGCAGTAATATCATTTGTTCCACTGGTTGTAGCACTCGTTTGCTTCGCAAGGACGTTATAGACAGTAATATCCGATTGATCGATCCGCACGTATCGTCCCACTAATATACAGTCACTTTGACCACGTGCAACGGTACCACTAGTAATCGCCGCTGTAGAGTCACATGTCAGCGTATTGTCTCGGCCATTTTGAACGTTATTTAAAGCCGCATATTGTGCTTGTAGTAAAGACTTAAATGATTCAGAGGCATCGCGGTATCGTTGAATATTCAAAGACACTCCAGCGCCGGCTATCATTGCCACCACTAACACCCCGCTAATTGCCAAAAAAAGCGTCGTTTCAATAATTGTAAAACCCTGAGTGTCGCGGATGCCCATACCTGGGGTTATTATACCACGACGATACCCGAGAAAGCATAGAGCTTATGGCTTTATTATCTAGTAAAGCCCCAGACCGCTCATATACCATGCGAGCAACGGAGTGCCTACAAACCACGCCAGTATTGTACCCATAATTAACAGAGGTCCGAACGGAATACGGGATGTACGCTTGAGCTTTTTTGCAAGCATCAAAGGAATAACTATAAGACAGCCGATGAAGTTCGCCAAGAACAATGCTACAAAAGCCAATTCCCAACTTATTAACAGCAGCCCAAGCCCAACACCCAGCTTTACATCGCCAAAACCAACCCACCGCCCGCGCGAAGCGCCGTACAGAACGGCATAAAGCCCAGCCAGCACGCCCACTGCCCCGACGGCTGATAACAGCGTCGTCACCACCGTACCGCTATTAAGTCCAACTAATACGGCAATTGCTAGCCCTATAACCGCAAGTGCCACCACAAGACGATCTGGTAATAGGTACCACTTTGCGTCATATGCAAACAACATAGCCATAACCACTCCTGCTGCTAACCACAATACGAAATGCGCTATTTCATAGCCGCTCGTCAGCCCTGATGGCCAAAACATATACGACAATACAAAGAAAGCCGCTACACCGAGCTCGATTAGTGGCTCAAACTTCCCGATTGGGTGCTTACAGGAGCGGCATTTTCCACCGAGCGAAATCCAACTAACAAGCGGGATAAGGTCGTACCATTTTAATTCGTAACCACACTCGAGGCAACGAGAACGATCGCTGCGAACTTTCTTACCTAGCAGTTTTTTTAGGCGTTTGTATTCCTTTGGGTCGTAGTCATCACCATGCTTCTTGTCAGATTCGAGTTGGCGAGCGCGCAATCGCCATACCGAGGCGCCAGCAAAGCTCCCTAAAGCTAGCCCCGTAAGAACAAGAGCGACATATACAATTATTTCATTCATAAGCATCATCATACCATGAAGCAGCTTCGAGCACTAAGCACCTATAACAAAAGAAGGCCCAATGGGCCTTCTTTTTAGATTGTACCAAGACTAGCTGTCGAGGCAGTATCCGGTTTTGTTTCCACCTTCGAGTTGCGTCACAACAACGAACTGGCGAGTTGTACCAGCGGCGACAATAACCTTGCCTTCTGCAGCCACGCTATCACACTTCATTCCCTTTAGAACGATAATTTTAGCATCGCTTACGCCCGCAACGGTTCCTGCGGTCGCTGTAGTATTTACAGTTACATCAGTAGTGTTAGTCGATAAGCTCGTGTAGGTGGTATCAGTACCGCTACCGCTTGCACCCAATTGCGTATTCAATGCAGCTGTGTCTGGGAACTTACCCCTATTGTTATTAGTATATGAAGTAACCGCTGAAGCAACGTTACTTACATCTGACTTACGGGCGGTGTCGCGCTGACCACTTTGTAGTGCGGGGAGTGCGATGAATACCATCAAGAAGATCAGACCGGCAATAGCCAGTACCAAAACGACCTCGATGATCGTGAACCCTTTAGTTACTAGTTTTGTGTTCATTGCAGTTTCCCACCTTTCGATGAACTTATTAAACCATTTACGCTTATGCTATACCATTCAGAAGCAAATGTCTAGATATTAATGCCATTTACGAGGCTGTAAATTGGGAACAAAATAGCGCCAACCATACCACCAGCCACAACCGCCAATACAACCATCAGGACTGGCTCGATAGCCGTGGAAATCGTTCGAATTTGCTCATCAAGCTCATCTTCATAAATTTGAGCAACCTTGCCCATCATTTCGTCGATCTTACCTGATTGTTCACCAATTTTAATCATTTGTGGAACAAGTGGTTCGATGAGCTCTTCAGATGACAAGGCCACCGAGAGAGCTTTACCACCCTGTACCTTTTCAGCTGCGCGACTCACACTCTCTTCAAGCAAGGTATTGTTTACAGCACGACCAGTTACTTTTAGTGTGTCGAGCATACTTACACCGGTGCTAAGAAGGGTCTGCGCTGTGCGTGAGAAGCGTGCCATGTATAGCTTAACGAACATCTTGCCAAACAGCGGCACCTTCAATTTAAATGTGTCGCGAAACCTAATGCCATTTTCAGTCTTTAAGAATTGCACAAAGAAGAAAATAGCCGCACCTATAATGATAATAACGAGCCACCAGAAGGAAGTCGCAAAGTTGGCCATATTAACCATAATTTGAGTAAGGATCGGCAATGGTTTATGGAGGTCTTCGTAGAGTTTTTCCACTTGCGGCACCACAGTGAACAGCATGAACGCCATAACACCGGCAATAACAAACAGTACAATAACTGGGTACGTTAAGGCACCTCTAATACGGCTCGCCACCGCCGCATCTTTCTCTTGCTGCGCCGCTACCCTTTGCAGCGATTCATCAAGTGTACCGGATAACTCACCGGCAGAAATGAGCGCTAGGAATACTTCGTTAAACACCTTTGGATGCTTGGCAAATGAGTCCGACAAAGAGTGCCCACCCTCAACCGATACGATAACATCTTGAATAACCGATTGTAACTGCTTGTTCTCGGTTTGTTCTACGACCGTATTAAGGCTCTGGCTAAGCGGTAACCCGGCACCAATAAGCGTTGCCAGCTGGCGCGTAAAGACCACTTTGTCTTTTGTGGTGATACGGCCCGTAAAGCGGCTAAGGAAGCTCCCGTCGCCAACTTGCTCCTTAACATTAAGGGGTACGAAGCCTTGTGCGATAAGCACGCGAGCAGCTGCATTCTCAGAATCAGCTTGAATAACCGATTTAACTACTTTGTTCGTAGATTGGTCGCGCGCTTCGTATGTAAATTTTTTCACTCTTTATTAACCCCTCATTAGACGCTCAAACTCAGCGAGGTCGACGGCAAACTCACGGGCGTTGTCGTAGGTAATAGTACCCGATTGCACCAGGCTCGCCAACGTGCGGTCCATTGTTTGCATTCCTTGCTCGGCACCGGTTTGAATTACCGCATCAAGTTGGTGTGATTTACCTTCACGAATAATATTACGAACCGCAGAGTTAGCTACCATAATTTCGGCCGCTGCAACACGCCCACCACCGATCATTGGCACAAGCCGCTGCGACACAATAGCCATCAAAATATTCGATAGCTGCGCGCGAATTTGTGGTTGCTGGTGTGGTGGGAAGACGTCGATCATACGGTCGATTGACTGAGCAGCACTGTTGGTGTGAAGCGTTGCAAACACCAAGTGCCCCGTTTCGGCGATAGTAATAGCCGCTGAAATGGTTTCAAGGTCACGCATCTCACCAATAAGCACTACATCGGGGTCTTGACGCAGGCTTGAACGCAATGCCGCCGAGAAGCTATAGGTGTCGTAGTGTACCTCACGCTGTACAATTACCGACTTTTTTGACTTGTGCGTAAACTCGATTGGGTCTTCGATGGTAATAATATGCGCTGATTTTTCGGTATTAATTTTATCCACCAAAGCCGCGAGTGTTGTCGACTTTCCAGAACCAGTTGGCCCAGTAACCAACACTAGACCACGTGGGTAGTCGGCAAAGTTAAGCACCACCTGTGGCAAACCGAGCTCAGTGACTGTCTTAATCTCGTTAGGAATCAAACGTAAGGCAGCCGCTAAATTACCGCGTTCATGGAACGCGTTCACACGGAAACGCCCAAGGGTGCCAAATGCGAAACTAAAGTCGAACTCTTTATCTTTGAGCAAAATTTGACGCTGATCTTGGTCGAGAATAGCAAACACAAGGGTCTCAACCGCCGCTTCGTCGAGGGGATTAAACCCAACAACCGGCACAAGCTGACCATCAATGCGGAGCATTGGCGGCAAACCAACCTGCAAGTGAAGGTCGGATGCCCGACGCTTAATAACCTCCTCAAGGAGTACTTCGATTCGTAGCTGTGGACTGTTATTCATACCCTACCCTATTCCTATGCTGTGTCTGATGTCACACGGTTGACTTCTTCTATTGTTGTAACCCCTGATAACGCCTTGAGGTAGCCGTCTTGACGCATGGTAATCATACCTTGCGAGACTGCAAGCTGCTGGATCTCGTTGCTGGTGGCGTGACTGATAATCAATTTCTGAATGTCAGGGTTCACGTCCATCACTTCGTAGATACCTGCGCGACCACTATACCCGTGCGGTGTTTGAGGGGTGTCAATTCCTCTGACTAAAGTATAAGCGCTTTGGCCTGCTAATGGTAGGTCTTTATACCCTAAATCAGCAGAAACACGCGCTACCTCTTCTTTTGTCTTGGGAAGCAAGTGCCCAACAGTGGCCATAATATTTTGTGTTTCAATAGGGCTCGACTGGTATGTTTCACGCCTATCGGCTACACGCCTAACAAGTCGTTGTCCAATAATAGTATTCACTGTACTTGCTATAAGGAAAGGCTCAATATTCATGTCGAGCAAACGCGGCAACACACCGGCTGCACTATTAGTGTGCAGGGTGCTAAATACAAGGTGACCCGTTAAGGCCGCTTGAATAGCCAAGCTGGCCGTTTCACCATCACGAATCTCACCTACCATCACGACGTCTGGGTCCTGACGCAGAATAGAACGAAGACCGTTGGCAAACGTAAGCCCGACTTCCGGGTTCACCTGAATTTGGTTTACCCCCTGCATTTTGTACTCAACTGGGTCTTCTAGGGTGACGATATTAACGGTATCGTCTTTAATTTCTTTGATCAATGCATACAAACTAGTCGACTTACCTGAACCAGTCGGTCCAGATGTAAGCACCATACCATTTGGTCGCTTAATACCGTGGCGGATAGCTCGTAGCGAACGCCCCGCATAGCCCATTTGTTCAAGGTCAAAACTAGAACCAGATTTATCCAGCAAACGAATAACAATTTGTTCACCCCACACAACAGGGCTAATAGCGATACGAAGGTCAACTTCTTTGTTCGCAATTTTAACAGCAAACTGACCGTCCTGGGGGACGCGGTGCTCGTCAATCTTTAAGTTAGCGAGAATTTTTACACGGCTTACTAATGCCGGCTCGATACTTTTTGGCAGCTGCATGATTTCGCGTAACACGCCGTCAACGCGACAACGAATTTTCAGCGCGTTCTCGAGCGGCTCGACGTGGATATCACTAGCTCGTGACTTAATAGCATACTCAAGAATCTTGCTCAAGGCTTGGCTAATAGGCGAGTCTTGAACAATTGTTTTAACATCATTCGCCTCTTGCTCCTTAAGTTCTTCTTGGCTAGCTTGCGCCGCTTGGTTCACACTCGAAAGGTCGGTCTTGTACTGGTCAAGAACGTGGCGTATACCGCCCTCTGAGGCCATAAAGACCTTAAGTGGCCTTTGGATACGGTTTGCAAGGTAGTCGACCGCCTGGACATTATTACCATCGAGCATAGCAACCGCCAAGCGGTTCTGCACTTCGGCGAGCGGCACAGCCATGAAGCGTTCGGCTATGTCTTCTGGGAGTAGCGCTAAAATGTTCTGATCAATCAGTGTATTAACAAGGTTTACGTAGGGCACACCAGAGACTTGCGCGATTGCATGCGTAAGAAGCTCGTCGTCGATAATATCCTGATCAGTCAGCAAGCTAAACAATGGTTTGTTTGTACCCGCAGCTTGACTCCGCGCCGTTTCGATAACATCAGCAGCCACCAGCCCTTCGTTTACAAGAAGGGTGATCAACTTTTCCTGAATGTCGTCGGTAAGAAGCGCCACTCTCGCCTCCTCTACTGACCTTTATTCGTAATTTGAACCTCAACCGCTGGATTGATGGCGTTCGAATTGAAAATGGCCGGGTCGGGTTCGGTAACCTGTGAGGTTATTTTTTCCATCGTGTCTACTTTTACGGCTTCGGTTGCCGAGCCACCAAAGATTGAACGGGTTACAAAGAATGCCACTACTACACTAACAATAGCAATTAATAGAATCATGGCTATGTCGGTTTTTTTCATGGTTTTACCACCTTCTTTTCTAGCTCAATCGTCTTAGTTGGTTCGTAGAATGCCTTACCCTGTACCGTCATCTGGGTTCCAGTAGAAGAGGTTTCAATACGAACCGACGTAACAACAATAGTTCGGATTGATTTCTCTAGATTTTCGAGAACCTTACGGAGTGCGCTTTGATCACCGCGAACCACAAACTGGAATGTAATTTGATCATCGGTTTCCTGGGTGGTCGTAGAGGTTGAGGTGTTATCACCGGTTAATGTTTCGACACCCACGACTGGATCAATTTGAAGCGATTCTACGCTTAACCCTGGAATCCCTACTAGTAACTTGTTCTGTAGCGATGAACCAAGTGCATTTGAATTGGCATCCGAAGGCAGCGCATCAAGAATAACCTGTATAGCCTGATCGCTACTATTTGCCTTAACGCTTGCCAATGCTGAATTAGTATCAAGAACACGAACTTGGTTCTCTAGATCACCTACAACTTGGTTGTTATGGTTAACGACTGATACTGTATTCTGCTTCTCACCAAGAACTTTTTCGTTATAAAACAGCTTTTGTGTCAAAAAGATACTTACTACAAGGGCTACGCCTATAAGAGCAGAGGCAACCGCAATCCAGATAAACATTGTTCGACTTGCTTTGGCAATTTGCGAACGCTTTCGAATAGCTGCATCGTTTGGTTTCATACTACAAATCCGTTCCCCTTTCCGTGAAGATACTCTTTGGGATACCCAGATAAGAGTCGGTCACATTACCGTTAGCATCAAGCTTAATGGTTGCCCCAGAAATATCTGGCGAAAATAGCTTTTCAGCATACGTGAAGGTTAGAACAAAACGGAGAACCTTTTGGCCATCAGAATTAGCACCGTAACTAGTATCTGAAACACTGATATCTGTAGCTAATTTCTCGGTATCGGCTTTGCCATTATCGGTAAAGTTAAGAATGGCACTATCGAGTGTCTTCTTGAAGACCTCCATTGAATCGTAGCCCCTTGTTTGGCCTTCAATGCGAACCGTTTTAGCCTCTGAGTCAACCGTAACAAGCGAAACCTTTACACTGTTAGGGTCGGGGGGGATAACCGCCGCCAGTACATCAAAGAGTCGAGAGTCGATGTTTTTCTGACTATTCAATTCGGATATACGGCTTAACTGATTTTGAATAGTGAGAATCTTCGAAAGATCTTCCACTTTTGATAATTTTGCAGCGCCGTCCTTAATTTGATTATCCAGCAGCGCACCACGAACTGTTTGGACTCCGTACACATACAGAGCAAGCGCCGCAACAACAGCGCCAGCGACTATACTGATAACAATTGCCGCCGAGATAACTGTTGTACGTGCCCGTTGAGCCCTTAATAGTTCGCGCTTAACGTCAGGGATGAGGTTAATTTCTATCATATGACATTCCTTCGCTGTGCCAGCCCGATAACCGTAGCGAACTCTGAGGCGACAGCCGCAAGTTGCTGTTGGTCAGTTTGAGAAACACGCACTTTTTGCCATGGGTTGGCCATATCAGCCTGAATACCTACTTTTGTACCAACGTACTGGCCAAAGCCAGGAACAACCGCACTATACCCCGAGAGTAAGATACCCCCCACTGGCGTATTAGGATACCGCGTTTGGAAGAACTTGATTGATTTAGTAAGTTCGGTGGTGAAGCTATCGAGTGTCGCTTCGATAGCGCGGTAAACCTGCCCCTCAAGGCGATCTGGCGCCAAACCAAACTTGAGAATAAACTGACGGGCTTGGTCCTCTTGAACATTGAGGTTCTGTACCGTCGCTTTCACGAGTGACTGCACACCGGTTGGAATGGTACGAACAAGTCGAGGAGTATCACCGAAGGTAATAGCTAAGTTAGTAGCCTGTTCACCCATATCGATGATAAGACGAGCGTCAGGTACTCCAGCGGGAAGTAGCGAACGGATCATAGCCAGAGGATCTGGTTCAGCCGCAATAACATTAAGCCCCAAGCTTTCAACAAACTCGAGTCGCTCTTCAGCATAACTATTAGCCGTACTGGCAATAATAACTTCTTGCATTTTTGGATCGTGCAGCGAAGTACCAAGGAGCGCCCAATCCACTTTAGCCTCATTAACAGCCATAGGAATGTACTGATCAACTTGATACTTGATAGTGCTACGCAACTCGTTCTCGGACATCAGCGGCACTTCGATGACAGTCGTAAAGGTTTTACTTGAAGGCAAACCAATAACGACATTTTTCGTTTTGATACCGCTCTGCCCTACTGCCGTCATAATAACTTCGCCCAGTTTTCGCTGTGCTTCTGGAGACGAAGAGCTTGTTATCTTCTCATCGACGGGAGCATAGCCAAAATGGGTCAAATTCCATGTATCACCCCCAGCCGGAGAAAGCTGAACTACACGAACTGCATTCGTGCCAATATCTAGTGCAAAAAAATCGCCCACGCCGTGATTTGCCATATTGTCCCTCATTATACCGAAAGCATAAGCGTAAAAGCAAGCGATATAGGATTAAAAGCGAGGCGGAATTTCTTTTGTCATGACAGTCGGAAGGCGGCCGGTCCCCGGACTATAGCTCGTTGCCCAGATATAAGCGTCTGAACGTAAGTTAAATACCTCAGCTGGGTCGCCGGCGGCCGAGCCAACACCAGCACCAGCCGTACGACGAAGAATAAGACGATTAGCGGTAATTGGACCATTCACCGTCAGCTTAGCATCACAGACTTTAGAGGTAAGTGCAGTAGACTCACTCACCGTTCCCGCACCACAGGTATTAATGCGCCCTTCAGACCCGCTCCCAACAGCTACTAGCCAAGAGTCAACTTGGGATATTGCAGGGTCACCCGGTTTACCTACATCTTTATCGGCAATAATAATGTTTTTGGCAATAATAACAACTTGGGGGATTTGAGCTATAGATGTTAGCGGATCGTTTGTATAGGTAATATTACTCCCAATAGTAACTGTAGTGTTAGGGGCATTGATAACTACCCAACGGCCAGCCGGAATGGCACCATCACTTACAACAGTAAGCGCTGCGTCGGTTGCCTTATATAAGCCGGATAGATTATCACCTGTAATATTTGCCACACCCGATAGTGCCGGAGTAGCCGAGTTAACGGGGAAACGCGCCGCAATACTAGGCGCCGTACTAGCAGTTGGGTACTTACCTATGGCGGACTCCGAACAAGACCCCGCAGCATTAGCATTAGTAAGTGTAAGGACGCTTAACTTACCACATAAGCTAGACCCAGAAGCGCCCCCTGCAAAGCCTGAGCCCGAAGCCATACCCGTTACGATACCTGTCGAGGTAATGCCGTATTCAGCCCATGAACCGAAATACCCGTTTGAGCTTGTTTTTGAAACAGATGTCGTTACCTCCGAAACACGCGCAGAGTTCGTCACCGAACCACGCCCAACAATCAAATCACCACCCAAGACATCTGCCTTTGGCCTTTTGTTAACAACAAGACAATACAGTTGAGAATGACTCCAGTTAGATGAGCTTTGGGTATATGGTTGAACAGACATTGCGTAGCACATTTTTGTGCCCACAGGCTCGTCGTTAATGTTGGCATTTACATCATACGGTTTCGTATCTGGGTAGGTGTAGCCACTCGTTTCTGTTCCGTCACTCAGAGAACGACAAGCTCCACCAGTGAAGTATGCGCAAGGGTTAGATGAGCTTTCACCACCTGACTTATTATTAATAGTTGCCCCCGGTGCATACTTTACCTCTGTTATTTGCCATTTCACATTTGTTTGAGATTTCGTAGGACCATTATTCGTTACTCGCCCCGTAACCGGTATCGTCGTTCCGCCTGGCTCAACGGTATTACCATCAGTGACATTACTAATAGTTGGAACGAGGCTATAGTTATACGGCACATCCGCACAAGCATAATCACTCGCATACCAGTTGCTATCATCATATTTACCCGGGTTCCAGGCGATTCTTTGACATAAAGTATTCCCTACATCGTCCTGGGTCACATCATACTTAGTATAGGGACTCGCCGCCCTCCATGGTTCTGCGGGGAATTGGGCATACTCGTAGACAAACAACACATTCGCCCCGCCACTTGTATTGCCCAGTGGCTCTTTATGATCATTCCAGCCATTAGAGAAGCCAGTTTTATCAACATTCCAATAGACATTCTTATCCATATCATGCGGACCATCATTGCGAAGGTCGTGATACCAGTTTAGGCGATCACCCGGTTTAGCTGTAACAGGCCCTTTGCTTGCAAGGTCTTTATTAGCAACGGTACCATTTTGAATATAAGATTGCCCGTTAATAGACCAGGGGCGTGTCCAGGAAACACGTACATAGGTATCCTGTTTAATACGATTGGATTCGCCTGAGTAATAATCCCCAAGTCTCGAGACGAAAACATCCTCAGTACCGGACTTCTTTGTTTTATTACCCCAGTCACCAATAGTTACTGTTCGTCCGGAAAATTTCTTACTATGCAGGTCCAAATCAAATGGCCCGCCATCGCCACCCTGTTTAATCCCATAGTCATAAAACGACTGATATACACAGCGATACACCCCACACAAACCATAAGTTGTACCGTGTCGATTTGTATACTTTACACAGTCACGTGTTTCAGTGTAATTATCGTAGTGATACTTACCTATAGGCGGGCAAGCGTCTCCATCGTAACCAGTAATTGCATACTCTCCAACTGTCCCCCAAGAACAGCGCTTCCATAAAATAACCAGATCATAAGTTACCGTACCACTTGATTCGTCCAAGACGGGATTTTCTCCATATGCAGCGTGTGCCATACGAAGACCACGACCGCACGCATTATCGATTGCCTGTACAGCCTCCGTATAGTTAATAACCGCGAATGCCTTCGAGCCACCAATACCCACGAAGGCCATAAAAGCTGGACCAGCCAACAGGGCAAGTACGACAAGGGCTTTTTTCAGCGGAGTATCAAAAAGTCTCATTATTGGGATCCCTCATGTTTACTACGATTATCAAAGATGGTTTGCAGTTGATCTTTCGTAACCCCAGCATTATTACTATCCACACTTATTCCAGCATCTCGTGCTGATTGTATTTTGTAGTATAAGGTTTCAACCTGAGAGGCTGCCTTAATTTTATTTGCATAAAGAACACACATGAAAGCTTTATCCACCATAAGACTATCCCAAGTTGATGGATTAGACTTTTGCACCTCGGCATATGCCGCATCATATTGAGGACCATACGCGGCCACCATATTAATAATATCCGCTTGCGTCGTTCCGGCGTTGGCAATACCAGTCGACGCCTTCTTGTATGATGCTCGCTCATCAACTGAAGTCTGATGAGGATTCGCAAAAAGGCCAACCTTCGCTACAAACATGTATGCCACCCCTGACCCACCTAAAAGAATCACAATACCCAAAGAAAGCAAAATGATGCGGAGCGTTTTCTTTTTCTGCTTCATACTAAGCCAATTATAGTATATTGCTTACGCTATCTAAAGAGGATTATTTAGCCCCAAAAGAAAAGACCCCGGCTTGTGGCCGGGGTATCCTTCCTCATCGGAGCGGGATAACCCGCGCCTACAAGACCGCGAAGGTCCGTAGACGCGGGTTATCCGCAGGCGGGTCGCTGGAAGATCGCAACGACATTCTCAACCGTTTTCGACTGCGGGTCATACCCGTCAGGCCGGTAGCAGCTGACAACCACCAGACGACAACGATCCACCGGTGTTACTCGGGCGTCGGAGTCGAAATCTGGCTTCATGACCGTGAAGGTAGGTTCGTTCATCACGAAGTCCAACACCTCCACGGAACCGTCAGCCGCCGTCGACGTGATCGAAGCAGCCGCTCCAGGCTGGAGCTTCCACACGTCGTTGAACACCGCCGGCTCGATCCACGAATGCCCATACAGGTAGATGGTGTTCGTGGTGGTGACAGACAACTTCGACCCGGGGATGGTTGTATCCCACGAGATCGCAGCCATGTCTGGCGGCTCCACTCCACCATTTGCGTCGATATCCGCTTGGGTATACGGCGTGATCGACTGGTTCACCCCTGCCGCCGGAATCGACAGCGTGGCTGAGCCAAACTGCCACGGAGGCTTGGGTGTTGGAGTGGGCGTGGCCGACCGGGTTGGGGTCGGCGTCAGCATGGGCGTCGGCGAGGCCGTCGGGGTCGCCACCGCAATGGATGGCGACCCCTCCGCACCCTGACTGTACGCTGGCATGGGGATTACAAACCCCGCCAACAGACAGAGTGCACTCAGCGTGCACAGGGCGATGAAGGCATACCGAAGAAGCCGCTGGCGACTCTTGGGTTGACGCCTCGCTCGACGGCCGTTGTCAGTGCTGCTCGCCACGGCGGCGGCGAGCCACCCAGGCGATCGCGATCACCAGGGCGGTGATCGCAGCGACGCTCGAACCGGCGAACCACGGGTTGATGCCGAACTTGCTGGAAGCGAGATCGGCGCCGTCGGTCTTGGCCGGGTTGAGCGTGTTCTGCTGCGACGTGTCCGCCTTGGTCGACGTGTCGGTGTTGCCCGTGGCGGGGGTCGACGGGTTCGACGGCTCCGAGGGGGTCACCGGACCGGCGCTCTGCGTCGGAGTCGGGACCGGGGTCTCGGTGGGCGTCGGGGTGGGCTCCGGCGTCGGCGTCTCGGTGGGCGTCGGGGTCGGAGTCGGAGTCGGGTCGACCACGCACTTCTCCGGGAAGGTGAAGTCGCGGTCACCCGCGAAGACACCTTCACCGGACGGCAGCAGGTAGCCGTACTGGATCACGGTCGTGCCCTGCTTGGCGATGGGAACAGTGACGCTGTACGAACCGTTGGCGTTGGTCGGGCCACCGAAGTCAGTGACGATGCCCGTTCCATCCACGGACTGGCTGACGTACGTGGTGATGTTCGCCGTTGCGGGCCTGACGTAGACCTCCACGTCGGTAGCGGCTCCACCATCGACGCAGTACGCGTCGCTGGCGCTGCCGCCGGCCTCCAGGAGGTTGTCCGCGGAAGCAGGTGCTGCCACGGCGAAAGCCACACCGACGAAACCGAGGGTGACGGCCAGGGCGGCTGCGCGCTTCATGCGCTGGCGGGTGGTGCTGAACATGAATTTCTCCAATGATAGGAAGGACGACGAGCGGGCGCTCGCCGAGTGCACGCAACAATATCAAAGAAACCCTTGACTCGTCACGATAAGTGAACTATAACACAAAAAGTGTTAAAAATCAATATCATAACAGGTGTGATTATAGGCATAGTAGATACTGTACTTAGGTTGCTTTGTTACTATTCACCCCTGTTGTGATACAATAGCCATATATGAGTTTATCCATCGGCATCGTCGGTCTCCCCAACGTCGGTAAATCGACGCTTTTTAATGCCCTCACCGACAACGATATCTTGGCAGCTAACTACCCTTTCGCCACGATTGAACCGAATACCGGTATTATTGCCGTGCCCGACGAGCGGCTTTCAGTATTACAAGCTATGTATTCCGCTCAAAAAGTCATCCCGGCAACTGTTACCTTTGTTGACATCGCCGGCCTAGTTGCCGGTGCGAGTAAGGGCGAAGGCCTAGGCAACAAATTCTTGGCTAACATTCGTGAATGTGATGCCATTGCCCATGTAGTACGCGCCTTCGAGGACGCCGATGTGACACATGTTCACGACCGTGTCGATCCGCTCCAGGACATTGAAGTGATCAATACCGAACTCATATTGGCGGATCTGCAATCGATCGAGCGTCACATTCCTAAGCTCGAGCGTGAAGCGAAAGCTAACCCTTCCGCTCGTGCGCAGATTGATGAGCTAAAAAAATTACAGACCGCCTTAGAGGCTGGCACCCTTGCCTCATCAGTTGAAGGGTTGAATAAAGAAGTTCTTCAAGACCTTCAATTACTGAGCGCGAAACCGGTTATTTATGTCTTTAATGTTGACGAGAACACCTTAGCAAATGACAATCGCAAAGCCGAACTTGCTGCGCTAGTAGCCCCTCACCAAGCTGTCTTTATTTGCGCAAAGCTTGAAGAAGAGCTGCGCGGCCTTGATGATACCGATGCCACCGAATTGCTTGAATCATACGGCGTTGGTGAGTCAGGTTTGTCGCAACTTGCCCGCACGGCTTATAGCACCCTTGGGCTTCAAAGCTACCTTACCGCTGGGCCAAAAGAAGTGCGCGCCTGGACTATCAAGCAAGGCTCTACCGCCCCGCAAGCTGCCGGCGTTATTCACACCGACTTTGAAAAAGGCTTTATTGCTGCTGCTATCGTAGACTACGACGATCTTGTCGAGACCGGCTCTGAACAAGCCGCTAAAGCTGCTGGTAAACTTCGCACAGAGGGCCGCGACTATGTAATGCGGCCCGGCGACATTGTCGAGTTTCGCTTTAACGTAAGTAAGTAAACCCTCCAAACAACCCACTTATGCTATAATTACCTCCATATGTGGGCAATAAAAAAGCGACATGGCTTTACTATAGTAGAGTTACTCATCGTCGTCGTGGTGATAGCTATACTTGCAGCTATCACCCTAATATCCTATAACGGCATCAACAACCGTGCTATGCAGTCAGCAGCCCAAAGTATGGCCCAGCAAGTAGGCAAAAAGGTTCAGTTCTACGCAACACTAAACAACGGCGACTACCCTTCAAGCCTAAGTGCAATTGATATAAGCGGCTCCGACCAACAAAAACTGCAGTATACTGTTGATAATACCGCCTCTCCTCAAAAGTTTGGCCTTACTGCTACGAGCGGAAAGTTCTCGTATTACATATCAAGCACCAATACCCAGCCCACTCCAGGCGCTTACCCTGGACACGCCGCTAACGGCGTGGCGGCTATTACTAACCTTACGACAAACCCTAGTATAGAGAACGACATCAGCACCTACGGTGCATCAAACGTATCTGCTACGATGAGCACCAACTGGGCCGCCCAAGGAACTCGGTCGCTAAGGCAAGTACCCGGCTCAACCTCAAGTTCCGATAGCTTTTCGGCAATTGGTGGTGATAGTGGTGGCATCCGTATGGGCCTTGAGCCTGGAAAAACGTATACCCTCTCTGCTACAATTCGCGTACCCTCAGCAATGTCAGGAACGCTAGACACCCGCGCAAGAACAATCGTTGTCTATACAAAAGAAGGAACTGCTGGGTACGTCCCCACTTCTTCTCAGCAGGCCACCAATGCGACAGGTACCACTCGCTTAAATGTTACTTTTACAGTACCTACTAATGCAACCGAAGCCTTTGCTCGGCTATACAACGGTGCTCGACAAGGTGGTGGTGATACGTATTGGGATGCAATAATGCTCACCGAAGGGTCTACTGCCTATACCTACGCAGACGGTGATTCACCTGGCTGGGCCTGGAAAGGCACCGCAGGTAATTCGGCGTCCTCAGGGCCGCTGCCTCAGCCCTAAATTCAGCAAATAAAATCGCTCTCTATTCCCCTTCGACCCCGCCACTTCACTATCGCGCTTGTCTTTTATAACAAACAAGTCGCGTGACCAATCTTCAAAGTCCTTCAATATCTGGCGACGGACGGAATCATTCTTAATCACCCCTTTGTTGGTTTGGTTGCGCCCGGCTTCAAACTGGGGTTTTACCATTGCCATAATGGCCGTGTTTGGGCCGGCTACACTATGTGCTAAATGTGGCAAGATTTCTCGTAAGCTTATAAAAGAAACGTCGATAACAATAATGTCGGGTGTTTCACTGGGAATAAAATCTCGAATATCAGTTTTCTCGTGTAGCTCAATGAGCTCATGGCCTTGCAAACTAGGATGAAGCTGGTCTGTACCTACATCGACGGCATATACCTTCTTAGCTCCGTGCTGTAGAGCGTAATCGGTGAAACCACCCGTACTACTACCGACATCGAGCACAACTGCATCTTTAAATGAAACACCTAACAGTTTTGCGACACTGGCTAATTTAAGGCCAGCCCTGCTAACATATTGTTCGGTGGTGGTAAGTTTAATATCACTAGCCTCGTGCACAAAATGACCTGATTTAGTAACTATCCTGCCATCAACGGTGACTTTACCCAGTTTTATCCAACTCTCGGCCTGAGAGCGACTTTGAACAAGCCCGCGCTTTACTAGTTCGGCGTCTAAACGGTTCTTCATACTTTACCCCTTAAAGGAATAACATCGACCACCTCCCAGTCAGAGGTTTGGGCATATGTCTCAATGACAGTAATGCTATTCACTGATAAATGTTGATCCTCGTGCAGCTGCGATGGACCTTGCGGCACAACAATCTTAGGGCGAAACGGCTGAACAGTTTCACGGGAAAAGCTTTGAAGAATCGTAAAGAGTGAGCGGTAGGTCATACTTAGCGACAGGCTGCCCATAACGCGGAAAGTTGATGAGCCGTTCGTATCGTCATAGGTTCGTTCGGCTAGTTTAATCTCGTGCGGAGCAATGCCTTGCACGGCAAAACGGACTAATTCATCCATCTTTGGCCTATATAGCATGTTCACCTCTGAATAGAGCGCAACATGTGGCGGCAAGGCATCAGTCGCAATAGTCTCGCCTCGCTCAAGAGGCTCAACAAAGAACGCCGGCAAAAACTTTGCCGACGATGCTCTGGCTTCTGCCTCTTTGGCGAGTAGCATAGTGTATATTAGTCCTTTTTACGTTCGCGGTAGGCACCGGTTTCGGTATCAACCGAGATAACGTCACCCGTCTTAATAAACGCTGGCACCTTAATAACAAGCCCTGTTTCGAGCGTTGCGTCCTTTAGAACACTACTGGTGGTGTCACCCTTTACAACATCCTCGGTGTAGGTAACCTCAAGGTAGAGGTTTTTTGGAAGTTCGACGTTGATAACACGGCCATCAAACTGCTGTAGTGACAGGTTGTCGCCTTCTTTTAGATAAGGCGCGGCGTCTTCACACACATCGGCTGGTAGCTGGAACTGCTCGAAGGTTTCTGGGTCCATGAAATAGAAGTTGTCAGCATCTTTGTAGAGGTACTGTACCGTTTGGTACGTCACCTCAGCAGAATCAACTTTTTCTTGGCCTTTGTACGTCTTTGGTATAACCGAACCATCAATAAGGTTCTTTAGACGCACGTTGACGATACTTCCGCCGCGACCCATTACCTTTTGGTTGTAGTCGATTACTTTAAAAGGCTTGTTGTCGATTTGAACGACAACGCCCTTCTTCAGATCGGTTGGTTGAAGTTGCGCCATACCAACACCCTAGCCCTGTGCTACGAATGGTAGTAATGCGAGGTGACGAGCACGCTTGATAGCAACAGCCAATTGACGTTGCTGCTTTGCGCTGAGGCCAGTCTTACCGATTGGTTCGATCTGTCCGTACATGTTTACGTAACGCTGCAAAGTTTTTACATCTTTGTAGTCAAAGTATGCAGGCGTATCTTTCTTAAGTCGTTTTGCCATTATTCTTATCTCCTGTACTTTCTAGTGCCGCGTGGGCTATCTAGAAAGGAATTTCACTTAAATCAATTGGTTTGTCGTCGATGTCTTCAATAACGACATCTTTCGAGTTGTTCTTAGAAGCAGAACTCGAGCTAGAACCGGCACTTGCAGCACCATCGCCACCATTAGGACCGTCAAGGAAGGTTACGTCGGTTGCAACAACTTCAATACGAGATTGTTTTTTACCAGTTTCCTTATCGTCCCAGCTGTCTTGACGCAAACGGCCCTGCACCAGAACACGGCGGCCCTTTGCAAGGTACTGCATAACGAGCTCGCCAAGCTTTTCCCACGCTGTTACGTTAAAGAAATCAGCTGCGTCGTCTTGACCACCACGGTCAACTGCAATACTGAAGCTTGCAATTGTTTTACCAGTACTGGTTGTGCGCTGCTCTGGGTCGCGGGTAAGGCGCCCCATCAGGATTACTTGGTTAATGCTTCGTGCCATATTCTTTACTCCCCTCTACTCTCTCTTTGTAAGCCGTTAACTATGCTTCTTCGTTGGTTGCTTCTGAAGTCTTGTTCTCTTCGGCCTTCTTAGCTTGTTCTGCAAGGGCAGCACGAGCCTTAGGGTCAACCTTTACCAGTAGGTAACGGAGAACTTCGTCAGTAATGTTTAGGATGTTGCTGATCTTTAGCGGTGCGTCAGCTGGTAGTTCTACGTCCATGTAGACGTACACAGCAAATTCTTCGCGCTTGATGGGGTACATCAGCTTCTTTTTACCCCAGTTGTCTTCACGAGTGACGGTACCGCCAGCGTTTTTGACAATATCACGCACTTTCGCAAGTGGTGTTTCCAAATCTGCTTCGAGATCTGGGTGGATTAGAACGGTAAGTTCGTATTCCTTCACTAGTTGTCTCCTTTTGGAATCCGCTACATTCGCCTAGTGAGGTTTATGCAGGGATGCTTGCCCTTTCCATGTTTCATCTCGCAAATAAGAAATGATGGCAAGCTTGAGTTATTAACACTGGTAATTATACCGTAGGTTGCCTCTTTTTGCAAGGAGGCTACCTCTTATTGTGACAGGCTATTATTAAATTACTGTGTATTTATCGACTGAAGTTTTTTCGTTAATACCTTGGCTACATTTTGATATTGAAAAACCGTCTCATCCGTCAAAACAACGTCTGGCGTATACTGGCTTAAAAAACGCGCCTCGTGCATATCATGCAAGTCCATCATCTCTATAAAGTTCTCGAGGCTTATCCACTGCTTACCGCCGCGTGCTTTCAAAAGTTCTATGCGTTTTTCGCGCGAGAGTTCAAAACGTACAATAAACAATTTGTACCCTGCTTTTTGAAACATGGGAATGATTTTCTCAAAGCTCCAGTCAACTACTGCATCTCGTACGACAAGGCCATTAGGAGTACGCGAAGCCAACGATGGGTATAGGTCCGTGGTATAGTTCCACATTACATTACCGAGGCATTCTCGATCGTTAATAAGCTCGGGTTCGTAATCTAAAAGTGCGGTACGTATAGCATCATTTTCAATAACCAGCGCTTTGAATTCTTGCTGTAGATACCGTGCCAGTGTTGACTTACCCACGCCATTACCACCAGAAAACAGCACAACCACTTTAGGATTGTGCTGCTCGCGAAATGGGAGTTCGTTAAAAATAACCCGATCAAGAAATGTGGCGACTTGTTGGCTTATCCAAGCTCTTCATCGTCGTTACTACCGCTGCCCCCAAACACGTCATCCATGCTTGAAACCAATACGTCACGTGGTCGGGCACCATCAGCTGGGCCAATAATGCCCTGCTCTTCCATTTCTTCAATTAAACGTGCCGCACGGGCGTAGCCAACGCGCAGACGACGCTGCAATAAGCTGGCCGAAGCTTTACCACTCTCGATTACACAGCGCACGGCGTCTTGGAACATATCGTCGTTACCATTGTTGCTATCGAAGTCCATCACAACCCCACCTTTACCGTTCAGCTGGACTGGTTGGCTTACTACTTCGTCGTTGTACTGTGGCGGTGATTGTAAGCGCAAGTGATCAGTAATCTTCATAACTTCTTCATCGGTTACCCATGCACCTTGGATACGCTTTGGTTTTGGCATGGCAGCAGTGCTCATAAGCATGTCACCCTGGCCAAGCAGCTTTTCGGCACCAATTTGATCAAGGATGGTACGTGAGTCTACTTGTGAAGCTACCGTGAAGGCAATACGAGCTGGTACGTTGGCTTTAATAAGGCCGGTAATAACATCGACTGACGGGCGCTGCGTAGCAAGCACCAGGTGAATACCGACAGCACGGGCTTTTTGCGCCAAACGCACAATTAAGGCCTCGACATCGCGGGCAGCCACCATCATGAGATCGGCGAGCTCATCGATGACAATCACAATGTACGGCATAGCCCCATTTTCGTGCTGTTGCTCGTGGCCATCTTCGTCCTGAACAACTATTTTAGTCTTCCCGCTATTTACCATGGTGTTGTACGTTTTAATGTCACGCACTTTGTGTTCAGCCAATAGTTTGTAGCGGCGCTCCATCTCGTTAACCGCCCATTTAAGTGCGCTGATGGTCTTCTCGGGTTCGTTAATAACAGGGGTAATAAGGTGTGGAATATCCTCATAAGGTGCCATTTCCACCTGCTTAGGGTCCACCAGAATCAGCTTCATTTCACTTGGGCTATTGCGGTACAGCAAGCTTGTAAGCAACGTGTTAATCATAACTGACTTACCAGAACCGGTCTGACCCGCAATAAGAAGGTGGGGCATTTTGTTCAACTCACCTACTACCGCATCCCCGGCAATATCCTTACCAATTGCAAACGCCAATGGTTCGTGATCACCTGTCCATTGTTTACTGGTAATAATAGAGTGCAGGCGTACATCAGCCGCTTTACGGTTCGGCACCTCGATACCAACCGCCTTCTGACCAGGAATGGGCGCTTCCATACGAAGGCTTTGTGCTGCCAAATTAAGCGCAATGTTGGTTTCAAGTGCGGTAATCTTAGTTAACTTCACACCACTAGGTGGACGGAGGGTATATTGCGTCACTTTAGGGCCGATATTGGCGCCTTCCATTTCAACGGCAATATTGAATTCGGCCAGTGTATCCTTAATGGTTTGAGCGTTCTGCTGAACGTCACCCGCGTCAGCTGGTGATTGCTTCTTCTCGAGAAGATCGACACTTGGCGACTTCCAATTAGGGTCGTTAACCGCCACGAGCGCAGCTTGCTCTTCGGCAGCCTTGTCCTTAGTAACACTGTTTTTCAATGAACCAAGATGAGGGCTCTTTTTAGTAGCTGCCTCGGCTGGGTCAAGGGTTGAAACACCGGCATTGACGGTAAATTCAGCCATGGCCGTTTTACCTTTTGGCGCATCAAGCGTAGCGGCATTACGCATGACTTTAACATTTGCCTCTTGTTCGGACGTGTCGCGGCGCGATATTTCCCAAAGCTTTTTAATAATCGTTATAGGAGAGGTGCGCGTAATAAACAAAGCGGTAAGTAAGATAAGAATGATGTAAATAAATGCCGCCAACCCAGCGTTGGCAAGCTGCAGCATAGCACTATTGACCGCGTCTCCCACAAAGCCGCCGGTAGTCTTACCTTCTGAGTTCTTTAGTAAGCCAAATAGACCAGCAAACCAGATCAGTTCGATAGCTGTCGCAAACTTCATAACAAACGGAATGCGGTTATCTTCGGCGCGGAAGATCTCGACAGCAACATACATAAAGACTACTGGCACAACGTAAACACCGTACCCAATAGTAGCCACCGTTACTTGGTTAAGCCAATCAAGCACAGGACCGCCCAGGCCAAACCAGCCTAGGATAATAAGCAGCGAGAAGACAATAAGAAGCACCGCCCCCACCTGGGCCCAGAAACCGTTTGGCAATACATGCTGAGGTGCAGTACTTACGGGAGCTTTTTTACGACCAGCTGACTTGCGTTTCTTTTTTGCCATATGCTTTTTATTATACGGGCTTTCTACCCTTATTGATGAGCTATATTATAGCAAAATTTACCACATTTTGCAAGAGGCTTATGGTTAGTAGCCGCGCGTATCGCTACGAACCTTTGGCTCGATAGCTTCGCTATCCGGCACTGCCGGCGCTGGAAATGATTTTGGAGCAGGTCGCTTGAACGGACGATTGCCACCCTGATTACCCTGGCCACGGTTTTGTTGTTCGCCCTGGGCATTGCCACGATCACCATTGTTTTGTGGCTTACCGCCGCCACCAATTTCGTTAATAACTGGGATAACAATAGGCGTACGACGAGTTTGGTCATACAACACGTGGGTTAATTCGTCTTTAATTTCCTTCTTAGCAACATCAAGGTCAACCTTGCGGCCGTTAAAGGTGCGGGCTACTTTTTGCTTCAAGTACTGGCGAATGATACCCATGAGCTCTTCGCTATCGCGCAGGTAAATAAACCCACGGCTGATGATATCAGGGCTAGTAAGCAACCGTCCACTCCCCTTTTGCACAGTCAACACGACAACAAAGATACCTTCGTTGCTCATGTGAATGCGGTCTTTCAAGACAACTTCAGATACGATCTCGCCAGAGTCGTCATACATAACGCCACCAACCGGCACGCGCCCTGCTTTACGGGCTTGGCCCTGGCTAATCTCTACAACATCACCAGAGTCACACACGAAGATGTTGTCGCGTGGAATGGCTGCCTCTTTTTCGGCTAGCTCGGCGTTGTGCACCAACATGTGGAATTCACCGTGGATTGGCATGTAAAAGGTCGGGTTAAGAGCATTGATAAGCTTAACGTGGTCATCGTAGTAGCCGTGGCCAGAAAGGTGAAGCGGGCCAATACCCGTAAGGTGGGTCTTGCCGTTTTGAATAACACCACTACCCTCACGCATCAAACCATCAACGGTACGGGTAACGTACTTTTCGTTACCAGGGATTGGGTTTGAGCTGAAGACGATTTGGTCGCTGTTCTTAATTTTGATGTACTTGTGTGAACCATTGGCCATACGGTTAAGCACAGCGCTAAACTCACCCTGTGAACCGGTACAGATAATAGTTACCTTGCTATCAGGCAGCTTAATGATGTCTTCCATCTTTACGATAACGTCCTTAGGAACGGTAATAGTACCTGTGCGAAGCGCTACTTCAACGTTTTGGATCATACTGTAACCAGCAAAGGCTACCTTACGACCATGCTTTTTAGCCTCGTCGAGGATAATTTGCATACGGTGAATCTGGCTACTAAAGGCACTAATAATAAGGCGGCTGTTTGGATACTTCTCCATTACCTGACCCATGCTCTGTTGGATATCAAACTCACCGTGGGTGTGGGTACCATCTGACTCACAGTTAGTGGATTCGTTCATAAGAAGCGTAATGCCTTCTTTGGTGGCAATCTCCGTTAAACGGTCGAGGTCAAACTTTACGCCGTCAACTGGATTATCTTCGAAGCGCCAGTCACCAGTGTCGACCACGACACCTTCTGGAGTGCGAACAACTACAGCGGTGGCGTCAGGAATTGAGTGGTTCACACGCACCAACTCAATGCTGAAATTATCACCTAAGAAGACTTGCTCGTGCGCCTCTGGGTCCATGACGTGATAGTCGGGTGCGTATTCGGTTGTGGCTTCTTCCATGTTCTTTTGCACCATAGCAAGGGTAAACTTAGAGCCATACACCGGCGCAGGTAGCTGGTGAAGTAAGTGACGCACCGCACCAATGTGGTCAAGGTGCCCGTGGGTAAAGATAATACCGCGGATTTTATGCTTGTTCTCAAGCAGGTACGTAATGTCCGGCACAATATAGTTAATACCTGGGTAATCTGAGCCTGGGAACAAGAAGCCCATGTCAATGACAATGATGTCGTTATCGTATTCGATAGCCATCATGTTCTTACCAATACCCATTTCACCAAGCCCACCAATTGGAATCACGCGCAGACGTGGACCAGGAGTACGTGGTTGTTTCTTTTGGTCAGCAATACTAAATTGACGACCTTTGTAGCCGTTGTAGATCGACTTATTTACTGGAACGTTAATAACGTGCTGTGAAGCGCGAGCATTAACATCATCACTGGTACGGCGTTGGGCGCGGAATACTTCACCACGACGCGTTTGCGTGTTAGCCAGTACAGTGTTGTTTTGCTTTGGACGCTGGTTATTTTGGCCATTTTGACCGTTGTTATTGTAGCGACCGCGAGGGTTTTTGGCAGCATCGTCTGCCTGTGGAGTTGCGAGTCTTCGTCCTCCCATAACTGTGTTATTTCTCCTTTTTGTTAAAAGAGTTCTTCCGGGTACTTTCTGTTTTGAACCGTGAAGCTTTCTTTCTGGTTAACAATTAATAATTTCGTCATAAAGGGCGGGGTTTGGTAGATATAATCGGTAATTTCCCCTTGAAAGTGATCTTATTATAGCATAGTACGCCCATAGACACAATCTGGTTTATGTGGATAGTTGCTAATTATTGATTTTTGTCTGTAATCTGTTATAATATTTTTATTCTTCAACCGAAGAACACGAGTGAAGGGAGTGGCGCATGCCGTCACTAGAGTCGATAGCATACGCACTAGTGGTCATCTCGGCCGCTATCTACATCCGAAAGGAGCTGGCGCGGAGCCTGAAAAGGACCGTAAAAAAGACCTTCAAACATCACATGCAAAGGTTCAGACAAGAGGAACAGGAGGTGCGCGAAAGCATCACACCACGATTCGACCTCTGGTGGCAGGAAAACGGCAAGCCCCAAGTGGAGCAGCACTTCGCCGACATGCCACAGGGTCCGTTCGCAGTTCACTTTAGCCACTTGGGCGAGGTGGAATTCGAAGGAGATCCCCGCACAGAAATGGTTCGACAAGAGGCTCTGGAGTTCGCGACACACCTCTCCAGCAAACACCTGCACGACAGGCTGACGAAGGCAATGGGCCTCAAGAGGGTTCAACGCCAGGAGATGGACGAAGATCGAGAACGACACCTCGATGAGCATCGATCCACACTGGTGCGGTGCGGGATCGACCTCAAAGCCTTCGAGTCAGAATTCACACCAACCTCGGGCAACTCGTGAAAAAAGGGGGGGGTGGCGCACGTCACCCCCTCCACACCCCCCTACAGGGGGCTTTTTTAATGACTTAACTGCCTAATAACTTCTGGAACTTTAAGAAAGTCATCAATCAACGTTTGGCGTAGCCCCCCGTTATACAGAGCGGCAGCGGGGTGAAACAACGGCATGATCACAATTTTATGATCACCAAATTGAATACGCTTGGGCTCGCCGTGGATTTGGCCGATTTTCAGACCTGGCAAAAAGTACTCCATGCTATGGCGACCAAGGGTAATGACTACTTTTGGTTGAATAATTTCGAGTTGTTTTAAAAGATACGGCCAGAAGGCAGCTTTCTCTTCAGGTAAGGGGTCACGGTTATTAGGCGGACGATATTTCACGATATTCGTAATATACACATCGCTACGGTCCATACCGGCCTGGGCCAGCATTTCATTCAAGAACTTACCAGCTGCACCCACAAAAGGCTTTCCCTGTAGGTCTTCATTTTTACCGGGCGCTTCACCGATAAATACAATTTCGGCATCAGGATTGCCATCGCCCATTACTAATTGTGTGGCTTGGTCGCGTAATTCTGGGCAAACATTCGCCGCCAAAATAGATTCGGCGAGCGCATCAAGTTGAGCTTGGGTATCTTTTGCAGCCACCATATTACACCCCTACTACACTGGAATGGGTTTTCAGGTAGTCTTCGAGTTTTTGCTGAGTATCGGTAGTAAGGATAGTTTTACGGGTTGATTGAACGTTTTCGCTGAACGTCGTGCTTGCTGCGTTAATTGCCGCAAGAGTATCGGTACGTTGCTGCGTGAGGTCTTGGATCATCGCGGTATCCGCAGGGTCTGTAGTTGCTAACTGTTCAAGGGTCGTAGCGAGCTTGGCGTATTCAGCTTGAAAACTAACGACCAACTGTGTGTAGTCGGCGTCGGGAATACCGCCAAGTGCGTTAAGCTTATCCGAGCAGGTGCGGACCGCAGCCGCAGCTTTGACATCCTCTGATACATTAGTCATTGATTGACTACACAGCACGAGGACCGGACGCACCTTTTGCATAGCAGCAAGCACATTAGTGTTATAGGTAATAAAAGCCTGCAGTTTTGCGTTGTAGGCGTCGTACAGTGTTTTACCTTCACCCGTAGTAAGCACTGTTTCTTTACCTAGGGCAACATTCTCGGTTTTAAGGGAGGTTACAAAATTACGAGCGGTATCAATGTTTTTATTAAACTGTTCGTCAGTCGCTCCACTGGCATTTAATGATGACCCAGCCGCACCAAGCAGGGCACCAGCATGAATAACATTGTTATATTGCGCCAAAGCATCACGATACGGTTGGCGCAGCGGGGTTACTAAAATAGCAAACACCATAAACGCTAGTAGCAATGCAGCCACAATAGCACCAGTAATAATAAGTACTTTTTTAGTACGGTAACTTAGCCCTTTTGACACAGTCGGTTCGGTCGAATCCACAATTATACCCTCTCCTCTTTACCTACAGTGTACTATATTTTTGCCACAGATATTAACGATCTATAGCTGCACTACCGTGCCACCCAATTGCTTACGGAAGTGGGTATCGTGCGAGATGAATAAAATAGCACCAGCATAGCGCTCCAGAGCTTGCTCGAGCTCTTCAATACTTGGCAAATCAAGGTGGTTAGTTGGCTCGTCCAACACAAGCAATGAGGGGTTATCAGCCAGCATGTCAATAAGCTGCAAACGGGCTTTTTGCCCACCACTAAGCTGAGATACTGGTATATTGGCATCACCCGCAGTAAAGAGGTAATCTGCCATGAGCTGGCGCACTTTCGTATCACCTACTTTTAAGCCCCGTGATAAAAATATGTGTTCAATAGCTTCAGCTAGTGTTTTATTCAGCAGTTCGCTAGAAGTTTCTTGTTCATATACACCCACACGAATTTTTTTGTCGACATCAATATGACCGTCAAACACCTTGGCGGTTGCAATGGGCTTGGCGGTATTTTTTTGGGCCGCTTCGATAGTAGCTAGAAGGCTTTTTATAAGCGTAGTTTTACCGGCTCCGTTACGGCCGCGGACTTCTACTACCTCCCCTTCACGGACTTGAAAACTAACCCCTTTAAATAAAGGTGTTTCGCCATAACCAAGCGCTAAATCTTGGACCGTTACCAATAAACGGCTAAAGCCCTCCTCGCCGGTAACGCCGTGCAAACGAATATTTTTAGCCTTGTATTTTTGGTACTGCTCGCCAGTTTTGAGGCCCATATCCTGGACCGATTCGCGATCCACCCAAAAGGTTGGCTTCTCGATTTTTTCAAGCTGGGCAAGTTCATCGCGGGTTTGTTGTTCAAGGCGCTTAAAGCGTTGAATAGTACCAGGATCGCGAGCTTTTTCTTTGAAGCGCTGGTATTCGATTACCTTCGCTTTGAGGTTAGTAATGCGACGCTGGGTAAGTTCGTATTCGTTCATCGACGAGCCGGTCGACAGCGAGTTTTGACGCAGGTAATCGCTGTAGTTGCCTTTATAGCTAATGATCTTCTGGTCTTTAATTTCAAGAATACGATCCACTTTTTCGAGCACATCACGGTCGTGGGTAATAATCAGCATGGCATCTTTAGCAGCGGCCATCCAGGCCAAGAAATTATCTTTTGCAACGTAGTCCATGTGGTTGGTTGGCTCGTCAATAAGGGCCAGTTGCGCATTAGAAAGCATTACCTTAGCCACTTCAATCAGGCGCTTTTGCCCACCACTTAAGTCGCCTAATAAAGCGTTGATTTTAGTGCCTAGTTGGAAAGAATCAAGGATCTTTTCGACTTCATTTTCAATAGTGTAATAGCCCAGCGCGTCAAATTGCTCCAGCGCTTCAGAGTATTCGTTGATAAGGCGCATGTTGTCGCCCATCGTATCGGGGTAGGTTTCAAGTATATGCTTCAAGTTAGTGTATTGCGGAAGGTCATGCAAAATGTATTCAAGCACCGATGTTTGCTCAAAACCATGGTGTTCCTGACGGGTAGAGATAAGATGCACACCCTTGCCTACTTGTACCTCGCCCTGGTAATCTTTATCCTCGCCAGATAACACTCTAAATAAAGAGGTCTTGCCTTCACCATTACGACCAATCAGACCCACCTTCTCACCATCATCAACAAAAAACGACGCATCTTTAAGAAGCAGCTTGGGGCCAAAGGATTTTTCGTTAATAGTAGCGGAAAGAATCATACTAGTAGTTAATTATAACAGAGGTGGTAAATTCTCGTTAGCCATGAGCTGGGTGTTTTTCTTTAAGATCTTTCCATTCACCCCACACTAGGTAGATGATAATGACATCCAAAATTGTAAATAGCCACATACCCAGCGAAAGCGGGTTTTGTACGAGTGCATACACCTGGTACACCAAAAAGAGCCCCAGAATAGCCAACGCATACGGATACGCCCAAATAATCCGACGTAGCAGACAATACACCAAGGCTAACTTCACTACCCCATGGCCAATAAGGAAAACTATCAAAAATACCAAGCCCGACCGCGCCAAGTCGGCATCTGCATGGGCAACGTAGGTCGCTATAAGATGCGACATATGTGTATGGTGTAGTTCGGCCTTACCGACAATGCCCTGCAAGAAAGCATGCAGTACATGCGGGGCAAACAACAAAAATAGCCCGGCCGCAAGCTCAATAAGGCCGTCGACACCTTTAATGCCGACACCTATGCGGTAGATAGTACTAAACCAAGGCTGGTTACGAATGGAAGTCATGTGATTAGTATGAACTGGTAAGTTGCTGATGTCCACGGTATCCATACACAAGTCAACGTCACACCCCTACTATCGTCTAGAGGCGGTTCAATATTTTCTATCGAAAAAATACATCCTGGCTTTAGCATTCGAGAAAGCTTTTCGGTAACCATAGTCATTACCGATTCTGTCGGATTTCTCCGAGCTTTTGACACCGTAATTCACGGCATACACTTCCTTATGTAGTCGTGTCCATATCTGGCCTGCATTTGAAAGCACCTGACCATATTGCATACTAGCAATCAGAAATTCCAACGTATGATCACCCGATACATCAAATACTGTCCGTAGGCCATCGTTTTGAGTATATACAACGTTCAAATACGGTGGAACATCTCCATCTTCTAGTGCAACAAATACACCATCGTCCCCTTGGGTGTCTCCACAAGCCTGCATTTCAAGGTGGGCCTTTCCTGTTGAGGTTTGTATTGTCACCGAGAACGTAAACCCATATTCGTCAGCGTTCTCACCTTGATTATTTCCGAGCTCCTCTAGCCTTATCTCTGAAATATCCGTGACATCTGCGTTTTTTTGGATAGCAGTAACAAACTTGTCAAAGTACTCACGAAGTCCTTTTTTACCCTTCGGATAGCCACTATAGTTATAGATTCGATATTTTTTTGGTACCCTGTGTGGCGGATCATGTCTGAGGTACATAAATAATTTCCGCCACCAATCAAGTGCAATCGTAAGAATAATCAACGGAAGAATTGCAACAAGCATAAAAATAGCGAAGGGAATGAGGATGACATACCCTACAACTATTCCGATTTTCGTAACAATGCTTTTTATACGCACGTCAGTCTAAATTTAGTTTTTGAAATTAACAACTACTAGCGATTAGCTTCTTTGACCGAAAGGCTCAAACGCCCCTTCTCGTCAATACCCATCAACTTGACCTTAATGGTCTCACCCATCGTTAACACATCTTCAACCTTTTCAACACGTTGGTCAGAAAGCTGTGAAATATGAACCATGCCATCAATACCAGGCAAAATGTTCACGAAAGCACCAAAGTCTTTAATACTTACCACTTTACCGTCGTAAATACGGCCAACTTCAGGCTCTTCGGTAAGGCTCTTGATCCAGTTAAGCGCGGCTTCGATCTTAGCGGTGTCGGCAGCAGCAACCGTAATAAGACCGTCATCCTTAATGTCGATTTCTGCACCTGTTTCGGCAGTAATCTTGTTAATGACTTCACCACCCTTACCAATGACCGCACCGATCTTATCAGGGTTGATCTTGATCTTCTCGATGCGTGGCGCATACGGGCTAAGGGCTTCGCGTGGCGCAGCAAGCGTTGTGAGCATGTGTTCCAAAATAACCGCCCGGCCCTTTTTGGCTGTCAGCAGGGCTTCTTTAAGAATTTCTACCGGCAAGCCATGCACTTTCATGTCCATCTGCAAAGCAGTGATACCCTTGGCCGTTCCGGCAGATTTAAAGTCCATATCACCGGCAAAGTCTTCGGCATCAGCAATATCACTAAGGATGTTAGCTTCATCGCCATCCATAATAAGACCCATAGCAATACCCGATACAGGAGCGCTAATTGGCACACCGGCATCCATCAAGGCTAAACAGCTTGAACAAGTTGCAGCCATTGAGGTAGAACCGTTTTGGCTCATAATTTCGGTGACGCTACGGATAGCGTACGGAAAATCTTCTTCTTTCGGCAATACCGGAATAAGCGCACGCTCTGCAAGGTAGCCGTGACCAATTTCACGACGGCCCGGTGAACCAAGGCGCTGCACTTCACCTACTGTGTAGCCAGGGGCATTGTAGTGGTGCATATAACGACGCTCACCATCGTTAATTTCCATGGTATCAACCATCTGGGCGTAGCTCAGCGGTGCCAATGTAACAATGTTCAAAGCCTGGGTCAGGCCACGAGTAAAGATCGACGAACCGTGTACGCGCGGCAATACCCCTACTTCACTTGAAAGTGGACGGATTTCATCGAAACTACGACCGTCAGGGCGCGTTTTGTGTTCAACGATACCCTTACGAACATCCTTGTGTACCGCAGCCGTAAAGGCTTCGTCATATTTGTCGCGTGGGTACGTTGCATCTTCGCCGTTCTCTTCGGCATATTTCGCAGCGGTTTCTTCATGAAACGCCCAGCGTAATTGGTTAATGAGTTCGTTGCGTTCTGGGTATGGCTTGCGGATAGCTTCACCAAGCTTACCGTCCACCCAAGCATCAGCTGCCTCTTGGAGGGCTGGGTCTGGCAACACCAGGGTGTATTCCTGGGCAACTGGGGCTATTTTGGCAGTCAGTTCTTGCTGGAGCTTAATAGCTGGTTGGTAGTGTTCGTAGGCCCAGGCCAGTGCATCGGCGACAACTTCCTCGGGTACTTCGTTAGCGCCCGCTTCCACCATAGTGATGCCACTTTCGATACCGGCAACTACGAGGTCGAGATCAGATGCCTCACGCTCCTCTGGAGTTAAGAAGGCTTTAAACTCGCCGTTAACACGCCCAACGCGAAGGCCCGCTACTGGACCATCAAATGGTGTACCCGTAAGACTAAGTGCAGCCGACGCAGCAATCATCGCAATAATATCGGGGCGGAAAGCCGGGTCGAGGCTTAATACACTGGCAACAACCTGGACTTCTTGGCGATAGCCTTTTGGAAACAGTGGGCGGATTGGACGGTCAATAAGGCGACCAATCAGAATCGCTTCGTCTGAAGGGCGACCTTCACGCTTAATAAAGCGGCTACCACTAATTTTGCCAGCTGCATAAAATTTTTCTTCATAGTCAATGCTGAGTGGGAAATAATCCAGCTGTACTGGACGAGTGCCCACCTGTGCAGAGCCGAGCACAACGGTATCGCCGTAGGTTACCAGCACCGAACCGGTGGTACGGAAACCGACACGGTTGACTTCCAGCGTTAATGGACGGCCTTCAAATTCGGTCGTCACCTTTATAATGTCCTTGCCATAAGGGTTGATAATTGGCATAAGGAACCTCCTTCTTGTTTGACCCACTTTTATTCTTCGAGCGAGTAAGTAACGGGTACAGAAGTTGGAGAAACATCTCAAACCGCTCTATCCAGCACTTAGACGCTGTGGGGTGTCTTCATTATAGCAGTAGAGAGCCCTTTCATCCATATGCCATGGGAGATATTATTGCTTTTTTAACAATAGTATGGTATAATAAGATAGTTAGAGAATCTCACCGTGAGATCCTCACGAACCTTGGAAGGTGGAGCATGCTGAAGCGCTTCGCACAAAACCCGGTCGGCTGGCTGGTATTCGCGATCATCGTGCTGGCTTTCGTCAGCTACTTCCTGCCGACGATGGTCATCATCGCGTGTGTCGCAGCTGCGCTCATCACGTTGGTGTTCATCGGCCGCTTCATCCTGAAGCGCTGGGGCGGTGGCTCACACAACGGTGGCGCCTACTGCACTCACTGTCCGCATCCGGACCACGGGCGACAGGCCTGCGGACTGTGCCGATGTGCACACAGCTGAGTCCGCGAGGGGCGAGATGTCACAGCAGTCCTGTGCTTCTCGCCCCCGGGCGCCCTATCTCCACCTTCCAAAAAAGAATTTCCGGCATCTAGGCCGGCTTTTTTTTATTTAGCTCCCGATAATAACACCGACGCGCCGCGAAATCGCCTCCGATGGGTCGAGTATTATTGCCCTTCCAGCCACCAGCCCGGTAATTTCCTCTTTAATCCAATGATAGTGCGTACATGCAAGGACAATAACATCAGCGCCTTGCTTTAAGACACCCTCAATCGTACGCGCGATATGGCCGTGCTGTACTTGATTGTGTTCTATCATAGAAGCCCACCGGCTACAGTCCGGCTCGACCACTTTTACATCATTTGCGTAAGTATCTTTCAAGCCTCTATAGCGGCTGCTGTTTAATGTTGCAGGAGTTGCGCATATAGCAATAACCCCCGTTTTCGTTTGTTGGGCAGCTGGTTTTACCATCGGCTCAAGGCCCACAAAAGGTGTAGTCGGGTACTTCTCTCTAAGAAACTCTATCGCCGCTGCCGTAGCGGTATTACGCGCCAAGACAACAACATCGCACTGTGCATCGAGAAGCGGTTGTATAGCCGCATCAGTAAGAGAAATAATTTCTTCACTTGAGCGGCTACCGTATGGAACATGCTTACTATCGTTGACGTAGAGCACTTCATCGCTGGGGTAATCACGTTCGAGCCGCTCTGCAATTGCTTTGCCACCAATGCCCGAATCAAAGACGCCGATTTTCATAGGCCCACAGTATACTGCTGATTCAGCCACTGTACAATTTGTTGTCGCGTCGTGGCGTCGTGATATTGCGCAAAAACGAGGGCAGCGACTGGCGTATAAGCCGTGGCAGAATACATCGTCACCGAGCTAAAGTTAAACCCAGTATGCGCAGTTAGCGAGGCGCTCGCATCTGACTGTGTGTCGTAACTCGCGTAGATCATAGCACCATTAGTGGTCACCCAACCGATATGGCGACTCGCTGTGTTCATGATATTATTTTTTGTTAGGTCACGATTAGTTTGAGATGAGGTAGAGTAATAGGCTCGCGCCGTATCGCTACTAGCCGCACCAGTGCGGAGCTTAATTGAATTGTTAGAACTGTTATTTGGGGATAATTCGATCATAGATGACCAGCTAACTGTCGCTGGGCTGTTCGTCGTATCAAATACCCCATAAAGGGTTAGCTCTTGCGCCGACTCAAGCGGCGTATCAAGCACTGTCGTACCCGATGCCTCTGCAAAGCCAATTGGCGTTTTAATGTCGACCGTATTACCCGTCGACTGTAGTATGTCCGTTTGAATTTTTCGAGATAATTGGCTAAGCTCAGTTTTGCGCGCTGAAGCATCCGCCCGCTGTTTAATCCCATTATAAGAAACAATGACAATCGCAGCTAAGATTGCAATCACTACGACAACAATAAGTAATTCAACAATAGTAAAGCCTGGGCTTGGAGCTTTTTTGTGTTTCATTCCCACCAATCGTCGCATCGTACGGCTCATTATAGCATCTGTTTAGCAATGCATAAACTAAAGTACGCCATACCCAACGAGGCCTGGATCCTCCTGTAATATATTAGTTTGAATGCGAATTTTACCCCCTTCATTTCCACCAACAGTGGTCACTGTGCCGTTATCATTTTTAACCACTATATTTGTATGTTGGCCATGCGGACTTGGGTTGTCATACAGCACAACATCGCCTACCTTAGGGCTATATTCGGCATCAGCTGGCTTAAACTTTCCCACGGATTCATAATAGTCTCGAAGCGTGTAAGTACCAGGTATACGCCAGCCACCATTATTCGGATTGCTAAGTGGGGCATCGGCTTCTTTCATGATCCAGCTGACAAAATCAGCACACCACGATTCCTCTGTACCCATAGAGTACTTTGTACCCGGCGGCTGTTCACGGTATTCCTGCTTCAACAAGGTAAGTAGTGCGCCTTGGGTGTTGGTGAGTCCAGCAGTATTAATGGCCGGAAATTCCTGCGTGGTCGACGGAAGCTGCGTCGTTGCCACAAGGTTTGGTACGATATTAAACCGACTATGGATAAATGCCACAACCACAAGCACGCCAATCAACACCATAGCGACTATAAAGCTAACCTGAGACAGCGCGCGGGGTTTTAGAACGCTTTTGAGGAATGGTTTGGCGCATACTACCCGTTTCGCGGAATAGCAATAAGATCAATGTCGAACACTAAGTCGCTATTTGCTGGAATGTTTGGAGCTGGGCTTGACGCACCGTAAGCTTGCTCTGCCGGAATAACCAGTCGGCGCGTACCACCTATTTTCATACCAGGCACCCCACGAGTCCAACCGGCGATCACTTGGTCAAGACCAAAGCTAATTGGGTCGCCAAAATCGAGGCTGCTTTGAAAAATAATACCGTTCTTTACCAGCGCACCAGTGTAGTGAGCGGTAATTGTAGCGCCAGGCTTTACTTCTTCACCAGTACCTACTTCAACGTCAATAATTTCGAGGTCTTTTACAGCATCCTCACGCGGGTCAAAGTTATGTAATTTTGTACCTTCATAGGCCATGGTGGGTTCTCCTTGTTTTATCTATTTTATAATGGGCCGAACTTCAATAGCAAGCACACCAAACCGAGCTTGATCGTCAACCGAATAATATTTGTTATACTCGTCTGCCGCCTCTTGAGCATCTTTGGCATAGGGAATAACCTTGTCGTAGCCTTCCGTTGCTACCATGGTAAGAAAATCGCTGTATTGCCGAATGGCGACAATTTTGACGCGAGCAGCATCAGCCGCGCCGTCGCGTAATACGCCATCCTCACCTCTTATATCGCGACGCAAGGAAACAGTATCACCAACCTTGTATTCGCTAAATTTGCCCTTGTTTAAGCGCCCCTCAATGGTCTTACGACCATCCATGATGGCATCAAGTAATCGAGATTCGCGACCAGACTGCCACACGCTCATTTAACGTCACGCCGCGGGAAAAAGATAAGGGTTGCTAATAATCCCAGCACTATAATAACTGCATAAAACAATATATTACCCCAGTCTACTATATCCTTGGCGATGTTTACCGCCGGGAAATAGTAGAAGAACGAAAACTTCTCGTAATCGGCCAGCCAGTCTACAGCCTGGCCAAAGGTCGAGAGCAGGAAGCTACCAATCGCCACAATAATGGCCACACCGGTTGTAATGGCGCGTTTGCCGGTTGAGAGACCAATGGCGTATATGATCGTTGCCAAAGCCGTTACAAGTAGCCATGTAAACAAGCCGAGACGAACAATAACCGACTGATCCAGCGTCTTCTGTATGACAGCAATACCAATTTCAACTCCTACCACCGTTGCGAGCGAAGCAACGAGGCATATGACAACAATGGCGAGCCACTTGCCAAAGGCAATTTTTCGACGACTCACCGGAAGGGCAATAAGGGTGCGCAGTTGACCCTTATCCTCCTCGCCTACTGTCAACCCGATAGCAAGTAAGATAGACAGGATGCTAATGAAAATCGGCAGCCGAATATCGAAGAGCTGGCTCCCTAAGTAGCCCGGTAATTCACGCCAATCTTGAACATTTCCCACCAAGCCTTGAAATGCCGGCGGCAAACTATCTAAAAGTTGATCAATTTGGCCACCGCTAAACGAAGGGTAAAACGATGTCATCATGAAACCCAAAAACAGCAGACCTAGCGACCATCCCAGAATAAAGTAACGTTTATCACGCAAGGTTTTTAGAAAAACATTAAACATTGCTTGGCTCCTCTTGGTATAAGTCTTCGAAAGCCGCCTGGGCGCTATGATCGGTAATAGAAATATCTTGCAACTGCGGTAGCGTGCCGAGCCATTCCTGTAGGCGCAATGACTTGTCCTTATAAATGAACTGGAGCGCATACCCGCCAGTCACAGCTTGGGTATCAACCAGTTCCGCACCTTTTGGCGCCGTTACTTTTCGCTTGGTGACAACGCGCACTAGTTTACCCGCCTGGGCTTCAAGTTCGGCCGCTGGAATATCTTTTACTAATTCGCCATTTTTTATAAGCAACACCCGGCTACATACGTCAATCACCTCGTTAAGATAGTGTGAAGACATAAATACCGTTGCGCCGCGCTGCGATGCTTCACGTACCAACTCAAGGAAATGCTGCTGCATAAGTGGGTCCAGTCCACTACTTGGCTCGTCAAGAATAATTAAATCCGGTTGGGTCATAAAAGCGGCAATAAGAGCAATTTTTTGCTTGTTCCCCCTTGATAAGGTAGAGAGTTTTTTATTGAGCTGCGGGTCAAACCGCTCCACAAGGCTCTTAAAGTTTTCGGTTTTAGTACTTGAGCCATACGAGCGGGCCACAAACCGAAGGTACTGCGCACCCGTCATGCCGTCGAATAAGCTCATATCGCCAGTAGCAAAACCGATGCGTTTATGGCTTTTATGGGCACGGGGTAATGTTACCTTTTTATTAAAAAGGTACACCTCGCCCTGTGATGGTTTTTGAAAGCCAAGCAACATGTTAATAGTTGTAGACTTACCAGCCCCGTTTAAGCCAACAAACCCTACAACCTCGCCTTTTTTAACCGAGAAAGATGCGTTACGGACAGCTGTAAAACCGCCGTATGTTTTTGACAGATTTTTTATTTCCATGATAGTGGTCATGGGTATAGTATAGGGCGGTTACCCTGAAAGTAAAATACTAGCGCGCCGCCTCGATAAGTGATGCAAGTGTAGCGCCGCCGATATGACGGATTATGTCCATTTGGTTTTCATACGCCTTGTCAATCTCAGAACCCATTGCTAACCGGTCTTCGTCGTTATCAAAACAAAACGGTGTCAGTCGTTGCATAGCCCAACCACCATCTTCACCACGATTGACAAGGGTACCTTTTGGAAGCTCAACACCGTTTAGCGCAGTCGGCTCCTGAAGAAGGAACGTATGAGAGCCATAGGTTTTTTCAAGCATTGAAACATCGCCCACCTGAATAGCCTGCAACTTTCCTGCGAAGTCTGCTGCACCTAAGTAATAGCTGGCAACATCGAAACAAGCCCCGTACTCAATCTGTATGTAACTACGCGTAACGGGTAACTCAGGAAGGTCGCGCGCATCCCTGGTAATTGATTGTTTCATAAGCCTGAACAAGAGTTTTGCCGGCTCAGCCATGGCAGATTCATCAATACTAAAAAGTTGCTCTTCTATGGCCGTCAGCGCTGCATCTTGAGTATCCACGGTACCTTCCGGTAGTACAAACAAATTACCCACTTCACGCCGCTCATCGCTATCTACCCATTTAGCGATCTCGCGTGACATTTGAGTGTATACACCACCAAAGCGCTCCGCTTCACCGACCCGAACCATCTCATCCATGTACCTCGGTTGGAGTACAAGCCCAGCCTTATCAATCGCATCAAAAAATTCTTCTGCACAACGCGTTTCAATAAACGGAACACCTTCAATGTCACGCGCGTTATTGGCTCTTTCTGCATACCAATATTCAGGGTCCGTGGTAAAGGAAATAGCCATGCGGCCAGTCTCATCGTAATGAACCGTCTTTACTAACCCATTCCAACGATCAACTTTGGTGTAAGTTGTTTCTTCTCCCTGATCAGTTACACGATGACCTATTTGTATACCATATCTAAATTCTAGAAGCTCTTGCACATTAGTGCTATCACCTGGTTGAGGAAATGAATCAATAAGCTCCAAACTGCTTAACGCCCCTAGGGTTCCGAGATTGTCTTCATCGGGGTTGAACCAATCCGTTTTCACGGTAGTAGCTTTATAATCAGGTTCATCTAATAGCTGAGCCAGTTCGTGGAGTGCTCGATGTGCAGGTGATTCCTTATACCGATCTATCACTTCGGTGCGAATAGCCTGGGGCTTCATTTGATATAGTTCATCAAATGGTGCGTCTTCAGTACCATCGACCTTAAAGCGCAGTGTCAAGCCCTCCCCTATCTTATTTACATCCATATGCTCGGCATCTTGATGGATCTGTAATGTTACTGGGGTGTCTGGTGGGGCTTGAAGGACGCTTGCTACATCATCGGGGGAATAGCCGAATTTATCTAAAACTAGATAGTCGTCCCAGGATACCCTGGCTATGTCGTACTCACCACCGGTGGCAGGAGGCATAACAAACGGGCTCATTGGTAACGAAATGCGGTCAATAACCGCACCCCTCAAGGCTTCTTGCGCCTTTTGTTCGGCACGCTCATGGCGAAGATCGCGTAAGGCATCGAGTGTATTAACAGGAGCTTCAAACTCAGGTGATGGCTCTTGCGGACGGCCGGTGCTACTCATTATTGTCCTCTGATATGTATATTTTTATGGTGGTAAATGTTATGTTTATAGTAGCATAAACACTAACAAATGTCAATCTGTTAACTGGCTCTCAAACAGCGTATAGTAGGCACCTTTTTTCTTTACTAGCTCTTTATGTGTCCCCTGTTCGACTATTTTGCCATCCTTGAGTACGTAAATGACATCAGCGCGCCGGACGGTTGAAAGGCGGTGGCTGATTGTAATAATGGTTTTGTTCTTTTCTTCAAACAACCGTTTGAAAATACGTGACTCAGCCAGGGCATCAATAGCACTGGTGGGTTCATCTAAAATAACCACCGGGCTGTCGCGGTAGAAATTACGCGCCAAGGCCAGCCGCTGTTGCTGACCACCCGAAAGCGCCACCCCTGGCGTACCGTCTTCACTCTCCATCCATTGCACAATATACGTGCGGTCTTTTTTGGGGAGTTTATCAAGAAATTCTTTAGCTTCGGCTTTTTCAATCGCCCGCTCGTAGCGCTTAGCGTCTTCGGGTCGAGACACGTCGCCAAGCAAAATATTGTCTTTGGCGTCGGCATAGTCGAAGTCGATGGACGACTGCTGCAAGACACCAACCTTTGCATGCCAACTTTCGAGGTCTAACTCGGTAGTAGGTATGCCATCAACTGTAATCGTACCGCTGGTTGGATAATAAAAACCCAGCAGTAGTTTTATAAGTGTTGACTTACCTGCTCCATTCTCGCCAACAATAGCAATATGAGAACCCTTTGTAACATGCAAGGATACATCTTCAAGAACATGACGATCATTGTTTGGGTAGTGAAACGACACAGCATCGACTGTGATTGATGTAGGCGAGGTATCTAGCCTTACCTTGCCTGGCTTCTGAGTTGGCAAGTTCATAAAAGTATCGTAGGCGGAAAGATTAGCTAAATCTTCATCTATGTTAATAAAGCTCTGCGCCACAGAACGCATACTACTAAGCCCCCTTGAAACAATTTGTTGTACATAAATAAATTGTCCAATTGGTAAAGCATGGGCAATAATGTGCAACACAACATACAAAAGCGCCACGACTTCTGCAACTGCTTCAATAACACTCGCTAGAAATTCCTGCTTAAGGAATTTTCGCTCTATATGGATTTGCTCTTTCTCGTCTTGGTCTCGATATTTCTGGCGTAGCGCCAAAAGGTATCGAACCAGCCCATACAAACGGATTTCGGCAATACCGTGGATCTGCGTTAATTGCCACTGGATATTACTCGCCTTACGGCGGGCATCAACGTTTTCAGCCCAATGATCAGTACGGGCTTTGGAAAGCCTGTATTGAATAAGTAAGCCCGGAATGACCGCGGCTAATAATATTAAAGCCAGCCACCAGCTCACAAATAATAGTGCAATAACAGAGGTAAAAAGACCAACAAGCGATGTTAAGACCGACCCCAACGTATCGAACATATACACATAGAAATTTGAGAATTGCCGAGATTTGTCCAGTAAGTCGGCCGTCTCTTTGTCATCGTATCGCCAATATTCGAGGGATAAGAAGTGACCAATTAGCTGGTCATTCACGACCGCCTCAAGCTTATAACGAGCAGCTCGTGAAATGTAACGCTCGACCGTGGACCAGGCCACGGTAATAACCCCCATAAGAGCCGTAAGTATCACATAGGTAATCGCCGCTTGACCAGCGCCCGCCTCACCGTTATAGGCGCGAGCAAGTTCGGTGGTTGTCTGGGCTGCAAAAAAAGTTGTAAGAATTGGCAAGGACGAGTCTAGTACGGCGCTGACAATACGAACATAGAGCACCGACGGCGCCGCCTGATAGCTAATTTTTCCCACCCGTACCAATGCCGCTATGCGCTGCTTGGCAGTTAGCTTTTCTTTCTTCTTGCGAGTTTTATAGGCCATGGGTAAAAGTATACAGCAGCAATAAAAAAAGAACTCCGCTTATTTGCGGAGTCCTAGTTTTGCTACGACAGCTTTGTAAGCTTCGAAGTCTTTGTTCTCAAGATACTTTAGAAGTTTCTTGCGGCGTCCAACCATCTGCACGAGGCCGCGACGAGCCATGTGGTCGTGCTTATTGAGCTTAAGGTGCTCGGTAACCTCTTTAATACGCGTAGTTAAAACAGACACTTGGGCTTGTGGGCTACCAACGTCGGTTTTGTGCGTTTGCGTCAGGGCGAATGCCTTGGCTTTGTTCTCTGCAGTAATCATCAGTGGTGTATTGTAGCAGAAAGGTGTCGGCTTGACAAGGGTATAGTATAGTAGAACGTAATGAGTAAACCCGTAAACACTACGCGTAACTTCTACCAGGTACTCGTAAATACATTAGTTGCTAATATTACGACGAGCTTTTTGTGGTTTGCTCTCACCTTTTGGGTGTATCTTGAAACAAAGTCTGCTCTAGCCACCGGTATTTTAGGCGGCACCTATATGCTCTTTATAGCTTTTTGCGCCATTTGGTTTGGCACTATTGTTGACCAACGCAAAAAGAAATGGGTTATGACTTTTGCCGCCGGTTTTACCTTAGCGGCTTTTGCTATTGCCGGTGTTATTTTCTTGGCTATCCCGCGTGAAGCATTATTAAACCTACAACAACCGTATTTCTGGATATTTTCTTGCGTTATTCTCGCCGGAGCTGTGGTTGAGAACATGCGCAATATCGCCCTTTCTACTATTGTTACTCTTCTGATTCCTAAAGAAAAACGCGCCAATGCTAACGGCTTAGTTGGCACTGTGCAAGGAATTGGGTTTATTATCACCAGCGTCTTTAGCGGCTTAGCCATTGGATTCCTGGGTATGGGCCCGACGCTTATCATCGCTTCTACTTTAACTGCTCTATCTTTTGTGCATATTTTATTTGTTCGTATTCCAGAAGAAACCATCGCCCATGACCCGGAATTGCAAAACAAGAAAGTAGACATTAAAGGGAGTATTGCGGCAATTCGAGCTATTCCGGGATTATTTGGGCTTATTATCTTCTCGATGCTCAATAACTTCATAGGCGGCGTGTACATGGCACTAATGGACCCCTATGGTCTGACCCTGTTTTCGGTTGAGATGTGGGGCATCGTCTTTGGTGTTGCAGGTACCGGGTTTATTGCTGGCGGAATTTTAGTCGCCAAATTCGGACTTGGCAAGAACCCTGTACGCACACTTCTACGCATGGCCATCGTGATGGGGCTACTCGGGGCATTCTTTACCATTCGGGAATGGTGGTTGCTGTATGCGGTTGGCATATGGCTGTACATGGTGCTTATCCCCGTTATGGAAGCAGCGGAACAAACTATCATTCAAAAGGTCGTCCCTTACAAACGCCAAGGCCGGGTCTTTGGTTTGGCTCAGGCTGCCGAGGCTGCTGCGGCTCCGCTCACCGCATTTGCTATCGCCCCTCTTGCACAGTTTTGGGTACTTCCAGCCTTTGAAAACCCCGCTACGAGAGAAAGCTATTCATGGCTCCTGGGTACAGGTGAAGTGCGTGGCATTGCGCTTATCTTTTTAGTATCAGGATTAATTATGGTTGCTCTAGCGCTATGGGCATTTGGAACAAAAACATACAAACGACTCTCCAAAAGCTATCAAAGCGCCTAAGCGTAACCGATAAACCCACCCACTAATTATGATAAAAGCCAAGCATGAGCATTGACTTTTTATCTGTTACGTGGTATAATTCAACATGATATGGAAATTGTGAGGTTTCCTTCGCACGGAGGGTTCTCCGTACGAAGCATTGTTACATTTGTCCTGGCCGTGATTGCAACGGCCCTTTTATGGACAACCCTGGTAGGCCACACTACTCACGCTGCTACCGACGCCGCCTGGGCAAATGACAATACAACGATTCTATTTGATAATCACGGCTACACCAAAAATGCCGATTTTAAAGACACTACGGGGACAATCCCAAGTGGTGCTACAGTTTTTACCGCGCCCGTACAAACCGATACAGCATCTGGAAAGCAGAAAATGCTGGTACTGTATTTTGCCCCTGGTGTTGACCCGCCTACAGCAACCTCGGTTCAGCACGTAGCTTTTGATTATGACAATGGTAAGATTTCCAACCCACACGATAAGCAGTCGGTTATCATGGCACCCCAAGGAAGCACAAACAATGTCGTTTCATCGTGTTCGGTCAGTGGTATAGGTTGGATTATCTGTCCTGTCAGTACCTTCCTTGGTGATGCCATGGATAACGTCTTTAACTTCCTGTCTGATAATTTCGTGAAGGTGCAGCCACCAATGATTGGCAACACCAGCACTAACAGCCTGTACACCGCCTGGAATATCATGCGCACGATCGCTAATATCGCCTTCGTTATTGCCTTCTTGATTATCATTTACTCGCAGTTAACGAACGTAGGGGTATCGAATTACGGCCTTAAGAAGCTCATTCCTCGCCTCATAGTTGCCGCAGTGCTTGTGAACATCTCTTACTATGTAGCCGCGATCGCGATCGACCTTTCGAATGTTATTGGGTACTCGATTCAAGACATATTTAATGGCATCCGTGAACGACTCTTCCATATGACCGACGATACCGCGGCTGGCATCAACAATGCGAGTGTTACGAGCCCATGGACAACAGTCACAGCGGCCGTTCTGGCTGGCGGTGGTGTGATTGGCGGTATTTACTACGTCTCAGGTGCCGGGCTTTACTTCCTCGTCCCCCTACTAGTCGGGCTTCTTCTGACACTTATCTTTGTAGTCATTATCTTGGCCGCTCGCCAGGCAATTATTATCATCTTGGTTATTATCGCCCCACTCGCCTTTGTGGCTAACCTCTTGCCTAACACCGAAAAATGGTACAAGCAGTGGCAAGATTTATTCATGACCATGCTGATCTTTTTCCCAGCCTTTGCATTGGTATTTGGCGGGTCGCAACTGGCCGGGCAACTTATTATTCAAAATGCCGGCGATAACCTTGTTACCGTCATGTTTGGTCTGGCCGTGCAAATCGCACCGCTGGTTATTACGCCGCTCATCTTGAAGCTCAGCGGCGGCCTGCTTGGCAAGATCGCGCAAATCGCCAACGACCCACGCAAGGGTATTCTGGACACGCCGCGCAACTGGGCTAAGGAGCGTGGTGAAATGCGACGCCAGAAAGAACTCGGCAAGCCACTTCGTCCATGGACTCCTAACCGCAGCGTTCGTCAATTGCTCGATAACAACAAACGAGCTCGTCACGAAAACACCGAAATATACAAGCAAATTGCCGATAATAAGTGGCACCAGGGCTCGCGCTACCAGAAGATTCACATGAAAGCCTTCGAGGTAGAAGTTGAAAAGCAAATTATTGAAGATGCTAACAAGAAACATATTCAAGATGCAATTAACTCAAAGAATACTCGGCTTAATGTACAAAACGCTCGCCTAGAGGCTGGTAAGCGTGCACTTGAGCACACCGTAAAGATTACCGAAGCAACGGTCAAAGAGTACTCTGCAGGTACTGTTCCTACAGGCGCAAATGCAGAACTACAAAACATCATTCGAGAAATTGCCAGCACCCAAGAAAAGACCAGCCTACAGGGTATGCGAGCATCTAATGCTGATGCACAAGTTCAGCGTCAATTCGCAGAAGCACTTAAAAATGACACTTCGGGATCAATGCGAAGGGTTGCGGCTGGTATTAAACAAGGTGGTATGGACAGTGTCCTTGCATCTGCAACCGCAGCGGTATACAAGGCTGACGCCGAAGATATCAAGAACATTCAAGATACCGCCGATGTTAACCCTGGTGACCTTGAGAAGGCCGCTCGTCTCATGACCGAAGCTATCCGCGCAGGCGACACCATCAAAGCTCGCGCCTTCCAGAACATGCTGGTTACGGCCGGGGGTGCCGGGATGGATAAGTTCCGTACTACTATGATTGATGTCGGCGCCAATATTCCTACCAAAGTGGATATCGCAATGCGCGAAAACCTTCTTGCAAACCATGGTGCCATTAAAGCTAAGTCAAACGACCTTATCGACTGGGCTGCCAAGGGTGAAGGCAAGAGTCTGGAAGACTTTACCTACGACGGCAAGGCATGGCGAGGGCTGTCAAACGAAGACTTTATCTTGCAACACCCTAAATCGCAGGCACACGCACTGGATCAGCGAACTGGCGCCTTCGATGCAGCACGAGCCATCAGTATGCTGGATGACAAAATTCTCCGTCAGAAGATTGCACCGGACATCATTGCCCGACTTAACGAGATCGCTGGACGCGCACGAGACGCTGGACCAGAAAACGGCCCTAGCGATCAATAGCCTCGGCGCCCTCAACGCTCCACTTCCCCACTTTCGTACGACGAAGCGCCACGCAATACGCACCAGTGCCAAGCACTTTACCAATATCCTCAGCCAAGCTGCGAATATAGGTGCCGCTGCTCACGTGAACGCGAATACGAATATCTGGATACATATAGTCGAGCAATTCAAGGCTATAAATGGTTACCTGGCGTTCAGGAATCTCCACTACCTCGCCTTTACGCGCTAAATCGTACGCTCTACGGCCGTTGATTTTAATAGCGCTAAACATAGGCGGACGCTGGGTAATTTCGCCTCTAAATTGGTCCAATGCGGCTTCTATGGCCGCATGACCAGGCTGAGTGTCAGACACAGCGGTTAACTCACCCTCTGGATCACCGGTACTGCTAGTCACCCCTAGCCGTATTGTAGCTTCATACTCTTTGTCTAACTTCGAATACTGCATAGCATTGCGACATTCTTTACCTGTTACGATAATCATAAGACCGGTCGCAAATGGGTCCAGTGTGCCCGTATGGCCTACCTTGGCCTTTTTACCTAGCTGTTCGGATAATCGGCGCCGGACGCGCGCCACTACACCAAAGCTGGTAATACCATCAGGTTTATCAATAAGGAGGACACTATCTTCGTTCATAGTGCCCTATTATACCATTCACTAAAATTAGGCGTTTGGCTGCGGAGGGATTTGGAATTGAGTAGGGTCATTTGGCTGAGTCGGTGGTGGCGTTGGCGCTTGAGCCGGCTGTTGTTCAACTGGGTTCACAGCGGGTACATCCGGTAGTACAGGTGCAACGGGTTCAATACTTTCCATAGGAGGAAGGCCCGTTCCTGATACTTCCGGTGCAAGAATATCACCTAAAATTGCCGGTTGCTCGGTTGGAGGGAGCGGAATAGCTACACTTGGAGCCGCCGGAAGGCCCTGTGAAAAATCAGGAATTGGCGGAGGCAATGGTAGACCCAAGTCTGTTGGAGTAGTTGGAGCTGGGACTGGATCTGGTATTGACATAACAGGGGCAGGCTCTGGTGCTGGTTGAGCCTCAAGTGGCTGAATCACCCGCTCGCCACCAACGCCAGCTGCTTCTGGTGGTTGGTCGACTGGGGCTTCCTCTGTGGGTGTTTCATCGAGGGCGTAAGCCGAATGAACTTCATTTTCTTGTCGAGGAGCTTCCGTGTCGTTAACGCCAACGGAACCTGGTGTTGTGTCGGTAGCGCCTCCTAGGTATGAGTGTGAGAGAATGGTTTTATTTTGATCATTTTCAGCCGCTCGACGAGCATCGTCGGCCGCTTGGTCTGTTGTGGCGTTTAATGTTCCGCCAAGAGTAGGCTCGACGACATCATCCGGTAGTGCATAGGCGGCAGCCGTCGAAGCGACTGGTTCAACCGGCACTTCAGCCTTGGCTGGCTTTATTTGCGGGTGAGCTTCCTTGGCAGCTCGTTCTTGTGCCGCTTCAACTTCTTCAGTAACCAACTCTTTCGCCTCTTCGTCACCACGAATTCGACGGTCAAGGTCAGCTAGACTCTCTCCATCGTGACTAATATTCAAGCCGTCTTTTGGTTGCTTTGGCTGTTTGATGGTCATCGTACCGTTGCTGTCGGTCGTTGTCTCGGCAGTATCATCGTCGTTTGATGCGTCTTCGAGGTCGGCGGTAGTGTCGTCAATCTCCTCTTCGTCTTCTTTTGAGGTCTCAACCACTTCGTGCATAGCTTGCAGTTCGTTTGCAATAAGCTGCTGGTCGGCGCCAGCGCTCATTAAGGAAGCCGCTACAGTCAGTGTTTTTGAAGTAGTGTGCTGATTGCTGAAACGATCGGTTTCGGCAACAATACCTGTCAATAAAGCCGTAGAGATTGATTCATCAAGAAGTGACTTCTTTTTATCTTCCTTCATAGCCTCGGCTAGGCCGGTAACCATTTCACTTAGGCTACTTGCACCAGCATCATGCCAATCGATACCACCAAGATCACTCGTCTGATCCCCCGCGGTAATGGTAATAATGGCGGCATCATGGAGAATTTGGCCATGGTTTTCCAAAGCACCATCAAGGTGGTCTTGGTTATCGACGCCAAGTGCTATAACTAGTTCCACATTATAGTCACCTTGGCTAAATTCAAGGTCGCTTTGGTCAATTGTTGTTTTGTACGGCGTAATAAATATCTTCACCGCATCACCCTCGACTTTATAGCGGAGGTGGTCTGCTTTTTCCTTGTTAAGAGCGATAATGAAATCACGCAAGCTGTCAGTAGTATCATCGAACGTCTTCTCTGGTTCTAGGAAGGCAATGGCTGGTGGTGTTTGACCACTGAAAATAGCGGTGGCATATTTCTCTTGCTTATCAAGTAACATCGTTAAACCAATTGCAGCCGATAGGGCGTCAACTGATGGGCTATCAGATACAGTTACAAGAATCTTGGTTGATTCTTTAATCTTGGCGACTACCTGTTGTTTTGCTTTTATTTCGTCCATGGCTCTTTTATCTGTGTTGGTTTCTTTTTGTCCTTTAAATAGACGCGTTTGCCTCACTATAGCATAAGAGTTTTTAAAAAGTAAAGGCCCCCAGCAGGCTAATGCGAGACGGCTTCGCGCTGGGTTTCGATGGGGTCTCTACGCCCATCTCAACTCAGGCTGCAGATGTCGTCGCATTAGCCTGTCTGGGGCCTTTACTTTTTAACACTTTTCATCTATAATTACCCCTTGATTGATATAACAATTTCTAAACAAAGGATCACTACTCGTGCCAATCATCAAATCCGCTATCAAGCGCGCAAAACAAACCGTCGTACGCCGCGAACGTAACGTTGCTACTAAGCGCGCCCTAAAAGACGCCGTTAAAGCTTTTAACGCTACTCCAAGTGCCGCTACCCTTTCTGCTGCACAAAGCGCTATCGATACTGCCGTAAAGAAAAACGTACTCAACAAGAACACTGCTGGTCGTCGCAAAGCACTGCTCGCTAAAACAGCCAAAGAAGCTGGCGTAAAGCTTACTGCTACCAAGAAAGCCGCTCCTAAGGGCGCTCCTAAAGCAACAACTGCAAAGACGGCAGCTCCTAAAGCTACTGCTAAAAAACCTGCAGCAAAAAAGCCAGCTGCTAAGAAGTAGTTCAGAACTATATAAAAAACACCCCACGCACTGGGGTGTTTTTTATATGGAAAGCAATGTTTTCTCGATAATTAGCCATGGCTCCCCACGTGATCGCTTCAAGTCGGCATCAGCCTTAGCAAACAGCTCAACGATACTGGCTACTTTGTGTTCGCCCAGTCTTTTAGCGTGACGACCTAACTTCGAGGCAACGAACGGGTGAATCGCAAAATCTTTTGGTGCATTGTCTCCTTCCTGAGCATACGCCACAGTAGCGAGCGTTAGCGCCTGTGAAGAGAGCAGCGCAAAAAGAGCATACGGGTCTTCGGTGAGTTCAAGTGTAGCGATAGACTCACTTACTTTGCGGCTATCGCCCTCTAGGGCAGTCTCAAACAATTGAAACACATTCTCGGTAGGGCTGGCAGGAATAATTTGATCAATAGCATCAATAGTAACCGTATCAAGCAAAGACAGCGTGTCGAGCGCCTGTGATAATCGCCACTGGTCAAGCCCTACTCGTCTCACAAGATGACTCGCCGTAGCAGCATCAAGATCGAGCTGGTACTGCCCCATTCGCGCTTTAACCCACTGCTCCGCCTTTTGGGTGTCTCGGTCGGTCCATGGTGTAAATTCTTCTACAGAGGCGGCAGCTTTCAGTGCTTTATAGCTCGTAGTTCGCTTATCTGGCTTTGTATCAATAAATACCACATGAATGGCATCATTGATACGAGGAAGCCATTCGGGGAGTTTTTCCCACATACTGGAATTGCGTGAGATATCTTGTATAACGACAAGTCGTTCAGTCGCAAATAAACTCATACCCATAAGTAAGTCTGGCAACTGAGCCAGTGTTAATTCAGTACCGTCGATACGCTCTGGCGAACCATCGAACTTGGACTCAATCGACTTTAGGGCCTCACGGACTTCAAAACTATTTTCACCAATCAACCAAGTAATCATGGACTTAGTATAGCAAGACCAAAGAGTGCCACCTATAACTGCTGACAGTATGGACAGATATGCGTGCCCCTACCGGCCACGCGCATTTTCTCGATTGTTGTTCCGCAACGAGGGCAAGCAAGGCCTTCACGCCGAAAGACACGAGCAAAGTTCATGTAACTCCCCTTCTTACCTTCGGCGTTTACATACGTATGGTTTGATGAGCCGCCTTTTTCAATCGCTATATTCATAACAGAACGCAACTCGTTATATAGCGTTTCAAATTCTTGCTCAGACAGGCTCGAAACAAGACGCTGTGGATGCAGCTTCGCTCCCCACAGTGATTCATCTGCGTATATATTGCCCACACCAGCCACCACAGACTGGTCAAGCAAAGCGGCTTTTATATTAGTTTTACTCCGGCGCGAGAAGCGCTGCATAAATTCTTTGGCCGTAAATTCTTTAGCCAAAGGCTCCGGCCCGACCTTTTGCATAAAATCGATGTTCGGTATCTCAATTGTCGGGAGTAGACGCACCCACCCAAACTTCCTTTGATCATTAAAATAGAGAGCGGAGCCATCTGTAAACTGAACAGTGACTCGTGTCGACTTATCTGGCAATATATTCACTAAGCTATCATTAGGGTGTCCTGCACCAAATCGAGTATCACCAACAAACACTAATTGTCCGGTCATTTTCAGATGAATAAGTAGACTATAGCCTGTTGAAAGGTCGATCATGAGTACTTTGGCACGACGACGAATGTCAATTATGGTTGCATCAATGAGAAACGACCGGACATCAGCTTCTGTATTTGGAAACCCCTTTTCGGTGTCATGCGTCTCACTTTTTATTGTTTTACCAATGATAAGACTCGATAAACCACGACGCACCGTCTCGACTTCTGGCAACTCTGGCATACTATATTCCTAAAGCTTTAAGCTATTGGCTATGTTTGAACCTTCAGGAATTTGGCTCAAGAATAGTTGTGACAGCTGCGTAGCGTTGCCCTTCAAAGACCCGGGAGATCCGCTACAGGTTGAAGTCCACCACATAGCCTGTTGCTGGCCACCAAGAAGTGTACGAAATTCGTATACTCTTCCGGTAGCACAAATACCTTCAGTATTGTTCTTGTCAGCATCAAAGGGAGTGCCAGCCGCCATATTTGCCTTGTTGAGGGCATTAACGAACTGTGTATATGCAGCAGTATTATTGCTTAACGTCTGTTGGCTCGTAATAGTATTTAAATACCCAGTATACGCATTAAAGTCGCGCGTATTAGGTGAAATAATGATCTGGTACGAACGGAAATCTTCTTGAGCAACGATAGGTCCGCGAACCGTCATACTGACCGCTCGTCCATCAGCTGTATCAACGAGTGCTTGCTTATTAAGGTCCGTTTGATTAACCGTTGTTGAGCCACTACTATTGCCACCCGAGAAGAGCAGCCGCGCCAAGGCAACCAAGCCAGCGATAGCGATAATAATAACGACGATTGTCAGAATTGTCGGGAGAATGCGTGATGTTCGATATCTAGCCATACCTATAGCTTAGCCTTCCTGCTCACCCCTGTCAATGAGAGTGTTCAAATCTGTTATACACTGACTATTGGTTTTGAATTGAATTGCCTGCATACCAACGGCGCGCGCGCCATCGCAAAACTCGGCAATATCGTCAATCATAACGCACTCGTGCGGCTCCACCCCCAAACGAGCAGCGGCAATGTGATAAATTTCCGGCTGGGGTTTTACGTACCCCTCATCACCCGAAGCAACCACGGTATCAAAGTGAGTTGTTAATTGGTTATCGGTAAAACGAATGCTTAAACGTTCACGACTACTAATATTGCTCAGTAGTCCAATTTTATAGCGATTTTTTAAAGAAGCGATGTACTGAAGAAGTTCACTATTCGGTATTTCGGCTTTTTCTTGTTCTTCGTAGATCTCTTCAGGGTCTATGCCTAATAGGTCGGCCATGTACTGCGCAGATTCTTCACGGCTAATAACCCCCAGGTCTGAGGCGTGGTTAATAGAACGCATTTCCTGAGCTTTTGCAGGATCCTCTTGTTCAACCTCAGCCAGGCGCACTTTGTATGCGTTACCAAGCAGAACACCAAAACAGTCGAAAATAATTGCTTTAATCATGGGTAATTGCTTTTTCTAAGAAGATTTTTTGCTCGAAACCACCCCGCTTGTCAGCTTTTTTAAGGCGTGCGTTTTCGATCTCGTCTTTACTATAGCCCAAAACGTCATCAAGTGCCTGTAAAACTTCGGCTATATCGGCTCGCTCACCTAAATCACCGTCACTCTCGAGTAGCTCTTTAGCCTCTTCGACTAGCTTTTCCAATAAAGCCTTTCGAAATTCATCATCATTCAATATATGCGTCACTGGAGTCTGATTATCATCAGTAATGATTGCCGGAATCAGGTCACGTACTAGTTTGTTGTACATTATGTCGACCATTATAATTCACCCCAATTTGCACCAATGTGCACATCGACTTTAAGAGAAATTTTAAGTTCTGGTGCAACATTCTCCATAGTACTTTTAAGTATCTCGGCAACTTGCTCGGCATTTTCGGCTGGACACTCTACCAAGATGGAATCATGGATTTGCAAAATTTGTTCACCGAGCCCCTCAAGCTTTTCATCTACTTGAAGCATGGCTCTTTTCATTAAATCGGCCTCGGTGCCCTGAATAGGCATGTTTGCGGCGGCTCGCTCTGCACCAGCGCGCACCATAAAATTAGAGCTTTTTACATCTGGTGTTGGGCGACGACGACCGTAGTACGTTTCAACATAGCCTTCAGTGCGGGCTTTTTCTAGCGTCTTATCAATAAAAGCTCGAATTGGCGCCCTCAGTGCAAAATACTGGTCAATAAACTGTTTTGCCTGAATAAATGACATGCCCGTGTTAGCCGCCAAACCATGGGGGCTCATACCGTAGAGAACACCAAAATTAATAACCTTGGCTGCCCGACGTTGATCTTTAGTTACTTCATCCATTGGGATACCGTAGACTTCACTGGCAGTTTTAGTGTGAATGTCGACATCACCGTTGAAATCGTTAATAAGCTGGTCATCGCCCGCCAATATGGCTGCCAAGCGAAGCTCAAACTGAGAATAATCGGCACTAACCAGCAATTTATCACCATCGGTAATAAAGGCTTCACGAATACGCCTACCCTGCTCGGTACGAATAGGGATATTTTGAAGGTTCGGGTTAGTACTACTAAGCCGGCCTGTAGCGGCAACATCTTGGTTGAAAGTTGTATGGATACGCTGTTGGTCGTCAGCTAGCAATGGCAGCGTATCAACGTAGGTATTTTTAAGTTTAGCGAGCTCGCGGGTCTTTTCAATCAGTTCAATAATGGGGTGTTGTCCACGTAGTTTATCAAGCTCAGCCTGGCCGGTGCTATAGCCCGTTTTGCCCTTTTTAATACCCGTAGTTGGCAGCATCAGCTTTGTAAATAACACTTCAGAAAGTTGCGCTGGGCTACCAATATTAAATTCATACCCAACCATTGTATACATTTCTTGCTCAAGGCGGGCATGCTCTTCACCTAGTGCATCACTTAGCTTTTTAAATTGATCGGGGTCAATTTTAACGCCAAGGTGTTCAATGCGAAACAGGGTGTACGTGAGCGGAAAATCGTATTCACGAGCAATAGTTGCAACCTTTGGCTCCTGCTCAAAGTAGGCCAATTGCTGGGTGTAGACCATACGAAGTCCAGCTAAAATAGTAGCCGGTTCGGCCAGATCTTCACCTATCAGCGCCGCTATAGAGCGATCTCGTAATAGTGGGTCTATCAGAAAGGCACCTTGTCGAATATCATGGACTGTTAAAAAGTGTGCATTAATATTGTGGCGTGCCAGCCCGTGGTACAGCGCTTTTACATCGTAACTTACTACTGTCGCCATTTCGAAGGTACGCCAGACCGACGGGTTAATAGCGGTAATTGGTAGATGAAACACAGTGGTATCATCTGTTGAAACCCACAACTCGTCATCTATAAGTTCGACAAACACAGGCCCATCAACCATCAAAGGTGATGGCCAAGCGATTTCTTTTAGAGCAGTAATGGAAGGTGCCGACTCAACAACAGAAACAGTATCACCAAACTGCATATGTCGAGGCAAGCGCTTTTCAAGAGAAGTAAATTGTAGTCGTTTCAGTATAGCCGCAACTTTATTAAGGTCTGTGTCTTCGACGCTAGCTACCGCCCAATCAAGCTCAACCGGCGCGTCACACCAAATCTTACCGACTTCTTTAGTCATGTACGCCAACTCTTTACCAGCCTCAAGCTTTTTAGCCACTGACGGCTTGATGTCATCAAGGTGTGCATACACGTTATCAAGCGTTGTGAACTCTTGGAGGAGTTGAATAGCCGTCTTCTCGCCGATACCAGGTACCCCTGGAAGATTATCCGAAGAATCCCCTTTTAGTGATTTCAGATCCAAAAATTGCTCTACTTCAATGCCATATTTCTTCTCAAAAGCCTCAACATCAAACTCTTCAATATTAGAGAGGCCGTTTTTTATAGCGTACACCTTGGTAGTGGGGCTAATGAGCTGTAGCGCATCAAGATCACTGGTTAGCAAGCAGGTTTCTATCCCCTTTTCAGTGGCTTGCTGAGCAAAGGCGCCCAGTATGTCATCGGCTTCGTAGTCATCAAGTTCGTAAAAGGGCCACCCAAAAGCCTCAAGAAGTTCTTGAAGTATAGGAATTTGGGCGTAAAAGTCATCCGGCGCTGGTTTTCGTCCGGCCTTATATTCAGGGTAAATTTCACGACGCTTGCGAATGTTTGTTTTGGGTTTATCCCAAGCCACCGCGACATAGTCGGGCTCGAGTTTTTTAATAAGTTCAATGGCAATTGAGGCAAAGCCATAGACCCCACCGGTTGGCGTGCCGTCTGGGAGCGATAACCCTGGCATGGCGTAATACCCTCGATAAAAAACTGATTTTCCGTCAATAACTGCCAGCCGCTTCATATCTATTAGTATAGCACTTGAGGTACGTTTATCTGATACAATACCCTTATGACACATCGTAACAATCTGAAAATCTTAGCCTTCGTCGGCCTAACTGGTGCCGGTAAGTCAACCGCTGTCGATCACTTTACCGAAAAGGGGTACCCGAAAGTATATTTTGGCGGCGTTATTTTAGACGCTATGACCGAAGCCGGCTTAGAGCACACCCAAGAAAATGAAAAACCGTTTCGTGAAGAGTTTCGAAAAAAATACGGCAAAGATGCGGTGGCTAATAAAATTGTTGAACAAATTAATCACTTAGCCGATGCCGGACAACATCGCATTATCGCTGATGGTCTTTATAGCTGGACCGAATATAAAGTATTGCGCGCGGCATTTCCAGGTGAGCTGGAGCTTGTTGCTATTGTCGCACCCCGACAACTGCGCTATCACCGTCTCTCACAACGCCCGGTACGCCCACTTACTAGCAGCGAAGCCTATGCACGAGACATAGCCGAAATCGAAAACATTGAAAAAGGTGGCCCGATTGCTATTGCGGACCACTTTGTTATCAATACCGGCTCAATTGAGCACTTCAATGAACAGCTCGAGGCTGTTGGCCAAGAGCTCGACTTTGCTTAAGACAAGTAATCGTGAAGTTTCTTTGAATCTTTGTGTTTACGAAGTTTCGCCAGTGCTTTCGCTTCAATTTGGCGAATACGCTCACGGGTCACCGCAAATTCCTGCCCTACTTCTTCAAGGGTATGGCTTTTGCCGTTATCAAGGCCGAAGCGCATACGAATGATTTTTTGTTCGCGGTCTGAAAGAGTCGACAAGATCTCTTGAACTTGTTCTTTCAAAAGTTGCGACGCAGCAGATTCTTCAGGGGTGGCACTATCTTCATCTTCAATAAAGTCACGGAGAACTGAGTCCTCGTCATCGCCATCGCGGCCAACACCAGCATCAAGTGAGGTAATATCCTGCTTAATCTTCATGACGTATTCAACCTTTTCAGGTTCCATTTCGAGTTCTTTGGCAAGCTCTTCAATGGTAGGCTCGCGGTTGAGCTCTTGGGTCATACGGCGCTGGGTACGGAGCAGCTTGTTAATGGTTTCCACCATGTGTACTGGAATACGAATAGTACGGGCTTGGTCGGCAATAGCACGTGTAATGGCCTGACGAATCCACCAAGTCGCGTAGGTTGAAAACTTAAAGCCCTTGTCTGGGTCGAACTTTTCAACCGCGCGCAGCAAACCGGTATTGCCTTCTTGAATAAGGTCAAGAAAATCAAGACCACGGCCACTGTAGCGCTTGGCAATCGAGACTACCAAACGCATGTTTGCTTCGGCCATTTTGTCCTTGGCTTTTTTATCACCATTTACAACTCGTTGCGCAAGTTCTAGTTCTTCTTCGGCGTTCAAGAGTGGGATTTTACCGATCTCGCGGAGGTATAGGCGTACACTGTCGTCACTAGCATCATCAAAGTACTGTTCTTGGCTAAGAAGGTCTTCGTCGGTATCAATATCTTCGTCATCAAGATCTTCCAGTGCAGGGCCGTCAAATTCAACAGCTGGAAGCGGTACATCGACAATATCCGCTACAGTATCATCACCAGCAATGTCATCGATAATGACATCTTCTTCAATAATTTCTTCGTCTTTTTTCTTACCTTTTGGCACGAGGCATCTCCTTTATGAGTTCGTTTAGTGCGTGGCGCAGACGCAAGGCTTCTTCGTCATTGCCATTATCTTCGGCAATGCGGAGTTCTTTAGTGAGTGCGTCTTTCTGTGTTTGCTTGTGTTCGGTTATGGTGAGGCGGACCAGGCGGGCTGCTTCGAAGCAACGATCTTCGTCACTCCATTCCCCGTACCGTGCGTCGGCTCTTAATAGTAATATTTTGACATACGTATCGTAATCTTGCAAGTTTTTAGGAATTGACTGGATAGGTTCGGTGTTTGTTTGAACGTATGTCAGCACCGCTCGCCGTTCATCGGTGGCCAGCATTTCAGTAGTAACATCGTTCAGTAATTCGCGCGTTGCAGGGTCTAATAGTGCAAGCGCCAGCATGCTGTCTTGATACGCCGCAGGGTCTTGTTTAATTTCTTCGGCAATATGCACCGGTTTCAGAGGACGCTCTGGTTGTGAGTCATCGGTCGTATTCGTAAGCTTTTCCTTAACCGTCTCCAGGCTAGTCGAAGTGTAGGCGGCGATTTTTTGCATAAAGTGCTCTTGCTCGACTGGATCGTTCAAGGCACGAACTACCCTAAGGGCAGCTGTAGTAAACCGGCGCTTCCCAATTGGCGCTGTCATATCTTCACGCTTGGTGTATTGAGTTAATAGCCAATCCACTACATTCTCGGCCTGGTCAATAGCCTGCCGCCATAGCTGGGGATCTTTTTGGATAAGTTCGTCGGGGTCCTTAACGTCTTCAGGAAGCGAGATAATAGTTAAATCAACCCCAACCGTTTGCGCAATAGGAATTGCTCGCTCGGTTGCCGCCAGACCGGCTGCGTCACCATCAAACGCTAAGCGAACATTTGGACTCAACCGGACAAGCGCCTTTAAATGTGCCTCCGTTAAGGCCGTTCCCGCCGTAGCTACTACTTCCGTAAAACCAGCCTGGTGGCTACTCACCACATCAAGATTCCCCTCTACAATAACCGCATAGTCGCCCTTACGAATTGCTTCTTTTGCTTGGCTCAGTCCAAAGACATGACGACTTTTGTCATACAAAGGCGTCTGCGGAGTATTGAGATATTTCGGAGCATTTGGCTCATCAACAATAATGCGGCCAGTGAAACCGATTACCTGGCCCGAGGCATCCATGAGGGGTACCATCATACGGCCACGGAAAAAATCACCGCCAAACCGATTCGTGAGCCCGCCAAGGGATAATTCATTTTTTGTGAACCCTTTTTTTACGAGAAACTGTACTAGAGCATCGCCAGCATCTGGGGCATAGCCGATTTGGAACTCTTGTACTACAGCCTTGCTTAGACCACGTTTTTGGAATACGTATTCGAGTGCTCGCTGATTCTGAAGCAAACTTTGTTGATAGTATTTAGCGGCTAGCTGATGCGCTTCAAGAAGACGGCGTTTCTGTCGAGCAATTTCTTGACCCCCTTTTGAATCGTACTGGGAGAGGTCTACGCCCGCTCGCTGCGCTAAAAGTTCCAACGCCGCCCTAAAATCAAGCCCTTCCACTTCCATCACAAAACTAAAGACATCACCTCCTTTGTTGGAAGAAAAGTCATGCCATATATTTTTTTCGGGGCTGACATAAAAGCTGGGCGTTTTTTCGCCGCTAAAAGGGCTGAGGCCTTTAAAATTACGGCCGGCACGCTTTAGTTGGACGTACTCACCAACAACATCTTCGATGTTGAGTCGAGCTCTTACTTCCTCTTTAGCGTCTTGCATAGGCTTAGTATACCCCACCAAGGCGAGACTCTCCTACTATTTACCTCTGTTATTGATTATGGTTAAATAGTGCCATGAACCCAAGCACTAATCAGACGCCGCTCGACTACCTCAACCAGATCGCACCCCAGGCACCTAAGCGTCCGGTTTTCGCGTGGAATATTCGCACCATCCTGTTGGCGGGAATAGCGGCTATAGTGCTTGTTATTATTTTGGTTAATGTGGCCGGGGCAATTGCGAATGCCCAGAAACAACCATGGGAACGTCTTTACGCTAAGCTCGACGCTACTTCAAGTGTTGTAAATGATTCGAGTACCAGAATAAAAAACAGTCAGTTGCGTTCTTTAAATAGCGACTTAAAGCTATACATTACCAATACTCAGCGCGACCTAGCAGCCCCACTAGCAAGTCTTAATATCGTTCCGAAGAAAATTCCCGCGTCCGTCCTTGCACTTGAGTCAAATGCAGATATGAAGCAACGACTGGAAGTTGGCCGCCTCAATGCAAAATTTGATAGTACATATGCACGCGAAATGACCTACCAAGTAGCCACCATTTTAGCTTTACTGCAACAATTGTATTCTGCCGGTGCGGGCCCACAAACCCAGGCATTTCTCAAAACTGCTTATAACAACCTAGAGCCGACATACACTGCTCTCTCGAAGTTCAGTGCCTCCAACGAATAATCTATTTCGATTCGTCTACTAGACGATAGCTTAAGCGAACGAGGTCTTTAATTTCTTCTTCATCGAGCTGCCCCGAACAAATAATAGTATTCCAGTGCTTTTTGTTGAGGTGATAGCCAGGAACGATTGTTTCGTATTTCTCACGAAGAGTCTCTGCTAAAACTGGATCGCACTTTAAGCTCACGCGCAAAGGCTTACTGCCGTCCGCGATAAGGGCAAACATTTTACCTTGGCCAGTGTCTTTGTGACCAATCTTATATACGCTCGTTCCTTCACCAAAAGGGAAATCCAACCAAGTATTTGGAAAGCTCAAAAGATATTCTTCAAGTTCTTTATGGGTCATGACCCTATATTACAGCCCCGTAAAGGGTGCTTGCAACTGTTTCTTAGTATTTGACCAATGTAGACGATCCAGGATCGCACTTGTTTGGGCTTCTGTTGCCGGCTTGGTAATCTTGCCAGCATCATTAGTGCCAACGACCCCGATGGTATACTGTGCGGTTATTTTCTTTAAATTCTGCTGCTGAGCTTTCACTAAACAGTCGTCATGAAAGGATTTACAGGCGTCGCCTAACGCCAGCCACTTTTCAAGATCTCCCCCATTATTATCAGCTTTTAGTGTTACGTCGATAGCTGCCGAGCGCGTTACTTCGGTTGTATCTTGTTGATCAAACATAAAGTTACCCATTGAATAAAAAATTGGTTTGCCTTTGTAGGCCTCGCTAGTCTGTACCCAGTGCGGATGGTCACCAAGCACCATGTCAGCACCTTGGTCAATCATGGAGTGGTAGATACTTGTCTTTAGTTCATCAGGAGTAGCCACATATTCTTTACCCATATGCGGCATAGCCACAACCGGAAAATAAGCGGCGTATTTGTTAATTTGAGCAATCGAATCAGCTGGTGGAATTTTAAAGACGCCATGATACGCGCAGAAAGCCAGTGGAAGCGCCTGCTTCTTCGTACTACCGTCGTCATAACTTACTGTGGCTGGTATAGCGAGCACTTCACAGGCATCATCGGCAACATATGGGTCGTAATTACCAAAGTACTGGATATTATTCTCTTGCAAATGCTGCTTGGTTTCGGCGAACCCTTCCGGCCCCTGATTATCAGTATGATTGTTCGCCAAGGTAAACGCCGTAAACCATTTTGCCGCTTCCGGTAGATAGGTTGGCGAACAGTTAAACGATAGCGTTGCGTCTTCTTCAGCCGAGGTTTGGGAGAAGCCCGCTACCGTGGGGCACTCTAAGCCAGCAATCCACGCATCATACTGGTCACGATGAAACTCATTGAGACGAGAAAACGGATAGGCAGTTTTAAGGGGGCTGGCCATCGACCAGTCGTTCATATACCGTCCCCAATATGCGTTGCCAAAATAAAGCGTGTGTACCGAAACAGACACTGGCTTAGGAGCCGGTTTAGTGGTTGCAACGGAAGGAGATTTCTCGGCCGGTGAATGGGTGGATCGACCAATAATGACTACCGCAAGCACACTCACAATAAAACATAGCGCAAGCGTAATGCTGCCTATGAGCAGTAGTTTCCTCCCACGATGTCGCCTAAGCTTCATAGTGTTTTTATTGTAGCATGCTTATTTTTTAATGAGAGCGGTGTAGTATTGCAGTTCTTCAATACTGCCGCGAATATCATCAAGGGCCCGATGAGCCTCTCGCTTGGCATACTTTTTACGATATTTCGCCTCGAAGACTACTTTCCAAGCTGAAACATCGAGCATACGGTAATGGAGTCGTTTAGTAAGACGCGTAAACTCTTTTTCGATAAAACGGCGATCCATATGGATAGAATTACCCGCAAGAAGCACGGGAATATCAGCTTTAAAGTACTGATCAACCAGCGCGAGCAAAGCATCCTCTACAGTACGCTTTGGCTGAGCCGCTTCTTGATTTTGCTGAATAAGCGCATCGCGTGTAGCGGGGACACTTTCCCAAAAGGTCGCAGCCGGGCCACTAAACATTCTGTCTTCTACAATTGCGTCAGGTACTTTTACGGCCGCTTCGTAACTGGCAACTTCTTTAAAATCCCAGTCGGTAATAATAGCGCCAACCTCGAGAATACGATCCTTCTCTGGGTCGAGGCCGGTCATTTCTAAATCGATCCATAGGATGTGCGGTTGCTTGGTGTTGGCTATTTTTTTATCCACGAACTAGGCGTCTTTCTTCTTGTCGAGACGATCAAGCTTAAAGACATTTACAAGCCAGTAGATAACCAGCGCCGTGGCAAGTAAAGTAATAGCAGATGAAAGTGCAGCACCCCACGCGAAATCCGCTTCACGACCAAATAGTTCAACGTGCCACGTAGCATTGGCAAGCTTATCGCCCGAACCAACAATAAATTGAACAATTGGGTTAATAAAACCTTCTACCAAACGCTTTACTGTATCACCAGCAGCGGTACCGATCGCCAGACCAACCGCTAAACCAATAACACCTTGTTTACGAATAAAATCAACAAAGCCATTTACGTGACCCCTTACGTGTTCTGTGCTGCGCGAGGCCACATTTCGTGCTTTACTCGATGATTGTTTTGCACTAGTGGATGTTTTCTTTTCAGCCATATTACTCCTTACTTCGTGTCGCTTCTTTGTAGCTAGTATATCATTTGAAATTCTTGGGATAAAAATCAGGAGGAATACCAGGACGCGGGTGGGGCTCGATGGGCGCATAACCCAGAGCCCCACCCCCACTCCACGCCAGCACTCAGGCTGGCTTGATGGTAACGCGGAATTTCTTCGGGAACGACTCCCCTTTGGAACCCTGTTGCGGCTGCTCCATAGGAACTCGCTCGACTTCGTAGTGGTGATCGTCTTCGAATGCATCGGCTATGAGCAGTAGCCTGGGGGTTTCCGCGGGATCGAGACCGAGAACGGTGGCGATGTTGCTGAGATGACCCTCCTGGCCACGCGGCTCGTAGTCGTAGAAGGTCAGTGATCCACGCGTCGCCACTTCCATGGCAAGGTCAAGGTCACCGGATGTCATGCTCTGGCTCATTATTCCTCCTGATTGTGAAATGTGCACCCATTTTAGGCACACGAGGTTTGCAGCTTACCACATACGGCAAGCGCGGGTACTGGTACTACGTATTCATTTGTAGACCTAAAACGCGTCGAGGTGATTTCCCTCGACGCGTTTATTGTTTCTGCAAATAAAACTTACGACGTCGAGGACGCATCGAGCATGAGGCCGAGAAGCATACATTGCTGATGTGTTACCGCTGTCATAATGCGGTTAGTATACACCTACCTTACAAGAAACCGCAACCCTTTGGGCTACATTTGGCTCGGCACTTCAATGCCAAGTAGCCCAAGGCCGTGCGTAAAGACATGCGCCGCCTTAGCCAATACCCCAAGGCGGGCATGGCGAATTTCTTCTACTAATTCAGCCGTAGCGATTGGTGTGGCTTCGTAGTAACGGTTGAGTTCACGAGCTAATTCATACAAATAATTAGCGACTTTGTGGGGTTCAAGCTCATTAGCGGCGCGTCGGACTACTTCTGGGTATTCGAGGAGTTTAGCGAGTACGTCTTTTTCGCTGGCATAATCATACGTGCCAACATACGGCATGCCGTAGCCATGGTCGCGCAGCAATTTATTTACACGCACAGCAGCATACTGCACATACGGACCACTCACCCCTGTTAATGCAAAAATAGTATCCCAGTTGAATAAAATATTTGTACGGCGGTCGGCGACGAAATCGCTGAATTTAATAGCACCAAGGGCGATTTTTTTAATATCTTCTTCAGAGACATCGCGGCCCTTTATCACAGCGCGAGCCTTCTCTTCTGCCTGGTCGAGCAGTTCTTCCATAAGTACCACACCCTTACGGCTGCTCATTTTCTCACGGGTACCATCTTCGTTAAGTTGGTCAATAAAACCAAACCAAAGGTGGATTAGTTCAGTGGTAATACCGAGCTTTTTTGCCATGGCAAATAGCTGCGAAAAGTAAAACTGTTGCTCGGCACCAACCGCATAAATAACTCTATCTGGGTGCCAGTGCTCTTCGCGATAAAGAATAGTCGCAAGGTCGGTAGTCGCGTATAAAGCCGCACCATTACTCTTTTGCACCAAAAGCGGTACATCAAAACCATAGTCATCAAGTGGCACAATCACAGAGCCGTCCTCGTTTTGAACCGCTACGCCCGTTTCTAGCAGTTTTTTAACCGCTTCTTTACCTTTGGGTGCAAAGAATGCCTCACCCAGCTCGTAGTTTGTTGAGATGTGCATGCGGTTCATGACATCGTGAATGTGCTTGAGCGAGATTTCATTAAAGCGATCGCTATAGGCTTTTGCCTCAGCGTCACCATTTTCGTATTTAAGAAGCCAACCTTGGACTTGATCAGCAAGAGTTGTTTCGCCGCGCTCAGCCTCCTCTTTTAAAGCCTTTCGCATAGCAATGTAGACGCGACCCAGTTCATACACACCATCTTTATTTAGAGCCTCTTCGCTGCCAAAGTTCAAAAAGCCTGCTATCCACATCCCTAGTGGCGCACCATAATCACCTAAGTGATTATCAGTAATAACCGTCCAGCCGGTCGCCTCCATGAGCTGCTTCACCGCCCAGCCCTGGTTACCAGTACGTAGATGTCCTACACTGTACGGCTTAGCCATATTAGGGCTTGGGTATTCTACAACAACCGTCTTGCCAGCGCCATCCTGGTTCGTGCCATACGCATCACTCCATTCTGCTTGAAGCTCCCTGGCTAAAGACGAGCCGGAAACACGGACATTAATAAAGCCCGGGCCAGCAATGGTCACCTCTGAAAAAGCGCCAGTTTCGCGCAATTTTGCAGCAATCTCTTCAGCGATCTCACGCGGATTTTTACCAACCTGCTTTGCAAGTTGCAAAGCAATATTAGTTGCGTAATCACCAAATTCCGCTGCAGGGCGTGATACCTGCGGCTGCACTTCAAGGTTGTACAGCTCATCAATAATACGACTAAGTTGTTGTTCCATCTCTGTTAGTATACACCGTTTTGGGCGTATTTCTACTTCTTGGCAGCTTTAATAAGCCCTACAAACAACGGGTGCGGACGGTTTGGCCGGCTCTTAAACTCTGGATGGGCTTGGGTAGCTACGAAATACGGGTGGCTAGAGGCTTCAATATACTCAACCAATTTACCGTCTGGCGATGTACCGGAAATAGTCAAACCACCCGCTTCAATTGCTTTGGTAAACTTCTGGTTTACCTCGTAGCGGTGACGGTGACGTTCGACCGTTTCGGTTGCACCATACGCTTCTGCCACTTTGGAACCTTTGGTTAAGTTGGCAACATAATCTCCAAGACGAAGCGTACCACCAGTTGATTCTTTGCCTGCTTGGCCTTCCATAATGTAAACAACATCATGCTTGGTAGATGGGTCAAACTCAGTACTATTAGCATCGCTAAGCCCAGCTCGGCGAGCTGCAGCAATTACTGACACTTGCAGGCCCAGACACAGTCCAAGATACGGCTTTTTATGATCAAGTGCATACTGTGCAGCGGCAATTTTGCCTTCAATACCGCGCTTGCCAAAGCCCCCCGGTACTAACACGGCATCAAGTTCGCCTAATTCAGAATCAGTGGTATCTTCGGCGCTCACCCACTTTAAATCGAGATTAACCTGCTCGTGCCAAGCGGCCGCTTTAAGAGCTTCAATTACCGAGATATACGTATCTTCATTGTCTAAATATTTGGCCACCATACCCACTTTAACCGTCTTTGGGAAGCGGGTTTCTTGGGCTTCAGCCAAGGTGCGCCATTTGCTTAGATCTGGCTTTGATGCGTTGCCCGTAAAGCGTTCAAGTACCGCGCCGATTCCACTTGCATACACAGTGAGAGGGACCTCGTACACTGTGTGAGCATTGGAAAGTAGAATAACAGCGTCCTCTGGCACACCGCTAAATCGTGCGATTTTAGCAGCAATATCACCTGGCGCCGGGTCATCAGTGCGCACTACTACACAATCCGGCATAATGCCAAAGCCACGTAAATCATTCAAAGCATTCTGGGCAGGCTTCGATTTAAACTCTTTGCTAGTTTGAATGAACGGTACGTATACCACATGCACATACAGACAGTTTTCGCGACCAACCCGACTAGCGAAGTCACGTATTGCCTCAACAAAACTGAGCCCTTCATAATCACCTACCGTGCCCCCAACTTCAACAATATGAATATCAGAGCCATCGGCAGCAAGAGCGATCGCATCTTTAATAGCACCCGTTAAATGGGGCACCAACTGCACCGTTTGGCCGTTAAACTTGCCAGCACGCTCATCAGCAATGAGGTTGCTTAATAGACGCCCAGACAACGTAGCGTTCTTTTGGGTTAATTCAATATCAAGAAATCGCTCGTAGTGACCAAGGTCGAGGTCAGTTTCGGCGCCATCCTTAGTTACAAAACACTCACCGTGTTCGCGAGGGTTCAAAAGACCCGCATCTACATTAAGATACGGGTCGCACTTTTGAATAGAGACAGTTGCCCCCTTGGCCTGCAAAACAGCACCAATACTTGCAGCAGTAATGCCTTTACCTACCCCGGAAAGCACCCCTCCAGTTACAAAGATAAATTTTTGTTTATTCCCCATGTTAGTCGTCACCTCCATGGGATTTCATTGTAGCATTATTGCGCAAACAGGCGCTATAGGTATGGTGTTGTAGTATTTGCACTACGCTAAATGTAGCGCTCTATGGCCTGATTTGAAACATCAAGCATCTATCTCAATGGAGTTCTTGAGTGTTATTCGAGAACCGGGTCGGTAAAGGTCTATCGAGTCATCCATCGACCAGGCCTTTTGAACCGGTGCAACGATCTGCCAAGACCGTAATACCTCGCTGCTGGTAGTGAAGATATCTTTTTCACTGGCAATTGCGGCGAGTAATAAGCGTTCGTAGGCATCAAGTGTTCGGCCATTCTCGAGTACTATTTTTCCCTCTTCAAACACGTCTTTCATGCCATCTAAATACTCTATTTCAATATACGAGCGTTTTTCACTAAGCGACTTACCCGTCACAAGCTGTAATGTAACACCTTGCCATGACGGGTCACGACTTTCGAGTTCTAGGCCGACAAATGTTTCAACCGTGGTATTGGGTTGCCCCACTTCATTACTGTAACCTTCATACTGAGCACGAATTGCCTTACGAGGATCCGCGGGCTGTATAAGCTCTAGGGCGGCCAAACGCTCCTCTGGTAAGCTCCGAGTACCAGGTTTATCAATAAGTACCAGTGATAATAACTGCATTAAATGCCCCTGCACAAAGTCACGCAAGGCGCCTGTTTGCTGGTAGAACTCAGCCCGTCCTTCAATACCAATTTTTTCGGTCGCTACAACACTAACACGTTTGATTGAGTTATTTCCCCACGTATGGTGATGGTTTTCGGCGTCACGACGCACTCGCAGCACTTCTGCGGCGATTTCTTTTGCCATGTAGTGATCGATGCGGTAAATTTGATCTTCGGCAAAATAGCGGCCTGTACGAGCGATAAATTCCTCAGCTGATGCTAGATCGTAACCAAAAGGCTTTTCAAACAATACTTTATAGCGTGCAGAATTAAGACCTGCTTCACCCAGAAAATCAACAATATCGGCCGCTGCCCCAGGAGGAACCGATAAATAAAATAATGTCTGATCTGTTTCTTGCGCTTCTAAGAATGCTTTTAGCTTTGTATAATCACCTGCATCGGCAAGGTTCATTGTGAAAAGGTCAGTTCGCGGAGTAAGGGTCGGATATTCACCAACAATGTCATTAACACTCACTTCGCGACGAGATACGCCAATAATAGAGAGGTCGTCATAATTGCCAGTCTTTATAATGCTATCGAGTGCCGGCAGTAGCTTTCGCCCCGCTAAGTCCCCTGTGATTCCGAATATAACCAGTTGTGTCTTCATAATTACTATATTAAGTATAGCACTTTTCTACATTCCTGTGTGCTCTTTCTATTAAAACACAACACCGCCTCTTTCGAAGCGGTGTCCCTCCCTGTTGCAAGTAATAGGGATTATTGGCAGCCAACGCACATAAACATGTCGGCTGGGTCAACCGGAGCTGCCGCAGCAAGACCAGTGGTTGTTGATTTTTGCTTGTCATCAGAGTTAGCAGATGCCATAGCTGAAGCCATAGCAGCGTCAATAGCAGCTAACTTCTCGTCTAGGCTCATTTCTTCGTTGATGATTGCACTTGCGTTCATGTTTGTTGATCCCCTATTTTCTTACTTTTTTGCCCGCACCGTAGTGCTTATGTTTAATTATTATACGCCACATATAGCGCATGTCTATAGATTTTTAGGTGTAAAAATACCAACGGTTTTCTGACGATTTACTACTGTTAATTTGCCCAATTGGCAGCCTATACGCTGATGTATTTTCAAACACAGGCGGTATTTTACCTACTGCAGACACCACAATATCCAATACGGCGGGTGTTTCTTCGGCTGAAAGTTTTGTAGCACTACCGGTAACATAAGCACCCCGTGTTGCACCGGATTGTGACCAAACCGTCACTGCAACGCGCGGGTCACGTTCGATATTAAGCGAATGCTGGTGCGTATCTTTTGAGAACCAGTACAGCGCTTCGTCGTCCGCAAACACATGAAGTGGTGTCGCCCAGGGCGAACCATCTTCGTTCAGAGTTGCTAGTGTCCCAATAAGATTATCTGACAGAATTGCTTTGATTTCTTCCATAGCTACCTATCCCCTTCCTCTGCAACAAGCAGACTAATAAGTGCGTTCCTGGCGGCATCTTCAATAGTATCCTGACGAGTCCTACGACCACCCGTAAAAATAGAGTACGGATCTTTTTCTTTCGCTCCCTTTGCCTCCATCGCCCACGTACCAACGTCAGGATAGCGCGAAGGGACAGCATCTAGTACCTCCTGAGGATACTTAAGGTCAATCGATAAGCCCGTATACATGGGTCCACCGGGCCGCTCAATAAGAACCGCAATACATCCAAACACTCCTTCGTCTACAGGATGGAGTCCGCTCTCAACTGTTACAAGAAAATCTGCAGCTACACCAAGTCGGCGTAATGCTTCTTGACGGTTTTTTGCCCCCTCAAGCGTTTCCTCGAGTGAATATGGTTGCTCGGGGACGCCCGACTCAAGCTTTTTGCCCTGTACTTCAACTTCGATACCCTCTCTTTTCATAACTGCAGCGATTGCGCGATGCTTCAGGTCGCTTTCGGTGCTCATATAAACCAAGGGTAACTCACTCATGAGATTACTTTCCGCCGTTTACTTCGTAAGAAGTATTGGTGCTTTCAAAGAAGTTCACTAGTTCTAGTGTGTCATTAGCAGCCGCCATCCACTTTGCTGGGTTCGATACATTGTATTCTGGCTCAAAGCCAAGCTCTTCAAGGCGTCGGTCGGTCATGTACATAACGTACTGGTTCACGTAGTCGGCATTAAGGCCAAGAATACCCTTTGGTAGCATGTCTTGGTTGTATTCCTTTTCAAGCTCAACGGCCTCAAGAATGAGGCTACGGATTTCCTCAGCAAACTCAGGCGTTTGGAGGTCTGGGTTTTCATCCATAATCGTCAATAACAGGTTGATGCCGAAGGTAAGGTGAAGGTTTTCATCACGGGTAATCCAGTCAAGCAACGAACCAATATTACGAAGCAGGTTACGTTGGCGGAAGCTCATTCCCACCATAAAGCCACTGTAGAACCAAATACCTTCGAGTACGATATTGTAAGCAACCAAGCTACGTACAAAGGCCTTCTTGCCTTCTGTTGTGGTAACATCTACATTACCCTCAAGCATCGGGTAGAGGTTGCGATTCTGGAACTCTGCCTTTGCTGCCAGTGATTTTTTTCCAAAGCCAGCGGCATAAATTTCTTCACGGTCGAATGGAAACGTTTCAATAATGTATTCAAACGTCATGAAGTGGTTGGCTTCTTCCCACATCTGCTTCGAGAGGTAAATGTGAGCCTCGGCGGCGTTGATGTAGGGGTAAATCCCAAAAGCGAGTGACTTATTAATAAGGAGCTCGTTAGGGTTAAGGTAGCTAATAACCGTTTTTAGAGCGTGCTTCTCGTCGTCGGTAAGCTTTTCAAAGTCAGCCAAGTCGCGCACGAGCTGTACTTCGTTTGGAAACCAAGTGTTGGCTACGGCCTGGTTGTACAGGTCGTATGCCCACTGGTAACGGATTGGTTTAAGCTGCAACCCGTCTCGTAAGCCTTGTCCAAGAATACCGGTTGGGTGGTCAATTGCGTCGTCTGCTTGTTTGGTCGTGTTTGTCATGATCTACTCCTTATTTCCTTCCTGTGTCACACTTACGAGTGGGATATTATTTTCTTTACAAAAGTCATCGATTCGCTTTAGGTGCTTTTCTAGCCGGTCGACTTCGTGCAACTTCCGGTTCGCTTCTCTGGCTATCTTGTTATAGTCTGCCAGCGCTTCGGTATGCCGTTCTAAATAGTCGTGGCGCAACTCAGAGATGATGCGATGGATCTCTTCGCGATCCTTATCATCAAACTCTTCTTTTGTTTGATGCGGTATGATGCTTGTTTTTATTGCCATCGCACACCTCCTTTAGTTGCGTTACTTAGCTATCCTTGAAAAACCGAAGCCAACCTTGCGTCCATCTTGTTGTTGGATCTTTTCGGCCTTGTTAGACTTCACGGTCGTTTGCTCGGACTGGTGACGCGGCTTCACGTGCAGATAGTAAGTCGTCTTGAGACCGCGCTTCCACGCTTCAAGGTAAATTTTCTCGTACTCATCAATGTCGCGAGTTTCAAGGTACATATTACGGCTAATGGCTTGGTCAACCCACTTTTGCGCCCGGGCAGCAACTTCAATGAAGGCGTATGGCGACAACTGGAAACTTGTCTTGTAGACATCTTTTAGGTGTTGTGGAATTGCTTCGATACCCTGGATATCACCTTGGTTAATAAGCAACTCGTCTTTAACCTCGTCCCAGATACCAAGCGACTTCAAGTCCTTCACAAGGTTCGTGTTCACTTCAAGGAACTTACCATTCAAGGTTGAACGGCTAAAGATCTGTGAGAACTGAGGATCAAGACCAGGAGTAGTACCGGCAATGTGGGCAATGTTTGCGGTTGGTGCAATTGCCATAAGTGTCGCGTTACGCATACCCTTCTTTACCTTAGTGCGAAGTTTGTCCCAATCGAGGCGCTGCTTGCGGTCGATTTTCACTTTTACCTTACGATTTTCAGCCAATTGGTCAATGGTGTCAATTGGCAGAATACCCTTACTCCACCCACTACCCTTAAACGCTGGGTAGGTACCGAGCTTCTTTGCTAGTTCAGCCGACTCATCAATTGCATAGTAACTAATGTATTCAGCCAGTTGGTCCACCAAGGCATACGCCTCTTCAGATTCGTAGCTGTAGCCAAGTTTCTCGATAACATCAGTGAAGCCCATAAAACCGAGGCCCAAAGCACGGGTTTGCTTATTAGCGTTCATCGCCTGTGGTACTGGTAATTCAGTAATATCTACCAAGTTGTCGAGCTGGCGAATTGCGCTCCTTGAGCTTTCTTCCAGGCGCCTCCAGTCCCAAGTGCCATCCTCGTTTAGGTGTGCTGAAAGGTTGATACTCACAAGGTTACAGACAGCGATGTTCTCGTTGTCCTGTGGTAACGTAATCTCGGTACAAAGGTTAGATAAGTGGATAGTACCGGTATTGTTGTTCAGCGCACGGACGTTAATGGTGTCCTTCCAAGTAAGCCATGGGTGGCTAGTAGCCTGAAGCTGAATAAGAATCTGGCGGAACTGTTGACGAGCCGATGTTTTTTCAAAGCGACGAATTTTACCGGCTTCGGCTAGTTTTACGTATTCGTTATAGCGCTTCGCAAACTCGTCACCATATAGTTCAGTAAGGTCCATAACCTCGGCTGGGTCAAACAAGTACCAGTCGGCATCTTTTTCAACGCGACGCATAAACTCGTCACTAATAAAGGTTGCCGTGTCAGCAAAACGCGTACGGAGGTATGGATCACCCGAGTTCGCTTTAAGATCTAGGAATTGTGGGAAGTTGAGGTGCCAGTTTTCCATGTACATAGCAGCTGCACCAGCTTTTTTACCTTTACGACTCACCGCAAACAAAGCAGTGTCAATCATTTTCATGAATGGAATTGGGCCTGTACTCTCGGTGTTGGTAGTTTTAACAGGGCTACCGGCTGCGCGAAGTTTAGTAAAGCCAATACCAATACCGCCCGTACCTTTTGCGATAAACATCGTGTCACGGACACTACGGGCAATCGACTCCATGTCGTCATCAACGTTAATAAGGAAACAGTTTGAAAGCTGAGGGAAAGCGCCTCCGGCATTTACACGAGTTGAACCACCAGGTACATAGTCGAGGTTACTCATGTGCGTATAAAAGTCGAGTGCAGCCTCGGTTGGGTTCTCGGCATTAATCGCCAAGCCCATAGCAATACGCATGTGAGTATATTGTGGAACCTCAATTGGCTCACCACTACCCTTGCGGAGCGCGTAACGGTTTTTGTTTGTAATAACTCCAAGATATTTTGATAGATCGTCTTTGGTTGGATCAAGTGCCTTTGCGAGCACTGCAAGGTCGAAACGGCCATCAACTAATCGAGTGTCCAACAAGCCGTCTTTTACCGCAGCCTTTAAATAGCCCGCGAAGTTCTTTTCGTGTAGCTTCTTTAGGTCTTTATCTGTGTCGTAGTCACCAAGAATATTCTTATACAGTGTCTTCAGCAGCAAACGTGCAGCGATCTTATCGTAGTCTGGGTCGTCCTTAACGTTCTGTAGAGCTGTCTGGATAACCGCTTCGTCTAGCTGTTCTGAAGTAATACCGTCAAATAGTGTGAGCTGTAGCTGTGAAGCAACTTCTACCACCTTAGAAATTTGATCATCAAGGCCCTGACTTGCCTTTACAAGCGCCAAGTTAATTTTATTGGCGTCAAATGGTTCGCGTGTTCCATCGCGCTTGACCACTGAAATGTTTGTCATTCCCCTATTTCCCCTGCTCCTTTATTGAATGTTTTTCACACCTCCCCAGGTGTACCCTCTCTTTAGGTAAGAGGTGCAAGAAAAAAACCGCCGGAGCGTAACAGTTATTCCCCTTGCATATGTCTGTTTTGTTATCACTACGACATGTAGTGCTTGAGAATGACTATAGGCCCCTACATGTGGTTTTTCAAGCATTTTGGCGGGTTTTTTTGACCACATCGCCATACTGCTTATGTTCACCTCTGTAAACACAAAAATAGCGTTGTGTTTGTTTTTTACAACGCTATATGTGGTGTATCCGACTATTGCTTTGGACGAAGGACCGTGGATGACTTACCAGATACATCAACGGTAGTAACCTCTTCGTACCCGTTGGTTGCATCTTTGACAGTTACGGAACTACCGTCAGATTTTTTGGTTGTAACACTACCATCAGAGTTAGTAGTGGTCGTCTCGGTTGCCGCACCACCTGAAGTACCTTCAGTAGGCGTGCTTGTTGATCCTTCTGGGCTTGTCGATTGAGTGGTTTGCTCAACACCCTTTGGGTCTGTAGTGAGGCCCTTATAGACAAAAAAGGCCGCAGCAGCAACGCCGATTACTATTAAAATGCTAAGGATGGTTATAAGTACGCGTGATTTACTATTCATATTCCCTATTATACATGTCCGCGCTAGCAGTATAAACCGACGAGAAATTACTCCTTACGAATCTGCGTTTCCGTATCAGTTCTTGCGCCCTGCTGGGAGGGGTCTGTAGCCACAGGCGCGTAATCACCTTTTGGCATGTCTATGGCAGGCACATCGGTGTTCTTAGCATAGTCTAGACGCACCTCTATGTCCCACTGCTTATCTTTGTCGCCCGACTCTTTCGTTACCTTCTGGGCCTCCTCAAGACGGTTAATCGCTCCGTCTTTATCACCCCTCGCCATTAAGTCATCCGACTCACGAACCAAGCTGTCGATTTTTTTGTTATCAGATTGCTGCGCCCCATTACCGTCCTGGGTATTATGCGTTTTATACAGCGAGACTGCTATAAAGCCGATACCAACAAGCAGGATAACCCCGACGATACTTCCAATGATATATATGACTTTCTTTTTACTCATATGCATTCCTTTTTAGAAGTACTGATAAATACTCATACCTGGTTCTCCGCCAGCATAGCGTTTCGTCGTATCGTTGTAGCAGGCATAGCGAATATAGACACGAAGTTGTTTAAGGTGAGACTCCCCATATGACGCGGATGGTGTATCAACAATCCAAGCACGCGAACTCGCCGAAGGGGCCCAGTCAAGCCATGCTGTATTGCCTTCTGTAGTCGGGTTAGAGCGCTCCCAACTCGATGGATTAAAATTATCATAGCCACCACGATACACTGATTGAAGCTTGTCCTCCCAGGCTGTTTTCCACATATACGACTGACGCATCGCGCCATCAGCACCAATAAACAAACTCTCATCTCTTGGGGTTGATGCATCGGTCATGAATATCCAAATCGTGAAGGCGCCCGCGCTTGCTTGACCAACACCGGCATTGTCAATAATATGCGCATTCTGATTATATGTCCGGAACACTCGCTTAAGCCCAGTACCACACGTAGGAACACCGTCCCAGTAAGCCATACCAGAATCGTAGCGACCCATATCCTTGCGCTCTACATGAAAGCCAGTTGGTTTAGCAGGTCGGTCCACGTCTCGTATATAGCTTACGGAGTCACTTTCGGGGCTATCGGATGTGTCGTACGGTGTGAAACACGTAAGCTTCGCCTTAACGGCATACTGCCACCCCTGAAGTGCTGTTGTTTGGGCTTGCGAGGTCGCCGTGCCCTTATCAGTCCAACCCCTCCATCCAGTACTGTCGTCGCGGTAGTATGCACTAGAATATTTCGTAGATGTTCCGCTAGGACAACTCGAAGCCCACGACCACGTTACAGTATCGGCTGCACCATGGGTTCCAGATGCAGACTTAGAAATGGTTGGCTTCCCAGGCGCATTAATTGGCCGTACCGTCGTCTTAGGGCCTACCGCTACTTCGTCACTCTCCCGTGAGCCATCCACACATTTTGCTGAGACTTTAAAACCATATTTATAGCCTTGAGAGGCAGGTTTTGTACTTGTATCAGCGGCCGTCCAACTCCCAGTGGCGTAAGTACCATCAGTAGAGGTGTTTGTGCTCATCGTACTAAATTGATAGCGTACTTGCCCAACGGAGCAATCGGCACTAGCTTGCCCAACGGCATTTGTACCACTCATAGACGCCGTCAAAGCAACGTTGGTTGGATTAGCCGGATATGTTGTAACGTTTGCTACATTAGACCACGAGCTACTGTTACCACTCCACACAGCCTTAACGCGTAAATAGTACGTGACACCAGGGGACAATCCCGTAATAGCACGAGAAACAGAAGTGATGTCTGTTATAGAAGTAGTCGTCCCTGAAGTAAATGTATTCGTGGTTGACCTATCGAGCTGGTAGCTAGTAGCGCCAGTTACCGCCTTCCACGTAGCGGTCGCTTGCGTCTTACTATCGGCGCTTGCCATAAGCGACTGAGGAGCAGCTAGTGAATTTGTTACCTCACTAATAACACTCGACCATGGGCCAGTATTACTAATCCACGTAGCCCTCACCCTAAAGTAGTAAGCGGTATTGTACGAAAGCGCAGTTACGTTTGTAGAAGTACCCGTAGAGGTAAGTGTTTGTAAACTATCGCTAAACGCTGCGTTTTTCGCCACTTGAAGCTGATATCCCGTCGCACCCGACACAGCATTCCACGAGGTATTTATTTGCGTAAAGCTCTGTGCGTTCGCCACTAAGCCCGTTGGTTGAGTAAGTGCTTTTGTGTCAGCGGTTGCAGTAGCCGACCACTGCCCGCTACCCGTTGCTGATTCTGCCCGAACTCGGAAATAGTATGTCGTGTCATACGAAAGCCCGCTTGCCACCCAAGAATACGCTTGAATAGATTTTGTTTCTACGATGTTAGTAAAAGAGGCATTTTTTGAAACCTGAAGCGTATACCCCGTCGCATTCAGGACCGCATTCCAACCAGCCGTAATTTTATCAAAGCTCGTGCCCCTTGCCGAAATATCAGGAATGCCCGACGTTGAGATAGAAACGCTTCGACGACTGTTAATTTCAACTAACTTTTTTTCCGACTCGCTTCGATATAGCAACTTGTACGTAAGACACGCCAAACCTTCTTGGCACGTAACACTTCCGTCACCCTGGTACTGGTAAAAGTCGCGCCCAGTCAAGGTGAGCGTGCTGCAGTCTAGGGAGTTAGTTGCAGTGTCGCGTGGCGCAGCTAAGGCATCACTACTAATATCACCAAATATAGCCGCGGCGTTTGTTGATAAAACTGAACAACTTGGGTACTCACCATTTTGGTTAAAGTACTTTTCAAGGCCCTCGCTAATTGTAGTAACACTTGCAAGACGCTTTCCATCACGAGATTGCGCAAGAAAGCTATTAATCCCTAGGGCTGAAATCGTAGCAAGGATACCAATAATGACAATAACTATAATAACTTCAACCAGCGTAAAGCCGCTTTTCCAGTTCTTAACCATAGGCCAAGCATACCATACCGCTTAAGCTGGTTTAAAGCTTTTGGTGCATATAGAAAAACAGTCGGATGTTCCGACTGTTAAAATACTGTCTTGGCGGAGGAGATGAGATTCGAACTCACGGTACACATTGCTGCATACACACGCTTTCCAAGCGTGCGCCTTCAACCACTCGGCCACTCCTCCAGGCTTTCTATTGTATACTATTGTGATTTCCACGGCACATCCCCTGTTGCCTATCTGTCAATTTCCTCTCATACTATATGCAATGACAAAAACCCACATTCCACCCGTTATTGTATTGAAAGAACTCCGCAAACGTTTTGGCGTAGGTGATGCAGAACATTATGCCCTCGATGGCGTTGATCTTTCTATTGAACAAGGCGAATTTATTGCCATTATGGGACCAAGCGGGTGCGGTAAAACAACACTTCTCAATATTCTCGGCCTACTTGATCGCGACATTGAGGGTGACTACGAATTAAATGGACGCGAAATCGGCTCTCTCAGCCAACGTCGGCAGGCCCGTATTCGTAGTGATCAAATTGGCTTTGTATTTCAAAGTTTTAACCTTATCTCGCGGCTGACTGTTATTGATAACGTCGCGCTACCCCTTATATATAAGGGTATTCCAAAATTGAAACGCATAAAAATGGCCAGCAAAATACTACACGATTTTCACTTAGGCGAGCGTGAGTTTTATATGCCCAACCAGTTGTCAGGTGGACAAATGCAGCGCGTAGCTATTGCCCGGGCATTAGTAAATGAACCTTCTATTATTCTGGCCGACGAACCCACAGGTAACCTTGATTCACACGCTAGTCACATTATTATGGAAGAACTCTCCGACCTGCATAAAAAGGGTAATACTATTATTATGGTCACCCACAACCCTAACCTGACTACCTACGCCAGCAGGGTAATTACCATGCTTGATGGCCGCATCGATACCGACACCTTCCAGCTTCCTGTCGTGAAGCCCGTCACCGAAAAAAAGCCTCTCGGTAAAACTACGAAGCGTACCAAGAGCAAGAAAAGTAAAGGAACCAAATAATGCGATTCCTACTACTCAACCATATTCAAAACGCCAAGCAATCACTGAAAGCCAACCGCATGCGCAGCATACTAACCATGCTTGGGATCACCATCGGCGTTGCAAGTATTACCGCTATCCTTTCGCTCAGTAGTGGGCTCACTTCTATCGTTCGTTCGCAGGTCGATGCACTAGGTGGCACCATTGCCGTCGTGCGTCCAGAAGCCCCAGCTGCGAGCTCTCGTAATACTCTCGAGCAACTAACTGCGGGTCAGCAGTTCGCCACCAGTTCGCTCACAGATGCTGATATCGCCGCGCTTGAACACATCGAACATATTAGCGCTGTCGCCCCCTTGATGGTATTACACGGACAAATTAAAGGCACTTCAGCTGGTCCGGCCGACACCCCTGTCGTTGCGACAACTCCTCAGCTTAAATCGGTCAGCGGCCTTGTATTGACTGAGGGGCAATTCCTTGACCCTAACCTCAGTAGCGCAACGGCAGTTATCGGGCCTCAGTTATCTGTCGATTTATTTGGCACCGAAGACTCGATCGGCCAATCGGTACAATTTAAAGGTTCGTCATTTACCGTCATTGGTGTTTTAAAGCGGACAAACAGCCCTATTAACTATAATAATGTCGACCTCGATGAGGCTTTGCTTATCAACCTCGACAGCGGCCGAGCGCTCAACCAAGGCGTCTCTCATATACAGCAAATTAACTTGCAAATAAATTCGGTAGCAAACCTACAGACAACCGTCGCAGAAGCAAATAAAGTTCTCTTAAAGGCGCATGCAAATCAAGCCGACTTCACTGTGATGTCAGGGGAAGAGATCGCCCAGCCCGCCAGTCAAATTTTCTCTGCACTCGCTACAATGTCGGTTATTATAGCCGCCATCTCACTTGTGGTGGGTGGTATTGGCATAATGAACATACTTCTCGTGAGTGTTGCAGAGCGCACCCGGGAGATAGGTATACGCAAGGCCCTTGGTGCCTCAAATAGGGACATCATTGCCCAATTCTTAATTGAATCCCTTGCATTTAGCATCGGGGGTGGCATTGGAGGGTATCTACTTGGGTACCTTGCTGCGTTTATTATAAGCAACCTTTTCCTCACCTTTGACCCAGCCATCACATGGCAAATCGCACTCGTAGCTTTTGTTGTGTCCGTGGTAGTTGGGACACTCTTTGGCCTATACCCAGCTGCTCGGGCAGCCCGTAAAGATCCGATTTCGTCTTTGAGGCAGTACGATTAGACCTAGTTAGAAAGGTCGGCTTTCGTCGGCCAGTGATTTCTTCAGATTCTCAATAAGTACTACAGGGGTTGGGTCAACTTGGTTCAAAATTGCGGCATACACACTCGCAAAGTCGGCCAAAATAGACCCCACTACTAACTGCGCCAGTAACGTCTCGCCTGGAATCGTAATAGGTGTAGCACGTGGTCGCTGGCCACTTAAAAGCCTGTCGCTTAGTTCAAACCGTTGCGCAATGCGTGGTGCATCCAAAGTGCTTACTAAATCAAATACAGCAAACGGCTTTTCGATAGGATGCGAAGCCCAGCCCATAAACTCATTGTGGTTAAATTCGGGGTACTCGTTCCAAAATGCCGTATTCTTAGCAGTTTCATTCCAGCTAATCTTCCACTTGTAGGCAAGTGGCGCAGTTAAAGGGCTCCCGTAAAAGACAGGTGTCTTCCCTATCGCCTGGAGAGCAATTTGTTTGGCGTAATTACTTTCAGTAGGAACGCCCGGTAACCACTTCGCGGTTTGTTCTTTAAGCCAACCCGACAACGCATCAAGCCGTTCAATCCATTCGTCACCAGTAACACCAAATGTAACGAGCAACTTAAACAAGGCCTTAAGGTTATAGATCATGGCCATACGAGGTTGAGCACCAGAAGGGAGCACGATGTGTGCAATATCAGACTCCTCCGCGATGTTTAAAAGCTGCCCACCCGAGGCAAGGATGCCGATTTGCGCACCCTTACTCCTAGCTTCTTCTAGAGCCGACAGGGTTTCTTCTGTGTTTCCCGAATAACTACTTGCCACAACTAAGGTGTTTTCATTAACATATGCGGGAAGATGATACCCGCGTACAACCTCGAAAGAGACTGTTAATTCTTGAGCAAGCAAAACCTTCACCATTAACGCCGCGAGCGCTGAACCGCCCATGCCAGTAACAACTACAGCCTGAATAGTTCTATTGTCATGCTCGGCTGCTTCTACGCGAGCCGCGAAAGCAACTTGCTCAAACTGAGTTTCAATAATACCCAATGCCCCCTCGGGGTCACGCTGAGCAATTACTTGTAAATTATCTAAGATATCTGTCATACCCATTCCCACCAATCTATATCTATGATACAGTATTTTTAAATAAGCATAAATGTTTTAACTTGAGGTGGGCCATGGATATTACTCCGCAAGACAATACTGCAACACAACCAATTAGCGACGACCAAGAACTCGCTAAAGCATTAGCTGGTGTTTTACCAGATGAACCAGAACAACCAGCACAAAGTGCAACAGGGCTTAACTTTGAAGAAACGCCAGCTCCAGCACCACAAGCTGTACCTGCCGTTGATACGACTCAGCAAGTACCCGCTACTCCAGCTTCTTTAGATACTCCACTAGAGGCGCCAACAGTAACACCTACACCCGAAGCCGTCCCTGACTTTAGCACGCTTCCTCAACCTACCGAGGAATCAAACCCTCTCGACGCCATCAAGAGCGACGCACTCAACGAGCTTCGCCCTCTCATTGATCGTGTTGATCTACCAGCTGAAGAAAAGTTCGACACCTACCTTATGCTCATTCGCAGCACAGACGACAGTAGCCTTATTGGCCCAGCACACGCCGCAGCACAGGCAATTACAGACGAAAAGCGCAAAGCCGAGGCACTCCTCGACATCATCAAGGAAATTGACTACCTTTCACGCAAAGACCAGCAGTAATTAGACCCTTGAAGTTCTTCGCTTAGACACAAGGTACTGTACAATAAGGTGCAATGAAGGCTCGTTTTGCTACACCCGAGGAAATAACTCACTGGGATGATCTTATTTTAAGTAACCCAGATCGCGGCAATGTTTTTTCCAGTCTTGAATACTCCGAAATAAAGCGGCTCACAGGCTACACGCCTCTCTACGTTGTAGCAGATACGGTATACGTTACCGTACTAGAAAAGAAAACTCCGCCACTAGGAGGTTTTTGGTATCTACCAAAAGGCCCCGGAGTCACTTCTTCCAAACAATTATTTGACGTACTCGAGGCACTTAAAGTACTTGCGAAGCGACGTGGTATTTTTGTCATTCGTAGCGAAAGCGAATTAGAGCGTGCCGTGCAACCAACCCTCGAACGCTACGGTCTTAAAAAAGCCGCTCCCATTATTCCAAACCCTTCAACTATCACCCTAGATATATCAGATAGTTTAGATGATATCCTTACAGGGCTGCCTCAAAAAGGACGTCACGCCATCCGACGTGCCGAGCGAGACGGAGTAACGATTGAACGCGTCAAAGCAACAGAAGCGAATTGCCAGCTCATGTACACCTTGCTATCAGAAACAGCCGAGGGTCAGTTTGGCATACGTAGTTATAATTACTACAAGTATTTTTGGCAAACATTTGAAAAAGCAGGCCTCGGACAGCTCTTCTTTGCTAAATTTGAAGGGCAGATAGTAGCTGGGGCCTACGCTATGGTATTTGGCACAAAAAGTACCTACAAGGATGGTGCCTCTGTACGCAAACGAACAGCGTACGGCGCGAGCCACCTCTTACAATGGAATGTTATCGAATGGGCAAAATCAAAAGGTGCCCTTGTTCATGATTTCTGCGGATCACCACCCAGTGATGAAATCAGCAACCCCGATCACCCCCATTACGGTGTTGGCTTATTCAAATTGTCCTTCAGTAAACAAGTTACAGATTATATTGGGTGCTACGACTTTGTGATTTCACCTTTAAGCTACAAAGCCTGGTTAAAAATAGGCGAACGTGTCTATCGTCATTACTATTTTAAAGCTACCGGCGACTATTACTACTAAGCCTTGTTTCGCTTGGTTTTTCTTTTTAGCAATTCTTGAATAGCGGCTCGTGTAACCTCTGCTTCATTCCAAGGATACTCACCATCGGCGCGTTCGATGGTTTTTTCGTGACCTTTCCCTAGTAAAACAACCGTATCGTCTTTAGTAGCAGCCTGCGCGAGAGCGAAACCAATAGCCTCTTCTCGGTCTGGAATAAGGAACAGCGACTTTTCGCGTACCTTGCCAGCTTTCTCGGCACCCTCGGCAATTTGATGTAATATCTTGCTCCCGTCATCATCACGATCATCTTCTTCTGTTGCTATAATTACATCGGCATATTTACCGGCAATTTCGCCTTGTGCAGCACGCTTGCTTTCGTCGCGACGCCCAGCCGAACCAAAGACCGCGATCAGCTTGCCTTTTACAAGAGGCCGAACTGAAGAGAAAAACTTCTCGTATCCGTCTGGAGTACTTGCAAAGTCAATGATAACTTGAAATGATTGCCCTTCGTCTATCGTATTCATACGACCCTCTACATACTCCAGTGAGGCAATTCCATTCTCAATTTGCTCGGGGGTCAGACCCAGCTTACGACCAACCGCTAACGCCGCTAAGCTATTACTGATATTAAATTCACCAGGAATTGCTACACGCATAGCATAGGTTTCGTCACCTACCTTAGCCGTATAAGTTGACCCACGATTAGTTAGCTTGATATTTTCTGCCCTAATATCCCCTTTATGTATACCGTAGGTTGTTGCATTTTTTACACTATCTTTAAATGCTTTAGCACTTGGGTCATCGGCATTCACGACGCCAAACCTAAGTCCGTGTTTATTGGCAATTTTAAAGAGCTGACGTTTGGCTTCGCGGTAGTTCTCGAATGTACCGTGGTACTCTAAATGGTCATGGGTAAGATTGGTAAATACGGCGATCTCGTAGGGAACACCCCATACGCGATGTTGGGCTAGCGCATGACTAGATGTTTCAAGCACCACCCACTCAACGCCCTGGGCCGCATATTGTTTAAGTTGTCGCTGCAGTTTGCCCGCCTGGGTGGTTGTCATGTGGACTTTTTGAGGCACTATCTCACCCAACGAGCCGTACGCCACTGTGCTCATCAGCCCGGCTTTAATCCCAGCTTCACTCAACATACGATAAATCATAGATGAGGTTGTTGTTTTGCCGTTAGTCCCCGTCACGCCAATAACCCGAACCTTACGGCCAGGGAATCCATATCTTACATTTTCAATAACAGCCTCGATTAAGTGGCCGGTTGGCTCAATTTTTTTAAATAGCCCTGTTGGGATACCTTTTTTAACAATTGTACGAATATTCATATAGGCCATTATACCCTTCCGTGCCGTTTCCGATAGAATACTATCCCAAGTACTACAAGCCCCACGCACCCAATAGCAATAAAGATGATCACAACAAACCAAAAGCTATCCCATTTCTTGCTAGGTCTTACCTCTCCTCGATCATCAATGACAGAATAGGTCAGGTTAGTTGAGTGCTTAGCGGTAAGTACGTTTTTACGAGGGACGTCTTGAACACGTAAATCACTTTCACCTCCTTTACCCACCACACCCGCAGAAATATCCTGCGACCTCAAGGGCACACCCTGTTTCCCAATCCATATAGTCTGGTAAATATCCAGCACCCTTCCACTACGTGCCTCGCCGATAATGTGTAGTGTATGATATCCGACTTCTATATCTTGGGGTAGAGGTACGTCTGCGTAGAGCTTTCCGTCTTCGTTCGCCACAGTATCTAGCAGCACCCTAGTATCGGAATGAAGCTCAATCTTCAACAACGCTGATGGAGAAAAATAAGGTTTCGTTTTAATAGTTACCTTATCTCCAGTTTCATACAGAGGCTCTTCGGCAAACGTATCAGCTACAAATTGTGGTTGATCAGAGGTGTCATCTCCTGTCTGCCAATATTGCGACGGGGCGCCGTCTAGTGAACCGCAGTACAGGCACCGTGCCACAGAGTCTGGAGTTGAGAACAGGCTAAGAAGTCGCCGTGCAATATGCGCATGTCCATAGGGTGTTGGATGAAACGACTCAGAGGCAACCACCCTAATAATCGGAAGTTGGCTAATAGGCGCTATATCACCGCCCAGGCGCACACCGTTCATAGCTAGCGATTTGCCATTACACAGCTCTTCGCCCATAAATGCACCTTCTATGTCACCAAAGGCTACATTACTCACCGAGCGAATAACCATATTAAGGTGTTGCACCGCCTCATCCATAAATCTTCGCTCAACACCGTCAAGCAATAGCCCTGTTACGGCGTCACAGTGGGCAATTTCATATCCCGCAATAAGCCTCGGGTACGACATTAGAATAATTCGAGTATCTGGTAATTCCACTCGTATTCTATCGACCAGTTCTTGCAGTTTTTTACCTACAGAGTATATTTCCCGCCAAACACTCGCTCGCAACTTCAAATTTTTCGCCCACTCACAAGTGGTAACCCAAACACAGCTTTTAAGCTTATCCATTAGTCCAGCGTCATTACCGCCTAGGCCCACCGATACAATCTTGGGTCGTAAGGTTTCCATTTGTACAAATTGAGTATTGTTTATTGTTGTAGATACAACATCTGATATTTTAGCCCCGGAGCAAGCGATATTGCGTGTTGACACCTGCCACGACCGCCCAACAAGATACGGATAGGACCTAGTGCTCACGTGGCAACGATTACTGGCACTGTTAGTAGCAGGTTCGTAATAGCTATCAGAAGTCTCCCCTTCTCCGCTTGTGAACGAATCACCAATTGCCACATAGTCCACTATTGGGGCAACAACAGCACCTTTCGGCCTTATGACAATGCGAGTCATTCCATTTGTATCGAGAACCATTGCAAAGATACTCATTCCGTCCGAACTAAAATGCAATCTTCTTGCGGCAGTAAAACCTGGAAATGCTTCGTAGGGAGTAATGTGCACGATGTTGCATAAAGGCACACCAGATACACCAGGCACGTTGCATTCTCTTTCAATTTCAATAATATCCAACCCAAGACCGAACCCTCCAATACCTACAAATCGACCGTCGTTCGAAATAGCTAATTCATACTGTGGATTAGGATCGGAAGATAATTGATCATCTAAGAGAGTTGTAGTATGTCTCTCGAGAGTATTAATATTAACGCGCAATAATAGTTGGTTTGTTTTGACAATAAACCATTCCCCGTTACCAGAAAACGCAGATGAAACGACGGAATTATCAGTCGTCAATTCATCACCCTTCTGTTGAGGCATAAATGCATAGGTAACCCCTACTGCAGATCGATGAGAAACAACCAAGCGCGAGAAATGACGGTATAGAACAACATCCCATTTACCACCTGGAAGCGAACGATGCACGGCAAAAACATCAGTATCAGAGGCGTAGCTACACTCCAATACTCCAGGGCATAGACCCTCGATTTCGCTGTAGATATCATCCGAAGGAAAAGCGATAGCATAGAGAAATATCCCTTGATCTACATACCTTGCCACCCTAACAGAGTTAACTGTGCCGAAAATGCAAGCTACAAACCTATCCGCATACCCCTCAACTTCTATAGTTGCCTCCAGGCCATTACAAGGTGCGGAAGTATCACTCAGCTCAATACCCCTCCCAAGCTTAGTAATAGACACCCCCGAATCCGCCCAGCCACCAGTACTCGCGTGAGCCGATTTAGAACAAAGCGCCATGCCAAACCACAACACAAGAAGCACACCCACATACCACACGGCTAAACGCATATTCCCTCCACCTGAAAGCTAGCTTAGTATCTACTGATAATTCTAAGTATTTTCTCAGCAAACATCAAGCTTAAATGTCCAAAGCACAACAACGTGGTACAATGTAACAGATGAGAATACTTGGAATTGAAAGTAGTTGTGACGAAACAGCAGCCGCGATCGTTGAAGACGGCCACCTTTTGCTGTCTAATGTTGTACGAACCCAAATTGATATTCATAAAGTCTATGGCGGTGTCGTGCCAGAGGTGGCAGCCCGTAGTCATATCGAGGTTATCAACCCTGTAATCGACCAAGCTCTGACCGACGCACACCTTACCTGGGACGACATTGACGGTATTGCGGTTACCTATGCCCCCGGCCTACTTGGCTCTCTTTTAGTAGGGACTCTTGCCGCCCGCACCATAGCTCTGCAGAAAAACAAACCACTCTACCCTATTCACCACGTTGAGGCGCACGTCTACGCCAACTTTATAACCAATCAAGCGAACGGTATCGATCTAACCCTGCCCGGTAAACAACCGTCTTTTCCAATGTTGGCACTTATCGTCAGTGGTGGTCACTCACAGTTAGTTTTTTTTAAAAATCATGGCGACTACGAACTCCTCGGTCAGACCCAAGACGATGCCGTTGGTGAAGCCTTCGACAAAGTAGCAAAAATTATCGGCCTCCCCTACCCTGGCGGTCCATCTATAGCCGAGGCGGCACAGGCTGGAGACCCGCTTAAATACCAACTTCCTAAAGCAAAGCTACAAGGGCGCTACGATTTTAGCTTCTCAGGCCTTAAAACAGCCGTTTTAAGAGCCGTTCAGCGTGAAGTGGGTGTCGACACTACTTTTCCCTCATTCGAGCTCCCAGGCCGCCTAAACGATGTCCAGCGCGCAGATTTTGCAGCAAGTTTCCAGAAAACAGCCATCGAAACGTTAGTTGATAAAGCCGAGCGTGCGTTCCAAGATTACTCTCCTGCTTCAGTTGTTATCGCTGGTGGTGTTGCAGCCAACCAAGAATTGCGTCGTCAATTACAAGATCGCCTCCCTATTGCCATCGAATATGCACCGATGCAGTTATGTACCGATAACGGCGCCATGATCGCAACACTCGGCTGCTTCTATGCCCAGAAAATGCCAGCAACCTCCCCACTAGAACTCGAGGTACAACCAAGTTTATCGATGACAAAAACCGCTTGGGCAAAAGCTTAAGATTTTTCTAAGAATTTTTCTTTCGTCGCAATCGCTGCAAAGTACGCTTTGCAAAAGGCAGCCCGTGCACCCAGGCTGTGTAAAGAGGGGATAGCGGCTTGTCAAAACTACCAGCAAATACCGTCACCTCATCCGACCACCCCTGTTTAAAGGTAGTAACACCGCCTACGACTAAGCCACCAAAATCATAGCGTGATAAACCCCATTCCTTCGTCCTTTTTATCGTGTGCCACTTCAAAGCATAGTTGGCGCGTAGCTCTTGCCCGCGTTCTGTTACACCGCCATACAGTTCGTAAGCTGTCGTCTCGCTAATAGCCAGCCACAAAAACGCCACCATTTCATCACCTTCATAAGCGGCAAAAATAGGGGAGTAGTCCTGCATTTGTTGGTAAATATCATAATAATATTCTTTCGCGTGAAGGTTAAAACCAGCCCGCTTTGCTGTTTGCTGATAAATAGCCAAACAGCGATCTATCTCGGCGAGCGTTTTTACACGATGAATAGTAACCTCCGCATCAGATTTGCGAATATATTGCCGTGTTTTCTTTGCCATAACAGAGAGTAAATCACTTTCGCTCTTTGTAAGATCAAGTAAAATTGTCTCGGCCGATAGTATTTTATTAGTAGAACGCACCCAGCCGTCAGGGCGTTCAAACTCAAACACATCCGGCTCAATCGATAGAGCCACCGCATGATGATCTCGTTTTGCTAATACAGCTAATTTATCAAGAAATTCATCTTTTGACCCAGACTCAAAAAGCGGCCCTCGAGGAATATAAGCAAATGCCCGAAAGGGCAGGGGAAGATGCCGAATCAGTACCTGCGCAGCTCCGACAATTTTCTCGTCATCATACGCAAAAATACGTTCTGCTTTCCAACCGTGGCCCATCTTAACCTGTCCCCACGCCCACAACTGGAGTGGATGGCCTCCATTATCCAAAATATAGTCGTCCCATTGCTCTCGATCAGTACACCGCTGCAGTTCAATCATGTCTCTATTATACCAGGGGCGAGCTATGGTATACTAATAGTCGAATAAAAGTGTAGTAAATCTTAAAATTTCACGTGAAATTAATAATCAGCTTTCACGTGAAATGGAGCGGACTGTCTGTGAACCTCGCTAAAGCATACGAACCAAATCAATACGAGCCAAATATCTATGCCCTCTGGGAAACGAGTGGTGCTTTTAAGCCGAAGGGTGTAGGTGAACCTTTCAGCACTGTGATGCCCCCACCAAATGCAAATGGTAATCTTCATGTTGGTCACGCCCTAGACACAGCCCTTAAAGATATCTCCGTACGTTACAAGCGTATGAAAGGTTTTGATGCAGTATACATTCCAGGTGCTGACCACGCCGGTTTCGAGACATGGGTAGTGTACGAAAAAGAGCTCCAAAAGCAGGGTAAAAGCCGTTTCGACTTTACTCGTGAACAACTATACAGCCAGGTATGGGATTTTGTAGATCAGCAACGCGGAAACATGGAGCTGCAGGTACGAGCACTCGGCGCCAGTGCCTCATGGGATGACATGGTATTCACCCTGGATAACAAAGTTGTTGAGACCGTCTACGATACGTTCAAAAAGTTTTGGGATGAGGGCCTTATTTACCGCGGCGAACGCATTGTAAACTACAGCACGAAGTACCAAACCAGCTATGCAGATATTGAAGTTGACCACAAAGTTGAGAAGGGGACACTATGGCACATAGCTTATCCTTTAGTTGATAAGATTGGTGAAGTTGTAATTGCAACAACACGCCCCGAAACACTGTTTGGTGACGCAGCTGTCGCCGTACACCCAGAAGACGAACGCTATAAGCACCTCATAGGAAACAAGGTTATTCTTCCGCTTACCAACCGCGAAATAACTATCATTGCAGATGAATATGTTGACCCAGCCTTTGGAACAGGTGCTGTAAAAATAACACCAGCACATGACCCTAACGACTTTGAAGTAGGGAAGCGGCACGATTTGCCACGACTTCAAGTGATCGACTTTGATGGCACTATGATTAACGTACCGCAACAGTTTGCCGGCCTCGATGTCGAACATGCCCGTAAGCAAACATTAGCCGCCCTTCAAGCACAAGAGCTTATACGCAAAGAAGAGCCCATCGAGCACACCGTCGGCTACGACTACAAGAGTGGCCTTCCTATTCAACCGCTCATAAAAGAGCAGTGGTTCCTACGCATGACACCACTCGCTGCAAAAGCTATTGAAGTATTGGAAGCGGGCGAAATTACCTTTTACCCAGCCGGACGCAAGAATATCCTTATCCAATACCTAAAGGGGATCCACGACTGGAATCTATCACGCCAAATCCCATGGGGTATTCCTATTCCGGCTTTCCAAAACGTAGCCGACGATACCGACTGGATCTTCAACAAAAACGTTGACGAAAAAACAATAGTAGTGGACGGTAAAACCTACCGCCGCGAAGAAGATACCTTTGATACATGGTTTAGCAGTGGTCAATGGCCTTACATTACAACCGATTACCTAGATAATGGCCCCTTAGCCCGCTTCTTCCCAACCAGCCTTATGGAAACTGGCACCGACCTCCTCGACCGTTGGATTGCCCGTATGATTATGCTCAGCCTCTACCAAACCGGTAAAGTACCTTTCAAAGACGTATATCTTCACGGTATGGTACTGGACGAACATAGCCAGAAGATGAGCAAAAGTAAGGGTAATGTCATTAACCCTATGGAGATGGTGTCAGAATACGGCTCCGATGCATTACGTCTAGGCCTCATTGCTAGCCGTAGCCCAGGCCAAAACCAAGCTTTTAGTGTTGACCGCGTTATTGCTGGGCGTAACTTCTGTAATAAATTATGGAATATTACCCGTTTTGCCGAGCACAAACTAGGTGACAATTTCCAACCTTCAACTCCTGAGGCCCGTTCATTGGCTGACCATTGGATTATTGCCGAGCTCGACAACGCCAAACAAACTATCGAACGAGCGCTTGATAGCTACCGATACGCCGAAGCCGGCGAGGCTCTATACCATGCCATCTGGGACAGCGTAGCCGACTGGTATATCGAAGCCTCAAAGGATCAAGACAACCTTGATTTACTCGCTTGGGTGCTCGATACATCACTAAAACTTGCCCACCCATTTGCGCCGTTTGTAACAGAAACCATCTGGCAAACACTGCCATGGCACAATACGCTGCTTATCAATGAAACCTGGCCCGAAACCATCCCATATAACGACATATCTGCTGCCGAATTTGGCCAAGTTCAAAAAATCGTCAGCGAAGCCCGTTTCGTCGCTACCTCACTCCCTGGCAACGATCGCTACGGACTGCTGTACTTTGAAGATAGCCTCATTGAAGAGAATAAAGAGCTCATTAAACGGCTCGCAAAACTCAATGAAGTCACCCAAACCGAGCAAGCAAAGGGATTGCGTTTAGCATTAGCTAATCACGATGCCTGGCTGGATGTATCCGAGAAGACCCTTGAAGAGCACAAGGGAAACCTTGAAATGCGCCTCGCCACAACTCACCAAGAAATTGCCGCACTTGAAGGCCGCCTCAACAACAAAAACTACACCAGTAAAGCTCCGGCTCATCTAGTAGAAGAGAGTCGCAAACAATTAGAAGAAAAACAAGCGCTCGTTGAACGCTTGTTATCTGAACTCGAAATTCTAAAATAGAATCATACTATACTGAAGGCCACAGAGGGGCAGTGTCTGTGCCACCCGCAAAACAGAGTTTTTTATTCTGTATATAACGACGGTCATCGTCACGTGGCGGCTGAACATTCGGAAGGGTAGTACGAAACGCCCCAGCTCGTGGCAATGAGGTACGTTCAACGTGGGTATGGTAACTAGGGCTAATAACCTTCTCAACCGTCTCGGTAGAGGCGGCAGAGGTACTTGGGATAGTTAAAGCAGCCGTAGTGGCTTTATCGATGTGCATATCATGCATCAAGATACCGAAGACGGTAACAAGTGTGATGAGTATTGGTGTCGGATTAATAAATGGCAACATGTTTGTTTTTTGATTATGTCTGAGTACAACACTAGCATAAGCTTGATAAATTGTCAAGTATCTATCCTGCGGTAAAGATCGTTCTACTCGTGGTGATACGAGCTTCCGGCACTAATTTGCTGGGCTCTATAGATCTGTTCGGTAATGATAAGCCGCACCAAGTGATGCGGAAACACGAGTGGTGACAACGAAAGGGTAAAGTTGGCCCGCTGTCGAACTGTATCATCAACCCCATACGCACCACCAATAATAAATACCACCGGCCTTGAAGCAGTAAAGCAAGCGGCTAGATGCTCGCTTAATGCTGGTGACGTAAGCTCTTTGCCGCGTTCGTCCAGCAAAATAACATAATGATCGGGGTTGAGCCGTGAAATAATACGCCCAGACTCTTCCTCGCGAGCCCTAGAGCCCTCAAAGCTTGAATGTGGTAAAAGTACCCATTCAACATTAAACGGAGCTCTAAGACGCTTCTGATACCTTTCGATACCGTCAGTGACCCAGCCCTCGTGTTTTTTGCCGATGCTAAGAACGGTTATCGCCATAGTTTAAAGCCGAATTTTCTCGGCCAGGGCAGCCAAGGCACTATGATCAGGCTCGGCTGTCATATCAGGATGGTAGTCAAGCTCGGAAGCTTCTGTAAATGGAATAATTTGTACGTGCGCATGAGGCACATCAACCCCAACTACGCGCAGCCCGACATAAGGTACACCTAGTGCTTCACGCAGATGCGCTCCAACCTTTTGAACCGTAGTCATAACGGCCTGGTAATCTGAAGGGTCAAGGTCCCAAATAAACTCTACTTGCTTTTTAGGCACCACCAGTACGTGCCCTTCAGTCACGGGGTGTATATCAAGGAAGGCGAAGGTTTTTTCATCCTCATATACTTTGTGTGATGGGATATTACCGTTAATAATTTTTGTAAAAATAGTAGGTTTCATGTATATCCTCCTGGCGGAGAGAGAGGGATTCGAACCCTCGAAGGCTTGCGCCTTACCGCTTTTCGAGAGCGGCCAGTTCAACCACTCCTGCACCTCTCCAGCAGACTGTATTATAGCAAAATCACTCTGTTTTAACAGGCTACGTGCGCTATGATGTGTATATGACCCACATCTTGGTTGAAACCGCTCATACATTAGGGGCAACGTTGGTGCAGTACCCGGCTGGAAGTATTGTTGTGATACCCGGCGAAACGCCGAAAGACTGTTTTGTGATTGAAAAGGGAAGTATACGGCAATATGACATCCGTGACAACGGCACCGAGCTCACTCTTAATATCTATAAGGAGGGAAGCGTGCTTACCCTTCCGTGGCTCTTTCACTCGAGCCCAAATCTGCACTTCTTTCAATGTATCAGCGACTGCGTCCTTCTGCGCACTCCTCGCCTAAAATTGCTGCAAGAGTTTAAAAAGTCACCCGAATTAAGCTTCGAAACACTATCAAGAGTAGCGAATGGGCTTGATGGTGTGTTGAATCGCTTGTCGGCTCATAGTAGCACTGGCGCGGCACAAATGGTAATAACAGAGTTGAATATAGAAGCTGCTCGTTTTGGCAGGCCACACCCCGGAGGGACATTCGTCCGAATACGCGTACAGGATTTAGCCAATCGTACCGGTTTGGCACGTGAAACGGTGAGCCGCACACTTACGGATCTTATATCAAAAGGCCTGATACTGCGCGTAACAGGTGGATATTTGCTACAAATACACATCTAAACAAAAAGACCCATCTCTCGATGAGTCTTTTAAAAAGTTACAACTTGGTACACCCGACAGGATTCGAACCTATGGCCTTCGGCTCCGCAAGCCGACGCTCTATCCAGCTGAGCTACGGGTGCATATGATACCACCCGCTGTCATAAAAACAACGGGCGTATCTTTGTAACTAGAAGGTGCTTTCGGCCCGAAAAAATCAGGCGAACAGAGACTATACTATCATGTTTACAGATGAAAATCTAGCCTAGGAATACAATACCCAAAGCAATACCAACTACAAGGATGATGACGCCAAGAGTTAATGACATGTTAAAAAGTACGGGATGACGCTCGTGCCACAATAAAATACCCGGAAATTGCTTTCGAATGGTTGCATTTGTCGCTACTTGATCATACAGCTCTATAGGTACTTTTTTCTCTTCAAGGGTAAGTGTCATGTAGCCAGCGTATTTTGCATCCCAGGTCAGCAACAGTACTGATAGAAATGATTTATTAGTCTTTGTACTGATAATTACTCGGGGCAACAAAGCCGTACCGTAATAGCTGTATTGTTGAAAAATCCTCACCACCTCAATGTCACCGTAGCTTGTCGTGCGTGTTTTTCCAAAAGCATTTTTGTATGTCAGGCCATTTTTTGTCACTTCAATACTTCGGTGGGTGGAAATAAACCATACCAAGAAAACAATAACCCCGATAACTACAGTAGAGAGCAGGCCTATGACCCACCCAAAACGTATAAATAGAAAAACCATTAATAGGGCAGCTAATACATAGCGCACCAGCCCAAACCAGCGATAACTTACGCTTAAATCGGGGTGAACAGTATAGGGGAGTGCGGGTGCTTTAATAGTTTCCGTGTCAGACATTATTCGTACCTCATTAGAGATGATTATAGGCGCAACTTGCGCACAATAACATCAACTACATCAAGTTTGAGATTTTCCATAGGCAGACGCTGGCCTAAAATATCAACAATTCGCTCGCCGGCATCATCAGGGAAGTATACCGATACCCCGGGAGCAAACCGTTTGCGCGGTATGAGCATAACAGAGTAGTGAGGGCCGTCTTGAATAAGCCCAAAAGCCTTAAACTCATCGTAGGTATATAAGCGCTCGCCAACATACAACCCCTGACTAGGGCTTAACGCGTACGTAAGCATGCGTGGTGGGCGACGAATGTAAATAATAAGGGCAACAGCCATAACAATTACCAGTGCCGAGAATGTCCATGACTTCAGCAAGAATACATCTACTGCAATAAGGCCTAGTACCACTAGGGCAAATAGAATAAACCACACCGGGCTACGGTCCAGGTGAATATACTCTTGAGCCGTCCAGGTAATAGGAGGGTCTTCGGGCATATTCTCAGGTGCAGGGGCGTTTTCTGGGTGAGACGGAACAGCAACCGGCTTTACAGGTTCGGCTACCTCAACAGACCCAGTGGGGGTCTGTTCATCCTCAGGGGCGGGTTGCCAGTAGTTTGGTTGTTGGTCTGCCATATCTATACGCTAGTATAAACAAAAACGCTTTCTATAGAAAGCGTTCTGGTATTCATTTGGCGGAGGAGTATTAACGAGGTGAGCAGTAAGCTACCGAGCCGTTCTATTGATAGTAGAAATGTTCAAGACCGTAATTATCTAAGTAAATAGATATAACCGCGGCCGGTTTTTCGTGCCGAATTTTTTCGAGTTGTTTTTTAATTGCAGCTTGTTTATTTTCTGGAAACAGTGGAAGTATGGAATCTGTAGATTCGTTAGGGAGTAATACTTTAGAGTCGGACCAATAGCTTGGTGCTTGAGGTGGTTCAACCTTCGCAAAAATAACTTTGTAGTATTTGTCGGTGTCCACGCTGACTGATGCCAGATCGGTCACCGCTTTTGGGTTGCTTTCCGGCGCCCAAAACTCTGAGAACGAGCCATGCCATCGTGTGATGATATCCCTGGCTTCTTGAATATTCTGAATATAGTCGTACTCAAGCGAGACGAAAAAATGTTGTTGACCGTTCTTGTCTGTTGTTCGAAATAGAAATGCAAAGATGTCAGGTGTTATTGCTTCAAATCTAACAGGGGTAATATGGGGCGTAGCGCCTGGAAGAAAGGGCTCGATAATTGACTTGAGGTAGTCATTTTGAAACGCATTGAAATTTGTCATGGTTTTATGATACCAAAAAGATGACCCTTTAGGTCATCTACTTGGTATGGCGGAGGAGCGGAGATTCGAACTCCGGCTCCGGGTCTCCCCAGACTAACGATTTAGCAAACCGTCCCCTTCAGCCACTTGGGTACTCCTCCATAAAAGTACGGTATCGCCCTAAAGTAGCATACTTTCTACAGACAGGACGGTTTCCGTCGATTCATTCGCGTTTCACGCAGCAGCCACTTGGGTACTCCTCCGTGCAACTTGAACGATTGTAGCATAAATCAGAGGCGGGGACTAGCGTTTATAGTAAATATTTGCTATAATTAAGATATAGTACATAATAATTGCTATGAAAAAAATTATTTCTTATTTCACTATTTCAGCCCTATCACTCGCCACTCTGCTTACGGTGGGTTTTTCCGCTAACACCTCGGCCCAAAGCGCCATACAACAAGGTGTTGAAGCGGCACGTGGGAACGGCACCCCTAGTACACTCTTTGGCGGAAGTGGTGTTATTACCACTATCACCAATACACTACTCTTTGTAGCGGGTGCGCTTGCGGTTATTATGATTATCATCGGGGGTATTCGTTATGCTACTTCTGGCGGTAATGCCTCTAACGTTACGGCAGCCAAGAATACCATTCTTTATGCCATTGTTGGCCTTATTATTGCCTTCTTGGCATTCGCAATCGTTAACTGGGTACTTGGTGCTATTACCCCTGGCGGTGGCGCTGGGTTTACAAACGTCTAAATAAAATAGCCCTCGTAGGGGCTATTTTTATAACTTCTTGGCGGAGAGGGAGGGATTCGAACCCTCGGTGAGTCTCCCCACGCTGGTTTTCAAGACCAGTACCATCAACCACTCGGTCACCTCTCCAGGAAAGTACTTGGGTTATTTTAACAGATTGAAACGATTCAGTCGAGAGGTTGGTACGCTAAAGCCGCCACCCATACAGGTAGCCCCGTTTGTGAGAGCAGTTTAGATGCAGCCGTTACTGTTGCAGCAGTCGTGATAATATCGTCAATCAAAAGAATAGGACCCATAGACAAATCGTCAGTCTCGACAAGTTCAAAAGCTCTATCTGCTTGCGTACGACGCTCTTCACGCCCAACAAGATGCTGCACGTCAGTTGTAGCGCGCCTAAGCAAGTATCTTATAGGTAAGCCCCTCATAGCGGCAAATTGGCGGGCAATTAAGTCTATATGATCATAGCCACGCTGCCGTATGTGTGAACGAACCGTCGGTACCACAACAATCGTTGCACTAGAGGGGAGTATAGGAAGTGACTCATGAAGTAGTTCAGCACAGGCTTGCGCAGCGGCTTTATTATTGTGAAACTTTAAACCATTAATAAGTGTTTCTAAGGTGCCTATACGCTGGCTTACAACAAAGGTTTTCTCTATAGAAGTTTCATGTTCGGTGCAAACACCCTCTCTTTTGGGCTTTCCGCACACAATACAGCCCCAAAACGGCTCGTCAATGATGTTATATTTACAATCATGGCATAAAACAGCACCTATTTTACCGCATCCAAAACAGAGGTGTGGGGCCACTATTTGCAGAACCCGCTCAACTATTGTATTTTTTACGTTTTTACCACCCATTTAGTTGATTATACCGTACATGCTCGGTATAATACGAAGGACTATTTGTCAAATGAGCCTAGAGAAAAGTGGAGGATATCATGGCCCGAAAACCAAACGAGGATTTGCTCATTGAAGACGAGCTGGCAGCAGCTTTCCTGAGCGACGACGACCTAACGACACCAACCGACACAGTCGCACCTGCGAGCGACGACAGCTGGGACGACAGCCAAGAAGAATTCTTGGGTCAACTCGCTGTTGACGTATACGAAACTGACGACAAGCTTGTCGTAAAGGCTCGTACAGCAGGCGTAAACAAAGAAGATCTCGACGTTAGCATTAGCGACGGTATTCTTACTATCAGCGGTACGCTAAGTAGCGGTGACGACAGTGCTGCAACCAACTGGCACATCCAAGAATGTTACTGGGGTGAATTCAGCCGTACACTTGCACTACCTGTAAGCGTTAAGGAAGACGAAGTTGAAGCAGTACTAAAGGACGGTGTTCTTACCATCAGCTTCAATAAGATCAAGCAAGAGCAAGCTAAGAAGATTCAAATTCAATAGTATCTTGAGCAACCTTTAAAACACCCTCGCCGTGGGGGTGTTTTTTAATTGGCACACAACCAGTAGACAAAATAAAAACCTCGCATAGCAAGCGAGGTTTTTATAAAGAAAGGCTTCGTCTTACGCAGTACCAGAAGGTGTAATTGCACCAAGTACCCAATTCACGATCGCGAAGGCTAGGAAGGCGATCACCAAACCGATGATTGCGTACATAATGGTGTTCTTAGCAGCTGTAACGTTTGCCGAGTTACCAGCAGAAGTAGTGTAACGAATACCGCCCCAGATAAGCATGATCACACAGATCGCACCAATAATGAAGAGGAGTACGTTTACTACTGTAGTAAAGATTGAACCAGCACCAAATAGGGTAGTTGGGGTGCCTTTACCTTGAGCACAGTCGATACCACTTTGTGCGCTAAGGTCATTTTGATCACATGCAGCATTAGCTGTCACTACTGGTACAAATAGTGCTGTTACCGCTAAAGCAAAGGCAGCTACAAATAGTGTCAGCTTCTTTTTCGTTAATAATTTCATTTTCATTTATTCCTTTCTTTGAAATCTAGGTTAGTTATAGCAGATTTTTAACGTTTTGTTAACCCCTGGGACAACTTTATTAAAACAATTTAAGCACCCAGTTAACAATTGCAAATGCGAGAAACGCCAATAACAGTCCTACAATTGAATAAGTAAGGGTGTTCTTTGCACGCGTCACCTTACTGGCATCACCAGCCGAGGTGGTATATAAAATACCTGCAAAAATAATCATCACCACCGACAACAAGCCAACAACGAATAGTAAGGTGTTAACAAGTGTTTTAATAAGCGTATCTGGTTTATCGGCCTTTCCACTTGCTTTACATATCTCTGCATTAGGGTCACTAGCACAGGCACCCGCGAGAGGGTCTAATGCGCCTACAGTAGTTACTGGAAGCAACGCCGCCCCACCAAATACAATCATCGCAAAGGCTACAAGAGCTACTTTTATTTTATTCATTTACTTAAAACTCCCTATAACGAAATTAGTAATAACAAACGCCGACAGTACCACCACTAACCCAACAATAGAGTAGGTGAGCAGGTTCTTCGCACGAGTAACCCTACTAGCGTCGCCACTTGAAGTGGTATACATAATGCCCGCGACGATAATAACAATAACAGACACCAGACCTGCTAAAAAATATACCAGATTCAACCCATTATGAAGAAGTGTGTCGCCAGAACCGGTTGGAATACCTACGCTCCCAGCATCAACTTTTTGCGCAAACTGAATGAAAAACTGTTTCATATGCTAGATAATCCTAAAGATTAAGTTAATAATCGCGACCGCAGCCATGGCAATAACCAACCCAATGACAGCATCGAGGATTGTCTTGCGAGCCTTTTCTACCTGGGCCGGCTTATCACCACCAGTTATAAACAAGAAACCGCCGTACATTATAAAGAAGACTGCAATGTAAGCGGAAATAACGATCGCCATTTCTATGCCATTAAGAACGATCTTCCAAATGTAATTACCAATACCACCCACTTCGTCAGGAGTTTTAAGGTCACAAGTCGGAGGATTTTCTTTAGTAAGCCCACGATACCACGGTGGAACACCCATGAAACGTGCTTCACAGTTAGTTACAGCAGCACTGGCTGTTTGTGGTGTTGTAAGGGCCATAACAGGTGCCGCAATAGCGAAAATAAACAAACCGCCTGTCAGTAGGGTCTGAAAGATCTTCTTCATACTAGTTAAATACCCCTCCTGGAACCAGGAAATTAAGCAGTACGTACATACCACCAAAGGCTACCACCCCAATAACTACGTTAGTAAATACTGTACGGGCCTTTTTAATTTGCTCGGGGCTACCGCCGGCTGAAGTCCAGAGGATAGCACCGTATACGATACCAGCGAGGGCTAGGACACCAACGCCGGCAGTCAGAATACCTATAACAAGAAGAAGAATACCCCAAAGACCAGTATCTTCAGCCTTCTTCGCATCCTTACTCCCGCCACAACTAATAATAGCCGTCTGTACACCCCCACAAGTCGCAGCCTGTGTTGGTGTAGTCGGTAAAACCGTAACAATCGGCAACAATAAGATACCTACCACCACAGCAATGTTCTGTATTGTTTGTTTTATCTTCATATTGTCTATAGCGTACAAGCTTTTTAAAGAGAATGCAAGTTTGTTTTCTAGGTAATTATGAGGTTATGTTCTTGTGTGTAAACTGCCCATATTGACTTATTTCCAATAGATGCTATTATTTGTTTAATCGAGGCTCTTGCCGAGAGGTGGTTGCAACACCATTTGTTGCCTTCCGGAAGGATGTGGCCAAAATGGGCCAGAACAAAAAGCCGAACTTCACTCCCTACGGGAACAAGAAGTCGGGTTCCAAGCCCTACAGCTTCACCGACGCGGTGGCCAACCTCGGCGCACCGAAGTCGAAGAGGCAGTCGGGGAGCGGCGGCAACAGCCGCAAGACCCACGACACCAAGGGCAAGAACAACCACGGCCGCCGGGGCTGGTAACGCCCGGCACAGGCCCCCATCGCCGGTTTCGGCGATGGGGGCTACATCACTTCTAGAGAGAATGTTATTCTAATACCATGCAGCTTATTTATACAAAAGCGGCCCCAAACATCGAAGTAGGCCACCTTTACGAGCATATTTTTTGCGACTTTATTACCGAGCAAGCACGCGCCAAACACCTCTTTTCATATGTTGACTACCACCTCGATGCGCGTTCGTATTACGAGGGATACATATACATTAAGATTGAGACCTACACCTCACCAGCCGTATCCTTTTTTAAAAATCTAAATAAGCTTCGGCCCCAGTTCAATAACAATACGATCAATGGTGCCCTTTTACAAATTATGGCCGAAAACCGTGTTGATATCGCCGCGCTTGATGAATCGGAGGTTTTAAAAACGCTTAACGCATATCAAATTACCCCCTGGAAAGAACAGGCATCTTCTGAAAAGCTAGTTCAATCCGACCGAGAGTATCATCCTATTTTATATAAGCCAGCCAACATGGATGCATTCGGTATAATTCAACAATCAATTACACTTCAGATAAACGAGGATGATGCCATAAAAAAGTCCCATCTTCTTGTGCTATTTCTTGTAGTCAGTAAAGCAATTCGTAGTAATTTGCAAGAAGATATAACTCGTTCCTCTTTTTGCTTTACGTACGAAGACTCTTTTGAATATGACGAGGTAACAGGGAAAGTAAAAGATATAAACTTATATCGAATTGATAAACGCCAATCTACTGAAATTACAGATGAAGGCGAGGTAGCTGAAAAACTGTTAACCACCATCAAACAACATGGTTTTAGTAGCAGGCTCTCTGAATCAATTCAACAGTCAGAGGAGGGAAGTGATGAGTACCCTAGTGAAGCGGAGATTGTCTCAAAACTTGGTCTAAGCATAACCCCCGACGAGCTAAAGAATATTTTTAGCACCTATAACATTAATAGGGTTCTTAATAACATTGAAGTTAACTTTACTTACCATTAGTCTGTTGAGACTTTTTAGGTTACATAAAACAGTAAATAAGTTATTGATAGGGGTGGAAGCTTTGTAATTAACCTTGTCTATTACATAAGCTCTTTACTTTTTAATACTTTTGTGGTATATATAGTTCAAACGGACATTTAATAGCTCACGTACAAGTATTTATATAAGGTCATACACCAAGGAACCTATACACATGGACAAAGAGTACCCAACACCACAAAATTCTCAAGCACCTGAAGTAACAGCAGGCCATAGTGGTAATGTCGACAAGCCGATGCGCGAAACTCCGCCTACAGAATTTAGTGAGACCCCTCTTCGCGCTTTCGAAGATATTCAACTCGATAACATTCCTCATAGTCCAGCGACCCTTCCCGAGAACATGCCGTCAATCGACGATGTTGTAGATTCTAAAGTAGCCGAACCACCAATTATCCCTCCTGTTACAGAACCAAAAACCAATGGTGAAAGTGCACCAAAAAGTAACCGTGTACGTAACGGTATCATTGCAGGTGTTGCAGGACTTGCATTAGCTGTAGGTGGTACGTTAGTGGGAGTAAAGGTTGCAGCTGATAATAAAGATAATGAACCTCCAAAAACCGACCCTAAAGCAACAAGTGAGGCGTCTGTGGCACCAAGCACAACTCCTGAAGCCGTCGCGCCAACCCCTGATAGTACACCATTAAAGACTCCTGAGGCACAAACATCAAACGTTATCGTTGACACCGCATTATTTGACAACTGGGAGAACAAGAAAGTCCCCGTTAACCCAAATGACGCATATACTGACCCAGATACTAAAGAATATGCGTGTGAGCAAACGTTCGTTGCAAACGGTATAGCCCCTATTGAGCGTCGTGAAGTAATGGAACTTTGGGATGGACAAAAGATTAATGACTTTGTTATGAATCGGTTAAATCTTGTATACAAACTATATACCGACAAGTCTAATCCTCAATACGTTCAAATTGCAAAAGATATGCTTACATGTATGACATCTCAACGACTCGATACATCGGGTAATACTACACACGATGCACACACTATCTTGTCTGAGCTTTTCGATGGAGCGACTACGCCATCAATTCCAATACTTGGAGATCTAGACCATATCACACGTGAGACCTCTGGTACTGTGTGGTCAAATGGCACCTACAACGAAGCTTCTGTTGAGTTTCAAGGGAAGGACATATTCGGCGACACGTCATATCCAGTTATTACATACGAATGGACCAAACAAAACGACTTCAGAATAGTTGGCCTCTATAATCTTATAGCGGGCAGTGATGACGTCGTAGCATTTGGCAGGCAAGCACCCCAAGTTCTAGACCCTAGTCGTGCAGACGCTCCATACAACTTAGGTTAAGCATAACCTTTATTTATCTGCACAAATAAGGCATAATTTGATCAGATTATGCCTTATTTTATTCGTCATATAAAAGTTCGTCATTTCGTAGGTTTGCTTTTTCTTGCACTAATTGCTTCCGTTTTTCTAGCTACCTCTATAACAAAGCCAGCAAATGCGGCGAGCTCTTGTTATCGCTATATAGACTCCACAAAGATTGAGTACGTGAGTCCAGATTGCGACAAATCTGGCGTAACCTACAGCTACACCAGTACCGACGGGGGTATTACGTACAATGGCCCACAAATTAAAACCGGCGGTGGACAAGCCGCCGCTTCCGTTTGTCACGATGGAACAAATAAAATAGTTTTATCGGGCGGCACCGCTAAGTTAACAAAACAGAATGTAAGTAGCGATTCTCGACCCAGATGTGTTGATGGAACCACAACTAGTACTATAGATATTAAGGGATGGAGCGGCAAAAATGCCGTTGAACAAGCTGGTGCTAGCGCGGAGGCTACTGAATTGTACTCTCAATTTGGCGATACCCTTGATCCACTCAAGAACAAATGGGTTGCTTATAATTGTCCGAGTGGCGTTGGTGGAGTAGAGGTGCAATCTTCGTGTGGTGAAGCCGGATGGAAAAATTTGGTGTACGAATGTTGGGGAAAGAGAACAAGTACCGCAAATGTAAATACAGCATCAGCATCGCCCGAAGAGTACGAGAAAACCATGAAAACTGGGTTTGCAACCTGTATGTCCTCAAAGATCGGCAACGGTGTAACTAAGGACGCAGTAGTAACACTACTCGAGGCAAAGGGCGTAAGTCTCACCAATATCGCCGCCTCCGTTACCGCAGCGGGAGATAAAGCCGAAGAAGCTGCTACCCCGACACCAACTACAGCCGAGCCAACAACGTCCTGTGGGGTAGAGGGTATTGGTTGGTTGGTTTGCCCAGTTATGAACTTCCTAGGGAGCGTTGCAGACAATGCCTTTTCTTTTCTATCGGAGACTTTTCTAGAGACGAAGAGTGACGTACTTAGCAATAGTGCTATTAGAGCAGCTTGGTCAACAATGCGTAATATTGCAAACGTAGCATTTGTTATTGCTTTTCTTATTATTATATTTTCACAGCTAACAGGACAGGGTGTTACAAACTATGGCGTAAAGAAAATGCTACCAAGGTTGGTGATTGCGGCAATACTAGTGAACGTATCGTTCTTTATATGTCAAATAGCGGTAGACCTTAGTAATATTCTTGGATATTCACTCAATAGTCTTCTGAGCAACTCTTACGTTCAAATTGCAGGAGATATTTCAGGCAAAGGAGATGCAAGTTCAAATGGGCTTGGTATTGCAGTTTTAGTTGCGAGTGTTGTTGCGGGTGCTATTGGTGTTGCTATGGCCGTAACGATGCCCGTACTACTTGCTGTACTACTTGCTTTGATTCTTATCGTACTTATTCTAGTAGCCCGTACGGCGCTTATCGTATTACTTACCATTATTTCTCCGCTAGCATTTGTGGCGTTTCTTCTACCAAATACCGAACAATGGTTTAAGAAGTGGTATAAGATGTATTTCGCTCTGCTTATGGTATTCCCAATCATTGCTGTGGTATTTGGCGCATCAACACTCGCTGCTAATGTTATAAAAGACGCTTCTGGAGATAATGTAATGATGCAAATTGTTGCCGTTGGCGTGGCAGCTCTCCCTTTGTTTGTCGTACCTAGTCTCTTGAAGGGTTCTTTAAGTGCCGCTGGGAGTATTGGAGCTAAGATTTCAAATCTTAGCTCCAAAGCAACTGGCCGCATTGGGGGTAAGGTTAAAGATACATCCAAGCTTGGTCAATTACAACAATTTAGGGGTCAGCAAGCGAAGATCAGACGTGCCCAGATATTAGGTGGTACCTATAAAGGCTCAAACAGAAACCCCCTTAACTGGGGGCGTAACGCCAGTTCAGCACTCAATAGTCGACTCAACGACAGAACGGGTAAGTTTGGTACAGAGCAAAGCAGGTTAGGTGAGCGTATTAATGCAAAAATAGAAGCTGAAGAAGTTACAGCAGCCAAGGCTACTATAGACAAACTGGGCCTATCTTTAGATCAAATGACTCAACTTGCAAAAGGTGGTTCTGTTTTACATAACGGAAAGACAATAAAATCAGATACGGCCACTCAGAAAGCGGCCATCAGTTCGATCATCCAAACAGGTGATCACAACAGCACACGCTCACTTATTGACACTGTCGGGAATTCATCAGACACCTCAATTCGAGCACACTTAGCAGATTCACTTGCTTCATCATCTAATAGACCGGGCTACGTTGGTGGGGCGGCACTGGGTGCAATAAGAGAAGGTAAGGCGGTTAACACCGAAACGCTTGCACAAGAGGCGATTAAAGCTGGAGCATACTCAGCAGAAAAAATTGCAACTGGAGACAAAGACGAGCTTTCATTTATACATGACCAGCTTGCAAACGTTAGCGCAAGTGAAAGAGCACAAACTATATCAAATGCCCAGGACGCTCTTTCCGATGAAGTACTCAATAAGAAAATCGGCAAGAATAGCCCAAGTATAATAAACATATCAAGACACCCATAACTAGACTGATATACTTAATTTATGGCAACCTATAAAGTCCCTCAAGATGTCGAAGCAGATGATAAACTCATCGGTCCGTTTAGCTTTCGTCAATTCATCTACCTAATTATTGTGGCTGGGTTCATTTTAATAGCTTGGGGGCTTGCTCAGTTGTTTATTGGGCTAGCCATTATTCCACTACCTATTATTATTTTCTTCGGCGCCTTGGCTTTACCCCTACGCAAAGATCAGCCAATGGAAATATATCTAGCAGCTATCGTCTCATTTTACTTAAAACCCCACCGTCGTATATGGGACGGTGAGGGCGTAGAGACTCTTATTGAAATTACCGCTCCAAAAACAATCGAGGTGAAGCGAACAAAAGATTTATCACAAAACGAAGCCGCTCAACGCTTGAATTACCTCGCCAATATCGTTGACACTCAAGGCTGGGCTATTAGAGGTGTGGCTGGTGGGGTAGGTACTGCTATGAACAACGACGCTTACCTTGAGGCACAAGGGGCCACCGATATCCTTGATACTTCAACCTCAATTGCCCAAAACTTCGACCAAATGATGTCACAAAGTACCGAGAGAATGCATGAAGAAGCCCGCCAAAGGATGCTACAAGCGACACAAGTACCAGCACCGGTACCCGTGGTGGTACCTGTAACTCCTGCACAGCAAGTAGTACCCACACAACCCGAGCCCCAAGTTACTACACCTGCGGCCTTTGCCCAGCCCGCTGCGCCGGTACAAACGGTAACACAACCAACCGCCGAGGATCCGCTCCTAACACAAATGGCCCAGCAACTTGCGCCACAGCCACACTTTAATCCATACCCAGAGTTCCAGCAAAGCGTCATTCAACCCCTTAACGATACGGCTCATCAGGCGGAGATTGATACTCCCGTGCCTACTGAAACAAAAGAAACTACTACAACCACTAGCGATTCTGTACCCTCTGCTGGTATAATTAACCTTGCAAACAACGCCGATTTATCTATCGAAACGATTGCTCACGAGGCCAACCGCTTAAAGAAGAAGGCCGAAGAGGAATCTGGTGAAGTGGTCATTTCGCTTCGATAATTTGATAGATAGTATCGCCTAAAGGAGTGGGATTTTCAGAGGGTATGCCGCCTAATAATTCTCCGTATAATCAACCCCAACCGGGTGTTCCTCAGCCTGCTCAGCAACAGGCTTATTCTGTTCCAGGTCAAGCCATGCAAGCACCCGGCCAACCAGCCCCTCAGGTCATGCCTCAAACTGCAGGCCCTCTTGGGAGTGCCGATCCCAACGTCAAGCCAACACCAAAAAACACCAGTTCAACCCAAAGCACGTTACAGCTATCAGAGCTGCGCGACAGTATGGTTATTATGAATGATGGTACATTCAGAGCTGTAGTAGCTTGTAAATCAATCAATTTCGACCTTATGAGCGACCGCGAAAGGGAGGGGGTAGAGTATAGTTACCAAAACTTCCTAAACTCGTTGAATTTCCCAGTGCAAATCCTGGTTCGTTCACAACGCGTTGATATCGGTCCATATATCGACAAGCTCGTTGATACCCGACGCTCACAAGATAATATGCTTCTTGGTGTTCTTATGGACGATTACATCAGCTTTATTGATGCCCTATCACAAGAGGCGAACATTATGGAGAAATCTTTTTACATTGTTATTCCCTATTTCCCCAACGGAGACGCAGCCAAACTATTAGAGCAGGGGAAGGGTTTCTTCGGTAAGCTCTTTGCTCGTCCTCAAAACAATATTACCCATATTGACGCCTCGACCTACCAAAAAGCCAAAGATGAAATTAAAAACCGAGTTGATTCGGTGATGGCTGGGCTTTTCCAGATCGGCGTGCAGTGTGTTCAGCTTGACACTAAATCACTAGGGGAGCTGTACTATAACTACTACAACCCCGATACTGCACTGCGTCAGCCATTGGGCGATTTTGACAACCTAGCAACTACTTTTGTTAAAAAAGCACCAGGGCCAGCTCCCACTGGAGGGCTGCAATAATGGCGAAGCAAAAATCCGCCGTCGATATTGCCGCCGAGCAGCGCGCACGCGAGCAGGCTGAAGTTGAGCAGGCATTCCTTAAAGGTGTTTCTACACTTCGTGACCTTATTGCCCCAAGTAGTATTGAAATTCATGCTTCATATTTTAGGCTTGGCACAAAATATGGCCGAACGATATACGTATATGGCTATCCTCGTTCTATCTACACTGGTTGGCTTAGTCCACTTGTGAATATCGATGAGGTACTCGATATTAGTATGTACATATACCCAGTTGAAAGTCAGGTAGTCCTCAATAACCTTCGTAAAAAAGTGACTCAACTCGAAGCCTCGGCGGCTATTAACAGTGAGAAGGGACGTGTTCGTGACCCAGCCCTTGAGGCAGCTATTAACGACGCCGAGGAACTGCGTGACCAAATTCAGGTTGGTGCCGAGCGTTTCTTCCGTTTTGGTCTGTATGTAACCTTGTGGGCAGACAGCATGGATGAACTTAACTTTGTGCAACAAAAAGTAGAAACAATCTTTGGCCAGCAAATGGTATTTAGTAAGGTTGCTTCATCACAACAAGAGCAAGGACTTAATAGTTCCATTCCGCAAATGTCCGACCAACTTCAAATTCGCCGCAATATGAATACGGGTGCTATTAGTACCAGCTTCCCATTCACCAGTGCTGACCTTACCGACAACCAAGGCATTTTGTATGGTATCAACATGCACAACAACGGCTTGGTTATTTTCGACCGCTTTAAACTTGAGAACGCTAATATGGCGGTATTTGCAAAGTCCGGTGCAGGTAAGTCATTTACTGTGAAGCTCGAGGCGCTACGCAGTATGATGACCGGCACGGAAGTTATCATCATCGACCCAGAAAATGAATACCAGAAATTAGCCGACGCAGTAGGTGGGGCCTATATTCGCCTAAGTCTTAATTCGCAAACGCGTATTAATCCATTTGATCTTCCGCGCGTCATCGACACCGAGGAAGCAGACGACGCCCTGCGCGCTAACCTTGTGACACTCCACGGACTATTTAGGTTAATGTTGGGTGGAACCCAGGTAGCCGCCACAGGGCAACAGGTCGCCGCCCTTACTCCCGTTGAAGAGGCCGACCTTGACCAAGCGCTTATTGATACCTATGCTCGCGTTGGCATTACCAGCGACCCCCTCACACACAACTCACCACCACCAACCATCGCTGACCTTTACGACACGCTCGTGCATATGGGTGGGAGCGGCCCTTCACTTGCGCAGCGCCTGCGTAAATACACTACGGGTACATTTGCCGGTATTTTTAGTCAGCAATCAAATATTGATATCAACAACCCAATGGTCGTGTTTAATATTCGCGACCTCGAAGATGAGCTTCGCCCGGTTGCCATGTATATTGTATTGAGCCACATTTGGAATATTACCCGCACCGAACAAAAAAAGCGCATGCTTATCGTGGATGAGGCCTGGCAACTGATGAAATACGACGACTCGGCAAACTTCTTGTTTAGCCTTGCTAAGCGTGCGCGTAAATATTACCTTGGGCTGACTACTATCACGCAAGATGTTGAAGACTTCATGAGTAGTAAGATGGGGCGGGCAATTGTATCAAACACGTCCATGCAGCTTCTTTTGAAACAGTCTTCAAGTGCTGTCGATGTATTGTCTGACGTATTCAAGCTCACCGAAGAGGAGAAGAAGCGTCTCGCTAACTTCCCAATTGGGCAAGGATTATTCTTTGCTGGGCAAAGCCATGTGCATATTCAAATTCAGGCGTCACCAACTGAAACTCAACTCATTAACACTAATCCCCAAGCTTTATCTCAACAAGCAGGAACAGGGGTCTAAAAGGCCCCTTTAGGGGTATAATGGAAGGTATATATGCCCACTTCCACTTTTACACCTGGTGATCAGAAGCAGGACGAAGAGTTAAACCGCAGTCAGCAAGCCGCTGACCAGCTTTTAGGTTCCGAGCAGCGCGGCACGATTAATATGGATGATTTTGAGCGAAACTTTCAGGAAAATGCCGATAGCTCAGAAGAAGATAAAAACATAGAGAAAGCTCGAAAAGCAGAGTCAGAAGGATCCCCGGCTACCCCTTGGCAGGATAACACTACTCCAGAAAGTTCTAAGCCAAAAATTAAATTTCTTTCGGTTGCTAACCTTAAGCGGTCATCCCCAATACTCGGGGTTGGTGGAATTATTGGAATTATCATCTTTCTTCTTGGCGGATGGCTGCCAACGATGCTCATACCAAGCCTCGAGCAAGGGGCAACTGCCGAAAACGATAGTCGCGGCACCATGCTGGAGCGGCGTCTTATTGCGAAGCTTAAGCTTAAGATGAGTGACTCTGGGCCTTGCGATACAAAGCTGTCACTTTGCCGCGACAAAAAGATGCCGAAAATTATGCTACAGTCTATGGCTAAAGATGGCAAAGGAATCGTAGCTGTGAATGCAAGCGGGGATCCGGTCGATATTAAGGGAACCGGATATATGACCGAAAATCCAACCCATTACAAATTTACAAATGGCTCAACCGAAAAAATCATACCAGCATCCGAGTTTGTAAACGAATATAAGTCTAACCCAGCTTTCAGAAAGTTATTTAAGACCGCCTATAATATGCGTTATCTGTCATATTCTGGTCGCTTTATTAAGGGCATTATGGATAAGTGGGGGATGAAGAAGGATGGTGGTAAAGCTGCTGATACTGACTTCAAAGAAAGCAACGTTAAAGAAAAGGTTTCGGAAGCGACAAAAGTTGGTGCGGCTGATACATCAGAAGGAGCTGTCAAGAAAACTTTTAAAGATAGGGTTCGTCTATTATTAAAGCGGAGTGCCGATAAGGTAAAAAAGACTGGTGGAGATCCTATCCTTGCTATTGGATCTGGAGCATGTATGATGATTGGAATCCCAACCTTTGTTGCTGGTACTCAGCGAGCTATCCAATTAGCACAAGCCGTGGGATTAGCGAGTGGCTTCATACTCTCGGCTGGAGGAATGATACGAAGTGGTGACGCTAAGCCAGAACAAGTATCGGCTCTTGGTAAATCTCTAACGGATGAATATAAGGTTGATGGTGCAGAAGATACGAAATCAGCACTTGATTCACCAATATTACTCGCCGCAATCGGCGCCGGTACAGGTTCTATACTTAAACCAAGCAAGTATATTCCCGGATATTCAATGTATAGTACAGATTTTATACAGGGAGCTTCGAAGTTAAATGCTAGCACAAAAGAAACGTGTAACCTCATTAATAGCCCACAAGCAGCTATAGCATCCGCAGGTATCACCGCTGCAATCGGCGCGGCCAGTGGTGGTATCGGCGCAGCGGCACTAAAGGCTCTTCAGGCAGTTGGTAAGGTTGCGATTACCTTCGGTGCCATCGATGGACTTATGAATCTACTTGAACAGACGGGTGTAGTCGATGCGATAGGTAACGGCGCTTACGACCTTGCAGTAAATGCATTGGGCGATATATATGGCGACGCACAGGGTATCGAGCTTGGAGATGCACTTGGTGTTGGCTTATTCGCAGCATTCTCACTAACGGCGCTTGGTGGCGGTGGTGCTGTGTTAAAGAAAAGCCAAGTAAAGGGCTTTAAGGTTGCAATGGATGACGTTAATAATGAGTATAAAGAAGAGGATATAGCCACGCTCAGTCCGTTTGATACATCAAGCCAATACACTTTCCTTGGAAGTATAGTGTCTAAACTTGCTATCAGTACAGCCGGTTCAACTAATATGATATCATCTAGCCTTAAAACTATAGGATCAATTCTTAGTTCACCATTTAGTATGCTGGGTAATTCAGTATCAGCAGATATTGATCCAGTTGAAGCTAAATATGGGTACGCCTCTATGTTAGGTATTGATGACGATATTGCAGTAACTATTGCTGGGACACCTGCGGTTGGCATGCCTGCCGAATATTTAGATATGGCTCCAGATACGGCGTACGACCTTGTTTCTGATCAAGTAGACCCAAACACCGGTGAAGCCTACGAACCAAATGCACTCCTTGATAACTTTGGGCTAGGTAAAAATTCCGAGCTCTCCACGACAATATCAGAATGCGCAGATGCTGACCTCGAGACAATAAGTGGCTGTACAGTAGAGTCTTCGAGCACCACTGTAGCTGATACCGTCTCGACATGTGGAAATGAAGGTTCGAACTGTGCTGCGAATGATGATAAAGATAAGTCAAAGAATGATAAGTCTAATTCTTCAACCGTAACTGTTGAGGGTGATCGTAGCGCCCAACAAAGCGCAGCTCAGCGTATTTATTACATGGATCACCAAATTGAAAATATGCTAAGCGGCAACGACGACGAAGATAAAGCCGCTAGTACCACACCCTCAACCAGTGCTCCCGATGGAGCAATAAGTGCAAAGAATGGCTGGACATTAGCACCAGGAGTTGACTACTCAAAGTACGCCTGCGATGCCAGAACACCTGAAGCTAATGGTGCGTTTACAATCACAGCCGATAGTAACAATAGCCCTGCAACAGGCGCAATAATACGAACCTGTCAAATCCCTTACTACACTGGTGATCACAAAAACGGAAGTAGTTTATTAGCATCGGTTGTTTCAACGAATATTATGAATATGATGGATACTGCTCGCAGTGAGGGTGTCAACCTTGAACTGAAAGACGGGTTACGTTTAGAATTTAGTAATGGGTATGTATCTCAACACACCACAGGGGTTGCAGCGGATATTGGGGTGGTTGGTGAAGATACCATCTGTCGCGCTGGCGCCGATAGTGTAACCGGATGGGGATCAGCCGCAAATGCAGAGTCGGAATGTAGTCGAATCGGTGGTGCTCAATATAAAGCTTATAAATGGTTACAGGCAAATGCAGCTCAATATGGTTTTTATAATTACGAGGTTGAGCCATGGCACTGGTCGGCAAGTGGACAATAGGAGTAGAGATGAAGCACACCATAAAAATGACTATTAAACCCTTTGTTGTAGCTATTTTTAGCCTTGTTTTTATCATTTCCTCTATTCCTCTTACTAGCACCCAAGATACTTATGCTAAAAAGTGTGATAAAGATTTCTATAGTAATAATGACGTCTTCTTTTATGACCCCTGTAGTGGGTCAGTCTGTTCTGCTGCTGGTGGTAACTTAACCGGCCCAGCACCTACTTCATTAACTGGCGCCGATAACGAAGAGAAAGCCTGGAATTATTTCACAGCCCGGGGTTTAACACCAGTAGCAGCCGCTGGGACGATGGGGAATATTGAAGCCGAAAGTGGTTTTAGAGCCTCTGCGGTTGAGAGTAATGGGGTTGGTCTTGGGATTATTCAGTGGTCGTATGATCGACGAACTAAACTCGAGAGTGCCGCTGCAGCCGCTGGAGTAAACCTATCCGATAATGATGCCGCTCTATTATTCCAATTAAACTACTTGTGGGATGGTGAGTACGGGGCAATGACTTGGCAAGAACAGGTAAATGCCGAGACAACCGTAGAGGGGGATACCACTAAAGCGAGTTTCTGGGGATCTTTCAACAACAATAGGTCAGAGTCACAGGCTGGAAATGGCTCAACTATGGTATTTCACGCACTCATAGAAAGGTCGGGTGATGTTCCTACTGAGGCAGATCGTATTCCTGGACATGGAGTGCTCACTCATCGTATCGACAATGCTAAGGGTTTCTTAGAGAAATATAGCGGCGGGGCGAGTGGTAGCACTAGTTCTAGGTGTGGCGTGAGTGGTGGTGGACTAAGTTGGGATCAAGCAGTGATTGTGGCAAAGAAGTTATCTGACGACTGGAGTACTATTTACTGTGGTGGTGACTCTATAAAAAGCGGCTTTTATTGTGATTGGGATAGTGGGTATTGTACGGCCGGTGCGGCTTGGATGGCCGTTACAACCGCACCGCAACCATTTGCAGTACCTGGTATACCGGATGGTGTTAATGTTGCGAATACATTAACCGCTATTAATTTCGATGTTTACGCAAACGCAAAACCTGATGGATCTAACATTCAGCCATTCTCAATATGGTCATTTGGAGATGGTAGTATATCGGGCGAACCTGGCCACACAGGAACAATTGTCGGAGTCGGGACGGACGGCTCACTTATAAGTCTTGAAACAAACTGGAGCGGGAGTGTACCTGGCTCCACAAAAGAGTTTACTTATAATTCAGGTCATCGCGTAGCTGTGTATCAATTCCCTTCGTTTGAAGCATTCAAGAATAGCCATAATGGCTACGTATATAATAATATGGCGACGCCAAAGGATAGCTCTATTGCTGGAGAAATGGCAAAAAAGATGGCTAAATTTATAGGTAACTAGTATGGATACACGAACCAGAAAAATAATTATTCTCTCTACAGTTGTTTTTATAGCACTATGTGTCACCCTCATTGTTGTTGCATTAGTCGTAAATAAGGGGCCGGGAACTCAAAAATCAAAAGAAACGGTTGTTATTGATAACTATTCTAAATACACAGATCACATCTCTTCAGACTCATTCGGCAATCTGGGTAATTACCTTTATAGATTTATTAAAGACCCGAGCGAAAGTGTCTACCATGCGACTATTGCCGATGGTTCATATACCTACTCATCGACGTCTTGGTTTTCTGAATTTATAGTTAAGCTAAATAATAGCGATGTATCGTGGAAAATAAAACTTCAAACAATAGATAATGGTGTTATTAATGGTGATATATCAGTTACATGTAATACAGGGGAGTGTTTATCATTCTCTGATCAGATTAATACAAAACCTGTTCTTCAAGCGTACCTACCGCTTAATACTTCAGATTATATTATTGCCGCAAAAACAAACGATCTTAAGGGCATCTCGGTTGTTTATTACGACCAGGAGGGCACGGGTAAAATAAAAGCTCTAGAAAAAATCCGTTCACTTGGCTTCAACCCCGACGATTATACTATTGAATATCACTACGGTGGCCGTTAAAGCTTAACGTGGCGTAAGTGTTCACCCGCATGGCTTGTTGCGGAAGTAATAATAATTTGGTGGCCTTTTAATTGGCTGGTAAGTAATTGCTGACGACTGGCATCTAATTCAGAGAAGACGTCGTCGAGTAGGATAATAGGTGTTTTATCGGTAAGTTGTTCAATAATATCGACTTCCAAAAACTTCAAAGCTAACACGATTGTACGTGCTTCACCACGAGAGGCAACAGATAGGGCAGGGGAGGTGTTAATTTCAAACAACACATCGTGTCGGTGAGGACCAACGGAAGTACTCCCAAGATAACGGTCACGTTCAAGATGAAGATGGAGGTCATTTAATAACTTTTGCTTAATATCGCCAATATAGGTGTGTGAGTAATGAATTGATACGTCATCGTGCGTACCAGCAATAGACCTGTAAAGTTCAGCCAGATTCTGGTTTATTTGTTCAATAAAAGCGATGCGCTGCTCAATAATATAGCTACCGTGTTCAGCCAAGGCGACATTCCACGCAAAGAGCTGGTCATCACTTATATGAGCGCTTTTGAGTAGGTTATTGCGTTGTTTAAGAGCTCGTTCGTATTTACGCAGTGAAGTGCCGTAAAGAGGATTTAATTGGGTAATAAAGCGATCGATAAATTGGCGACGACGAGCAGGGGAGCCGTGAAGCAAGCGCAGGTCTTCAGGCTCAAATAATACTACTGGATGTTTTAATTTAGCCGGTATACGAGCAGTTGTTTTATTATCGATTGTAAACTGCTTACGACTAGTAGTTTTGGTTGGGTCAAATTTAATAACACGCTCTTGGTCATCATCTAATGTAACGTCAATACGCCACCAAGGGCTTTCTTTTTGAAGGATATCGCCATCACTCCCTCTAAAAGAACCGCCTTGCAGGCTTATATATACCGCTTCAAGCAAACTCGTCTTTCCACTACCATTAGCACCGGTAATAATCGTTACTTCCGGGGAAAGGTCTAGTCTATACTCGTCGTGAGAGCGAATATGGGCTACTTTGAGTCGTTTGACCGCGGTCATATATTTCCCTTTTAGCTTTTAAGGGGCATAATAACGTGATAGTAATTCGTATCTTTAGCAGTAGATTGCAAAATAACAGGCGAGAGTTTACCACTAAAGCTGAATGAAATTGTCTCGGCATCAATTACTCCAAGTGCCTCGGTTAAGTATCGTGAATTGAGCGTTACTTGGCCGTCACCGACAATTTCAGCCTCAAGCTCAGAAGTGTTTTCACCTAATTCAGATGCAATAGAGTGGAGTGAGACACTTTTTTTATCACTATCGATTGTTACTGTCACACTTCCACCTGATTCACGGGCAAATAAACCGGCTATCTTTGTTACGCGGGTGAATTCGGTTTTATTCATTGTCGCGGTAATATCAGACTGAGCAGGAATGAGTTGGCGATAGTCAGGGAAATTACCATCAATGAGGCGACTAATTACTTCCGCATCATTAATACGGAAACGAACTTGGCTTTCATCGAATAGTACATCTATAGTCTCTGAGTCATCCACAATTGTTCGCAATACTTCTTGAAGGGTTTGTGTAGGGATAATAGCTGCTACTTCACTCTTAGTTTCAACAAGTCGGCGTTCCGATAAGCGGTAGCCATCTGTGGCCGCAAGGTAAATCCAACCTTCGTGTGAGTGCCAATAGACACCGGTAAGTACAGGGCGGGTAGAATCTGAGCTTGCAGTAATAACTGTCTGCGAAACGGCTTGCTTAAATTCTTCAGTGTTTATTGAATAGCTTACTGAGTTATTCTCGTTAATTGTAGGGAGTTCAGGGAATTCATCAGCTACCACCCCATTGATAATAGATTTATATTTTCCACTACTAATGTGGATATTTTCTCCCACAACTTTTAGTTCAATAGTAGATTTAGGAAGACTAGAGACAAATTCTGAAATAAGACGGGCTGGAACAGTAATTGAACCAGGTTTTACAATTTTTGCACCTATATACTGCGTTGTAGCAATCTCTAAGTTGGTTGCGGCAACAAGTAAGCGATTACCATCTGTTCTAAGAAGAATGTTACTTAGTATAGGTAATTGTGTCTTTGAACTAGCTACTCGTCCAACAGATGAAAGGGCTCTAGCAAAGTTTTCTTGTGTAATTGAGAGTTCCATTGTTATTATGAGTCCTTTCTTTATATTTCTTTCACCTTGTTAATAGTAGGGTATGTGTATACTGTGAATAACCCACTATGTAACAGGGGTAAATAAGCAAAAATGGGTGTGTATATACGTGGTGCAAAACTGTCTAAAGAATGGGTGAAAAAGGCTGGTTGTACACGCTTTTCATAGGTACTGTATTGGTCAAAATAAGTACCTGTGTATAGATGTGCACTACTTACAGCACTATCAACACACAAGCTGTACACATTTTTTACCCAGGCTGTGAATAGGGAAGTATTACGCATAAAGACGCTCCCGAATAGCATTTACTTGTTCGCGAATCATATAGTCGAGCTTTATGGCTTTTTCAATCTTTTCAACTGAGTGTATAGCGGTCGTGTGATCCTTACGGCCTAATTCACCGGCGATTTTAGGAAAGCTCAAATGAAGCTCGCTTCGTAATAAGTACATAGCAATCTGGCGGGGTACGACAATATGTTTATCCCGTTGACTGCCGCATATCTCCTCGACCCTTAATTGGAAGTGCCGAGCGGTTTTATCAATAATTTGCTTACTCGTTAAGTGTTGTGGTCGAGAAATTCGGACATTACCAAGTAGTCCTTCGGCAGTAGTGACATCTGGTTCGATATGGTGCAATTCTGCGTAAGCTAAGAGTTGGTTTAGTGCCCCCTCTAACTCACGAATATTCGTCTTAATGTTATTAGCCAAAAATTCAACCGTCTCACTGTTAAGAGTAACGCCAGAAATACCTGCTTTTGCGTTAATGATGGCACAACGGGTTTCAAAGTCAGGCATCTGAATATCAATACTCATCCCCATTTCGAAACGGCTACGGAGACGTTCGGTAAGGGTTGGGATACTCTTTGGTGGCTTATCACTTGAGATAATGATTTGTTTATTATTCTGATGAAGGAAATTAAAAGTATGGAAAAATTCTTCCTGAGTCTTTTCTTTATTTGCAATAAATTGCATGTCATCAACAATTAACACGTCAACATTACGGTACTTATCGGAGAAACCTTTTTTCTTAAAGCGAATATAATCAAGGAATTCGTTCACGAAAGTTTCTGAACTAACATATAGTACCCGGCTGTCAGGGGTATTTTTAAGAATTTCATTACCAATAGCCTGCATGAGGTGAGTTTTACCTAAACCAACACCCCCGTAGAAATAAATAGGGTTATATTTTACACCTGGGTTAGCGGCAACAGCCTGACTTGCAGAATAGGCGAGATCGTTACTAGAACCAACAATAAAATTATCAAAAGTATAGCGAGGGTTAAGGTTTCCTCGAGCGCTTAGTGGGGAAGGTGTGGCTTTATATCCCACAGACGCCGCCGCTGGACTGGCTATAGACGAAGCCTCCATTAGCGGTAAGCTTGTTGCGGTTGTCTCACGACTAATGCGAGGTTTTTTATTAGTGGATGCAACAATGTATGTCAAAGTTGCAGGGGAGAGTTCGTTCTTGGCTAATAGATCTCTGATTTGTTTATCAAATTTTGTTTGAAGGTTTTTCTGTACGTAAATATTAGGTACTTCAAACACCATCTCATTACCATCGAAAGAGAGCGGCTTTGTTTTAGACCAAAACACAGTGTAGTTACCAGTCGAAAGAGTAAGTTCGACTTCACCTAATATACCTTGCCAGATTGCATGCAAATCTTTCTGCATCTTCCCCTCAATATTGTTTGATTGAATCTATTACTTCTACTATACGATAGAGTGAGAGTTTTCCACAACCATAAAGGGGTTATAAATAAAATAAGTATCGCCACCCGTGTATAGGGGTCTAGTTATCCACATTTAACAACTACCCCTGTTAACCTGTGGAAAAAAGAACAGAAAGAGGGGATAGTTTTTATATACCACGGCACTATTTATTCAAAAAGCAAGTACTTATGATTGATTTAAAGGGGTGAGTAAGGTATAATAACCAAGATATGCCAAAACGAACGCACCAACCACACACTCGTCACCGTGCTCGTACCCACGGGTTCCGCGCACGTGTTTCGTCTAAGACTGGACGTCAGGTTCTAAAGCGTCGCCGTCTTAAAGGACGCGCACGTTTAACTGTTTAGACAACGTCTTACTTAAAAAAATCACCTCATACGGGGTGATTTTTTAGTTTTTGTCTCCTTGTGGCTATAATAGAAGAAATGATTTCATCTGTATTTCGATTTCATGGGCACAATAGCTTACGCTACGTGTACTCTAAGGGAAAAGCGGTGCGCTCACAGTGCTTTACTATTAAATATGTACCTAATAGTCATCGTTCACACCCTCGCTTTTCGGTTGTTGTAAGTAAGAAGGTAATTAAATCAGCTGTTGGGCGTAATCGTATTCGCCGTCGCCTTTACGAATACCTGCGTACCCATACAGATAGACTTACTGAAACATACGACATAGTTATTATTTGTACCTCGGCTGAAATTCGTACAATGCCATACAGCCAGATAACGGATCAACTCGACCAGCTTTTTCATAAAGCCACCCTGTATATACCGGTCGAAAACTGATATACTATTCTCTAGTAAACACACGAGAGGCTGTAATGAACATCTTTGAAGTTTTAATTGTTCAACCTATTTTTAACCTGCTGCTTTTTATTTACAGCATTGTCCCCTACGCTGACTTTGGTGTAGCCGTTATTATCTTTACGGTTATTGTCCGTTTTGCTATGTGGCCGCTAGTGGTAAAGCAACTCCATCAAGTAAAGGCGATGCGCAAACTCCAACCAGAGCTTGCTCGCATTAAAAAAGCAACCAAAGGTAATCGACAGCTAGAGAGTATGCAAATGCTCGAGCTTTATAAGAAGCACGAGGTAAAACCGTTCCGATCTATTCTTATTTTGCTTATTCAGCTTCCAATTTTCATCGCCCTTTTTCAAGTGATTCAAATATTCACCACTCACCGTGAAAATATTGAAAAGTTTACCTACGGGTTTATGACAAACCTTGAGGCAGTGAAAAACTTGATTGCTCACCCAGACCAGTTCAACCAAATGTTTCTTGGTTTTATAGACCTCACTCATCACGCTTTTTCAGCTACTGGTGTTGATTGGTTTTTGGTTATTTTGGCGGGTGTAGCAGCACTTTCTCAGTATATTATTTCAAAACAAACTTCTCCAACAAGTAGTACAAAACGACTACGCGATGTACTAGCAGAAGCTGGTGAGGGCAAGCAACCAGACCAGGCTGAACTAAATGCCGTCATGACGAGTAAGATGATTAAAATCCTTCCCCTCTTCATGTTCTTTATTATGCTCAGTCTTCCGGGGGCACTTGCGCTGTACTACGTAACGTCAAACCTGTTTGCAGCCGTTCAGCAACACTACCTATTAAAACGTGACGCTGAAGAGATGGATACGCTTGCCGACCAGGCGATTAAGAAATCTGGTAAAAAGGCCACCGCCAAAGCACGAGCTCGCGAAGCTCGTGAAGCAGAGGTGGCGACACCCTCGAAAACGAAAACAACTATTACGCGTATTACTGCAAAAGACACTCCTCGTAAAAAGGAGGATGCATGAACGTTGAAGAATCAGTAGTATTTGCACGTCAATACGTGGCTGACTTATTAAGTTTTTTCGGTGTTAACGTTGAGGTAACGGGTGTAGTACAAGATGATATCTTGGAATTATCGGTTTCTTCGTCGGAAGTGAACAGTCTTCTTATCGGTCGCGGTGCTGAAACGCTTCGCAGCCTACAATTTCTCGTATCAACAGTTCTTCGTAATAAAGACGCGGCGATTACACGAGTAAACTTAGACATTGCCGACTATAAGAGACAACGAGCAGATCGTTTAGCGGAAAAAGCTCGCGGTTGGATTGAAGAAGTACGTAAAACGGGCACCTCTCATGTTGAGACGCTAAATGCGGCTGATCGTCGAATTGTTCACCAAGTGGCGGCTGAGTATTCTGATATTCGAACCTTTTCGGAAGGTGATGGTGTTGAGCGCCGTATTACCATTGCCCAGGCAAGTTCTTAAATTAAGAGCCTAAAACTTTCATATACACCTTATACGTTTCTTGAGCCTGTTTCTTCCAAGAATATTTCTTGATCTGTTTAAAGCCGGCTTTAGCAAGGCGAATACGAAGCTTATCGTCGCTTAAAACTTGGTCAATCGCCTCAGCTATATCACTTGTATCGAGGGGGTTAAAATAGTGTGCGGCTGGCCCGTATACTTCGGGCAGGCAGGTGGCATTACTACTAACTACAGGCACGCCATACCCCATCGCTTCAAGGCCAGGTAGCCCAAACCCCTCCATAAGAGAGGGAAAAGTATACGCGCTTGCGTGTGTGTAAAGCCAACTTAACTGATTATCTTCAACAAAGTCGGTAAAGAGGATATTTTTATAGCCTCGTTCATTGAAATACGTTTCATTTGCTAGTGCTGACGCATTCTTTTTTCCTACTAATACAAGGCCGAGGTCAGGGTATTTTGCCAACAGTAGTTGGTGGGCATCGCCAAGCCGTTTAATGTTTTTATAGTCAGACTGTTGTCCAACGTACAACAGATACTTTTTAAATGGTAGCTTGTAGTGTTTGGGGGTAATAGCAGAGACGTCGGAGGCTTCGTATATAACCGATATTTTCTCATCGTTAATGGGAGTGAAGGCTTGAAGCTCCTGTTTTGTAAACTGACTGATAGCAATAATATGATTGTTTTCGTTAGCTACCCGTCGAAACACATACCGACCTACCTTTTGTTTGGCATGAAAAACGAACCAGTTTTTGTCCGAGTTATAGGTTTTGAGGAGTGTAAGGTCGTGAAAAGTAGTAACCTTCTTACCCTTGTATCCAAGGGGTTGCTGAGGCATACAAAAGTGCACCAGGTCAGCGTTAAGCTTTTTTAGAAAGCGATGAAAGCCAATCTGTTCGTTAAAAGAGTAGTTGTCGAAGTCAGCAACTTTAACCGAAAAGTTTGCATTGCGGGGTTTCCAGTAGGTTTCATCTTTTTGGCGAACAAGAATCGTGTAGTTATTTTTTGTATCCACGTCTTGTAAATAGGTAACAAGGCGCTCGACATAGCGGCCAGTACTAGAGTTTATAATACGCGCATCAATGGCAATGTGTGCCACTATTTTTCGCTTTCTGGTTTCTTAAATACTAAACGAGAGTAGAGAAGGTAATTCCAAATAAGCGAGGCTACCGTTGCGATAAGCTTGGCAATAAATAAGTTAATAGCTTCGTTATGGATATAGGGGGCGAGACTCGAAGTGCTGATCCAAATAATCAAAGGTTGGATCACCCAAAGACCGATCAGAGTAATGACAAGGAAGGCGATAAACTGCTTTTTTGCGTTACCACTCTTGTGCTTGAAGGTGAACGATTTATTAGCAAAAAAGCTAAATATAAGAGAGATGCCAGTAGAGAAGTAGTTAGCGACAATCTGGTTCATACCCGAGAAGGTAAGGATAAATAGAATTGCGAAGTCGAGGGCAGTGTTTGCCCCACCAACAATTGCAAATCTAATTTTTTGACCGTGTTTTTTTAGGAGTTTTTCCATTATGATATTCCTCTATTAAATACAGTGGACGTTGTTTTGTTTCGTTAAAGATACGGCCAACATACTCCCCAATTATACCAAGGAACAATAGCTGTACACCCCCAAGAAACAGAATGACCGCCATCATTGAAGGATACCCGGCAAGATCAGTTCCGAAGAATGTTGTACGGATAACTAAAAAGAGAAGATAGAGAAAAGCTAGTATTGAAACACCAGCCCCAACGTAGGTTGAAATACGTAATGGTGCAGTAGTAAACGAAGTAATGCCGTCAATGGCGAGGTTTACGAGTTTTGGATAACTCCATTTTGTCATACCAGCCGCACGTTCATCGCGGTCGTAAAGGATTTCTTTCTTATGAAAACCAACCCAGCTAAAAATAGCCTTGGCGTTACGCTGCGTGTCTCGGAATTGACGAATCGCTTCAACAACCCGTTTGTCCAGAAGTCGAAAGTCACCGGTATCCTCTTGAATGGGTATGTGAGTAATTTTTTGAAGGGTACGGTAATACATTTTTGAGGTGTACTTTTTAAGCCATGACTCGCCTTCGCGGCTGCGACGCTTCGCATAGACGTCATCGTAGCCTTCCTCCCAGAGCTTGATCATTTCTGGTATGAGTTCTGGCGGGTCTTGAAGGTCGGCATCAATAATAACGGTTGCGTCACCTTGTACGTAATCAAGGCCGGCGATCATACCAATCTCTTTCCCAAAGTTTCGTGATAAATTAATATAACTTACTCGGCTATCTTTTTCGGCAAAATCTTTAATAATACCCAGGGTATTATCTTTACTCCCGTCATTAACGAATAGAAATTCGAAGTCGTACTCTTTTACCTCGTTGGCAAGGTTTGCAAGCCGGGTGAAAAGCTTTTCGAGGACGGGCTCTTCGTTGTAGGCGGGGATAAGAACGGATATAGTCTTCATTGTTTACAGTATACCATTGGGTGTTTGTAAAAACATGAAGGGTTGTAAACTATCTCTGCTATAATTAAGGTAATTACTATGTACAAAAATCTTCTATCTAAATACCGATACTCTCTTATCTTGCTGAGGCAACTTGTTATTACTGAGTTTAAACTACGGTATCAAGGGTCTGCATTGGGATACCTCTGGTCGTTAATGAAACCACTTTTCCTTTTCTTGATCATGTATGTTGTATTTGTATACTTCCTTCGTGTTGGTGATGGGGTGCCGCATTGGCCTGTACAATTGTTACTAGGTATAGTTATTTGGAACTTTTTTGCCGAGGTCACAAACAATGGAGTAGTTGCAGTGGTAAGTCGCGGTGATATTATGCGAAAAATTAACTTTCCAAAGTATATTATCGTACTCGCAAGTACAATATCTGCTGGTATCAACTTCCTTATTAACCTGGTGGTTGTTATTATCTTTATGCTTGTATCGGGTGTAGAATTTCGATTTGAGATGCTATTGGCACCAGTGTATATCCTTGAGTTAACAGCTTTTGCGCTTGGATTGGCGTTCTTTATGAGTGCTTTATTTGTGAAGTTGAGAGACATAAACTACATATGGGAAATTGTTATGCAAGGATTGTTCTATGCTTCCATTGTTATCTATCCTATAACTATGCTGCTAAGTAGGGGTCGGGAATTCGCTGAACTTCTTCTTTTAAACCCTGTTGCGCAGGTTATTCAAAACGTCCGACAAGCAATGGTCAGTGGTGAGGCTGATACGCTCTTATCTATAAGCGGTAACTGGGTGATCGCTTTAATACCTGTTGTTCTGTCGGTAGTAGTTCTATTATTAGGTGCTTGGTACTTTAAAAAGCAGTCACCTTATTTTGCGGAGAATGTGTAATGAATAAAACGGCTGATGATACAACCGCCATTAAAGTTGACCACGTATATAAAGACTTTTATCTTCCCCACGATAAAAGTAACTCTATTAAGTCAGCAGCACTTAATATACTAAAGAAAAAAAGTCGGCAGCCAGGGGAAACGCAACATGCTCTAAGTAATATTAATTTTGATATTAAAAAGGGTGAATTTTTTGGGATTGTTGGACGAAATGGAAGTGGAAAAAGTACACTTTTAAAGATACTCGCCGAAATTTATGCACCGAGTAAGGGTTCTGTGCAGCGCGATGGTAGGCTTGTACCATTTATTGAGCTAGGAGTTGGTTTTAATCCAGAGCTCACAGGCCGAGAAAATGTTTATTTAAATGGTGCTCTTTTGGGCTTTACGACAAAACAAGTCGATAGTATGTACGATGAGATCGTTAAGTTCGCCGAACTTGAGAAGTTTATGGATCAGAAGCTGAAAAATTACTCTTCAGGTATGCAAGTTCGCCTGGCTTTTTCGGTTGCGACTCGTGCTGAAGCGGATATTCTTCTAGTAGACGAGGTATTAGCTGTAGGCGATGCTGCTTTTCAGCGAAAGTGTTATAACCATTTTAGAAAACTTAAAAAAGATAAAAAGACCGTTGTTTTTGTAAGTCATGATATGGGCGCTATTCGTGAATATTGCGATCGTGCCATTATGATCGAAAAAAGCAAGGTCGTCGCTGAAGGTGACGTTAACACAGTTGCAGATAAATACACTAAAATGTTCATGAAAGAGCAATCTAAGGAAATTAACCCCAAAGAAGAGCAGCCTGATCGTTGGGGTAACGGTATTGTAAAAGTTAAAACAGTTAGCGCTCAAAAGACTGAATACAAGGAAGACCAGTATATTGATATTGAGGGTGAGATTGTTGCTAACCAAGACCTAGCATCAGATGAATATGTCATAGGGTTCTCTATTAGGAATGCAACCGGCGGTCAAATAATGGGAAGTAATTCAAAAATCTTAAAAGTTGATTTACCTCCATTGAAAAAAGGCCAAACCGTAAAATTTGCTTGGCGTTTTCCAAATGTATTCAACGACGGAACGTATGGTATCGACGCCACTGTTATTCACCCAGATACAACTATATATGATTGGTGGGAAGACGCTGCACAGTTTGTTGTTTTCAAAGAGGCAAGAACACCCTACCCAATTACACCTAATATTGACTTTACGATTAAATAAATGAACCCGCTCTATATAGATGCTTTACCACTTTTACCAAAAAAAATGAGCGGTATTGGGCACTATGTTCAAAATATCGTACATGGTTTACAAGAATTGAACCATAAAACCATCCTTGTGGTGCCTAAAGGAAAAGCAAGTTTACTACAGGGTCGTTACCCTGATTTAGAAATCAAAGAATTGCCTTACCGTCATCGCACTATGCAGCTTCTTGATATATTTGGCTTAGCTCCGAAGATAGATAAAACAGTAGGGAAGGGTTTTTATTTTTTTGGCAATTATGAAAACTGGCCACTAACGAAAGACTCACGCTCATTAACTTGTTTTCACGACATGGCCTTTATACGAATGCCTGAAACGATTGAAAAAAAGAATCTGTTTTTTTTAAGGACTTTTTACAAACGATGGTATCGAAGAGCGACGGAAATAGCGACGGTATCTGAATTTTCAAAAAAGGAAATTGAAGATATTTTTGGAAAGCGTAAGCAAGTCTCTATTATTCCCAACTCTGTTGATAAATCTCTCTTTTCCAAAAAACCTCACATTGAATCAAAAAAAGTATTAAAAAAGTACGGTATAACAATTGAAGATTTCTTATTGTATGTGGGAAACTTAGAGCCTCGCAAAGGGCTCGATGTGATGTTGAGAGCATACAGTAATTATTCTGACGTATGGAAACGAGCTCACCCACTTATTATCGTTGGGGGTGGTGGATGGCGTAACGAAGAAATACTTCTGCTAATTGATAGTATTAATAAAGAAAATACCTACATTCTGCGTCCAAATGGGTATGTTGAGGATAATGATCTCGCCGCCTTTTATTCGAGAGCATCTGCCATTATTATGCCGTCACTTTACGAAGGATATGGTGTTCCTGTGTTAGAAGCGGCTTCTTGTGAAACAGATGCTTATATATCAAACGCAGCCGCTCTACGGGAAGTGGTAAAACAGATTAAGCTTGTAGAAAAAAGGAATGATTCATCTTTACTTTCAATGAAAGGTTATACGGTAAGCCCTCAAACGGCTCATTTAATTGTGCGACCAAACGCAGCAGCAACGTCGCTAATAGAGGTGGCAAGATCTGCCAAGATACGATAAACTAAAGAGAGATAATGATACACTCCGTAATACACACTAAAAAAGTGTCATATACACCATTTGGTGTCGATATTGCTATTAAGAACCTATTTCCAAAGAACTATAATGGAACGTATATTGAGGTTGGAAGTAACCTTCCGTTTACGCACTCTTTGACAAAAAATCTTTTTATTAATGGATGGAAGGGGGTGCACGTTAACCCTGATGGTCCTGTTAATAAAATGGTGGAATTCGATAGAAAAAACAATGCAGAGTTTTTTTCATCAATTAAAGATTTTAAAGAATGGCTTACTAATCAACATAAGCTGACCGTGGATGTAGTATCAGTAGGCGATAACGACAGCTCTTACTACACTACGATAATTGATGTTTTAAAAAGTCACACTCCTCGAATTATTGTGCTTAAAGGTATCGGAAATACTATATCTGGATATGAAAAAACACATATCTATGACCAGTACACTATATACCAAAAGGGGCCTAAAACTAGTAATGTATTAGAAATAGGTGACGGCGATATAATCGAGTCTGATCTACGTAACTTTGTATGGCTTGATGAGCAGAACGCTAAAAGAACCAATTACACAAGTCAAGAACGTCACGCGCCTAGCATTATTTCTTTTAAAGAAAATGCTAAGCATGCCCTTCAGGAACTGATCTATCTTGCGGGCAAATCTGACGCGGACAAGGTGGTCCATAGTCCTGAGGGAACTATAAAGCCAGCTACATCTATTGATGATGTTATCGATCGTGTAATAATTCAAAGTGGTGAATACTATAAGAAATCATCACTATCATACTATGAGCAGTCATCGTATCGTCCTCCTAAACATATACGGGTTATAAATAAGCTGTCATTGTTAGGTATAAAAGTGCCGAAGCTATTATTTAACGAGGGCGTTCGGGTGGTGCGTCGGAGGCTGTCTCGATGACTCAAAAAAAGAAACATATTTATATAGATGGGCAAATATTCCAAACCGGTGCTCTTGAGAGGGGTATGGGTATTCTTACCTTAGAAATAGTGCGAAGCTACATTGCAGAATATGATGCTAGAGTGACGGTTATTATCAACCCTAATATATCTATGACCTCAGCACACATAGAGCGAATGGGGTCAGCTTTGAAAGGTATCGATGTCAAACAGGTACCGCTAGATATTCCTAATACCGGGCTTGAAATAAAAGCAAAACAACAACTTGAATCGTTTATAGAACGAAACACACATAAAAATGAAGAAGCTGTTTATTTTATACCCGCCCTTTTTTTGTTTGACTATTTCGCAGTTGTTCCAAATAATGCAACTACAATCCTGTTTTTCCATGACCTTATCCCTATTGTGATGTGGGAATATTTAAAGAACATCTTTCCTGGTAATGTATATTTTGAACGTTTTCATACTATTTACGAGGTTGATAAGATTCTTGCAAATTCCTACAACACAAAAAATGAACTAACTCGACTACTAGGGGTGGATGCGGCAAAGATAGCAGTGGCAAATGGGGCTGGTGAACGATTTATCTTGGATAGCCAAGAGGCTGAAGAAATAGTCGCTCAACTAGGTATTACCCATCCGTATGTTCTTTTGCCAACAGGTGGTGGCCATATGCATCATAAAAATAATCTACGCGCAGTCCAAGCGGCTGGGGTGTTACGACGGGACCTTAGTACACACTTTAACCTAATTGCAACATCACGATATGAGTCTTTTGAAAAAGACGAGCTAAGATTGTACGTTGATGATATACAGTTTACGGGTAATGTCGACCACCGAACTATACAAGCTTTATATATGTGTGCGGATACGGTACTTATGCCGTCATTAGCAGAAGGTCTAGGTCTGCCGCTAATGAACGCAATTACACTTGGAAAACCAGTTGCATGTTCGGATATTCCTGTCTTTTCTGAGATTAGCAATGGAACAGACGCCCTTTATACCTTTAATCCGAAAGACGTATTTTCTATTCGTGATGCTCTTTTGGCGGCGCTTTCAGGTGAAGACTTTGAAAATAAAAAGAAAGCATACGCCATTATTAATGATAAGTATACCTGGAGGGTAACAGCGAGTCAGTTTCAAGAGCTGATCGAGATGACATACATACCAACACTCCAGGAGCCGGGTATAGAGCGTTTGGCTATTTTTAGCCCCGATCCACTCGTAAACCAGTACGAAGGCTATTTTGCACAAGCATTTGCAGCTTTTTGTAAAAGACATTCAATTGCAGTTGAGGGATTTATAGACCCCGGTCTACAGACAGTACGGTACGATGCACGAGGTGTTGATTATATTCGATCTATCGTTCAAACCTATGATGCGGGTGACACGGAAAAGTTCTACTCAACACAACCAGCTCTATTGTTCTTGTCTGAAGGTACCAACTATCCTCAAATAGAACTACAAGCACGCGCTATTGATGGGGCAGTTGTCTCTATATCAGGGTTCACCGACAATACGATTTACAATGTGTTTAATGAAATTGGCATTGTTAACCAAGAGATTGCTCGGGCCGAGAGTGATGCTCATAAGCTCATGGAAGCAGAATCACTTTACGGAGCGCCATTAATTCTATCTTTGGCTCGAGCAGTTATTACAACCGATAAAACAGATAAGGTAGTGAGAGATACGCTTGCAAGAATGAAAAAAGACATTCCTATTCTAAACATTGGTAATTATGATTTTACACTTGAACAGTACGCTCAAAGTGAATCGGTACAAAAGACTATGGAGTCTGTGCTTGATTTTGTAAGGAGCGCATATGAAAAGTAGTAAAAAAGTCTTGTTAATGAGTACGTATCCTATTAAGGGTGCTTTGACGGGTGGGCCACTGCGCGTTAAAGCTATTCTTGAAGAATATAAAAAGCACTTTAAAAGTGTTTCACATGTTGCGGTTTTCTCACGCTACCATCATCCTGCAGGTTATGAACCTACAGATATTGCTGTAAGGGGGGATCTAGCCCAGGCAACTCGGTACGCCCCTGATACAAGCGACTACTTAATTGGCAAAGCAATTGCCACTGATAAAGAATTGCGTGCACGAGTTATTGCGTATATAGAGCAATTACACCCTGATATTATTCAAATTGAGCAAATGTTTTGTTGGATAGGGCTTAAGGACGCCATTAAAGATTTATCGTACAGTCCTCAGATCACTTATAGCTCACATAATATTGAGTGGAGCATGAAAAAAGAATTACTCGATGGCTTAGGGTATAAACGTGAAGATATAGCTCAAATGATTGAGGACATAAAGAGTGCTGAGTATGATCTTGCATCAAAAGCAAGTGCCGTATTTGCGGTAACTAAGGCTGATGGCGAATCACTCGTGGCGATGGGCGCGAAATCTTATACCCTGGCTCGCAACGGTGTTTTTCCTTTGAATGCACAAGAGAAAGATATAGAATACTGGCGAGCTTATTTTGCACAGAGGGGGATTGAGCAAATAGCGGTCTTTATTGGTTCTGCTCATCCACCTAATATTCAAGGCTTCAAGGAAATGATTGGTTTTGGTCTAGGTTTCTTAAAAAGGAACCAAGCAATAGTCCTTGCTGGAGATGTCGGTACGAATATTATGGATAATCTAGATAGACAGGATGCTCAGCAGTTTACTTCGCTTCGCCGACTTATATCAGTTGGAAGACTAAGTCACCCGCGGCTACAAGGTCTTCTCTCGTATGCTCACACCATTTTACTCCCAATCACAGAGGGGGGTGGATCTAATCTTAAAACAGCCGAAGCAATAGCGTCCCGTAAGCCAGTGGTAGCAACCACTAAAGCCTATAGGTCTTTTGATGAATTTAAAGATGCTCCACAAGTACTCTTGGCGGACACGCGGCAGAAGTTTAAAGACAGTATTAGCCGCTCGTTTGAAGAGAATAACGTGACAAAATTAGATTCAAAAGTAGATGTTAATTCGGTTTTATGGAGTGTATGTCTACAGCCGATGAGTCAAAAGTTGGAGGAAATATAGCATGAAGCGTAATGGTACAGTTTGGCTTGACTTAACAGACCTACAAGAATGGTCGGGGCATTTTACGGGTGTACAGCGAGTTGTTTTCGAGTACGCCACTCGATTAGTATCAGATAAATCACTAAACGTACGCTTTCTGCGATTTAATCAGTACCACAAGGACATTAAAGAAATTAGATATGAAGATGTTTTTTCTAACGAGAACGATACTCACCCCACCCAAGTAGAGGGGGTACACATGGACGTAAAAGACCGTATTAAACAGCAGCTCATAAGAGTTTCTGGTTCTTTACCGCCATTCCTTCAGGAGCAGTTAACCCAAGATCGCAAAAAGAAGCTAAAACAGGTTGCCAAGAAGGTGTATCGAGGTGCTCAAAAGGCTAAACATGGCGCAGCGGTGTTAAAACATAGGCTTGTAAGGAACGTGCAACCCTCATCGTATAAAGCGGTTACATTAACAGATCAGGATACCGTCCTTATTGTTGGGAAATTGTGGGACTATCCTGAATACGTAGATCTTCTTTCGGTATTAAAACAGAAGGTTGGGTTTCGTTATATTCAATTAATTCACGATATAATACCAGTCTATCAACGCCATTTATTTGGTGATGGCCTGTTTGAGCCGTTTAGTAATTTCCTATTTGAAGCTGTCAGTGGTGCGGATGAGTTAATATGTATTTCCGATTCAACGGCCGCGGATGTACGTTTTTTTGCAAAAGACATTGGCATTCAAAAAGAACTTGCTATTAAAAGAATTCAACTTGGCGATACTCCTCAAATCACAGCAGAAGCTACAAAGCCCGATTTTGTTTCAGATAAAGAAAAGTTTTTATTAACAGTTGGTACGGTTGAAGTTCGCAAGAACCATCAGCTTCTTTACTCTGTATACAAACTAGCTCGTGAGAGAGGGGTTACCCTCCCTAAGCTTGTTGTAGTTGGTGGAAATGGCTGGTTAACCGAAAATATGCGTTTTATGGTAGAGCATGACGATGAAACAAAGGACACGATAGTGTTTAAATCTGGTGTTTCTGATACGGCTCTAAAGTGGCTATACCAAAATTGTTTATTTACGGTATATCCATCAATTTACGAAGGCTGGGGGCTGCCGGTGCGAGAATCGTTTGCCTATGGTAAATACTGCATTACTACTAAACGGTCATCTCTTCCCGAGGCCGGTGGGACTATGGCTGGATACGCTTCTGGGTATGATGCGAATGAATTCCTTGAAAAGATAACTGAAACTCTCAATAATTTAGCGGCTATTACGAAAAAGACCCAGAAATACCAACCGTACACCTGGGATCAGTCGTACGAAACATTACGATCTATTATTTCATAGAGTAAGCTAAGAGTGCGGGTCTTTAACCTTCACTGTAAATGGAGACAGGGATGGTGCGGCTTCTATTGTTATGGTTGACGACGGATCGTCAATAGTAAACCGCCTGTAAGCTTCAACAACGCGTATTGAAGCGTCTCTTTTGCCATTTATTTCAAAGTAGCGAGAATTATTCATATTAAGCGCGATAGCCCCTGGTGATGTTCTTTTCAGCACTATCTTATTTGGCGACCAAGATATAACCCTAGCATTACCGGATAATACAAACGAACAGCCATCTTCGTATCCACATTGCGGATGCTCAATGGTATTAAGGTCAATAAATGAGTCATTTGCCTGGATTGTACCAATATTATAGGTAGTTGCCTCGTATTCTCGATAGAAATGAGGCAAATTACCGTCGTCTTCTGTGATGCGGGTGCCGTCTTCAAAGGTACGAGTTGAACCAAATTGTCTTGATAATTCGAAGGGATAGCTTTTTGCTTGTTGTGTAGACGGTATGGTTATGTGGGATAGAATATGTTTTTGGTATCCGAAATTCGCAACATAGAGTTCGCCAACACCAAATGCTAGAAAAATAACAATTAACGTCCGACCAATATTCTTCGGTAAACGACTGTATATAATTGCTAATGCAATGATGATTCCGAATAGTGTAAATATAAACCAACGTGATGACACTCGCATCCCACTTATAATAGGAAGCTGCTTAAGTGCATTATAGGGGGCAAAATCAGAAACTGCTCCTAGTCCAATTAAGAATGTTCCAACAATCCCAATAATAATAATTGACAGTTGGAAACCGGTTAATTTGAGTGGAAGTTTCTTATTTTTACTGGTAATAGCAACGGTGCATATGACAGCAATTGCAAAGGCAACCAGCGTGCCGATACCGATATAGGCGGTAATCTCTTGCCAGCCAAAAGGAGTATTAGGGTAAACAATGAAAGTGTAGGGGGGTACCCGATAGGGAACAATGAACGCAAGAACAGACTGGGTAATAGTTGCTGCTTGATCAACTAGTATTCGTGGAAATTCAAGCGCGTTTTGTGCTGTGAAAAGCACCCTGTGTCCTGCAAGTATTACAAAAGTACCAGCGGCAACGACGAGTTGTAATAGTATAGCCTTGGGTTTTTTATAGTTACGTACTAGGCGTATAAGAATAATAACGGCGGTGAGTAAAGATATGTGGAAGAAAGGGTTGTGTACTTGTGAAAGTGCCATAGCAGCAAAAGCGCCACCTAAAAGTAGACCGCCATATTTTTTACGATCGAAAGTTAAGGCTAAATAGATAAACAGTGGTGTTATCATATACCAGATGAATGTGTAGTGCGAGGGGATGTGAGCGATGAAAAAAGAGTTGAGGACCCAGGCAAGACTTAATAACCCAGTAATAACCCAATCGGCTTTGAAATATCTGCGAAGGAGAAGACACATAGACGAGTAGCCAATAAGGGTGTAGAGTGCAACCGATAGCTTAATTCCTGCAGATGTACCAAAGATAAAAACTAACAGAGTTTGTAGTGAGAAGACGCCAATTTGCGGATTTGCATATAAGGGTGTTCCAGCTGCCATCCAGGGGTTAAACCATGGGAATTGTCCGTACTGGAGAACGGTAATACGAATAGCTTCGTATCCTTGCATAAACATACTGAAGTCACCCCATTCAATACGATTACCAACGAAAATGTAGGGTACTTCCCATAGAGCAATCAGAAATAAGCCGGCAAAAAAGGCCCAGAGCTTATTCTTTTTTAGCCATTGAAGAGTGGTTTTGTAAAAACGCATCTAGTAGAATATTGTACCACTGGGAACCTTAAAATGCCATCCGGTGGAGTCTGCCCAAGCATGACGTAAGTTGCCATTAGACTTGTCGTAGTAGTAGAGCTGGAGAGAATCGCCAAAGCTGGTAATAGAAGGGTTAATACCTACATCTGCGGAGTTACGAGCTATGGAGCCGCT